>CACDYZ010000029.1 GCA_902557145.1 uncultured Alphaproteobacteria bacterium | reverse complement strand
TTCTCTTATCTGATTAAAATCATCAATTTTAATGACTTGGGATAATCCAAAAAAAGATAATTTTTTTTCGCTACATCTTTTATAAGATTTTAGAAAAGTTGAGTAGGGGGTAAAACATAATGAAGGAGTTTGTAAAATTCCCTCCCAACAAAAAGTTTTTAATTCTGATTTTTGATCAGTGACTTTAAAAAGAGTCAGATCCACGCATTGAAATAAATTTTTTAGAGTAATAATAAAATAATCTAAAGGAATTTCATTATTTTCTAAATCTGGAAATAAGGATGGCTCCGAAGCAGTTTTTAATTTATCTGTATTGGAGAGAAATTGACATTGCTTAGCAATAATTGAAAATTCTTCAAATATACTTGAAGAAGAGATATCTCCACCAGAACCGTCTTTTAAAATTATTTCACTAGGAGTCATTTCAGACTTAAGCCGACTCTTCTTTAATGAATGATTTATTTCTTTCTTTATTTTTTGGCAGTGTTTTTCAATCTGCTTTAAACTTTGTGTTAATGACTTAATCATTTGATGGTTCATTATTTTTTTATTCTGAATGGAATATAAGCAATCAAGTGCTTCTAATTCTTCCGTTAATTTTTGAAACTCTAATTTTTGGTAAGGCTTAATGATTGATCTTAATTTGGAAAAAACCTTAAAGTCACTTGATCGTTTCAAGTCGTTCATTTCTTGGAAACGCTCATAGTCAGAAGCTTTAGAGCTTTTAAAATATATTCTTTCTTGAATCGTCTGATCTATTTCAGCACTATTTAGGTGATTAAAAGTTTTCTTTTGGTCCTGCTCTTCAAGCCATTTAGATTTAAAAAATGAACTTGGGGAGCTAGTCTTTTTGCCAGATTCATTTTGTAATTGGTCTTTAAGTGTTTGCTGCAAGATAATCATAAGACACAATAATACACCGATTTTACTGTCTTTTTGTTATATTGAGGCCCAATATGAGCCACTAAATTAGAAATTTAGCTCTTTTATTAAGGTGGCTGTTGAAAAATCTATAAAACGATTGAAATAGCTTTTCGACTCAATTCCAATGTTCACCACACCTAGCATTTTATTTTCTATTGCTGAACTCTTCTGGTCTAAGTCAAGAGTGACTTTGTAATATGCTTGCTCTGATTGAATGCCTCCCGATGGGGCCTCACTAGCAGCGATGGGACCATCAAATATTGAGGTGACCATAGGATACATATCAAAGTTACTAATAGGTGATTTGCTAATTGAGGAAATATACGCAAGCATATTTTCATGGGATGTAGAGGAAGGAGTAAATCGAATTTCTTTGGTTAAATCTAAAAATGATATGTCTTGTTCAGAGACAAAGGCGATTACTTGATAGTTTCTTTTATCTATTAATTTAAGAATTGGGGTATCTTCATTTAACCATTGGTTTTTTTGAATATTATTAAATGTAGTGATCTCTCCCTCAAACGGGGCTTTAATTGCCAAAGAGGATTTAATTTTACTTAGGTTGTTAATTTGAGTTTCAATTTTTTTTCTTTCACTTTTTAGTCGTAATAGATCAGATCGATTGCTTTCAAGGTCTAAGGCATTATTTATTTTTATCTCAATTAATTCTAATTCTGCTTCGACTATTTCTATTTGCGAGTTTAGAGCAGGTGAATTAAGGTTGATTAACTTTTGATTTTTTTGAACAAATTGTTTTTCTTTAATGAAAATATCTTGGACTTGTGAGTTTATAGGTGGAAAAATTTCTATAAATTTTTCAGACTGATAAATTGCTGGAGTTTTTTGAGATGATTTCCAAGGGTAGAATATAATAAACGCCAGTGCTCCTAATAGGATAATAGATCTTATAAATTGAAGTGAGAGGAAAATATTAGAACGAAGTCTCCACCATTCGCGCATTTCTCTGAAAATAGGCAGTAAAATGAACCACACAATTTCAACTACAAAAAGGAATATTCCTAAAAGCTTAAAAGCAAAGTAATAAACAAGAAACGCTATACCTAAAAATAAAAAGAAGCGATATATCCAAGTGGACCAAGCATAAACAATGATTAATGTTTGTTTTTGCTT
>CACDYZ010000028.1 GCA_902557145.1 uncultured Alphaproteobacteria bacterium | reverse complement strand
CCCCATTTAGTTATTCTTTTAAAACTCTCTGGGTCTAAGCTATCAAGGGAAACATTTATTCTTTTAACACCATTTTTTTTTAAAATAGATGCATATTTAGATAAATTTGTACCATTCGTAGTTAAAGTATGTTCAGAAATTTTACCCTGAATTTTTAGATTATTTAAATGCTCTATGATTGAAACAACATTTTTTCTGACTAGGGGCTCACCCCCTGTTAATCGAAATTTTTTAACACCTAACTCATTAAAAATATCTGTAAGTTTAATGATCTCTTCGATTGATAAGACCTCCTGTCTTGGTAGAAAAGTAACATCTTCAGCCATACAATATGTACATCTTAAGTCACACCTGTCAGTCACAGATATTCTTAAGTAATCAATTTTTCTTTTAAAATTATCAGTCAGCATTTTCTAATATTTTCAAATCTATGATATTTAAATCTATAACTTTTTTTCCAACGTTCTCAAAGTTAATAGTGATTTTACTATTTATACAAGATTGAACTTGTCCCAGACCCCAATCGGGCTGAGATGGGCACTCCACAATTGTGCCTGGTATAAAATCGCTATAATTAAAGATATTTTCCATTATTACTCTTGTTTAGTGCAAACAAATATTTACTATTTATAATAGAATCAAATGGATAAAAAAGAAAATTTAAACAAACTTAAATCAGTTATAAGTAATATTGAAAAATCATATGGAAAAGGATCCATAATGATGCTTGGTAAAAAAGATATAGACTCCAACATCGATGTGTATTCAACAGGATCTCTTGGTTTAGACATAGCTTTGGGTATAGGTGGTGTACCTAAGGGTAGAGTAATAGAAGTGTATGGTCCTGAAAGCTCGGGTAAAACTACTCTTACTCTTCACATCATTGCAGAAGCTCAAAAAATGGGTGGAACTTGCGCTTTTATTGACGCCGAACATGCTTTAGATCCCGGATATGCAAAAAAACTTGGTGTAAACATAGATGAATTATTGATATCTCAACCTGACACAGGGGAACAGGCTTTGGAAATTTCCGATACGCTTGTTAAGTCAGAGGGTATTGATTTATTGGTTATAGACTCAGTAGCAGCATTAGTACCAAGAGCTGAACTCGAAGGCGAAATGGGAGATTCTTTACCTGGACTTCAAGCAAGGCTCATGAGTCAAGCACTCAGAAAACTAACTAGCTCTATTTCTAAGACAAATACGATGGTTGTATTTATAAACCAACTTAGAATGAAAATTGGCGTTATGTTTGGGAGTCCTGAAGTCACCACAGGTGGTAATGCTTTAAAGTTTTACTCATCTGTTAGATTAGATATTCGAAGAATTGGTGCAATAAAAGATAAAGATAATATTATTGGTAATCAAACGAGAGTCAAAGTTGTCAAAAATAAAATGGCTCCTCCATTTAAAATGGTCGAGTTTGATATTATGTATGGTGAGGGTATTTCTAAAATTGGAGAAATTATCGATTTAGGCGTCCAAGCAGAAATTATTGATAAATCTGGAGCATGGTACTCATATAAAGATGAGAAAATAGGCCAGGGTAGGGAAAATACAAAGCAGTTTTTAAAAGATAATCCTGAAATGCTAGATGAGATTGAGAGTAGAATTAGATCTAATTCAGATACGGTGGAAGAGCTAATGATCGATCCACCCCCTCCTACGACAGAGGAAACAGTCGAAAAAAACTCTAAAGAATAATATTAAATTTCAGTTAAATTAATCTATATTTCTTGAATATGAACTCTAATCACGTCCGTAATGCATTTATTGATTACTTTAAGAACAATGATCATAAATACGTAAAATCAGGATCTTTAGTCCCAGAAAATGACCCCTCTTTAATGTTTGCGAACTCTGGAATGGTACAATTTAAAAATGTATTTACTGGTATGGAGGAAAAAGATTTCAAAAGAGCTACTACTTCACAAAAATGTGTCAGAGCAGGGGGTAAACATAACGATTTAGAAAACGTTGGATTTACAACAAGGCATCACACTTTTTTTGAGATGTTGGGAAACTTCTCTTTTGGCGACTATTTTAAAGAAGAAGCAATTTTATATGCATGGAACTTAATTACCAAAGAATTCAAAATTAATGAAAATAAGTTA
>CACDYZ010000027.1 GCA_902557145.1 uncultured Alphaproteobacteria bacterium | reverse complement strand
AGAGGAATTATCAAAAATTAATACGGAAAACATATATATGTCTAAAGATTTATTTAACCCAAAAGAATATGGTGAGCTTTTATCGCAGGCTCATTTACAAATTGTAACTTGGGACTCAATATCTATGATATCTGAAGCTATATCATCTGAAGCTGGTACATTTTTATTTAAGTTTGAAGAGGAGTTGTGTCCAAAAAGATATCATCAATTTTTTGATAAAATCACAAGTAGCAATTTTGCACAATTCTATGACCAAAATATAAAACCATATGAAATTTCTATAAGTGAGTATAATGAAGCACTAAAAACTAAGATCTTGAATAAGATACAATCTAATTTAAGGTTCATTTCTGAAGATGCTTAAGGAATCAATTTTAAATCGTTGTACTACATACTCTAATCCTTTTCCTCATTGGGAACTAGACTCTCCTTTTACAAATGAGCTTATAAACGAGCTTAATGGTGTAGATATATCTGATGCACCTAGGTCCTTTGATGGTACTAGAGCTGCTGATGCTGGAGGGGATGGTTTGGATGGTAAGCTGAGAGTCTTCTTAGAAAGCGATAATTCCGAAAACCTATCTAATGGAATGGAACTAATTGAAGATTTAAGGGATAAAGATGTTATTGAGTCTATTCAAGATAAAATCAAAAAAGATCTCTCAAATAGTTTTATTAGGATTGAATATATTTCTGATCGTAAGGGATTTTGGCTAAAACCACATTTGGACATAAAGGAAAAGCTTATGACAATGATGTTGTTTATTAACACTTATGATGAGTCAGAGAAACTTGGAACAGATTTTTATGATACCGATATGAAACTTGTTAAGACCGTCCCTTATAGACATAATACAGGATATTTTTTTGCTTCAGGCAACAATACATGGCACGGACTTGAAAAAAAAGAAATTAAAATTGAGAGAAGATGTATGCAAATTAATTATGTAACATTTCCAACTAGTTGGCCAATAAATGGCTGAAATTAATAATGTAATAATTATAGGATCAGGTCCGGCAGGTTATACTGCTGCCATATATGCTGCTAGAGCTAATCTAAAACCAATTTTAGTCAGTGGATTTCAACCAGGTGGTCAACTTACGATAACAACTGATGTAGAAAATTATCCAGGATATGAGGACCCTATACAAGGTCCTTGGTTAATGGATCAAATGCAAAAACAAGCTGCTCACGTTGGTACCGAAATTATCAATTCACAAGTAACTGAAGTTTTTTTAAATGAAGAAGTAAAGAAATTAAATTTAGATAATGGCACAACTCTAAATGCAAAAACTGTGATAATAAGCACTGGAGCTCAAGCGAGATGGCTTGGTTTAGAAAATGAGTCTAAATTTCAAGGTCATGGACTATCAGCTTGCGCCACTTGTGATGGTTTTTTCTTTAAAGATAAAGAAGTTGCTGTAATTGGTGGAGGAAATAGTGCAGCTGAAGAAGCTTTATTTCTAACAAAGTTTGCAACTAAAGTTTATCTAATTCATAGAAGAGATAAACTAAGAGCAGAAAAAATATTGCAAGATAGACTAAAAGAAAATTCAAAAATTGAATTTATATGGAACAGCGAAGTAACTAAGTTTAATGGTAATGATGATTTAGAGTCAATAGACTTACTCAATAAAAAAAATAATCAAACCTCAACCCTAAAAATAGATGGTGTATTTATTGCAATAGGGCACGATCCGGCAACACAATTATTTAAAGGTCAATTAAAGATGGATGATGGAGGATATATCATCACAGATCCAGATAGCACAAAAACTTCTATTGATGGTGTATTTGCTGCAGGAGATGTAAAAGATAAAATCTACAGACAGGCTGTGACAGCTGCTGGTATGGGATGTATGGCAGCATTGGAAGTTGAGAAATATCTAGATTGATTGTTAGCCTTGTCTGGCTTTCATTCTTGGGTTTGTTTTGTTGATCACATATAACCTACCCTTTCTTCTAACCAGTTGATTATTTTTATCTCTGGTTTTAGCTGTTTTAAGAGAACTTTTAATTTTCATAATTTAATGTATTAGTTATAAATAATAAGGCAAAAATTTATGTTAATTAATGAAAAAATCAACAAAATTAAAGAGGATTTTTCGTTTTTTGATAATTGGGAGGACAAATATCAATATTT
>CACDYZ010000026.1 GCA_902557145.1 uncultured Alphaproteobacteria bacterium | reverse complement strand
TTAAAATATTTTCATTGAGTTCTGAATTTAGGTTCATGAACTCTGTGGCTTTTGGAAAGTTAAAACTTAACGATTCATCTTTAGATAATTACCCAATGACAAAATCAATTGCAAATAATTTAGGAATAACAACAGCCAATAAAAGTATCACAAAAACACTTGATGAGATACTTGACGATCTTCTATCATCTATAGAAAGCGGGAGTGATATATCTAAGTACCTTATCAATTTAGCTATCTTTTTAGGATTAATTGGAACTTTTTATGGATTACTTTTGACTATAGGTAGTGTTTCAAATGTCATTGATGGTTTAACAATTGAACAACAGGACTTTGGCGCATTTTTTAACAATTTAAAAGATGGATTAAAGTCACCTTTATCAGGGATGACTATTGCTTTTAGTTCCTCATTGTTTGGATTAGTAACTTCTTTGATATTAGGGCTATATGAAATAATTACTAGAGGTGTCAAACAAAGTTACTATGAATTCTGTGAAAATCAAATTCGCCTTTTTTATAGATCTAGCCCAAATATTAAAAAAATTACTCAAAATTCTGATAATTCATCTTTGGCCCAAAACATTTCTTCTAAACTTGATGATTTAGTTGAAGGAATGAAAAATTCTAGTGATGAACTAAGAAAAGAGCTTATCACAGAGCTTAAGTCTGTAAGTAAGTCTATAAAAGACCTAGACAAAAAGTGAGCTATCTCTCAAAAACTCAAAGTTCAGACAACGATAATATAATTTGGCCTGGATTTGTGGATGTATTGGCATCCACATTAATGGTCATAATTTTTATTGTTTTACTTTTTACAGTAGCACAAGTTTATCTGGGTGACCTAGTTGTAGGAAAAAACCAGCAAATTCAAAGTTTAGAAAAGACTATTGACATCCAAGATGAGACTATAGTTGAACAAGATGTAACTCTAACAGATAAAGAGATTGAATTACTTGATAGACAAAATCTTATTGAAAAACTTGACGAAGAAATATCCTCAAAACAATCTCAAATTCTTGCACAAGACACTATAATTCAAGATCAGTCACTTGATATAGATAAATTAAATACAATTATTGCTAAAATTACTGAAGAGCTATCTTTATCTTTATCTGATAGAGAAACTCTTCAACAAAATCTGTCTGATTTAAATGAGCAACAAAAACAGTTAAAGGCTGATTTAATAAAACTTGGTGGAGAAAATAGTGAGTTAGTTGGACAAATTGGAGCATCTCAAAGTAGAATAGAAAATCTACTTGAGTCATTGAGTTCATCCGAAGATATTAATCAAGAATTACAAACCAAAATATCTTCATTAGAGGAAGAATCAATAATACAATCAACTGATTTAGCTGAGGCTTTAAATTTAATATCTAATTTAGCTTTAGATATTGAAATACTCAGCAATGAAATTAACCTTTTGAATAATTTATTAGAGTCAAAAGAAGCTGAAATAGCACAAAACGAAATGGAACTTGGGGAACTAGGAGATAGGTTAAATAGAGTACTTACAAGTGAGTTATTCAAGCTGCAAAAGTACAAATCAGAATTTTTTGGAAAATTATCTGAAGCCTTAGCCGATAGAGAAGATGTTCAGATCAAAGGAGATAGATTTATCTTTCAGTCAGAAATATTATTTGACTCTGGAAGTGCAAATTTTCAAGACGAAGGAAGGATAGCTTTATCTCTTATTACCAAAACAATTATTGAAGTTACTGAGTCAATTCCATCTGATTTAAATTGGATACTACAAATAGATGGGCATACAGATAAAGTACCTATTTCAACCGCTCAATTTCCCTCTAATTGGGAGCTTTCACATGCTAGAGCTCTAGAAGTAGTTAAATTTCTTATTCAACAAGGCATACCTGCTAATAAACTCTCAGCAAATGGATACGGTGAGTATCAACCCATAAATTTAGGTGATACAAAAGATGACCTAAAAGAAAATCGAAGAATTGAATTAAAAATTACTCAAAACTAAGTTTTACTCAATCCACATTTTAATAATTTTATCAGGATCATCCACTAAACCATTTTTTACGGGATCACCCATTTTTATTGCATCAACAAATTCCATACCTTCGATTACCTCACCCCAAACAGTATATTGCCCATCTAGGTGTGGTGTATCTCCAAAACATATAAAAAATTGACTGTCAGCACTATTAGGATCTTGAGATCGAGCCATACTCAATGTACCTCTTTTGTGGGGTAAATCATTAAACTCAGCTTCAATATTTTTGCCAGATCCACCTGTGCCAGCTCTTCGCAAATCAAAGTTATCTGAGTCAGAGTTACCAAATTGAACATCTCCTGTTTGAGCCATAAATCCATCAATAACTCTATGAAAAACTACTCCATCGTAACTACCTTTAGCGACTAGATCAGTAATTTGCTTAACATGCTTGGGTGCCTTATCTTCGAAGGTCTTTATTTTGACGATACCGTCTTTAAGTTGTAAATTAATAACATCCTCCTTGGAATATAGATTATTAGAAAATAATAAAAA
>CACDYZ010000025.1 GCA_902557145.1 uncultured Alphaproteobacteria bacterium | reverse complement strand
TAATGATTTTTATTTTGGAGATATTATAAAATCTTGCTCAAATCAAAGCGGTATTTTTTTAGTTCAAATAAACTGGTCAAAAATTAATAATAATGAAATACGTAAATTTATCTCAAAGAATAAATCTGAGAATAATAGATTAATAATTGGTAAGTCTTTAGATCTAAGTAAAGAAATAAAATTATATTTTAAACTCATAAAAACATTTTTTTTCTTAATTAATAAATCATTTAAGAATAGTAATTATAAAAGAGATTACATGTTACATTCGAGAAATATCTTTTCTTCATCTTCGGTACAAGCAAATAGAATAGCTATTTCTATAGAGGATTTAGTCAAAAAAATTAATCCCAAGAGAATTTTAATAACATTTGAAGGTCATTCATGGGAGAGATTAACATTTTCTGTAGTAAAAAAATTTAACTCTAATATTCAATGTATTGGTTACCTTCATGCGGGAATATTTAAACACCAGCACAGCTTAAAAAGAATTCATAATAATAATTACAATCCAGATCTAATATTAACCTGTGGAAAAAGTTCCTATCTAGAATTAAAAGAAAATTTTAAAAATACAAAAATTGCTGTAGAGGATATTGGGTGCAAAAGATATCTTAATATTAATAAATTCTTGTTTATAGAAAAAAATTATTTTCAAGAGGATATTTGTTTAGTTCTGCCAGAGGGTGACATCGATGACTTAAATAAATTTATTAAATTTTCAAAATCATGTCTAAAAGCCTATCCGAATTTAAAATTTATAATTAAAATTCACCCAAATATGACACTTGAAAAAGTTAAAAAGAGATATAAAAAATTTACATCAAATAATTTAGAATTTTCGGATGTTTCAATAGAGAAAAATAGTCTTAGAGCTTCATTTGTTCTCTATTGTGGAAGCACATCAATAATCGAGGCTATCTCATTTGGATTATTGCCACTATACCTAAATAATAATAGTGATATATCTTTTGATTTTATTTACGGTTTAAAAAATATTAACAGAATAATTAATTGTAAAAAAGATTTTATAAACAAAATTAACCATTATAAGAAAATTAATTTTCAAAAATTATTAAATGAAAATCTTAATTATGCTAAACAAATTTATTCACCCTTAAGCAAAGAAAAAATTAATAATATTTTTAATTTACATTAGTCTTTATATATTCAATATTATCTTTATGAAAAAAAAAATACTTATTACCGCAGGCGGTAACCCTGGTAATGAATACTTATGGAGATCTTGGAAAAATAAGTATCAATTATATTTTACAGATAATGATTTAAAAAAAATTCATCCAACAATACCTAGTACAAGAAAATTTAAATTACCTTTAGCTACGCAAATTAATTATAAGTTTGAAATAAAAAAAATTATAAGATCACTTAACATAGATTATGTAATTCCATATGTGGATGAAGAGTTAATTAAATTATCTGAATTATTTGAAAATTCAAACAAAGTTAATTTACTATCTCCTAATAAAAAATTTATTTCACTTATGTTAGATAAATTTAAGATGATATCTTTTTTTGAAAAAAAAGGTATTCTTGTACCTAAAACATTCTTACTTAAAGAAAAAAATATTAAAATAAAAGGTAGTTTTGTTTTTAAACCAAGAACTGGTCGTGGATCTAGGGGTGTAAGTTTCTATAAAAATACAAAAATACTACCTAATTTAAAAGCTTTTCATAAAAAAGATCATGCAAAATGGGTAATACAAAAAAAGATTTCTGGCTCAGAATACTCAGTCCAAATTATTGCAGATAAGAACAAAAATATTAAATACGTAATACCAATCTTAGTATTTGAAAAAAAAGGATCAACAATTTTTGCAGAATTAAATTTTGATAAAACAGTAATTAAAAACTGTGTAAAAATTCATAATTGTTTTCCAGTTTCAGGGGTATATAATATTCAATTAATTTTAACAAAAAAAAAATTAGTTTATCCATTTGAAATCAATCCTAGACCTTCAACTACTTTTTGTTTTTTACCCAAAATAGGCATTAACCCTTTTAATTTAACGAAAGATAATGAAATTAATCATGATTTAACAAATAAGAAGAGATTAAAACTTTCAAGACATTATACGAACTATTTTTTTTAGTTGAAGATATGAAAATATTAATTTTTGGAGGAACTAGGTTTGTAGGTAAAAGTTTAGTAAAAAAATTAATAGAAAATAATCACAGTGTTACTGTGGTTTCTAAGAGCAATATTATATTAAGTAATGATATTATTCATATCAAATCCAAAAAAGAAGATTCATACAAATTATTAAAAAATATTAATTCATATGATTTTATTATTGACTTTATTGCATACACCCCAAAAGATATAGAAGGCCTTTTCAAATTTATTGGTGATGTAAAATATATAATGGTTTCAACACTTTGGATTAATCACTTGGAGAGTTCTAATGAAAGAATTTTTTTTGACTATGAATTAAATTATGTAAAAAATAAAAAAGAAACTGAAAAGATAATAATTAAAAGACATGGAAAATTAAAAAACTCGTATATTTTTAGAGCACCCATAATAATGGGCCCCAAGGATCATACCGGAAGATTATTTTTTTATCATAAAAGGATATCATTTGATAATTATCCTTTTCTATATATTGACCAAAAATTTATAAATACTTCTTTTTTATATAAAGATGACTTTGTTAATTTAATTTATAATTTTATAATTAATCTAGATTACCAGAATGATTGTATATTTGATATACTCCCAAGGTCTAAAATATCAATTTATCCAGAATTAATAAAATTTATAAAAAAAATAAAAAAT
>CACDYZ010000024.1 GCA_902557145.1 uncultured Alphaproteobacteria bacterium | reverse complement strand
GTGCTGCTGGAACTATAGGTAAAAATTTAATTGATAAAAATTTAAATATAATAAAAAATTCAAAAATTTTTTTGACACAATTAGAAACTCCTAAAGATGTTACCTTTTACGCTCTAAAAGAGGCCAAGAGTCAAAATTGTATTACAATTTTAAATCCAGCTCCATCGAGCGAGATACCAGATGATTATTTCCAATTTTTTGATTTTTTTACTCCCAATGAAACTGAAGCAAGTTTTTATTTAAATATGCCAGTTGAAAACGAAGATGATTGTAAAGTTGCTGGAAATTTTTTTTTAGAAAAAGGTGTAAAAAATATATTGATTACCCTTGGGGAGAAAGGTTGTTATTTTAAAAATAGTAATGAAGAATTTTTAATGCCTGCATCAAAGTTAAATAAACCAGTTGTCGACACTACTGGTGCTGGAGATGCCTTTAATGGAGCCCTGAGTGTTGCTCTGTCTCAAAATAAAACCTACAAACAGTCGATAGAGTTTGCTAATTTAGTTGCAGGAATTTCTGTAACAAGAGAAGGTGCTGCAAATTCAATGCCAACCAAAAAAGAAATTGAGGAGAGTATAAAATGAGTTATTTAGCTAATGCAAAAAGATATACCAAAATGCAATATAGAAATTGTGGACAGAGTGGATTAAAGCTTCCTTTAATTTCTATTGGGCTCTGGCATAATTTTGGTGGAAATGGAATGTCTTCAGAGTCTAAAAAGATATTATTTGAATCTTTTGACTCTGGAATTACTCATTTTGATTTAGCAAATAATTATGGACCACCCTATGGCAGTGCTGAAACTAATTTTGGTACAGTTATGAAAAGTGATTTAGGAAAATATAGAGATGAGATGATTATTTCATCTAAGGCTGGTTATGATATGTGGGATGGTCCTTATGGGGAATGGGGATCAAAGAAACATGTTATTGCTAGTTGTGATCAAAGTTTAAAGAGAATGAACTTAGATTATGTTGATATATTTTACTCTCATCGTTTTGATCCAAATACACCTTTAGAGGAAACGGCAGATGCTCTTGAAAGTATATACCGTTCAGGCAAAGCTCTATATATTGGAATTTCCTCTTACTCAGAAAAAAAAACTAACGTAATGATGAAAATTCTTAAACAAAGAGGAATTAAATTATTTATCCATCAACCTTCTTATTCTTTAATTAATCGTTGGATTGAAAAAGGCCTTACTAAAACTCTTTTGAAAAATGGAGTAGGATGTATCGCTTTCTCCCCTTTAGCGCAGGGCTTTTTATCAAATAAATACTTAAACGGACTACCTAAGGGTACTAGGGCTAGTGAAAATAGCTCATTTAGTAAAAAATTAATTACTAAAAAAAATACAAAGATTATTAACGATTTAAATAAACTAGCAAAAAAAAGAGGCCAAAATTTATCTCAGATGGCCTTGGCTTGGGTGTTAAATAACAAAGCCATCACTTCAGCCTTAATTGGTGCCAGGACTGTTACTCAGCTAAGAGATTGTCTTACTTCTCTTGATAATTTGAAATTTGGTAAAGAAGAAATAAAAAAAATTAATCAAAAGGCAAAAGATGGAGATATCAATATCTGGGCTCCATCTAGCTCCTATTGATTAACATTTTAGTTTTCGGTGACTCCAATAGTTGGGGATATACAGATGAAGATGAAGGTAAAAGATATGATAAAAGATGGCCTATTGAATTATCCAACCATTTAGCAAATGCTCGTTTAAACTGTTCTTTAAAAGAGGACTCCCTGCCAGGTAGGACTACTAATATTAACGATATGCAAGATGGATCCCATTTAAATGGGGCTTCTGTTTTTAAATCTTGTTTATTATCTCACTCACCACTTGATTTAATAATTATAATGCTTGGAACTAACGATTTAAAAAAAAGATTTAACAGGTCCTCTGATGAAGTAGCTAAAGGAGTCAAAGAACTTATCTATATTGCCAAACATACATTTTCGGGAAAAGGAACCTGGCATGATCAAAATTTATCAGAAATAGTAGTAATTTGCCCTCCAGTTCTTGGAGAGCTATCTAATTATTTACAATGGTCAAACTATATCGAATGGGAGGGAGCTTTTGATAAATCTAAAAAATTATTTAACTCCTTAAAACATGTTACTGATGAAGAAAAAATTTATTTAATTGATAGTAATCAGTATATTGAGTCGTCAAGTCTAGATCCAATACACTGGTCAAAAAAAACTCATGAAACTTTTGGAAAAAAAGTAGCTGATTTAATAGTAGATAGAATTAAACTTTAATCCACTTACTTCTTTTTATCGATTTAAAAGTAGCATCTAACACTTTCATATTTTTTTTTGCGTCTTTTAAATCATAATCAACTTTTGTTTTTTTTAAAAGATGATCAGAAAAAGCTGTAACTTGGTGTTCATATTGATCAGATGGCTTAAACACTTTTATTGTATTATCTTTTCTGTATATTGACCGACCATTATAAATGACAACTGTTGTAGCTTTGCTCTTTATCGCATTGAAAGGATTTTCGACTACTATCGTTTTTTTTGTTCCTAAAATGATAACTTTTTGAGAATTAGTGCTTTGGGTAGCAACAGTATAGGATGAGAATACACCGTCAAAATCTAATAGAGTAGTTGATAAAATATCTGTCTTAAAATTTTTATCTTTAATTGCGGTAGCAACAACTCTTTTTGGTTCTTTGTCCAGTAAATATCTCGAAATTACAGTTGGGTAACAACCAATATCATAAACTGCACCACCACCATATTTTTGAATGTTTCTAATATTATTTGGGTCTTTATTAAAATAAGAAAAGACTGAGGATATGTTTGATATTTTTCCAATACTTCCAGATTTGATGTATTTTTTTATCCATTGCCATTGAGGGTGATGTCTTACCATAAAAGCTTCTTTGATAATAATTTTATGCTTTGCTGCTTTTTTAATTAATGGATTAATGTCCTTTGCTTTTAGTGATAGTGGTTTTTCTAAAAGAATGTGTTTGCCATGAGCACAAGCCTTTAAACTTGTTTTGATATGTAAATGATTTGGTAGAGGGTTGTAGACAATATCAATATCGGGATCAAGATAAAGCTCATC
>CACDYZ010000023.1 GCA_902557145.1 uncultured Alphaproteobacteria bacterium | reverse complement strand
AAATATCTAATAGAGCTGTAAAAAAGAAGAATGTTACTAAAAAAAATATTTTTTTCTTAAAATCACTAATGATAAAGAATATTTTTTTTATTTTTTTTATCATTTATTTATTTTTTATAAAATTATCTATTTCATGCAAAAGAGTATTTTTATTATTTGCAAACTTTATTGACCTATCTCCATAATGGTTGCTTAAAATATTCGAGCTATCATAAGTTATAGCTCTAGTTCTATTTATCTCTGCAATCATAGAAGGTGTTGAGAATGGTATTGTTATAACTAAATCACTAAATGTTACCAATTTAATTGTATTAATATCTCTCAAGTTATCAAAATTAGTTATTAATTTTGCACAATTTCAACAAGTTCATTTACGACTAAAATTTCTTGATAAAATTCAAAAAAGTTCTTTCAATGAATTAAATAAAAGAAGTGTTTCAGAATATCTTAATATACAACAATCAGTAATTCCAATTTTTTCAAACTTATTAATGGGTTTGGTACAAATGTTAGGTGAGATAGTTATTGGCTTGGTCATAATAATTTATTTATTTATTAAGAATCCCATTATATTTAGTTTTCTTGTTTCTTTGATATTTATAACAATTTTAATTTACGATTTATATGCAAGAAAATCTCTCGTTACATCAGGCAAGGAGGGGAACATATACTCTGCAAAAATGATTTCTTTTATCAAAGAGGGATTAAGTGGTTTTATGGAAATAAAAATATTTAATAAAGAAAACTTTATTAAAAATAAATTAAACCTTGCAGCTACAAAATATGCACACTCACAAATAAACATTAATTTTATGAATGTAATACCAAGATATTTAATTGAAATTATAATGTTATTAACAATCATAATTATTGCCTTATTAATTAAATATATAAACCTTAATGAAAATGGTGAATTAATCCCACTTCTTGGCGTTTATGCTTTTGGTGCTATAAGAATTTTACCAATAGCTAGAAATATTTCATATACCTTAAATAGATTAAATGCATCTACTGATAGTATAAATATTCTAAATGAACAATTTAAAACATTTGAATCAAACAAACGAATTTACAAACAGAAAAAGTTATATAAAAATTTTAAAAAATTAAATTTAGAAAATATTTATTTTTCGTATTCCAAAGAAAATAAAATTTTAGAAGGCTTTAGTTTAGAGATCAAAAAATCACAAAAGATACTAATAAAGGGGAAATCTGGAAGGGGTAAAACCACACTTCTAAATATTATTATGGGTTTATTGTATTATGATAAAGGAAGTATTTTTCTTAATGATAAATTAATAAGTGATATTAAAACGATTAATTACTTGTTTGCATACATTCCACAAGACACCTTTATTATAAATGATACTATTGAAAATAATATTTGTCTTGGAGAAAAAATTACAAAGAGTAATCAAACTAAACTTAACAAAGCAATAAAAGAAGCTGACCTTATGGGTTTAGTTAAAACCTTTAAAGATCGCGAAAACACTATTATTGGCGAAGGTGGGCAATCGTTATCTGGGGGGCAAAAACAAAAAATAGCAATAGCTAGAGCCATTTTTCATGAACGAAGTATATTAGTTTTAGACGAGGCGACTAATGCACTTGATAACAAATCAGAAGGAGAGATATTCAATAAACTTTCTGATAACAAAAACTTAACTATTATAGCTGTGTCACACAAAAAACTTAATAGTTATAAATATAATTATTTAATAAATATATGATATTAGTCTTTGGAGATGATCTGTCTAAAAAGTTTAAAGCCCTCTGCTTTTATTAAACCAGATTGCATTCCTCTCAATTTTGCCATTGTTTCAATACCCTCAACTGATCGTGGAAATGGGAATTGGCGTTCTTCTCCTTTATAACATTTCCAAGCTTTTATTTTAAGTTTCCAAAATTTATTTATATCAACAAAAAAATTTGGTTTAAAACTCTGATTAAACTTCCAATTACCACTACAAGGAATTTCCATACCTAAAATTAATTTTAAATTTGAGCCTAAAAAGGGACGAGAAGCAACTTCAAGCGCCTCAAAAGTTTTAATATGATCAATATTAACTTCATTTATATTATGTGTGATGATTGTATCTGGATTAAATTTTTTGATTTTTTTTTCTATAATCTTAACAAATGTTAATAGATTTATTTTATCAAATTGGCAGCAATAATAATTATTGAATTCAAAGTCTTTAACTCCAAGGATTTTTAATGCCTTAATGCAACCATCTTGCCTTTTATTAGTTGCTTTTAAAAATTCTTTGGTATTGTAGTCTTTTTTATCAAATCTAGCAGAGATACCCTCGCCAAGAAATAAAACTGAGACACTGACACCCATTGATATAGCTTTTAGTATAGTTCCACCACAACCTAATGTCTCATCATCAGGATGAGCAGCCACAACCAATAATCTAGAACCCTTCTTAAACAACATTATTTATTATTAATAAAAGTATAAACTTTTTTTGCAATCTTAAAATCTCTACATACAATCAAACCATTTTTATGTGTTTTAAAATTATTTAGCTTAATTTTGTTTAATTTAAAGTCCAATATATAAAAACTTGGTAATTTTTCTGTTAATGTCAGTAACGGCGCTATATCCCAATCTTCAAAATAAGTTTCTTTGATAAATAAATCAGCTCTTGAAAGTGCCACAAACATAGCCTTTAAACCTATACTTCCACACTCAATATATTTAGGGTTATTTAATAAAGACCACATAGATTTTAAAAATTGATTAGGTGACGGGTAATTATCAATCAATCTTATTTGATTTTTTTTTAAATTTATTTTGTTTATTAATTTTTTATTATTTTGATAGATAATACCTGAAGAGTCACAAAACCAATCTAAGTTTTTATTAGGCCAATGAATAAGACCAAAAATTGGTTTATTTTCTATAATCAAAGCTAATTGAATTACAAATCCTTGATATCCGTAATACCAACTAGAGGTTCCGTCAATCGGGTCAATAAGCCAGTAAGAGTTATCCTTTTTATATTTTGGAAGATTTTCCTCAGAGTAGATTGGATAATTTAATTTTAAATTATCTAAATATTTTCTTATTTCATTATAAACAAATATGTCAGCATATGTTTGAAATTTTTCTTTATTAAGTATCTCTTTCCACTTAATGGAACTTTGATTTAGAGTTAGTTTTTTTCCAATAGTATTTAATTTTT
>CACDYZ010000022.1 GCA_902557145.1 uncultured Alphaproteobacteria bacterium | reverse complement strand
TCCTTTAGTAATTAAGTTTGAACGTGCTTAAAAATTTTAATTAGGGATATTTAAGAGAAGACTTAGCAGTTGCAACTTTCTTATTGTCTTCATAAGCCTTTATAATCCACTCATAGGTATGTTTACCATTTGGTGGACAAGGACTTTTGTATTTAAAAGCTCCCGGTTTAATAATTGAACTGCCATCATAGTTCTTAATTTTGCCACCACCATGATTATAAGAGGGAACATTTTTATCTATCATTCTAAACGTAAGTTTTGTCACTCCATCTGGTAATCCTTTTAATTCAAAAATGGGATTACTCACTCTGTTTGGATTGCCTGTTGTACACTTTGGTATGTCTCCCCATTTAAAAGTAAATGAAAATTCAGCATAAAGAGGACTTTGAAAAAAGATGAAGAACAAAGCTACGAAAAGTAATTTTTTCATTTATAAAAAAAGTTTATAGATCTTGAATGCTCATTCCAACATTATTATAACCATGATCAACGTAAAGTATCTCTCCTGTAACACCCCTAGAAAGGTCACTCATGAGATAAACTGATGACTTACCAATATCCTCTAAAGATAATGGTTTTTTAATAGGGGAGTTTTCAATTGTATAATTATATATCTTTCTTGATTTATTAATAACAGCGCCCGCTAGAGTTCTCATTGGGCCTGCTGAAATCGCATTAACCCTTATTCCTCTGTCACCCATATCAACAGAAAGATACCTTATCGAAGTTTCTAACGCAGCCTTTGCAACACCCATTACATTATAACTTTGCATATATCTTGTTGATCCATAATAAGTTAGTGCCATGATAGAAGCGCCGTCGTTCATCTTTGGGGAGAGCAATCTTATCATCTCGGTTAAAGAGTATGCAGAAATATGTAGAGTTTTGAGAAAGTTTTCTTTGGAAGTATTTAAATACTTTCCAGACAGTTCATTTTTATCTGAATAGGCGACAGCATGAACAAAAAAATCAATATTTCCATTAATTCCATCACGAACACTTTCAAGAGAGGAGGTGTCAGATACATCGCAAGGCATAATTCCAAGGCAATTAATTTTCTCAGACAGGGGCTCAACTCTTTTTTTTATAGAGTCATTTTGATAAGTTAAGTACATACTTGCACCCTCATCACTTAAAGACTTTGCAATACCCCAAGCAATAGAGTGATCATTAGCGATGCCTACAACTAATCCCTTTTTACCCTCTAAAATATTAGTCATTATAACTAGTTAGGTAGATAGAGGCATTGGTTCCACCAAAACCAAAACTATTTGATAGGATAGAATTAATTTTAACATCATTTTTATTCTCTCGAAGAATATTCATTCCTTCAGCCTTTTCATCTAGGTTTGAAATATTAGCGGACTCGACCATAAAATCATTTTCCATCATTAAAAGAGAGTAAACAGCTTCCTGTACGCCAGTAGCACCAAGTGAGTGACCAGTTAAGGACTTTGTGGAACTTGTTGGAGGAACATTATCACCAAAAACCTCTCTTATACCTTTTAATTCAATCATGTCTCCCACAGGGGTGGAGGTTCCATGAGCATTAATATAGTCAACGGGCCTTCCCTGAGTTGCCATATTCATACATCTCACGGCCCCTTCTCCAGAGGGTTGAACCATGTCATACCCATCTGATGTTTGACCAAAACCTTGAATTTCAGCAATAATATTTGCACCTCTTGTTTTAGCACTATCAAGACTTTCGACTACTAAAACGCCTGCACCTCCTCCAATGACAAAGCCATCTCTAGAAGAGTCATACGCTCGGGAGGCAACCTCGGGAGTTTCATTATATTTGCTTGAAAGCGCTCCCATAGCGTCAAATAAAATTGACATTGTCCAATGCGTTTCTTCTCCACCACCAGCAAATACAATCTCTTGTTGTCCATGTCTAATAAGATCGTAAGCGTTGCCAATACAATGCAAACTTGTCGAGCATGCTGAGCTGATAGAATAATTAACACCTTTAATTTTAAAAGGTGTTGCCAAGGTAGCAGAATTTCCTGATGCCATTGTTCTTGTAACCATATATGGTCCAATTTTTTTAACACCTTTTTCTCTTGCTATATCAAATGCTTGTTGTAATTGAAATGTTGATGGACCACCAGACCCCATTACTAATCCAGTATTAACGTTTGATATGAGAGTTTCATCAAGTCCTGAGTGTTCAATTGCCTCTTTCATTGCAATATAATTATAAGCAGCACCTTCACCCATAAAACGTAAGATTTTTCTATCTACATTTTCTTCAATATTTATTTTAGGTTTGCCATGTACGTGACTCCTCATCCCAAGCTCTTCATATTCATCACAATGACTGATACCAGATTTCACATCTTTTAAACTTTGCAAAACCTCTTTTTTGTTATCGCCTATACAAGAAACTATACCGTATCCTGTAATGACAACTCTTTTGTTACTCATTAAACAAACCCACTCTTAAATCATTAGCGTGATATATTATTTTTTCTTTGTGTATTATTTGTCCATCTCCATAACCAATTGATAGCCCTTTTTTATTTAAAGATTTTTTTAAACTAACTTTATATTTAATTAATTCCTTATCTGGTTTTATTTCTTCTACAAATTTGATTTCCCCAACTCCTAGAGCACGACCTTTTCCAGGGTATCCAAGCCAACCTAAATAAAAACCTAACATTTGCCATAAAGCGTCAAGACCCAAACATCCTGGCATGATAGGGTCCCCTAAAAAATGACACTTAAAGAACCATAAATCAGCATTAATGTCGAGTTCAGCGGTTATTTCGCCTTTTCCATAGACCCCACCATCCTTATTAACTTTAGTAATTCGGTCAAACATAAGCATGGGTGGAGCGGGTAGTTGAGCATTCCCCTGTCCAAATAAATTCCCTTTTCCACATTCAATAATCTCTTCATAACTATAACTAGATTGGGGTGTAAATGTGTTCATATTAGTGAGGACAAACTTTGTTAGTCAATTGTAGTTTGTTTATGTCTGAAGTCAAAAGGTCTATCAAGCTGATTTCATTCACCAATTGAGTTTTATTTTTTGCAAGTGCAAATACAATTTTCATGCAAGCAAAACTAGTAACAAAGCCTGCAACTGGTCCAATCATAGCACTGTTCAAACAGCGGTGATTCTGATCAGCATATGGAAAAAGACACTCAAAACATGATGAGTTATTTTTTTGATAGTCTTGTGCAAAATAAATTCCTTCTGATGAGTTAATTGAGATAGATACAAAAGATATCTTGTTTATCTTAGAAAATTTTGAAGAAAAAATTTTGTTTTGATGGTTATCAGTGCAATCAAATATTAAATCAAATTTAATTTTTGGATTTTCTTCAATAAAAGTCTTAAAATTTAATGAATGCTCTTTGATTATCGTCTTATTATTAACACTCTTAAGTTTATGCTTTGAGATTTTTGATTTTGACTTTCCAATATCATTTAGATCATAATTTATCTGACGATGTAAATTTGACTTTTCAATTTTATCGTGGTCAATGAGATGTATTTCACCAACACCAGCTCGAACAAGATATTGTGATGCAACTGTTCCTAAGGCACCTAACCCAATTATACTGACCTTTTTTTTCGAGATATTAAGTTGTCCTGCCTCATCAATACCAGGAACTAGAATTTGTCTTCCAAATTCTTCTATCAGCTTATCACTTTGTTCCTGTTGACCCAAAACCACCACTTCCTCTCTTTGTTGTATTTAAATCGCTTACTAATTTAAAACTAAACTTTTCATATTTTGACACAACCATTTGTGCAATTCTCATTTTATTGGTAACTTCAAAATTGTTCGATCCATGATTAATTAAAATTACTTTTATTTCACCTCTATAATCTGCATCAATGGTCCCTGGGCTATTTAAAACAGTAATTGAGTTTTTTAACGCTAATCCACTTCGAGGTCTGAT
>CACDYZ010000021.1 GCA_902557145.1 uncultured Alphaproteobacteria bacterium | reverse complement strand
AGCTATAACAAATATAAGTAAAAAATTTAAAATAGTTGGAAGATCAAAGTTAAATAATTTTAATAATATTAAAGTTAATAAAGATGAGTGTTTGATTGTTAAAACTGGTTCTTTAATACCAAATAATATCAAATACATTATTCCTCAAGAACAAATATTTATTAATAAGAATTATGCTTTTGTAATTAACTTTAACAAAAAAAATAAATTTATCAGAAAAAAAGGACATATCTTTAAGAAAGGTGAGAAAATTAACCTTCAAAACAAATTTTTATCTTTTAAAGAGTTAAGTAGTTTAAAAAGTCTGAAAGAAACTAAAATTAAAATATTAAAGCCTTTAAAATTCAAAATAATATCTACTGGTAGTGAATTTACTAAAAAACATTTTATTTTTCCCACTAATGGTTTTTATTTAAATAATTTTGTATTAATAAATAAGCAAATAGTTGAAAAGAATATTCATTTAAGAGATGATCAAAAATTATTACAAAAAGAAATTAATAACTCAAAATCAGATATTACAGTAATTATTGGAGGGACTGGTAAAAGTAAAGATGATATAGATTTTAATAATTTTAATTTAATTGTAGATGGTCTCGACTTAAAACCAGGGAGACCATTTAAATTGTTTATAAAACAAAATAAGATTTATTTATTTTTCCCTGGTAACCCCTGCTCATCATTCGTATTAACCAACATAATTATAAAATCATTAATAGAAATTTATAACTTTAACAAATCTACTTTTAACCATGAGATAATAGATATTAAGAAAATTAAATTTAATTTCAAAAACTATAAAAGAAAATCTTTTTTATTTGGATTTAGAGATAATAAAAATATTAGAATATTTAATAATCAAGAGAGTTCTAATTTAAAAAATATATTAAAGGCAAATTGTCTAATTTATTATGATAGAACTACTAAATTAAGATTGTATCAGGTTAATGACTAAAAACGCAAAAAAGCTATTAGAATTTTTAAGAAAATACATTGAAAAAAATAAGATATCTCCAAACTATGAAGAGATGAAAGAGCATATGGGTTTAAAATCAAAATCATCTATATTTCAATATTTAGAATACCTAGAGGAATTAGGTCATATCAAAAAAGACAAATTAAAATCAAGATCTATTGAATTAAATAGTGTAATACCATTCTATAATGAAATCTCTGCTGGTAAGCCAATAGATGTTCTAAATGATCAAATAGAGTATATTGATGTTAATAATTTTATAAAATCTGATAAAGCCAACTGTATTGCTTGTAAGGTGCATGGAAATTCAATGGAGTCGTATGGTATTTTTGAAGATGATATAATTATAGTAGAAAGAGTTACAAATTATAATTCAAATGATATACACGCTGTTCAAATAGATGATAGTGAGATAACCCTTAAAAAGATAAAGCTAATCAAAGATGAAATTGAAATATTTGGCGATCATAAAAATTTTTCTTCAGTCAGATATAAGAAAGATAGAGTTAAAATATTAGGCAAAATGGTTAATTTAGTCAGAAAATATTAATGATAATAACAAGGTTTGCCCCCTCACCTACTGGAAATTTTCATATGGGTAGTTTAAGGACCGCAATTTATAATTTTTTATATGCTAAAAAGAACAAAGGAAAATTTTTATTAAGAATTGAGGATACTGATAAAGAAAGATCAAATCAAATTTATGAAGACGAAATCTTAAAAATTTTTGATATATTTAATCTTCAATATGACAAACTACTTTATCAATCAAAGAATTTAAGTGTTCATCAAGAGTATTTAGAGAAACTGATATCTACTGATTTAGCTTATCAGTCAGACGATGGACCTTATAAGTTTAGAGTAAAAAAAGATAATAATTTTTTTAAATATGATGATTTAATTCTAGGAGAAGTAAAAATACCTTCAAATACAATAGAAGATTTCTCGATAGCTAGATCTGATAAAACTCCCACATTTATATTATCAAATTTAATAGATGATGATTTTGAAAATGTTACAAATGTAATTAGAGGTAATGATCATACCATTAATACGGTTAAGCAAAAAATGTTATCTAATGCTCTGAACTTCAAAGAAATACATTATGCTCACATTCCACTTATACATGATATTGAAGGAAAAAAATTATCTAAAAGAGATAATATAACTAATGTTGAGGATTACTTAAATGATGGTTATTTAGTATCATCCATATTTAATTTTATTATCAAATTAGGTAATAATTTTAATGATATTGAATACCTAAATATTGATGAAGCTGTTAAAAATTTTAATTTATCTAAGACAGTTTTATCACCTGCAAAATTTGATATTGAAAAGCTAAACTTTATTAATCAATATTATTTAAAAGAGTTATCTTTTTTAGATTTTAATAAATACTTAGAGAAAGATGTAAAAGATCAAGTTTCTAGTTTTAAGTTAGAGCCCGTATATAAAGATATCTTAGAGAGATGTCATAAATATACAGAAATTAATTTAGAGGTAGTCAAACTTTATGATTTTTTTAAAAAAAATTCAGTTCTTGAGATTGATAAGAATGAAAAAGATTTGATTAAAAAAATTCATACAATTATTAATAATTTGCATGATAATGATAATACTGTATCAATACTTGAAAAAAATGGCCTACCTTTGAAGAAAATTGGCAAGATAATAAGAAAAATTACAGTAAATTTTGAAACTAAGATACCAATTGAAAAAATTTTTATATTCTTTGGTATTGAAAATATAAAAGAAAGACTATTATTATACATAAATGATTGACGAAAAAAGATTTAAATTAGTTGATACTAAAACTGGAAAAGAATATGAATTTGATGGCCTTAATGGCTCTATTGGACCTGATGTAATAAATATTTCATCTTTATACAAAAAGACAGGTTTGTTTACGTACGATCCAGGATTTACATCAACCGCTGCTTGTAATTCTAAAATTACATATATTGATGGTGAAAAAGGTATCCTCCAATACAGAGGTTACCCAATCGAGGAACTTGCTAATAATAGCTCTCATTTAGAGGTTTGTTACTTACTTATGCATGGTGAACTGCCCTCAGAGAGTGATAAAAATGAATTTGAAGAAATAATTAAAAATCATACTTTACTTAACGAACAGATAATTCAATTTTATAAAGGCTTTAGAAGAGACGCTCATCCAATGGCTATGATGATTGGAATTGTAGGTGCTCTATCCTCTTTTTATCATGACACTCTAAATATTGAAGATCCAGAACACAGAATGATAGCTTCACACAGAATACTGGCAAAAATGCCAACTATTGCTGCTATGGCATATAAATATTCTGTAGGCCAACCTTTTGTTTATCCAGTAAACAAACTTAATTACGCAGATAATTTTTTACATATGTGCTTTGCAACACCCACCAAAGAATATGAAATAAATCCACTTTTTTCTAAAATTATGGACCAAATTTTCATTCTTCATGCTGATCATGAACAAAATGCATCGACATCTACTGTACGAACTGCAGGGTCTTCTTTAGCAAACCCATATGCATGTTTATCAGCAGGTATTTCCTCACTTTGGGGTAAGTCTCATGGTGGAGCTAATGAAGCCGTTATAGATATGCTTGATGAGATAGTTTCAAATGAATTACAGCCAAAAAATTTCATAGAAGAAGTTAAAAATAAAAAAAATAAAATTAGATTGATGGGTTTTGGGCATAGAGTTTATAAGAGTTATGACCCTAGAGCAAAAGTACTTAAGAAGAGCACCGAAGATTTATTTAAAGATTTGAAAATAAAGTCTAAAGACCTCGAAATAGCAAAAGAAATTGAAGAATTAGCATTAAATGACTCCTATTTTAAAGAAAAAAACCTCTATCCAAATGTAGATTTCTACTCAGGAATACTCCTTAAAGCTCTAGGTATACCCACCTCAATGTTTACACCTATTTTTGCAGTTGGAAGAACAGTAGGCTGGTTATCACAATGGAAAGAAATGATTGAAGATAATGAATTTAAAATTACAAGACCAAGACAACTATTTACAGGTGATAAAAATAGAACCTACAAAAAAGTTCCTGATAGAGAGAAAAAATCGATATTTAATTTATTATGGCTTAAGAAGACTTTTCTAAATAATCAATAATCATATTTGGACGAAAACTATTAAAATTACTGTCTGCAAGACCTCTTA
>CACDYZ010000020.1 GCA_902557145.1 uncultured Alphaproteobacteria bacterium | reverse complement strand
TATTCCCAGAGTTCCTAAAGCAGGAACAGGACCGTAACCCAAAGATAAAAAGGGACTAAATATTAAATTAATAAAAAAACTGATAATTAATGCGTTTCTATTTTTTTTTGTATCTCCTTGAGCGTATAAAAGAGAATTGACCACAAAAGAGACAATAAATATAGGGGCACCAATTGAGAGTACCTTTATATATTTAAGACCATTATTTAGAAAAATACCATCTGCTCCAAAATATAAAAATACTGGCTTTGATATTAAATAAGTTGCCAATCCAATAGCTATAGATATTAATAAAGTTATCAATAGTGCTTGAATATGGATTTTCATTGCTTCATCTAACTTTTTTTTACCTATAGCTATTGAAACGAGTGCAGTTGCACCTTGTCCAAAACCCACAGCAAATGCTAATAAAATGAAATATAATGGATATGAAATTGACAAACCTGCTATAGCCTCAGTGCTTATGAGACCAGCATAAAAAGTATCGACAACATTATAGAGTGTATAAAACAAAAGACCTGTCCCAGCTGGAACAGCCATGCCAATTAATTGTCTTTTAATATCCCCTCGAGTAAGATCCATAAAATTAAAAAGGTCTTACAACTACTAGTATAACAATTAAAATTAAAAGAACTGTGGGTACTTCATTAATAATTCTGAGATATTTTGATGTATATTCACGATAATTACTCTCTAAACTCTTTCTAATTTTTCCCAAATACATATGAAAGGCAGAGAGTAAAACAACTAAAATAATTTTTAGGAAAAGCCATAACTCAAAACCTACATAGTGAATTAAAGCTATGCCAAACACCCAAGTTAATATCATCGCTGGGTTCATTATAATTTTGAGCAATTTATATTCCATTTTTTGAAATACACTATTCATTTCAGGATTAGTTATATTTTCTACATGATAAACAAAAAGTCTCGGCAAATAAAATAAACCTGCAAACCATGAAACAAAAGATATTATGTGTAAGATTTTTAATAACTCATACATTTTATTACCATTTAGCCTCGGGGGGCATGGACATTAATATAGCATCTATATTACCACCTGTTTTTAGTCCAAATAAGGTGCCCCTATCATAAAGTAAATTAAATTCAACGTAGCGAGACCTTTTTTTTGAGAGAGCATCTAAGTCAATTTGATTAAATTCTAAATTTTTCTTTCTACTAGAGTTTTCAATGACAAAACTTATAAAAAATTGACCAACATCTTTTATGAATGATAAATCCTTCTCAAAATCTGTATTCATATAATCAAAAAAAATTCCTCCAATACCTCGACTTTCACTTCTATGTTTTAAATAAAAATACTCATCACATTGTTTTTTGAATTTTTCATAGTAATTTGGATTATGTTGACCACATATTCTTTGAAGACCTTGATGAAAATTATTGGTTTCAATTTTTTCTGGTATCGCTGGAGTTAAATCACAACCACCACCAAACCATTGTTTCCCTTTTGTTGTAATGTACCTAGTATTAAAATGAGCTGCAGCAATTTTAGGGTTCTTCATGTGAGCAACAACTGAGATCCCACTAGCCCAAAAACTTGGATCTCCTTCTGTTCCCGGCATTGATCCCCTAAATTCTTCACTAAATTCACCATGTACTGTTGATATATTTACACCTACTTTTTCAAATATTTCTCCTTTAAGTAATGACATCAATCCTCCACCTCCACCAGGTCGCTGCCATTCTTTTTCCTCAAATTCAGACCCATCAAGTTTTTGTATTGACCCAACCATCTGATTTCGAAGCTCTCGAAACCACTTTTCTGCATTAATTTGTTGATTTTTTATTTGATCACTCATACCCACCCATGTAATTCGTTTTCCAACAACGAAGTGAGTAGGAGTATATGATCTTCTCGATCATTTAGACAAGGAATATATCCAAATTCCTTTCCACCATTTTCCATAAATATTTCTCTATTTTCTTCATTAAGCTCTTCTATAGTTTCGAGACAGTCTGAGGAAAAAGCTGGACTAATAACATGAATATTGTCAGTGCCATTTTTTGCCAAGCTCTCAATTGTTTTATCTGTGTATGGTTGAAGCCACTCTGCTGGTCCAAATCTAGATTGGAATGTTGTGATATAACTTTCTTCTGGTAAACCCATAGCTTCAGCTACTAATCTAGTGGTTTTTCTGCAAAAACAATGGTACGGGTCACCTTTATCTAAATATTTTTTTGGTACACCATGATAGCTAAATAAGATTTTTTTTGGTTTATCATTTTTAGTCCAGAACTCCTCGATACTATTTTTAAGAGCTTTAATGTAAAGTTCATGTTCGTAATAGCCTCCGATAAAACGAAGAGAAGGTACCCAACGCCAATTTTGTAATTCCTCTGCAACTGCATCAAATGTTGATCCTGTTGTAGCTGCACAATATTGAGGATATAAAGGTAGAACAATTATGCGATCACAATTTTGATTACGTAAGTTATTTAAACCTTTAGAAATACTTGGATTACCGTAGCGCATTCCAATATCAAATACTATATTTTCATATTTCTTACTAATTACATTTTTAATTTTATTTAACTGTGACTTAGTGTGATAAAGAAGAGGAGAGCCATTTTCAGTCCAAACAGATTTATAATTTTTAGCAGACTTTGCAGGTCGAGTATTTAAAACTATACCGTTAAGTATTGGCCACCAAATAGCTTTTGGTGTTTCTATAACACGTTGATCTGAAAGAAATTGTTTAAGGTAAGTTTTTAAAGAGGATTTAGTTGGTTCATCTGGTGTTCCCAAATTTGTAATCAGAATACCTGTCTTCAATCCAGATCCATGAACATAGAGTTTATTACCTTTAAAAGAAGCCATTGAAAAACATTACGATTTTTGTGATAACTTAGTTCTTATCTTTTCTATAAATAGGTGAACATTAGCCTCAGGTGTTGTTTTTTTTACACCATGATCTAGGCTAGCTATCCAACCTGACCTGTGAGACACATCAATTTGCATACACTTTTCTAAATATTCATCGATGATATTAGAAAAAGCTTTTGAGTCTTCCATAGCCAGTAAATTATTAGAAAAATTTCCTTGTAAAGATAAATGTGTTTTTGGTAATTCACTAAATATTTCCAAATTGGATCCAAGTACTGTTAGTTTTAAATTTTCTAATCTTTGCAGTTTATTTAATTTACTTTGAGAAATTCCTTTTGTGAAATAACCAATTTTATTGGGATAACTATCTACAATCTTTTTTATAAACGGAATTACTAATTTATCAAATTCTTCGTCATTAAGATTATTAGCTTCTGTATCAAAAATCATTAATAGATCTAAGTCACTTTGAAACTGAATTTGGATATTTTTATGTATTAACTCTTCTAAGATTGGTAGAGTTTGTTGAAATAATTTTTCTGATACAGGATTATTTCTGATTGCAAAATGGTATAAAGTAAAAGGCCCCCCAGTAAAACCAATTAAGGACTTATCATTTGGCAATTCATTTCTAATAAGATTGAGTGATTTGCTTTGAAATTCTATAAAACTCTCAAATTCATCAATATTAAACTCTGATATCATTTTAGAATTTAAATTTCTTTCAAAAATAGGGCCGGGTTTAAATTTCAAACCCATCCCTAAATAATCTAAAGGAAAAAGTATATCGCTGAATAGTATTGCAGCATCAAAGTCAAACTCAGCTATAGGTCCTAGAGTCACTTCACAAGCAAGCTCAGGCTCTTTGCATAATTGCTCAAAAGAATATTTTTCTTTTAAAGTTCTATAATGCTTATGGTATCGACCAGCTTGTCTCATCAGCCAAATAGGGGGTACTTTTTGCTCTTCTTTATTTAAAGCATTGTGAAATTTTTTGTTATAAGTATTTTGCAATATCTCTTGCTCCATAAGTAATAATAAAATCTGACTGTGCTCTTTTGAAGACCACCAAAGACTCTCTTAGTAAATCAATATAGTTACCAAAATTAGCTTTACTAAGCATCTGCAAACTAGCAAATTCACCACTTACTTGGAACGCCCCGGTAGGAAGTAGTGTTTCTTTTTTTATATCTCCAATTAAATCAATTGATGTCATTCCAGGTTTAACCATTAAATAATTTGCTCCTTGTACAGCATTATTAATAGAACTATTGATTGCTTTTTTTTTGTCTGCAACCGGCAACTGGTATGAAGATCGATCAAAACCTTTAGGTGATGATTTTGCTACATCTCTAAACGGACCGTAAAAATGACTTTTAAATTTTGTTGAGTAACTCATAATCTGCGAATTAGAAAATCCATTTTGTGTAAAGATCTTTCTCAAGTATTTTGTTGTGTTTCTCATCATATCACTTGGAGCTATTATATCTGCCCCTGCCTCAAGATATGTATTTGCCGCTAATCCTAAGGAGTAATGAGTTTTAGTAAGATCGATAGATTTTTGATGAGTAATTCCACAATGTCCATCATGTGTAATAGAACACAGGCACGTATCTATGAGCAATACTATATCTTTGCCAAAATATTTTTTAATTTTTCTAATGACCTCGTAGTGAAAGCTAAAATCTTCAGGATTTTTTTGTTTCTGAAGAGGAACAATAAACAAAAGAATGTTATTTATACCCCTTTTAAGATCTTTCTCAATTGCCTTAATGACAGCAGAAGATGACCAACTTCTATTATCACCTAATCCTTTAATTTTTTTTGAGTCATTAACTTTTTGGTCTACAAAAAAAGGCTGTATCAACATTTTCTTTTTAATCGAATTTGATCGATCTATAGGGAAATAATTTTTAATCATTTAAGTTCAAATTTTTTAAAATCTTCATATGTAAGATATATGTTTAATTGATTTTTAGGAATAAATTTAGAAATTTGAATATAAGTTTGTCCAGGACCGCATGCATTACGTTTATTCATTATTTCTGGCCTGAGCTGTATAGCCATCTTGAAAGCAGAAAAGCTCATCCAATAAAAGCTCTCAGCAATAAATAAATTATCAATCGTAGTATCGTTAATAAGAGGGGTTAGATTGTAATGAGATATTATAGGAAATTTACTTTTGAAATTATTTTCCTTATATGTGAGTTTGTAAGTACAGTTCTGATTCCCTTTGTAAAAGTTTTCAATTTCACGGTAATTTTCTCCAAAACCATCGAGAGATGAATTTACAAGAATACCTTTTTTATTTATTTTTTTCCAAGAAGTAACACCAGAAGTAATAAGATTTGATACAGTTTTTAAAGTCTCAAATTCTTTAAAGTCTGCTCTTGTTGCCAGAATGTTTTTATTCTTAAGAGTTTTGCTAAATTTATGCAAATCTCTCCTGAACATCTGATATTTAGAGATGTTTGAAGGAAATATATTTTTCACTTTTCTTACACGTTTACTATTGAGATATTTTTTTTCATAAAAATATTTTTTTGTTTGAGTGTCCTTACCTCGAGCAAATAGAATTTTTTCATTTAAAATATTTTCAATTGTTACCCCTATGTCTAGATTGCAGCCCCCTCCCCACTTATATAAATATTTTCTCTCCTTGTAACAATCTTCAGAAGTGGGTATATGATTTATTTTTTCTAAAATTTTTTTAATTTTTTCATCATCATTTCTGAATTCTAAAGCAATACATCCTTGAGCTGCAGCGCTCGGAAATTCAGAAATTGGTAAAATAACCTTTTCAAACTTTTCAAAATTTAATCTAAAATTTTTATAATCTTTCTTGTCAACTTTTTGGCCGTATTTCAAAATTCTGTCTATAGCAGCTTTTGCTATAAACAATCCATCCTCCTTAGAGGAATTTAAAACTTTTTCTAATCTTGAAGGAACATTACCTCTAATTTGAATTGATTTTAATTGCTGATATGGAAGGAATTCCTTTAATTTTTTTAAATAATATTTTCTTCTTGGTGATGAAGTTCCTATTACTAATTTTCTTTTATTTAATGATGATCTTTTTATTAGAATAATATCTCTTGGATCATCTCTTTTAAGACAAACAAAAGAAGTTTTATTGAGATTTTTAACAGGCAGGTCTTTGTATGAATGAACAACAATATCTGCCTCTTTTAAAACTAATTTCTTAGAGAGAGAATTTGTAAATATTCCAAAACCATGCTGCTCCCAAGCTTTTGCTGAAAGATCCTTATCACCTACACTAGATGAGAAATGAATATCGATTAATTTTTTATTAATCTTATTAATTTCTATTTTTGCTATATGTGTTTGAATTTTAGCTAGAAAACTTTTTCTTGATAATAGAACTATTTTTTTCATATCTTATGATGACATTAAGAAATAACAAATAATCAACCTTAATACAATTTAAGCGAGACTTAATGGTCAATATGTACTTAAGTAAAAATATGTTATAGCTAGTTATTATTCAAAAGATGAGTCAGAAATCAGTTTTAATTGTTGGTGCAGGACCAGGTCTAAGTGCCTCATTAGCTAGAATCTTTCATTCAAAAGGTATGAAAATTGCTCTAGCTGCAAGAAATATTGAAAAACTTAGCTCTTTAAAACAAGAGACTGATGCTTTGGTTTTTAAGTGTGACTCAACTGAAAATAAAAGTGTTCATGATTTATTCTCACAAACTGACTCAACTATTGGTACCCCAGAAATCGTTATATACAATCCATCTCTTAGAATAGTTAAACCTTTTGTAGAATATGACCCAGACGAGATGCTTCAATCAATAAAAGTAAATAGCTACGGGGCATTCTTAGTAGCGCATGAATCAGCAAAAAGAATGATTAAATCAGGACAAGGAA
>CACDYZ010000019.1 GCA_902557145.1 uncultured Alphaproteobacteria bacterium | reverse complement strand
ACTGGTCGAACAGGCTTTTAAACAAGGGTATGCCTTAAGACCTAATTAGTTCACTCAAAAGGAGATAAAATGCCCAAACTAAAAACAAAAAGTAGCGTTAAAAAACGCTTTAAAACTTCCTCATCAGGAAAACTAGTGGTCGGAAGCGTTGGTAAACGCCATGGCATGTCCAAAAGAACAAATTCCTTTATCAGAAATTCTAAAGGTACAAGAGTCTTATCAAAGTCTGCATCAATAATAATTGAATCAATGATGCCGTATTCCAAATAGGTAAAGGAGATATAAAATGCCAAGAGTCAAAAGAGGAGTTACAGCAAGAGCTAAACATAAAAAAGTTTTTGAATTTACAAAAGGTCATCGCGGTCGAAGAAAAAATGTTTACCGTGTAGCTACACAAAGCATGGATAAAGCCCTCCAATATGCTTACCGTGATAGAAGAAATAAAAAAAGAGATTTTAGAGGACTCTGGATCCAAAGAATTAATGCTGGTGTTAGAGAACATGGTCTCACATATGCAAAGTTTATTGATGGATTAAAAAAAGCAAATATTGAAATCAATAGAAAAATTCTATCTGAAATTGCATTTCATGAACCAGCTGCATTTAAATCAATAGTTGAGAAAGCTAAGGCTAATATAGCCAGTTAAAATTTAAAATGGACATTAATAAAGTCCTAAACGAAGCTACAAAAGAAATAGAGGAAAGCTCTAATCAACTTGATTTACAAAATGTTAAAGTAGCCTATTTAGGGAAAAAAGGAAAAATTACAGAGTTACTTAAAAGTCTAAAAGACTTATCATTAGATGAAAAAAAATCTACAGGTGCTGAATTAAATCAATTACGAAATGAAGTTGATAATCTCATTAAGAGTAAATTTAATCAGATAAAAGTTGAAGAGATTAACTCTAAGTTAAGAAATGAATCCTTAGATTATAGTTTTCCCCCACCAAATTCAATTTCCCCAAAGGTTCATCCAATATCAAAAACATTTGATGAGGTTATAACGATTTTTGGATCAATGGGTTACTCAGTTGCCGAAGGCCCAGACATTGAGACTGATTATTTTAATTTTTCTGCATTAAATATTCCTGAAAACCATCCTGCCCGTGAAATGCAAGATACATTTTACATTGACGATAAGGATAAAGATGGAAAACCCTTCGTTTTGCGAACACATACAAGTCCGGTTCAAATCAGAACTTTACTAAATGAAAAACCTCCAGTTAAAATAATAGCTCCTGGAAGAACTTATAGGTGTGACTCAGACTCAACGCACTCTCCTATGTTTCATCAGGTTGAGGGATTGTTTATTAATGAAAATGCAAACATGGGTGATTTAAAAGGAACCCTGATTGAATTCTGTAAACAATTTTTTAATGTGCAGGATTTAAAAGTTAGGTTTAGACCTAGTTATTTTCCTTTTACAGAACCGTCTGCAGAAATGGATATCGCATATGAGATAGTTAACAACAAGATTAAATTAGGTCAAGGTGATCGTTGGCTTGAAATTCTCGGATGTGGAATGGTAAATCCTATAGTTTTAGAAAATTGCAATGTTGATACAAAAAATTTTCAAGGTTTTGCATTCGGAATGGGCTTAGACAGAATTACAATGTTAAAATACGGCCTAACTGACATAAGATCATTTTTTAGTGGAAACTTAAATTGGATTGCTAATAACGGTTTTAGCATAGGAGATTTTTAGTGAAGTTTAGTTATAGTTGGTTGTGTGAACATTTAGAGACAGATAAAAATGCAAATGAAATTGGTGACGCTCTCACAAATATAGGCCTAGAACTGGAGAGTTTAAGTGACTATTCCTCATACTCAAAATTTGTTGTCGCAACAATTAAAGATTTTAAAAAACATCCTAACGCAGATAGATTGAACATTTGTAAAGTTGATGACGGAGCTGATACTTATCAAGTAATTTGTGGTGCAAATAACGTTAAGAAGGGATTAAAAGGAATATTTGCTAAGGAAGGAATGTATATTCCTGGAACACAAATGAATTTAAAAAAAGGCAAGATTCGAGGTGAAACATCTGAAGGAATGCTTTTATCAGAGAGAGAACTTAATTTGAGTGATGATCACGAAGGTATTATCGAGCTATCAGAGAATTTTAAAAATGGTACCTCTGCAGTAGAGGCACTTAAATTAGATGATCCTATTTTTGAGATAGGCATTACACCTAACAGAGGAGACTGTCTTAGTATCAGAGGAGTTGCTAGAGATCTTTCTGCAAAAGGTATGGGAAAACTTAAGCCATTAAAATACGAAAAAATAAAAAAATTAGAATTTGAAAGCCCAATTAGTTGGAGTATCAAAAATGATGACAATAGCTGTGAGTATGTCGTTAGTAGATACTTTAAAGATGTAAATAATACAAAATCTCCAGAATGGTTGCAAAAGAAATTAATTAGCCTCGGACTAAGACCAATCAATGCATTAGTTGATATAACAAATTTTGTTACTGTCGATTTAGGTAGACCTTTGCATGTATTTGATGCAGATAAAGTCGGAAAAAAACTTGATATGAGACTTGCAAACTCTAATGAAAAAATTCTTGCATTGGATAATAAAGATTACACTTTGGACGTTAACTCAACCGTAATTGCTGATAGTAATAATGCTCTCGCGATTGCGGGAATTATTGGAGGGGATCACAGTGGATGCACAGAAAATACCAAAAATGTGTTTCTAGAAGTAGCTATATTTAATCCAAATAGAGTGGCAAAAACAGGGAGATCTCTTGGAATTAATTCTGATGCCAGGTACCGCTTTGAAAGAGGTTTAGATAAAAATATGGTCCTTGAAGGTTTAGAATATGCATCTTACCTGATAAACAAAATTTGTGGAGGATCTGTTAGTAAAAATACTGATGCTGGAAAATTAGACACTAATGAACACAAAATAAAATATGACTTTAATTATTTTAATAAGGTAATTGGTTTAGATTTAGAACCACAAATACAAGTCAAAATCTTAAAAGACTTAGAATTTCAAATTAATGAGAGAAGTGATAATGAATGCGATGTACTGGTACCATCATGGAGAAATGATGTTAAAAATAATATTGATATCGTTGAAGAAATTATAAGAATTTATGGATACGATAATATCAATGTAAGTGTACCCTCCTCATCAAAAGATGAGATTAATAATGTTGAAAATTCATTAGTTAATAAGAAATTTAAAACAATATCGAAACTTAAAAAAACCTTAGTATCTAATGGAATTTCAGAAGTTATAACTTTCTCTTTTCATTCAAACAGAGCTCAAGAAATCCTCACAGGTAATACATCTTTAAAAATTTCTAATGCAATTAGTGACGACCAATCTTTCATGAGAAATTCAATGATCTTTAATCATTTAGAAAGTGCAGAGTTAAACTTTAAAAAAGGAATAAAAAATATTCAATTATTTGAAATTGGACCTATTTATAATTCATCTCAATCTCAAGAGAATATTCTATCTTTGCTTATTTCATCTCAAGATCACACAAACTCAATTTATAAATCTGTAAATTTTAACTTTTACTCTTTAACAGAACTCGCATCAAAATTAATTAGTTCATTAAATTTTGATATAAAACAATTTAATATTTCAAGATCAACTTCAAATATCTATCACCCAGGACAATCCGCAGAGGTTCATATGGGAAAAAAATTAATAGCTAGATATGGAAAAGTTCACCCTTTAATTATGGAGGAATTTCCTAAACTTAAAAATACCTATGCAATTGAGTTGCTTTTTGAAAATCTCCCAATAGAGTCTATATCTAGAATTAATTCTATTAATATCTCAGACTCCCAATTTCAATTCAGTGAAAAAGACTTTTCATTTATATTCGAAAAACAACAAAACCTTTACGAAGTACAAAGATATGTCACAGGTATAGATAAAAACTTAATTAAGAATGTGGAATTCTTTGATCTCTATGAATCAAAAAATCTAGGAGATACTAGTAAAAGTGTGACATTCAGAGTTACTATTCAATCGAAAGAAAAAACTCTAGAAGAAAAAGACTTAGAACAGCTTCATAAAAATATTTTAGAAAAAGTATCTAATAAATTTAAAGCAAAAATCAGAACTTAATGGAAATTTCTAAAATAAGAAATTTTTCAATTATAGCCCATATTGATCATGGTAAATCTACTTTAGCAGATAGGATTATTGAAATTTGCGGAGGTATGGATGATAGAACTAAAAAAGACCAAGTCCTTGACTCAATGGAGATTGAAAGAGAAAGAGGTATCACTATAAAAGCACAAACTGTGAGATTGAATTATAAAAACAAAAATGGAGATGAATATCAGCTTAATATTCTTGATACACCTGGGCATGTAGATTTTTCTTATGAGGTTTCAAGATCGTTATCTGCATGTGAGGGCTCAGTTCTTGTAGTTGATAGTACTCAAGGTGTTGAGGCCCAAACACTTGCAAATGCCTATCAAGCAATAGATGTCAACCATGAAATACTGCCAGTCCTTAATAAAGCTGATCTTCCTGCTTCTGAACCTGAGAGAGTAAAAGAAGATATTGAGCAAACAATTGGAATAGATACTTCAGAAGCCCACCTGGTCTCTGCAAAAACAGGATTAGGTGTTGAAGGTTTATTGGAGCAAATTATTGAAAAACTCCCAGCTCCAAATACCAATGAAAAGAATCTAAAAGCTCTGTTAGTTGATAGTTGGTACGATAATTATTTAGGAGTGACTGTTTTAGTTAGAATTCTTGATGGTGTTATGAAAAAAGGAATGAAGGTTAAGTTTCTATCTAACAATCAACAGTACAATATAGATAGAATTGGATATTTTAGTCCAGAAATTAATTATTGTAACGAGCTTGGTCCTGGAGAAATAGGTTTTATCAATGCGAGTATAAAGTCAGTTGCTGATTGTAAAGTTGGAGACACAATTGCTGAATTAAATGACCAAAAAATTAAACCACTTCCTGGATTTAAGCCCTCTTTGCCAGTTGTATTTTGTGGAATCTATCCTGTAGACACATCAGATTATGAAAGGTTAAAAGAAAGTTTTGAAAAATTGGCTTTAAATGATTCTAGTTTCACTTATGAAAATGAAACTAGTGCTGCATTAGGATATGGTTTTAGATGTGGCTTTCTAGGGTTACTTCACTTAGAGGTAACTACAGAAAGACTGAGAAGAGAATTTGATTTAGATTTAATTACTACCGCTCCTGGTGTTGTCTATAAAGTAATAGATAGAAACAAAAATGAATTTGTTATAAGGAATCCATCAGAACTTCCTGATCCTGCGGAAATTGATCAAATTTTAGAACCATGGGTTAAATCAACAATCATTGTTCCCCAAGATTATTTAGGAACTGTTATAAATCTTTGTATTGAAAAAAGAGGTAAACAAAAAAACTTAAATATCCAAAATAACAGAGCAATTTTAGAAATGGAGCTTCCATTAAATGAGATTGTGATAGATTTTTACGATAAATTAAAATCTTACTCTAAAGGCTATGCTAGTTTTGATTACCAAGTTTATGATTATTTCCAAGGCGATTTAGTAAAACTAAATATTCTTGTTAATTCAGAGACTGTTGATGCATTCTCAAATATTGTTCATAAAACTAGAGCTGAAACTATTGGTAGAAGAATATGTAATAAATTGAAAGATCTAATACCAAGACAAAACTTCCAAATTCCCATTCAAGCAGCAATCTATGGAAAAATTATTGCAAGAGAGACCATTAAAGCCTTTAGAAAAGATGTAACCGCAAAGCTTTATGGTGGAGATGTGAGTAGAAAGAAAAAACTTTTAGAAAAACAAAAAAAGGGAAAGAAAAGAATGAAACAATTTGGTAATGTTGAGATCCCACAAACAGCTTTTTTTGAGGCTCTAAAAATAGGCGATAATGAATAATTATGGAGAGATGGCCGAGTGGTTTAAGGCGCACGCTTGGAAAGCGTGTATAGGGGCAACTCTATCGTGGGTTCGAATCCCACTCTCTCCGCCAATTAAATGAAATGCAAAATAATAGTCTTAATAAAATCAAATATAAACTGAGAAGAATTACAGAGTACCCCCTAGTTGAGTTAAAAGATCAAAAAGCCCTTAATCCCCCAAGCCAAAATATTCCTCCAATAGTTCACCAAACCTGGATTAACAAAAAATTTGGTAAAACTCATGCTAAATCCATTTTAAAATTTAGAAAAACGAATAAAAATTTATCTTTTAAAATTTATTCTGATGAAGATATCAAAGAGTACATGAAATCTAATTGGGGTAGAAATAAAATATATAATATCTTTAAAAATTCAGTTATTGGGCCACTTAAAACAGATATATTTAGGTATTGCATACTCTATGATCAGGGAGGTTATTACTTTGATATAAGTAGAGGGTGTGATGTACCATTAACAAAATTACATAATAATAAATCTAAATTTATTCTAACTTATGAGGATACAGAGTGCTACATACCTCCAAGTAGTAAAAAAATATTTGATTTAAAAAGACCATTTAATCATATCCTTCAATGGGGACTAGCGTTTGAAAAAAATAATAACTTTCTAAAAATATTAATTAAAGAAATTATAAAAGCTTATCCTTTGTATAAAAACAAAAAATTTTCTAATCCAAAATTAGCAATTTTAAATTTTACTGGCCCAGGGATGTATACAAACGTTATGAGAAAATATTTATCAAATAACAGTATTAGAAATTTTAAAGAACTAGATATTAGGTTTAATGGTCATGGAATTTTTAAGTTAAAAGGCTCTCAAGTTAGGTATCATTTAGAGCCTAGTTACACTTATTTAAAAGATAAAAAAATATGTCTCTAATCATTATTTATTTGATAAGTTTTAATTATAAATATGAATAAAAATATAATTGTCAGTTCAGCAGACGAAAATTACTTTAATCTTTTGAGGGAATTATATCTATCTGCACAAAATTTAAAGGGATTTGATTTTGCAGTTTTGAATTGTGGTCTTTCAGATCAAAGTAAAAGTTTTTTTATAGAAAAAAATATACAAATTATTGAAACTGAATGGGAATTCAACATTCCTCAATTCAAAATAAGAGGTAGAGAGTTTTTAAAAGCCCAATTTTCAAGGTTTTATTTAGAGAAATATTTTCCCGGCTATGAAAATTATATTTGGATGGACTCTGATACATGGATATCATGTACAGAAACATTCAACTATTATATTCAAGGTTCAAACAATAGTGGGTTTGCAATTACTCCTCAGGTAGATAGAGCGTCTCCTAAACTAATAAATATTAAATGGCTCATGAATTTTCCAACAAAAATAAATTCAATTAATTTTAAAAATATATCTAAAAGTCTTTCTTTAAATCTAGCAAAAAAATATGCTGGCCATTTTACTCTCAACGCAGGCTGTTTTGCATATAATCACAAGTTTGATGGAATGAAAAAAATTAGAGCAAATTTAGAACTTGCATCGAGAAAAGGAAGAATTTTTGGATCTGATCAAGTTGCCCTTGCTATCTCTTTATTTGAGAATCAGTTAGAATTTGAACTTTTACCTTCCTATTGTAATTGGTTATGTGAACATCACATGCCCAAGTTCTCAAATGAAAAGAATAAGTTTGTTGAACCTTTCATACCTAACCATAACATTGGTGTCATGCACCTAGCGGGTTTAGATGAAGATAGAAAGACAAATATTATTCATAAGATTAAAACTACTGATAATAAAATTGTGGAAAAATCACTAAGATACTTAATTTAAATCTTTTTTATTATTCGCACCAAGACTTTTCATTTCTTTTGCTCTATTAAATAAAGACCCTCGGCCATCTTTTAAATATTTTTTTGCATTGGATAAATTTTGTGTAGCTTTAACTAAACTATTTTCAGAGTCTTCTATTACACTTATTGATTTAATTATTTGATCTATCATTTGACCTCCAATATCAGCTATTTCTTTTGAGTTTTTATTTTGTTTTTCTAATCTCCAAATACTTTCAACTAGCTTCATACACATTATTAAAGTGGATGGACCAACGACAATAATTTGTTTTTGTTGAGCAAAATTAAGAATATTTGTGTCATATTTTTGAGCGGTAATTAATGCAAATTCATGTGGCATAAAAATAAAAACATAATCTGGAGAATTAATATTCAATAATTTTGAGTATTCTTTTTTATGAATACTGCTGATATGATTTTTCAGAGATGTTATAAAACTTTTTATGGCGAGATCTTTTGTAGATTGATCGTCACTATTTTGAAAATCATACCAATGTTTCATTGGCACTTTAGAGTCAATCACGATATTTCTTTTCTCGGGCAAGAATATAACCACATCAGGTCTAAATACTTCACCATCTATATTTCTATCAGTAAACTGAGTTTTGTAATCTCTATCTTTTGTCATCCCACAGTCTTGAAGAATATTTTCTAATATAACTTCACCCATCTCTCCCATATCGCTGATGTTTGAAGTCATGGCATTAGTCATTTTTTTAGTTAAATTTCCTATTTCATCAATTTTGGTATTAACTTGTCCTGTTTGTTCCAATGTCTTATCAAATAAG
>CACDYZ010000018.1 GCA_902557145.1 uncultured Alphaproteobacteria bacterium | reverse complement strand
ATGGATAATGAGGGTAACGAGATTTTAAGAAAAAGGTCAACTTACGAAAAAAATTATAAAAGTGGTATTCAAACTGTAAGTTCTCTTGTTGAAGAATTTGATAAACACACTGGAACTATTAATACTGTTGGGGTTGGTATTCCAGGCTCTTCATCCAAGGAGACTGGTTTGATAAAAAATGCTAACTCTATTTGGTTAAATGACAAACCTTTTAAACAAGACTTAGAAAATTCCTTAGGAAGGGATATCAGATTAATGAATGATGCTAATTGTTTTGCTTTATCAGAGTCTATAGATGGATCTGGCCGTGGATATGATAGCGTGTGGGGAGTTATTATAGGTTCTGGCTTTGGAGGATCTTTTGTTTATAAAAACCAAGTAATTGAAGGTGTTAATCAAGTTGCTGGTGATTGGGGGCACCAACCCCTTCCATACCCTAATGAAGAGGAACAAGAATTGGGATTGAAATGTGAGGTTGGAAATTGCCATAGACCTCTATGTGCTGAGCAGTTTATATCAGGAGTAGGTTTCACCAAATTATTTAATTTAAAGTATGGAACTAATTTTAGAACTAGAGAAATAGTTGCTCTAGAGGCAAATGGGGATGAGAGAGCAAAAAGAGAATTTGATCTTTATGAAGATCGCTTTGCTAGGTTAATTGCCATTATGATTGGCATAGTTGACCCTGATGTAATTATTTTGGGTGGGGGTATGTCAAATATTGGAAGAATATATAAAAATATTCCAAAAATTCTTCCTAAATATACTTTTAGTGATAAGGTAAGAAATAAGATCTTAAGAAACACACATGGTGATTCTAGTGGCGTGAGGGGTGCAGCATGGTTGTGGGACTCAGATAAATTCTAAATGAAAAAAATTGGAATACTTACAAGTGGAGGAGATTGTGGAGGCTTAAACGCTGCTGTTCGATCTATTTTTTTTCGAGCAAAGAATACCTATAACATGGAAGTGCTAGGAATTCGTGACGGCACTGTTGGTTTAATGCAAAGACCTGTGGCTTACTTGCCACTTGATTATCAAACATTTAGTGGATCTCTACTAAGACAAGGTGGTACTTTTTTAGGTACAACGAGTAAAGGTAACCCCTTTAAGTTTCCAATGCCAGATGGAGAATTTAAAGACCGTTCACAAGAAATAATTGACGGTTATCATGAATTGGGCCTAGAGGGCTTAATTGTAATTGGCGGTGATGGAAGTATGTCAATTCTTACTGAAATAGCAAAACGTGGGAATTTAAATATCGTTGCAATACCAAAAACAATCGACAATGATGTTGGTGCAACAGAAAGTTCAATTGGATTTAATACAGCTGTAAATGTTGCTACTCAAGCGCTTGATAACCTTCAAACTACAGCTGCCAGTCATCAACGAACGATGATTTTAGAGGTTATGGGTAGAGACGCAGGGCACATTGCAATTAATGCTGGTATTGCTGGTGGAGCTGATGCTATTTTAATCCCTGAAATTAAATATTCTATCAAAGGTATCGTTAATAAACTTACTGAAATGAAGAATAGAGGAATTGTTCATTCTTTAATTGTTGTTGCTGAGGCTGTTAAAACGGAAGAAGGTAAAAGCTATACTGTGGAATTTGCAGACGGACAAAAAAGACTTGGCGGTATTGGAAATTACTTGTCTGAAGAGATAATGAAAATGACAGACATAGAGTGCAGAGTAACATCTCTTGGTCACGTTCAAAGAGGTGCTCCTCCTACTCCAAGAGATAGAATTCTTGCTAGTGCTTTTGGTGTGTACGCAGTTGATTTGATAGCACAAGGTAAAATGGGAAGAATGGTTGCTTGGAGAGATAGGAAGGTTGTTGATGTTCCAATTAGTGAGGGCATATCAACTTATAAAGTAGTTGATAGATCAGACCCACTTATTGAAACTGCACTTGCTTTAGGAGTTTATGTCGGCGATATAGACTAAATGTTTGAGGCAATAGAAAAGATCTTAGACTTAAAAAAATTTAAAGAAGAAATATTTAAAGGAAAAATTTTTGTTTTTCAAAAATCACAATTCACTCTCGATTTAATTCAAGAAATTAAGACTGAGATTAGTAGTAAGTATGATGGAGAGCTAGAAAAAATTCATTACTTAGATGAATGTGAAGCAATTAGTGCTAACCTGGTATCAAATCTTAAAAATTCAAAGATTTTTAAAGAACTATTTAAGAGTTTTTTAATAGAAAGAGGTTTTTATAATAGTAATTCTTATTGGGACCAGTTTAGAATAAGAATTGCACCTGCAGAAAATAGATTTAATTACCGAGAGGCATCAAGAATTAGCTCACATCGAGATACATGGGGAACAAATATTCATCAACAAATTAATTGGTGGGGACCTATTAGTTCTGTTGACGAAACAAATACAATGATTTTTTATCCTGAATTCTTTTCTAAACCTGTAAAAAATTCTACATCTACTTGGGACCTCAATACCTACTTAGACCATAGAAAAAGAAATGATTTTTCTTATCCATCTGCTCCTCAAATGTTAGAGGAATTACCTGAACAAGTTAAAATTCTTCCAGTAACTATCCAGCCAGGGGAAATACTTTGTTTTTCTGGATGTCATCTTCATAGCTCATCTAAGCAAAAATCAGAAAAGACAAGGTTTAGCTTTGAAATTCGCACTATTTGTCAACAAGATTTGGATGATAAATTACAAGCTCCAAATACTGATTGTGATCTAAAATGGCAGTTTCCTAAAATTTTTAGGAATATCAATGACAATTCGCCTTTGAAATTTACTAGATGAGTAAAAATTTTTTTGCTAATTTGCATACGTGAAAAAAAAATATTCAATATTTAGTATCGTCAAAAATGCTTTTAAGGGTCATAAGGACTGGCCGAAAATGTGGCGAAGTCCCGAACCAAGAGAATTTTACGATGTTATAATAATTGGTGGCGGTGGTCACGGTCTTGGTACTGCCTACTATTTGGCTAAAGAACATGGTTTAAAAAATATTGCTGTAATTGAAAAAGGTTGGCTTGGTGGAGGTAATACAGGAAGAAATACTACTATAATAAGATCAAATTATTTGTGGGATGATAGCGCTCACTTGTATGAGCATTCTCTTAAACTTTGGGAAAATTTATCAACTGAATTAAATTATAACGTTATGTTTAGTCAGCGAGGTGTGATGAATCTTGCTCACAACGAACACGATATAAAAGAAATTAAAAGAAGAGTAAGCGCAAATAATTTAAATGGCATAGACTCGCTTTGGCTCTCTAAAGAGGAAATTCAAAAAAAGGTTCCGATAATGAATACTGATAATCTTCGCTATCCTGTACTTGGCGCTTCTTACCAACCAAGAGGTGGAACTGCTCGACATGATGCTGTTGCTTGGGGATTTGCTATGCGTGCAGATGAAATGGGAGTAGATATAATTCAAAACTGTGAGGCACATCAAATTAAAACTAAAAATGGAAAAATAGAGGGTGTAGAAACATCTAAAGGTTTTATTCGAGCTAATAAAGTTGGGGTAGTCGCATCAGGACATACAGGTGTTCTTGCTGAAACTGCTGGTATCAGACTGCCACTTCAAAGCAAACCTCTACAAGCTTTAGTTTCAGAGCCAATTAAACCAATTATTGATACAGTTGTAATGTCATCAGCTGTTCATGCTTATGTAAGCCAATCAGACAAAGGTGAGCTTGTTATAGGTGCAGGAACAGATGGTTATAATTCCTTCACGCAGCGTGGTGGTTTTGACATTATAGAGGAGACTGTCAGAGCTATGGTTGAGCTTTACCCTGTTTTTGGAAAAATGAAAATGTTACGTCAATGGGGAGGGATAGTGGATATTTGTCCTGATGCTAGTCCTATAATAAGCAAATGTGATGTTGAGGGATTATTTTTTAATTGTGGTTGGGGTACAGGAGGTTTTAAAGCTACTCCTGGAAGCGCTAATGTATTTGCGCATACAATTGCTAAAAATGAGGCCCATCAAATAAATAGTGCTTTTAATTTAGATAGATTTGCAAGTGGAAAACTAGTTGATGAGCATGGGGCTGCAGCAGTAGCCCATTAATTCATCATGCTTATTATCGACTGTCCGTACTGCGGTCCAAGAGACCAATCCGAATTTTCTAACGGTGGGGAAGCTCATGTGAAGCGGCCCGATGGATCAGCTGACATTGGAGATCGAGAATGGGGTGAATATGTTTTTATCAGAGCAAATCCAAAAGGAATTTTTTATGAAAGATGGGTCCATTCTCATGGATGCCGAAAATGGTTTAATTGTGTAAGAGATACGTCTACTGATGAAATTTTAAAAATATATAAAATTGATGAAGAGAGACCAAAGCTAGATAGTTTTAAAAATAATGTAAAAACTCCATCAGGAGAACCAAACTTAGGGTCAGGTAATTTTACAGTTAAAAAATGAGTGAGCTGAATTTAACAGATAATAAGTTTATCCAATTTCATCAAAAAATAGGATTTAAATTTGATGGTGTTAAATATTACGGTTACAAAGGTGATACTATAGCCTCAGCGTTACTAAGAAATAACATAAAGTTAATCGGAAGAAGTTTTAAATATCACAGACCTCGTGGTTTTTATACTTGCGGAATAGAAGAGCCGAATGCTTTAGTCCAAATTATTAGTGAATATTCGGAGCCAAACACAAGAGCTACCATAAAAAAGATTTATGAAGGTATGGAAATCGAAAGTCAAAATAGATGGCCTACATTAGAGACAGATATTGGAAGTATTAACAATATATTTTCACCAGTTTTTCCAGCTGGTTTTTATTACAAAACGTTTATGGGTCCTCATAAAAATTTTTGGAAAAAAATTTACGAGCCCATAATTAGAAAAGCCGCGGGTCTCGGCAAACCTCCAAAAGAATTTAAAGCTGTTAGCACTCATCTTCATCATAATGTCGATATAACTATTGTTGGTGGAGGTTTAAACGGGCTTATAGCTGCAAAGAGTTTAATTGATACAAAGTTTAGTGTTCTTCTTATTGATTTTGATGATCAACTTGGTGGTATTTTGAATAACTCTAACAAAGTTCAAAGTGTAAATAATCAAACACCAATGGACTGGATTAGTGAAACTGTTAAAGAAATCGAAAACTCTAAAAATATAAAATTATTAAGAAATACTTTAGTGACAACTTACAATTATATTAATCATCTTATTGCTGTCGAAGATAAATTTGTTGGATCTCGACCTTTGAAAGGCAAAGTTAATAGCACTCTACATAAAATTAGAACTGACCAAGTCATTTTAAGCAATGGTCATATAGAAAGATTTTTATCTTTTCAAAATAATGACCTACCAGGCATTATGTTGTGCTCATCATTTGAAAAATATATGTGTAGGTATGGGGTGATACCCTCAAAAGAAACTGTTATTTTTAGTAATAACTCTAACTCAGAAAGTCTTGTATTTAGCCTTATCAAAAAGGGCTTTAAACCAAAAGCTTACATCGATTCACGCTCAGGTGAAAATATCGAACCAGACTTATTTGATTTAATAAGAAAAAATGACATTCCTTTATATACCAATTCTCAAATCAAGGGAGCGTTTGGAAGTAAAAAATTACAAAAAATATTAGTTGAAGATAGTTCAGGGGGGGTTAATGAAATTAAAACAGATTTTTTATGTTTGTCTGGTGGTATCAACCCAGATGTTCACTTGTTTACTCAGTCCAAAGGCTTATTGGATTGGGATGAAAAAGATTTAACCTATAAGCCGGCTCAAGCTTTTCAACCGACAATAACACTTGGCTCAGCTTCTGGGCAATTTGACTTTAATGCTATTACTAATGAGATTAATGAAAAATTAGATGTTTTTGGCATTAAACCTGTCGAAATTAACCTAAAACTAAATACAAGTCACAAATTCAAAATTGAAAAATTGTGGGAAGTTTTACCACAAAAACAAACTATTTGGTCAAAATCATTTATAGATTTACAAAATGATGTCACCACAAAAGATATAAGACAAGCTATCTCAGAGGGTTTTGATCGAATTGAACATCTCAAAAGATATACCACTAACAGCATGGGAACGGACCAAGGTAAAATAAGTAGTATAAATGCTTTGGGTATAGTTTCTGATTTACTAGATAAGAAAGTTAGTGAAGTAGGAACAACAATTTACAGACCTCCATATGCTCCTTTGAGTTTTGCTGCTATTGCAGGAAGAAATTCATATGAATATTACGACCCAGAGAGAAAATCACCGATTCATAATTGGCATATTTCTAATGGTGCTGTTTTTGAGGATGTTGGTCAATGGAAAAGACCTTGGTATTTTCCAATAAATAAAAATGAAACTATGGACGAAGCCGTTCAAAGAGAAAGTAAAAATGTTAGAGAAAATGCTGGGGTCTTGGATGGTAGTACTCTAGGAAAAATTGAGATTAAGGGTAAGGATGCATTAGCTTTCATGAACTTAATATATACAAATAGTTTCTCCAAAATGAAACCTGGCTCCTCAAGATATGCCCTGATGTTAGGAGAGGATGGTATGGTCAAAGATGATGGTATTATTTGTAAAATCTCAGATGAGCATTTTATAGCAACTACTACTACTGGAGGTGCAGCAACTGTTTTAGGATGTATGGAAGAATATGCTCAAACTGAATGGCCCAATTTAAATGTTTATATGAATTCTATAACTGAGCAGTATGCTACATTTAATATCAGTGGTCCAAAAACAAGAAATATAATTGAAAAAGTCTTCCCAGAAGTAAATTTTAGTAATGAAGCTTTCCCATTCATGACATTTCAATTTCATGAATATGAGGACACACCCATAAGAATACTAAGAGCTAGTTTTACTGGAGAAATGGGTTATGAAATATATGTTCCTTCAAATCAAGCTCTAAAAATATGGGAAAAAATAATAAATTTTGGAAAGGAATTTGGTTTGAAACCTTATGGTACTGAGTCCATGCACCTTTTAAGAGCTGAAAAGGGGTACATCATTGTTGGTCAAGACACAGATGGATCAATTACCCCTCTTGATTTAGGTTTAGATTGGATGATTGGAAAATCAAAAAAAGATTTTTTAGGAAAACGATCTTTAATTCGTTCTGATACAATTAGAAAAGACAGGAAGCAACTCGTAGGAATTTTACCAATAAACAAAAATGATAGGTTAGAAGAAGGTCAGCACATCATTTTAGATAAAGAAATAAAAACTCCAATGCCAATGCTAGGACATATAACATCTTGTTATCAAAGTCCTACTTTAGGATATAACTTTGCTCTAGCTGTTATCAAAAATGGTCAGTCACTAATTGGAACTAAGGCATTTGCATCAACTCCTGAATTGAAAACAATAGAAGTGGAGATAGTTGAACCAATTTTTTATGATAAAGAAAATACAAAGCTGGCTTCATGAAGAATGTAATTCTATCAAATGGTATTGAAATTAAAAAAATTATTTCACAACAAATTGTTTTAAGAAGTTCTGGTAACTCTGAGTTCAACGGTGTTGTGAATAAGGCATTAAAACTTCTTCCCCCTTCTGATAATTTGAGAATAGTTACCAATGATAATTTCATTTTAGCCAAAATGTCTTTTGATCAATGGAATTTGATTTTCAAGAAAGATATTGAACAAAAAAAATTTCATAAACTTTGTAATACTTTCAATAAATCAACGTCAATTTTGGCAACTAACATGACAGACTCACAGATATTTTTTCAAGTTGGCGGTGAGAATGCTACCATGATATTAAATAAACTCACACATTTTGATTTTCGTGAAAAATCCTTTAAACCTCTTACAGCCGCTCAAACTTTATTGGCTAGAATTGATTGTTCCATTTTTAATTTAGATAAAATAATACTTTTAAGCTGTGGTCGATCATTTAGTGATTACCTAGAAGATCGTCTAATTGACGCGGTTAATCTGTAACTTTTTTTTCATATTGACATCAAATTTTGGAACTGATTAGTTTAGATAAGTACTAAGGATAAAGATGACAAAAAAATCTAGAATTATTATTGTTGGAAGTGGGATAGTTGGTGCGAGCACTGCATATCATTTAGCACAATTAGGTTGGAAAGATATGGTAATTCTTGATCAAGGTCCTTTATTTGAAACTGGAGGTTCTACTAGTCATGCTCCAGGTGGTGTGTTTCAAACTAATCCATCTAGAATGATGTGCAAATTTGCTCAATATACTGTTGAACTTTTGAGATCTTTAACTTTTGATGGAAAACCTTGTTATCACACTGTCGGAGGAATTGAGGTCTCTAAATCTAAAGAGAGGCATGAGGACTTATATAGAAAACTTGGAATTGCTCATAGTTATGGACTTCAAGATGCTAAAATTATTTCACCAGATGAAGTTTTAAAAATGAGTCCTTATATAGATCCTGAAAAAATTCATGGTGGATATTATGTACCCACTGATGGTCTTGCAGCACCAGTTAGAGCTGTAAAAGCAATGGCAAAATATGTAACAGATTTAAAAGCTGGAGAATTTATAGGTGATACAGCTGTCAATGGTTTTAAAATTTCTAATAATCAAATTCGAGGAGTGCAGACTTCAAATGGGGACTATGATGCCGATATTGTTTTAGTCTCAACAGGTATTTGGGCTCCAAAAATGGGAAGACTCGCAAATATCTCTTTACCTCTGGTACCATGTGAACATCAAATGGTTTGGCTTGAGCCTTTTGAAGAATTAAAAGAATATCAGGCTGACCACAAGGAAGCATTGGTAGATCATGCTTTAGTTCGTCACCAGGATTACAGTCTCTATTTCAGGCAATGGAATGACTCTTATGTAATTGGAAATTATAGACATGAGCCAAGAATTTTAGAATCTGAAGATATAAAAAATCCTGAAGAGGCAGAGGAGATGCCCTCTTTAGTAGATTTCAGACCTGATGACTTTGCTGGAGCGCACAAAGAGTCTAACTGGCTATTTCCTAAATTTGCTGAGAAAAAATTAACTAAAAAGATTAATGGAATGTTTTCATTTACTACAGATGGTAATCCTTTGATGGGAGAAACATCAGTAAAAGGTTTGTGGACAGCAAATGCTGTTTGGATTACGCATAGTGGCGGCGTTGGAAAGGCTATGGCAGAGTGGATTGTTAATGGTGAGCCTGAACTTGACGTTCGTCAAGGTGACATAAATCGTTTCCATCAGCACCACCACGTCAGAAAATACTTACGAGCACGAGGAAAACAAAATTACAAAGAAGTTTACGACATCATTCATCCTTTACAACAAATGGAGCAACCAAGACCACTTAGAAGAAGTCCTTTTTATAACAGGTTAGAAGGACAAAAAGCATATTTTTTTGAAACTATGGGATGGGAGCGTCCACAATGGTATGAGGCTAATGCTGATTTAATGAAAGGAAAAAACTTTCCTAATCGAACAGGTTGGGCAGCAAAATATTGGTCCCCAATTCAAGCAGCAGAACATTTAGTTACAAGGCAAACAGGAGCTCAATTTGATATCACTGGTTTTGTAAAGATTGAAGTAAGTGGTAAAGGTGCCTTAAAGTTACTTCAAAAAATCTGTACAAATAATATTGATGTTCCTGTTGGAAAAGTTGTCTACAGCGTTATCTCCAATATGTATGGCGGAATTAAAAGTGATCTTACTATAAGTCGATTAGAAGAGAACAAATTTTGGGTTTTAGCAGGAGCAGGAAATGGCATGATTGATATTAATTGGCTTCGCTCTAACGCTCCTGAAGATGGAAGTGCTCAAATCATTGATTGGACTTCCGCTTACGCAGGTATTGGTTTGTGGGGTCCAAATTCTAGATTAGCTCTTCAAAAAATTTGTGATGATGACGATGTCTCAAATGAAGGTTTCCCATTCTTTAGTATAAAAAGGATTTCAATTAGTAATATTCCATGCGTAGCGGTAAGAATATCTTATATAGGTGAGCTAGGATGGGAGATTTATACTCCTACAGAATACGGGTTAACTTTATGGGATGAACTTAGAGAAACCTCTAGAGAATTTAATATGATTTGCTCAGGAGCTGGTGCCTTTGAGTCTCTTAGATTAGAGAAAGGATATAGATCACTTGGTTCCGATATTCATACAAACTATAATCCCTATGAATCAGGTTTAGGTTTTACTGTTAAATTAAAGAAAGATGACGACTTTATTGGAAAGTCTGCTTTACAAAAAATTAAGGAAAGACCAGTTCAAAAAAAATTAACTTGTATGATTTTAGAAGACCCTGAGGGAATGGCTTTAGGCACAGAGCCTATTTACAGTAACGGCAAGGCTGTAGGTTATGTTACTAGCACTAATTATGGATATTTTGTAGATAAACATATTGTTTACGGTTACCTCCCATCAGAGCTATCAGAAAATGGGACAGCTTTAGAATTAGAATATTTTGGAAAAAGATATCCATTAAAGGTAACTCAAGAGCCTTTGTTAGACCCAGAAAATAATAGATTAAAGTCTTAATTGTTATAGTTTAAAATTATGAGCAAAGATAATATCGTATCTTTATTAAATGGTTTTACAGTCGAACTAAATCCGAAAGTAAGACATAAATTAAATTCAATTCCACTAGATAAAAAAAATAATGTTTATATTACTTATCTTCCAGACGCTACTGAAAAAGATATTTTAGAGACAGTTGAATTTGTTTCTAATCAAAATTTAGTTCCCATTACTCATTTACCCGCAAGGACAATGAAAGACCTAGAACACGTTTCAAGTTTTTTAAAAGAACTTAGAAAAAGAACTGATAGTAAAAAAATATTGGTTATTGGAGGCGGAGGTAATCAAAATGGATCTATCTCTTCTTCTCTAGAAATATTAGAGTCTAGTCTACTAAAAGACAATGATTTTACAGAGATTGGTGTTGCTGGACATCCTGAGGGATCCCCTGATATAAATCAAGAAACTATTAATGACTTCTTAAATAAAAAGTATGATCTCTCTCAAAATAAAAATTTAAATTTAGAATTAGTAACACAATTTTTTTTTAATGCCTCGCCTTTCATAGACTGGTGTCAGGATTTAAAGACTAAAAATATTAACTTACCAGTAAGGGTTGGATTTCCCGGTCCTGCATCTTTTAAGACCTTACTAAACTTTGGAATAATGAGTGGAGTAGGAAATTCGATAAATTTCTTAAAGAAAAACTCCTCTAAAGTAACTGACCTTCTCACAAAAACATCTAATGATGACATGCTTATTGAACTAGCTAATTTTGCTCAGGGAGAAAACTCGTTAAAAAGCTTCCACTGTTTTCCTTTTGGTGGTTTTGAAAAAACTTGTTTATGGTTAAATGCTGTCCAAAGTGGTGAATTTACCATCGATAATAGTAAAATAGTCCTCCACAAAAAAATTTTTTAACCCTACGATTTTGATTGCATACAACAGAAAAAGAAATTAATTTTTTTCCATTGCTACAATAGCTTTACTGGAGGATAAATGAAGCTAACACAACCAAGCACAGTGGACCAGTCAGACAGACAAGTCCCTTATAACTTAAGACAATCTGGTCCAACACCACAACAAATGTTGATTTCAACAAGAGTAAGAAAATCTGCTTATTGGCATTTATCAGTAGAGGCTGGATGCTGGAGATGTACTGTTTACAACCGAATGTATCATCCCAGAGGATATGTAAAGCCTGAGGATGGTGGTGCAATGGTAGAGTATGATGCACTTGTTAATCACGTAACCATGTGGAATGTTGCTGTAGAAAGACAAATAAGAGTTAAAGGGCCTGATGCTCTTAAGTTCACTAATTATGTCATTACTAGAGATGCTTCAAGAATTGAAGTGATGAATGGTAAATATGTTATTTTATGTAATAGCAAGGGAGGAGTTTTAAATGATCCTATCTTGTTAAGAGTTGCTGAAGATGAATTTTGGTTTTCATTATCAGACTCTGACATAATGTTTTTCCTTCAAGGTGTTAATCATGATAAGAAATTTGATGTTACTATTGATGAAATAGATGCTGCTCCTGTCCAAATTCAAGGGCCTAAATCTGTAGATTTAATGGCTGATCTTGTTGGCGATGCAGTTAGAGATATTCCCTATTATGGACTAATGGAAGCTAAAGTAGGAGGAAGAGATTGTATAATTTCTCAAACAGGATTTACTGGAGAAAAGGGTTATGAAATTTATCTCAAAAATGCAACCCTTTATGCTGATGATATGTGGTATGCAGTTTTAGATGCAGGTAAAAAACATAATTTAAAAGTAATAGCTCCTGCTCATCATAGAAGAATAGCTGCAGGGATTTTATCTTGGGGTCAAGATCTTGACTCAGAAACTTACCCCTTTCAGTGTAATCTTGGATATCAAGTTCCTAGAAAAAAAACATCTGACTACATAGGAAAAGAGGCTCTTGAGTCGATGAGATCAAAAATGGAAGCAGGTGAGAAACCTTACAGCAATCAATTAGTAGGTTTCGCATTAGGTGGCAAACCAATAGATGAATATGCACCTGATTTTTGGCTAGTTTCTGAAGATGGAAGTACACCTGTTGGATACCTTACCTCTCCTTGGTATTCTCCTGAATTAGAAACAAATATTGCAATGGGATATGTTCCTTATGAGAAAAAAGATATTGGAAACAAATTCAAGTTTCATTTACCAGATGAATATTGTGATAATGCCGGTCAGCCAGTAGATGGAGAAATAGTAGAGATACCTTTCAGACCATCTGTAAATCCTAATGCAAGAGAAATTGCAAAGTCAAAGGGTAGAGATACAGCCTACTAAATTGAATTCATGAAGCCCAGTTTATTGACTGGGCTTATTCTCAGTATAATTAATACAGTTAGGCTTTAAAATAACTTGATTATAAAATCTTTGACAAAATAAAAGTATCTACTGTAGTCTATCTCTATGAATTTTTCTAAAGTAATAAATTGTGCAAAATTATATGATTTATATGAACAAATTTTTGATTATTTTAATTTAACTATATACGATCTAGAGTCATGCATTGATACAAATTTAGGTATAGAAAAGATT
>CACDYZ010000017.1 GCA_902557145.1 uncultured Alphaproteobacteria bacterium | reverse complement strand
TATTTTTATTGCTTCCATGACTGCCTCTATTACTATATCCAAGAATAATAAACTTTCTCTTACAAGTATTTTAACGTTGCCTCTTTTTGTCCCTATCCTTATATTTTCTATGGCAATTACTGATTTAATTGATTTTAATACGAACAAAATGTATTTGTTTTTTGTTGCTTATTTTTTGTTGAATTTAGCTTTCTCGCCCTTACTAACTAGTTTTGCTTTGAAAAAACTATCAGTTTAATGTTCGCCATAACTCCAAATACTCTCTCAACTTTTATGAACTCCATATCTAAATATATTATTTTATTATCAGTCTTATTAATTGGTATTGCTGCTTTTTTAATCATTTTCATTGAGAACGACTACTACCAAGGAATTTCTTTTAAAATCATGTTTATCCATGTGCCTGCCGCCTGGTTATCTTTGGCAATATTTTTAGCGATGGGAATTAGTAGTATCATAGGTCTCGTCTTTAAATCTCCCACTGCATTTACAATTGCAAGATCTTTATCGCCTATAGGATTAATCATGAGCATTATTGTTTTAGTAACTGGTTCAATATGGGGAAATTTAACCTGGGGAGCATATTGGGTATGGGATGCAAGATTAACCTCAATGTTAATTTTAGCTTTTATCTACTTAGGGCATATTCTTCTTTTATACTCTTTTGAACACTTCCAAAAAGCAGATTTTGCTGCATCAATATTAGCTATAATAGGTATGGTAAACCTACCAATTGTTAAGTTTTCCGTTGATTGGTGGACAACACTTCATCAAGGTAGTAGCGTTTTGAAAATAGGTGGTCCAAGTATGACCAATGATTATTTAATTACATTATTGGTGAGTTTTTTGGGTATTTTTATGTTAACGATGTATTGGTTTTCTAACATATTTTACATAATTATAGAAAAAAGGAAGATAGAGAGGTCTAAACTTTTAAATGACTAATTTAGAGTTTGTTTTAATTTGCTACGTTTTTTTTGGGATCATCTGCGCTGTGACAACGATTATAATTATGCTGTTGAAGAAAAAAGTCTTTAATAAGATTAGTGCGCATAATCAAATTAAATAAACAGATAAAAAAAACGATTTATTTTTTTATTAGTCATCTTTGTCTGCTTCTCCTCTTCTATATTTTTAATTAGTTACTCCTTAAAAGACCAGATTGCCTATTTTGTTGAGCCAACAGATTTAAAAAATATTAATGAGTTGGAGAATAAGTATTTAAGAGTTGGAGGGCTTGTTAAAGAAAATAGTTTAAAATTTATAGATGGGAGTTGGGTTTTTGAAGTTATTGATCAAAACAAAAATTCCATCAATGTTATTTTTTCGAAAACACTTCCGAACTTAGTAGAGGAAAAAAAAGGGATTATTGTTGAGGGTAAATTAGTTAATAACACTTTCATTGCAGAAATAGTTTTAGCAAAACATGACGAAAATTATATGCCCCAAAGCGCCATAGATAAATTAAAAGAAGATGGAACATGGAGGGGCGATTAATTGATATCCCTTTTTGGTAATGGAATTGTTTATGTATCGTTAATTCTGACAGTCTTATTTTATATTAAGTTATTAAAAAAATTAATTCCCTCAGAGGTTTTATCTTTAAGAATAATTTATTTTATAAATCTATTACCCTTTATTCTTTTAATATATGCATTTTCAATTTCAGATTTTACACTGCTTAACGTCATTGAAAATTCTTATATTGATGATCCATTATTTTATAAAGTAACATCTGCATGGGGCAGTCATGAAGGTTCAATTTTGCTATGGGTATTTTTAATCAACTTATTTGGTATTTTTTTTCTTAACAAAAATCGCACAGTTGAGATACACAAGAATATTATATTTATCTCCACTTTATTTCTACTTTATGTAATGATTAGCTCAAACCCTTTTACTTATATAGAAGTAAATGAAGAGATATTAGGTTTAGGTCTAAATCCTATTTTACAGCATTTTTTATTTGTCATTCACCCGCCTACTTTATTTTTGGGATACATTGGTTTAATCATTCCCTTTGTGTTGTCTGCTCACATGTTAATAAAAAAAGATTTTTCAGAAAAACTATTTGAAGAGATGTTGATTTGGTCCAAGATATCATGGTTTTTTCTAACGGCTGGCATTGTTTTAGGATCTTATTGGGCTTACTCAGAATTAGGGTGGGGAGGCTGGTGGTTTTGGGATCCAGTAGAGAATATCTCCTTAATCCCATGGCTATTGAATACTGCTTTAATACATTCCCTTAAGGTTTCTATTAAAAGTAATCAACTTAAGCTATGGAGTTTAAATTTAGGGCTATATTGCTTTATCGCATCCGTATTTGGAACATTTTTAGTTCGCTCGAATTTAATTGTATCTGTTCATAGTTTTGCAACAGACCCACTTAGGGGATTATTTTTAATAATAATAATTGGATATTTATTAGCCATGACAGTGCGATTAAATATAAAAAGTATATCAAATTTTAACGAAGACTCTTTTGACTTATTTAGTAAAGAAAGTTTTCTTTTATTAAATAACATATTTTTTATCTGCTCAGCACTAGTTGTCTTTATTGGAACAGTTTACCCTCTATTTAGCGAAATGATCCTTGAAACATCAGTTTCTGTCGGTGCACCCTATTATAATTTTGCTTTTAATTTGTTACTAGCGCCATTAATTTTGTTTATGGCCTTTGCACCTCAGATTAGTTGGGGGAAACATGAAAAAAAAGATAAAGAGTTACCCTATATTTTAGTCTTATCTTTAGTAATTTCTTTACTATCTTTTTACTTATTTGAAAATTTTTACTTTGCGTTAAGCGTTTTTATTACAGGTCCTTTATTTATAAAGAGTATTTTAGTTTTAAATACTAATGTGAGGAAAAATTTAAATTTTTATTCTCAATGGTTAGCACATTTAAGTATTGGCGTCTTTATAATTGCCGCTGTGTATACAGAGCAATTTGATTATGAAGAAAATTTACTATTTGAAAAAAATAGCTCTAATGAAATTGCACTTCAAAATAATAAAATTGCGATAATTAAAAATATCAAAGATGAAAGCTTTCAAAATTATCAAAAGATATCAGTAGACTTATTAATTTCTGATGGGCAACAGAATAGACAACTCTCTCCTTCAAAAAATATCTATCAACCCTCTGGGCAAGTCACAAATGAGGTTAATACTACCAATGTCCTTTTTGGCCAGTATTATGCAACAATATCAACCATTGAAAGTGATCAGGTAGGAATTAATTTAGTATATAAACCATTTATAAATTTATTATGGTTAAGTTCTATTATGCTAATTTTTTCAATATTTTTATCGATAGTTAAAAGAAAATGAAAAGAAATTTAATAATACCCGTGATGGGTGCAGTGGTACTAGCTGTTTGTGTGCTTTTTTATTTAAACCAAACAACAAATAAAAACAACAAACAGGAAGAAATATCTAACTTAGTGTTTGAGACACCTGATTTTTATAATAATGAATTAATTGATGAAAAAGCTATGGGTGAATTTTATGTTGTAAATTTTTTTGCATCTTGGTGTAAGCCTTGTCTAGCAGAACATCCACTTTTAATGGAAATGAAAAAACAAGAAATAAAAATTATTGGTGTTAATTTTAGAGATGACGAGAAGAATTTTAAAGAATGGATTAATGAACACGGTAATCCTTTTGAGCACATCTTAAGGGATGATGGTACCATTGCTTATGAAATGGGGTTAATTGGTGTACCTGAAACATATTTTATTGAAAATAAAATTATCCAAAAAAAAATACAAGGACCTTTGTTTTATGAAGATATCGAGCAATATTTATAAATTAATAATTACAATTTTAGTAATTCATATGTCTGCGATTAGCATTGCTGGCATAAATGAATTAAGCGATTATTACAAAACAATTAGATGTTTGGTTTGTGAGGGACAAAGCATACAAGAGTCTGATACAGAATTTGCTATAAATTTAAAAGAACAAATTCAAAAAAAATATAATTCTGGAATGACTGTTAATGAGATTGATGAAGAATTAGTAAAGATTTATGGTGAGGAAATATCTTTTAGTCCCCAAAAAAATCATTATCTGCTCTGGGGTACACCTTTAATTATACTCTTCATAATCTTTATATTCATAAGAAATAAAATCAAATTTTTTAAAAAAACATAAGAGATACTATTGTAGCTATCTACCTAATCAGGTTATATTTATTAATTTTTAATCTTTTTCTTTCATTGGTTGGTAAATGTTTATTCAAATGTCGGTTAATCAGGCCGAACAAACCAATTATAATTAAAGTTAATAATATGAAATAAAAGCCAACAATTGGATAAGGAACAAAGGGATTAAAGGTCTTGTCAGCAAAGTAGCTAGCATAATAAATTGCATCCCCTTTTTGTTGCCAAGCAGGAAAACCCGTAAAGAAAACCAATGTTGTTGCATGAAACATAAAAATTGCTTCATTGGTATAGGAGGGCCAAGCTAAACGGAGCATAGTTGGCAAGACAATACGTCTAAATTTTTTAATCCCAGTAAAACCAAATGCATCCGCCGATTCTAAATCCTGACTTGGAACAGCGCGAAGTGCACCATAAAAAATTTCTCCTGCATAGGCAGATGTATTAAAAAATAAAACAATTAATGCGCCTAACCAAGCCTTTGTAAGCCAACGTGTTTCAACAGTTACAACAAGAAATCCTAAATCTATATCAACCCCTAACCTTGGTAAAAGTACAAATAAATCATAAGCAAAGAAAAATTGAATGAATAAAGGCGAGCCTCTGAAAATAAAAATAAAAGCTCGACATGGAGCGTTTAACAAAAATAATTTTGAATTTTTCCCTAATGCCAAAACAGTGGCAAAGAAAAAACCAAACAGTAATGCTAAGATTGCAAAATATATATTCCAAATCATACCCGAACCGATTAATACAAATTGCTCGCAAAGTGTTATGTCGGCCTTTGGTAAAAGTCTTTCTCCATACCCAATAGATCTGAGGCCGTAATCGGTGAGAGTTTGAAAACAACTCGACATTAAACTGTCTTGCCTGCCATAGTAGCTTGCCCTTTAGAAAGTCGTGCGGACAGTTTGTCTAAAAAGGATTGAGAAAAATAAGTTAGAGATAAATAAAAAATCATCAGCACACCAAAATACCAAGCACGCCAATCAGGATGAGGGTATTCGTATACGCCCGTTTTAATTCCACCTAGTTCTTTAGCCCAATAAACGATGTCCTCAATACCCAAAAGAAATAGTAGTGGAGTTGCTTTGATTAAAATCATCCATAAATTTGATAGACCCGGTAGAGCATAAATCCACATTTGTGGAATAAGAATTCTTCTAAAAATTTGACTTGATGAAAAACCATAGGCCTCTCCTGTTTCTATTTGAGCTTTTGGGACTGCAGCCATAGCACCAGATAATACATTGCCCGCAAAGGCCCCAAATACAAAGCCAAAAGCAAGTAAAGCAAGAGAAAATCCGTAAATGTCGTGTACCCATTCACTGGCTGTGTTTAAAGGAAGTTTTGCAGCTGCACATACAACAAAATCGTTACCTTGCCTAACTGCCTCTGTAACATCAGAGCATAAAACTTTGTGTCGTAAATATTCAAAAGCCTGATCAAGCGCTATTGGAATGAATAAAAAGAAAACGATATCGGGTATGCCTCTTATCATTGCAAGATATCCTTTTCCAAAAGCTCGAACTATTTTTAAAGATGATCTAGCTGCAGTGGCTCCAGCAAATCCAAATGCCATCGCCAATGGGGCTGCCAAAGAAAGCAAACCCATCACAACAAAAAATGAATAATAAAACGACATATGTTTTGCTGTGGTGACATAACATGATAACCACATTAACCCCTCAAGGGTTTTAGGGTCTACACAATAACTAAACATCTTGGAAATTCTCTGATTTAAATAATGTTTGTGGAAAAAAATCTTGAATTAAATTATTTCTTTTCCCTGTAATAACTTCATCGATGCCAAGCTTGCCAGCTAGTGGTGCATTGGTTATGCCTGAATGCATAACTGCTAAATAAATTCCATTAATTTTTTGACCTTTACTGTTTACAAGGCGGCCGATCTTTGGCCTTCCATCAATGGGCAATGGTCTGCTACCAAGTGTAAAATAATCTAAGATCATCTTTCCATTATAGTTGAGCCTAGTTGCCATGTCTTGAACAAGTTTTTCAGCAGTTTCCTTTATGTTTTGCACTTTGCTCACGTCATCATCAAATCTTCCACCTATTATTAACCTGCCTTTATCATTTTGCCGAGCATGGAAGTCAAAACCTGTAATTGGGTGATTTAATAAACTTGGTAACGGATTTGTATAAGCTAACAAACCTAAACTCGATCTCATTTCAAAATGAATATCTATGGTTGATAATAAGTCAGGAGTGCCAAGTCCCGCAGTTATTACTACTTCATTATCATAAATAACTTCATCGTCAGTTCTCACACCTTTCACAATATTGTTCTCGCAAACCAACTCTTTAACATTAACTCTTATTATTTTTGATTCACTTGCTTTGAAAAGTTCTTGTGTTGCCCTAACGCCCTCAATAGCTAAATCATTAGCTCCGAACCCAGCCATAGTTGGTATGTTTATTAAGTTAGGTAAATGCCCTTGTAGCTCTGATTGTGTTGATATTTTCACTGATTGACCCCAACTTTGATGTTGTTTGATGGTTAGATGTAGTTCTTTCTCATCGAGGTCCCAAATAAATGCTCCCTTAGATGAATGTTCTAAGTTTGAAATCTCATTTATTAATTTTGGCCAGTAGTTCAAGTTGGCCTGACGAAAAGAAGCATAGCTTTTATCATTATTAGCATATCCATTAACCCAACCCCAAGTATTAGTGGTAGCTTGGTTTTTATCCCCAGGGAGATCTGACGATAAAACAGTAATTTGATTTACACCCTTTTGATGGGCGTGGTACGCAAAAGATGCTCCTACAATTCCTGCGCCAACTATAATCATTGTACGTTGGACTTTATATTATGTTTGAGTGATTATAGAATAAATAGTATGAGAAGAAAATGAGGACGTAATAACAGCCCTCATTTTTTAGTTTAAATTAAATAATCTTAAAAAGTTGCGGCTTCGAAACCAAACCACTTTTTAATTAGTGCATTTAAAGATCCGTCATCTTTCATTGAACTAATAGCTGCATTCATTTTAGCTTTTAACTCACCATCAGACTCACGGATACCCATTCCAACACCACCACCGATAGATACTTCGCCTATATTCGCAAATTCACCATTTGACTCTGCAATGATAGATGAAAGATAATCGCCATCAGCAAGAACAGCATCAGCTTCACCATTTTGCACTGCAGAGATTGTTTCTTCTGCTGTTGCAAATTCAACTAAAGTTGCTCCACTTTCAGCGACATAACCTGCCTGTATAGTTGCAGTTTGAGCAGCAATAACAGCACTATCTACATCAATGTCAGCACCACTCATGCCCATATAAACTGATGGAGACGGTGGAAAATAATCTTGTGTAAAGTCAATCACTTCATCACGCTCTGCAGTAATTGACATACCAGCAATTATTGTATCGTAGTTACCAGATACTAAATTAGGTATGATAGAATCCCACTCGTTTATAACCCAAACGCAATCTAGATTTGCACGAACACAAAGCATGTCGCCAACATCTTTTTCAAATCCATCAACTTCGCCGTTATCATTAATAAAGTTATATGGAGGATAAGCTCCCTCAGTGCCCATTCTTACGGTGTCAGCATAAGCAGAACTAACCATAAAGAAGGCAGCAAGAGCTGACAGTATTATTTTTTTCATCTTTTTTCTCCTTGTTCTTCCTCTATGAGATAGAATAATAATAAATATATATAAACTATATTGTAATAAATAGATAAACTTTTTCTGAAATCGCTATAGAAATTTTCCTAAAATCTAAGAAGAGTAAAAAAGATCTGCATTGATAATGCTACCATTTTGAATATCGATATTATTATAACGAATATTCCCTTTAATTTTAGCAGTTGATTTAATATGCAGATCTTTTGCATGTATATCACCATCAACCTCTCCTTCTATCGTAATTGTATCTCCAGTGATAGTGCCTTTAACATATGAATTAGATTTTAAATAAATTGTTGATGATTTTATTGTACCAGTTAGATATCCAGCAAAATCAATATAATCTTTAGCCTCAATCGAGCCATTTATTTTGATATCTTTAGCTAAATTCGACTGGTTAATATTTTCTTTATCTATATCAAAATTAAAAGTTGTTTTTTCCTCAACTTTCTTTTCACTGCTACCAAATATTGACATTAAACATCCTCTTTTTGATCATTAAGATCATTTTCAGTTTTATCTTCTTTTTCAATAGGATCCAAATTGGTTGAGTATGAATGGACACTGCCTCTATGCCTAATTGTTCCTTGTATTTTGGCACCATAGCTCACTTGCAGTGATGAATATTCTATTGTCCCTTTAATGTTGGCTGATTGGTTAACAATCAAATATTGATCACTGTTTATATCTCCCTCAACGTTACCTGAGATAGTTATGTCACTTCCTGACATGTCTCCATTAAAAATTCCTGAACTATTTAGATTTATGTTTGACGAGTTAATTGTTCCACTCAGAGTTCCAGATATGTCTGAAACTTCGGCTCCATCTATTCGTCCCTCAATTCTTACTCCGGCACCAACATTAACAGTTTTTGAATCGTTGTCCGAATATTCATTAACTGATCCTTCGTCTTGATCAATAGATTTATGTTCTTCCGTGCTCATACTAGCCTTATATAAACTACTTATAAATATATGCTTAATTTGCATAAAAGCATAATCTTAAAAATTAAAAAAATTAAATTTACTATAAAAAACGTTGATTTTATTGCCTTATAAAAATTAACAAATAATTAAGGGCATAATTTTATTATATATAACTATTATTATTTATATTTATCTTCTAACAATATTAATGAATTAGAAAAAATGAGATATTAACTAAGAAATGAAAATATTAGAGTTAAGCAGATTAGAAAAAAGTTTTGGAGATAATAATGTACTACAAGGGGTTGATTTGCATGCTAATCAAGGTGATGTCATAAGTATTATCGGAAGCTCTGGCTCAGGAAAAAGCACTCTTTTAAGATGTATCAACTTTTTAGAAACCCCTGACTCTGGGACTATTAATGTTCTAGGAGAGATTATCAATTGTCAAAAAGAAAATCTTGAAAGCCCAAACAAAGACATTCAATCAAAAATTACCTCTATTAGAAAAAAACTAGGTATGGTTTTTCAGAGCTTTAACCTATGGACTCATATGACAATTTTAGAAAATATTACAGAAGCACCAATTCATGTTTTAGGTAAAGATAAACAAGAGTCGGAGAGCATGGGAATGGAATTATTAAAACAAGTTGGAATAGAAGAAAAGGCTAATGAATACCCTGCACATTTATCTGGAGGACAACAGCAACGAGCAGCAATAGCTCGGGCCTTAGCCATCTCGCCTGAAATTTTACTATTTGATGAACCAACTTCCTCCTTGGATCCAGAATTGGTTGATGAAGTTTTATCTGTAATAAGAAAATTAGCTGAGGGAGGGAAAACGATGTTAGTGGTAACTCATGAAATGGAGTTTGCTCGGAAAGTTTCAAATAATGTAATTTTTCTTCATGATGGCCTAGTGGAAGAACAAGGACATCCTGACACAGTTTTCTCAAATCCCCAATCAGAGCGATGCAGAAATTTCTTATTTAATAGACGCGAATAATAATTTTTTATAATTTATCACAGTGAATTCACTACTACTTTTTTTGGTAAGATTGCTAGATTTTTACACTTTGATTGTATTTTTTTACGTAGTCGTATCTTGGTTGTTTCACTTTAATATTTTAAATAGTCAAAATGTATTTTTATGGAGAATTTTTGAGAGTTTTAAGAAGCTCACTGATCCTCCCCTAAATTATATTCGAAGATATCTGCCTAACTTTGGGGGAATAGATATCTCACCAGTGCTGTTGATATTAATTATTTATTTATTTAAAGATTTATTAATTGAATATTGGCCAAGAGGGCAATAAAGGGAGAATAAAAAATGGCAGACAAAATTGATGGAAAAGCTTTTGCAGCTAAAATTAGAGCAGAGGTTAAAGAAGACGCCGATAAATTAATCACTCAAAAACAAGTAGATCCTTGCTTAGCGGTCGTGTTAGTTGGCGAAAATCCTGCCAGTAAAGTGTATGTCGGCCAAAAATCTAAAATGGCCACTGAGTGTAATATCAAAACTAAAGATTTCAAATTAGATGCGAGTACAGATCAAGAGACATTACTGAAATTAATTGATGAACTAAATAACGATAGCACAGTCCATGGTATTTTAGTGCAATTACCACTGCCAGAACAAATTGATGAGAGAAAAGTCATTGATACCATAGTCGTTGAAAAAGACGTTGATGGTTTTCATGCTATTAATGCCGGTAGACTATCTATTGGTGGGGCTATGTTAAAAAAAGCATTTATTCCCTGTACTCCTTTAGGCTCTCTATTGCTTTTAAAAGATAAAGTGGATGACTTAAAAGGAAAGAATGCTGTTGTGATTGGAAGATCAAACATCGTGGGAAAACCGATGTCACAACTTTTAATTGAAGAGTCTTGTACCGTCACAGTAGTTCATTCTAAAACTAAAAATATAGAACATGTGTGCGCTCAAGCAGATATTATTGTGGCCGCCATTGGTAGGGCAGAGATGATTGATGCAAATTGGTTAAAAGAAGGTGCAGTCGTTATTGATGTTGGTATCAATCGAATACCTGTCACCAAAGAAGATGGGAGTGAGGGAAGTAAAATTGTTGGTGATGTAGATTTTGAAAGTGCCTCAGCAAAAGCTTCTATGATTACTCCCGTACCTGGAGGTGTTGGTCCAATGACAATTGCATGTTTGCTAAGAAATACTGTAACCTCTGCATATCGTCATGCAGGTCTGGACGACCCACGATCTATCTAAGGTAATTAAAAAATTAATTAAGTTTTAATTTTTCCAGATATGGTGCCGCCAGGACTAGTGATAAGTCCTTGCTCGTCTATAATCAATGGCCCAGAGGCAGGGTCGGTGACGCCTAACTCAGGACTAATCTCTTCTAACAAATCTCTAACTGTATCCAAATAAGCAATCATTTGCTGGCGAGCATTTGCTAAGCTTTCTTCGTTAACCCACTCCACCATACTGCAATATGAACGATCACCCGTTTTAATAACTTTTCTTGATATCACCCCTTCAGGATTCACAAACTTTTTCATGGATTCAGTAAAATTTGAGTCCTCACCCTCTTTCACTATAAATTTAACCACACTAATAAATTTAGCCATAATATGATTTTATTAATATTTTTAACAAAAACATCAGTAATCAGTTAATTTTTATAAAATAATGGCCCAAATTGGGTTTATTTATAGGCCCATTTTAGGTTTATTTGTAGTAATCTCACACTATGAACATCAGAAAAGATTCACAGGAAGAAATCAAAAGTTATAGTCAAGCAGCTTACTCATGGTTAATGCTTATCACTAACTATTATAAAAGAGTAAACGAGTTAGATCTTAATATTGATGAGATGATGACACTCAATACAGTCTCAGCTCATTGGCTATACAAAATTAATTCAAAAGAAGAAAAATCGTATGATGATTTGACTGATATGCCGGATGAAGAGATTAAGAAATATTTTTCTGGATCACGGTTATCAATATTAAGTATCGCAAATATCTTAGGTCAACCCAAAGAGTCAACCCGAAGACGTGTTCAAAAACTAATCGATTATCAACTTTTAAAAAAAGATGACAATAATGGAATAATGCTTGGGGAGAACTATACCAAATTAGTCAGTGAGTTTGCAGATAAGACTGCATCAGAATTATACAGACTCACAACCCGATTAGGTAAAATCAATTGGTATCAAAAAAAAGGTGAGGAAGTTTCATAATTATAAATGAAGAAGTTAATTAATTTTTCTTTGTATGATGCTGGGAATTCAGTTTTCCCAATGCTCGTTTTATCTGCATTCACCTCAAGTTACTTTGTAAATCATGTAGCAGCTGACGAGCAGCTTGGTACTGCTCTATGGCAACTTACAATTGGTCTAGCTGGAATTGTTATAGCTGTTTTGATGCCTTATATAGGAAATAAGGCCGACAACATGCTTAATGGGAGACAAAGACTTTTAAGACTTTTTTCTTTTATTTGTATTTTTACTATTGGTTTATTTTATTTTGTTTTACCAACGCAGAATTATGTTTTGACAGCTCTTATCATTGTATTTTTTGGAAGTGTTACCTATGAGGCTTCTAATAGTTTGTATAATTCTATTATGAAAGATTGTGGCTCTGATGATCTTACTTTGAGTTCTGGTTTGGGATTTGGTACAGGATTTTTAGGAGGCACAATAATACTAGCTTTACTTCTTGTAACTCTTGTATTACCGAAGCAAAATATCTTTGGTATTAGTATGGATAATTACCTTCATTTAAGGTTTGCGCATATTATCTTAGCATGTTGGTTTTTGGTATTTTGCATCCCTCTTTTATATTTTTCTAAATTTGATCAAAGGGTTTCTATTTCTTCAACCAAAATATCTCAAAAAGTAAAAAGTTTGCTGTGGGATAAAGGATTAACAAATATTGGAAGGTACTTATTAGCAAGAATGCTCTATATGGACGGGCTAATTATAGTGTCCACTAGTATTGGAATTTTCGGCACCTCTGTGATGGGCCTTTCAATTGGACAGATATTAATAGTAGGAATTATAGCCAATATTGCCGGTGCTTTTGGATGTTATCTAATTGGAGCCGTATTTAAAGATGATAAAAAGACAATTATCGTAACTCTTTTAATGCTCTCTTTGATAGTTACATTAATATCTATCAACAAAGATCCTCAGGCGTTTATGTTGTTGACTGTCGCTGGCACTTTTTTTGCCGGACCCCTGCAAAGCTCTAGTAGAGTAATAATGGCCAAGCTTATTCC
>CACDYZ010000016.1 GCA_902557145.1 uncultured Alphaproteobacteria bacterium | reverse complement strand
AAACTGGATAAAGATGCGGAATATCCATTATAGAACTTAAAAAAAATTAAAAAATCGCATACATCAAAACAGTATGATCTATAAGTATTTTCAGAATGTCCTTTTATGTCTTTTAAATGTGTGGCCCATTTATCAAAGTCTTGTATTGAGGATTTATCTATTTTTGACCTTTCTAGCAGTTCAATAAAATTCATTACATTATATTATAAATTAGAATCAAAATTTAAAAATGGATTATTATTATCAAGTCATGCCATTAGGGCAAATTAATGAGGGTTTGACTTATAAGCTATCTAATTCCATCCAGATTGGTTCTATTGTTGAAATACCCCTTAGAAAAAAGAAATCAACTGGGGTAATTATATCTCAAACAAATATCAAAGATCTAAAATTTAATATTAATAAGGTTCTTTCAATAAATAATGTACACCAATTTGCTATTAGTGCAGAAAATTTAGATTTCTATAAGTATGTGTCAAAACATTGTTTCATTGATTTAGGTATGATTTTGAAAATGGCAGTGCAGCGTTTTCCTGATACACAATTAAAGAGTTATTATCTTTTTAAAAATAAAATATATGAAACTCAAAAAAGTTTAATTAATAAATTAAATCTTTCTAAAAAAGATTGGCAAAAATTATCAGAAGAAAAAAAAATTTCTCAAACTGCTAAAAGTTTTATTTTTGATAATATGGCACAAAATATTTTATTAAACTCTGATCAAGAAAAAATTTTCAAATTATTTGAATTTAATAAAAAAAATAATTTTCAAGTTCATCTTGTAGATGGTGTTACGGGCTCAGGGAAAACAGAGTTATATTTGAAAGCAGTTGAGTCTAATTTAGACAATGGTAATCAGTCTTTAATACTATTGCCAGAAATAGCCTTAACTGAGGAGTGGTCAAAGAGATTTTTTAAATATTTTGGCTGCCGACCTTTTATATGGCATTCAAAACAATCAAAAATTCAAAAAGCTAGAATAATGAGATCTTTGTTATCGGGTGAGCCATGTGTTTTAGTTGGCGCTAGATCATCTGTTCTCCTTCCTTTTAAAAATTTAAAATTAATTATTTGTGATGAAGAGCATGACTCTTCTTACAAACAAGAGGATGGACCAAAATATCAAGCAAGAGATATGGCTATATATAAAGCAAAATGTTCAAAAGCATTGTGTCTCCTAATTAGCGCATCTCCCTCATTAGAGAGCCTTCATAATTCCAATCAGGATAAATTTAAAATTCATAACTTATCAAATCAATTCCATAAAACTCAATTACCCTTAGTGGAAATTGTTGATATGAACCAATCAAAACCTAGTTCAAGGGCTTGGATTTCAAAAAAAGTATTCGATGAAACAAATAAGATCTTAAAACAAAAAGGACAAGTATTATTTTTTCTAAATAGAAGGGGCTATGCTCCATCTAAAATATGTGCAAGTTGTCATACACCAATACAATGCCAAAATTGTGCAGCAAATTTAGTTTATCATAAAAAAATTGATAAGCTTGTTTGTCATCATTGTTCAAATTTTTTTGAACCTGATCAAATATGCAAGATGTGTTCATCTGAAAAGTTTGTGTCAATTGGAATAGGATTAGAGAGACTTCAAGAAGAAGTAGCACGTCTTTTTCCTGGATACTCAAATCAACTAATTTCTAGTGATACTTTGAAATCCAAAAAAAATAAAAAAGATATCATAGAAAACATATATAATTTAAAGACTAGTCTTTTAATAGGATCTCAAATAATTGGTAAGTCTTTTCATTTTCCAAATTTGAAATTGGTAAATATAATCGATGCAGACTCAAGCCTATATAGTCCTGATTTTAGGGCTATGGAAAAAACCTATCAACTTTTACAACAAGTTGCAGGAAGGTCTGGTAGAGAGGGGGAAAGGGGAAAAGTTTTAATACAAACTTATAGCCCGCAGCATTCAATTTACAATTCACTAAAAAACCAGAGTAGAGATCAATTCATAAAATTAGAACTCCAAAGAAGAGAGGAAAATAACCTTCCTCCTTTTTATAAAATAGCTCAGATTCAATTAATTCATCCTAACGTCTCAGCTTTAAGAGAGGTTTGCCAAGAAATTCTCAATATATCAAAAAATAATAAACTTGATATTTTAGGCCCTGTTCCCTCATTGATTCCTTACAAAATGAGACATTTTCATGAGAATTTCTATTTCAAGGAGAGGTCGTATCAGGCTTTAAGAAAAAAAACTGATATATTAATGACAAAAATAACGCCTAAATACAGGCGTTTTTTGAATATTGATATTGATCCACTATCAATTGCTTGATGCGTCATTTGTATGATGCCCGTAAGGCTAGTGATGTGATAAAAAATCTTGGTTAACAACACAAAATGAGTAATAAAATCGCATCTAAGAGGTATTCTACTGCCCTATTTGACTCAGTAAAAAATGAAGAATTAGACGCTCTTCTCAAAGATGCTCAAAGTCTGTCGAAGACCATGTCCGATAGTGAAGAATTATCTTCACTTCTCAAATCTCCTCTCACAAAAAATGAGCTGAAATCAAATATTCTTTTAAAAATAATCGATGGATTGCCCTCAGAAAAGATCTTATCAGGTCTTGTTAATACATTAAAAAAAAATAAAAGACTGAATTTATTTGAAAATATTTTATCAGATTTTCAGGATGTTCTTTTTGAAAAAAGAGGATACCAAAAAGCTAAAGTAACAACTTCTCATGCCATTAACGATGAAATTAAAAACAGCATTCAAGAGTTATTACATAACCAATACGGTTCTAAAATTAATTTAGAGTTCCAAGTAAATAACTCTTTACTGGGAGGAATGACTGTCGTGATTGGATCAAAGATGATCGACCTAAGTATTCTGAATCAAGTTTCTAAATTTACCAATAACGTGAAAGGAGACATTTAATGTCAATAAAAGCATCGGAGATCTCTTCGATCATCAGAGATCAAATTAATAACTTTGAAAGCCAAGCGGATATATCAGAAGTAGGAACTGTCCTAAAGGTTGGTGACGGAGTTGCACAAGTTTATGGTTTGGATAATGTTCAAGCTGGTGAAATGGTAGAATTCACGGGGGGTGTTCAAGGAATGGCACTTAACCTAGAAGAAGACAATGTCGGTATCGTTATTTTTGGTGATGATAGAGGTATCAAAGAAGGAGATACTGTTAAAAGAACTCAAAAGATTGTTGAAGTACCTGTCGGTAAAGGTTTGTTAGGAAGAGTTGTCGATGCACTCGGAAATCCTATTGATGGTAAGGGCCCTATCCAAAGTAGTGAGTCCAGTAGAATTGAAGTTAAAGCTCCAGGTATTATTCCAAGACAAAGTGTGAGCGAGCCCATGCAGACTGGACTTAAAGCACTTGACTCTCTTGTACCTGTGGGTCGAGGTCAACGAGAATTAATTATTGGAGATAGACAAACTGGAAAAACAGCCGTTGCTATCGATACGATTATAAATCAAAAGGAAATTAACCAATCAGATGATGAGTCTAAAAAACTTTATTGTATCTATGTAGCGATTGGTCAGAAAAGATCTACAGTTGCTCAGGTCGTTAAAACTTTGGAAGAAAATGGGGCGATGGAATACACTATTGTCGTCGCAGCGTCCGCTTCCGATCCAGCACCTCTTCAATTTTTAGCACCTTACGCAGGTTGCTCTATGGGTGAGTTTTTTCGTGACAACGGAATGCACGGTCTAATCGTTTATGATGATTTATCAAAACAAGCAGTTGCATATAGACAAATGTCATTACTACTAAGAAGACCACCAGGACGTGAAGCGTTCCCAGGTGATGTTTTTTATCTTCACTCTCGTCTTTTAGAAAGAGCAGCTAAAATGAATGATGAAAATGGTGGTGGAAGTTTAACAGCATTACCTGTCATTGAAACACAAGCGGGTGATGTGTCGGCATTCATTCCAACAAATGTGATTTCAATTACTGATGGCCAGATTTTCTTAGAGACAGAATTATTCTTCTCTGGTATCAGACCAGCGATTAATGTTGGTTTATCCGTGAGTCGTGTGGGATCTGCAGCTCAAACTAAAGCTATGAAAAAAGTTGCTGGTAAAATTAAATTAGAACTAGCCCAATACCGTGAAATGGCTGCCTTTTCTCAGTTTGCATCAGACCTAGACGCATCCACTAAACAATTATTGGCAAGAGGTGAGAGATTAACGGAACTATTAAAACAAGATCAATACGTTCCTATGTCTGTTGCTGACCAAGTTTTAAGTTTGTACTCGGGTGTTAGAGGTTTTTTGGATAAAATTGATTTAGCTAAAATCACAGATTTTCAAGTTAAGTTCTTAGAAGGTCTTCGCGCTGATCACTCTGATATTTTTGATGAAATTAATAATACAGGTAATTTTAGCGATGAGTCTGACAAGAAAATTGAGGATTACCTAGAAAAGTTCACCTCTAACTATAGTTAATGCCAAATTTAAAAGAACTTAAGAATAGAATATCTAGTGTTAAATCTACTAGGAAAATTACATCTGCGATGAAGATGGTAGCGGCAAGCAAGTTGCGTCGAGCTCAAGATTTAGCAGAGTCATCAAGGGTTTACGCTGATAGCCTGAGTTTTATTCTTTCTTCTTTAGCTGGCAATACTAAAAACAGTTCTGATTTGCCAGAAATTTTGACTGGTAGAGAAAATTCTAAAATTAGCCTTTTAATTATAAATTCCTCAGACCGAGGTTTGTGTGGTGGTTTTAACTCTAATCTTTTTAGAAATGCAAAAAATTGGATTAGTGAACAACAAGAAAAAGGTAAATCTGTCAAAATTATAACTGTTGGAAAAAAAGCCTCAAGCTTTTATAGAAAAACAGATTTAGATGTAATCGCAAATTTTGATGATTTAAATTCTAATGACAAACAACTCCAAGTTTCAGAAGAAATTAAAAATAAAATTATGGAGCTCTTTGAAAATAATGAAATAGACGAGGTTTCAATTTTATTTAATAAGTTTGTCTCTGTGATTGCTCAAGAGCCAACATATCAGTCATTAATTCCTTTAAGCAATGATGAAGCTGACGAAGAAGTGACAGATACAAGTAATGCTGTTTTTGAATTTGAACCTGATAAAAATGAACTACTAGAGTATTTGGTTCCAAGAAATTTTTTAACACAAATTTATAGAAGTGTTCTTGAAAGTTCTGCATCAGAGCATGCAGCAAGAATGACTTCCATGGACAACGCAACAAGAAATGCTGGCGATATGATCGATGGGTTGACATTAACTTACAATCGAACAAGACAAGCATTCATTACGAAAGAACTTATCGAAATTATTTCGGGAGCAGAAGCTGTTTAGGAAAGGAGCTACAAATGGCAAGTAATAAGGCAGGAAAAGTTACACAGGTATTAGGGGCTGTGGTTGACGTCGCCTTTGAAGGAGAATTACCCCCAATTTTAAATGCATTATCTACAAAGGTAGGTGACCAAGATCTGATTTTAGAAGTAGCACAACACCTTGGTGAAAACACTGTGCGAACTATTGCTATGGATGCAACAGAAGGCCTTCAAAGAGGCCAAGAAGTTCAAGACAATGGTGACCCTATTTCTGTACCAGTAGGACCTGAAACTTTAGGTCGTATTATGAATGTAATCGGTGAACCTATTGATGAACGAGGTCCAATTGAATCAAAAAAATCTCTTCCTATTCACAGAGCAGCTCCTGATTTTGTTGATCAATCTACTGAAACTGAAGTTCTTGTAACTGGTATTAAAGTTATCGACCTTTTAGCTCCATATTCAAAAGGTGGTAAAATTGGCCTTTTTGGTGGTGCTGGTGTCGGAAAAACTGTTTTAATTATGGAATTAATTAACAACGTGGCTAAAGCGCATGGTGGATATTCTGTTTTTGCTGGAGTGGGTGAAAGAACCCGTGAAGGAAATGATCTTTATCATGAAATGATCGAGTCAGGGGTTATAAACCTTGATGGCGATACTTCTAAAGTGTCACTTGTTTACGGTCAAATGAACGAACCCCCAGGAGCAAGATCTAGAGTTGCTTTATCAGGATTGACTCAAGCAGAATATTTTAGAGATGAGGAAAACCAAGATGTTTTATTTTTCGTGGACAACATTTTCCGTTTTACGCAAGCAGGTTCTGAGGTTTCCGCTCTCCTTGGGCGTATACCTTCAGCGGTGGGTTATCAACCTACTTTGGCAACAGATATGGGTGCACTTCAGGAAAGAATTACTACTACCAACAAAGGTTCAATTACCTCTGTGCAAGCAATTTATGTTCCTGCCGATGATTTAACTGACCCGGCTCCTGCAACATCATTTTCTCACTTAGATGCAACCACTGTGTTGAACAGATCGATTGCAGAACTTGGAATTTATCCAGCTGTGGACCCGCTAGACTCTACTTCTAGAATTTTAGAACCGAGAACATTGGGTGATAAGCACTATCAAGTAGCAAGAGATGTTCAAAAAACTCTTCAAACGTATAAAAGTTTGCAAGACATTATTGCGATCTTGGGTATGGACGAATTATCTGAAGAAGATAAATTAGTTGTATCAAGAGCTAGAAAAATTCAAAGATTTTTAAGTCAACCTTTCTTTGTGGCTGAAGTCTTCACAGGCTCACCAGGAAAGTTTGTTTCTTTAGAGGATACAATTAAAGGTTTTGATGGATTGGTCAAAGGAGACTATGACCATATTCCAGAGGCTGCTTTTTATTTAGTTGGAACAATTGAAGAGGCCTTGGAAAAAGCAAAAAAAATGGCTGAGGAAGCAACTAAGTAAATATGATTAATTTGAAGGTCGTATCTCCTCAAAAAGTCATTTTTGAAAAAGAAGTTGAAATGGCAGTATTGCCAGGTGCGGAGGGTGATTTTGCTGCAATGCCCAACCATTCTCCGTTCATCAGCTCTCTTCGACCAGGTCAAATGGTAATTATGTCTGCAAACAAAGTAGATGAGAGTTTCTTTGTTTCTGGCGGTTTAGTAATGCTGAAAGAAAAAGTTTGTGAAGTCTTAGTTGATCAAATCGAGTCACTATCTGACGTCAATAGTTCTAACTACCAACAATCCAAAACCTTCCAAGAACTAGAGGGGAATGATACTGCTCTTGGTACTTTTGAGCAGGTAGTAAACAACCCTCCTTATAAATAGTCTTTAAATTCTATTAATAATTTTTCGTAAATAGCCTTTTTAAAAGGAACAATATTGGGTACAAGAAAATTTTGTTTAACCCATTTGTAGTCAGAGAATTCAGGGTGAGCTGTATGAATGTTTATATCTTTCTCACTTCCTTTGAACTCATATAAAAACCATTTCTGGCGTTGACCCTTGTATTTACCTTTCCATAGAGTTTTTGATAAATCTTTTGGTAAAGAATAGTAATACCACTCTTTACTTTGAGTAATTAATTTAACTTTACTCTTTTTTATTCCAACCTCTTCTTCCATTTCTCTTAAGGCTGCAACTTCAGATTTTTCTTTTGAGTCTATTCCCCCTTGTGGCATTTGCCAAAATTCGGAGGGATGATCAATTCTTTTGCCAACAAAGATTTCTTTATGATGATTTAAAATCATCATACCCACATTTGGGCGATAATCCTTAGGATTGATTTTCATTAATTTAAAACGGCAATTGTTTTCACTGCATCTACGGCACGAGACAGCTGATAATCTTTTTCAAGAATTTCACTTGGTGAGATTTCCTCTTCACTTTCTTCATTGGTTTCGTTATCTAAAGCTTCACGGTAATCTGACTCTCTAAATGTAAAATTATTATCAATAACATTAAGCTCGGCTCTTGGAACCACAACATCTGGTTCGATGCCTATTGCTTGTATAGAGTCTCCACTTGGGGTGTAATATTTGGCTATGGTCAGTCTGATAGCGCCACTGTCAATTGGAATTATAGTTTGAACAGATCCTTTTCCAAATGATTTGATGCCCATTATAACTGCTCTATCATGATCTTGTAATGCACCTGCAACAATTTCAGAGGCTGACGCAGAACCTTCATTAATCAGTATTATCAAGGGTTTCCCATTAATAAGATCTCCTTTTTTAGCTGAGTAAACTTGAACATCTTTTTTCTCCCTGCCTCTGATTGAAACGATTTCTCCTTGATCAAGAAATATATCTGTCACAGAAACAGACTCGTTCAATAGTCCACCAGGATTATTTCTTAAATCCAAAACGTAACCAATCGGCGGGTTATCACTCTCTTCAAGTTCTTTGATACTTTTTTTTAATCCACTTGTTGTTTGTTCGTTAAATTGAATGATTCTGATATATCCCACATCATTAATAAGACGATGTTTCACAGATGCAACTTTAATGATATCTCTTTTAATACTTACATCGAATGGCTCCTCGCTAGATCTAAAAATTGTCAAAACTATAGTTGTTCCAGGTTCGCCTTTCATAATGTCGATTGCCTCTTTTAAAGTCATATCAACAACCGATGTACCATCTAAGTGCGTAATATAATCTCCAGCTAAAATTCCAGCATTGTAGGCGGGTGTGTCGTCAATTGGGGATACTACTTTTATAAAACCTTTATCAGTTGTAATTTCTATACCCAATCCTCCAAAGGCACCTGAGGTATCCATTTGCATCTCTTTATAAATCTCTTCACTCATAAAGCTTGAATGCGGGTCTAAGGCCTGAAGCATTCCATTCAAAGCCTTCTCTATTAACTCTTTATCAGTTACTTCTTCAACATATTGATTTTTTACTCGATTATATACCTCGTTAAAAATACTGAGTTGTTTATATGTTTCTTTTGTGTCAGATAAACTGACATTTGTATTAAAAACTAAAATGAGGATAAGAAGAATTCTTTGCATAAGTGACTTTTTAAGAAGCTGTGTTAATGCTATTAAAGTCTTCGGACCATAATTTTTCCAAATCATAGATTTCACGTACTTCATTTCTAAAAATATGCACTAAAACGTGCCCCGCATCAATGACCGTCCAGTCGCAAAGGGGCTTTCCTTCAGGTTTGTTGCAATAAAGTTTATGTTTTTTAAGGTCTCGGTAAACTTTATCTGAAACTGAGTCCACATGCTTATTTGACCGTCCAGATGCAACAACCATAAATTCTGCAAACTCTGCTTTACCTTTAAGAGAAATAACTGAGATATTTTCTGCCTTATTGTCTTCAAGACAATCGACTATCGCTTTTACTGAGATATCTTTATCGTGATTAGGAATTTCGTAGCTCACTTGATGATATTTCTACTCCTGAAACGTTAAGGATATGTGAACAGGGAGTAGAATTATTGATAAATGTTTCTAAATTAGGCATAAATAAATGGGGAAATTGTTTTTGGACTGTTGAATTTTCAATGAATTCATCATATCTCGGTCTATAAATAACGCAAATACTAATATTTTTTAATATCCATTCATATTCTTTCCATTTATGAAAATGACCAAGCTGATCAAGCCCCATTATTAAATAAAAAGAGTTCAGGTTACATTTCGTACTAATCTTTTGAAGCACATCGTACGTGCACTTCATTTGATAGCGATGTTCAAAATCTGATACTTTGACTAAAGGCTCTTTGATTTGAGAGCGAATATTCGATAATTGAGATTTTATTGGTTTGGAGTTTTGATTTGACTTAAGGGGGTTTTGATAAGTAGGAAGGACTATCAGTTTTTGAAGATTTAAATTTGCAATAGAACTTTTTATTACATGAAGATGGCCCTCGTGAAAGGGATTAAAAAATCCGCCATACAATCCAAACTTCTTAGTCATTTATTCCCATCAAAATTTTTTTAGAGACACCATTTTCTTCAAGAAATTTGAATAAGATGTCAATAGACTGTAATTGTAACTTTGAATTAGTATGAAACAAAATTGGCACCCTTTGTTTAAAGAAATAAAATAATGAAATGATAAAGTGAAGATCATTTTCTTCCTCTAGATAAACGACACCTTTGCTAACTAAACGTTCTTTATTATATTTAAAGAAAAGATTATTAAAGGGCTCACTGGTAAGAGTCACTTTATTGATTTCATTTAATTCCTCCTCATTAAAAATTTTTAAATTTTCTATTTCATATATTGACGATTTAATAATATGAGTAATATCCTCTTTTTTTAAAGAGCCAAGATAATCAATCTGAGATTTTAATTCTTGTAAATTTTGACGAAATTCCATTAAGGCCGGGTGGTGTGATTGCCTATTACTTGATATTTAAAAGTTGTTAAGTGCTTTGCGCCGACAGGTCCCCTGACATGGAGTTTATCAGTGGATATACCAATCTCTGCTCCAAATCCAAATTCACCACCATCAGCAAATTGAGTTGAGGCATTGTTCATTAGAATGGCACTTTTACAATTTTGAAAAAAATACTTGATGGACTCTTGATTGTCACTCAAGCAACTCTCTGTATGACCGCTAGAGTATTTATTAATATGTTCGACAGATTCCTCAACATTATCAACTATTTTAACAGTTATTTTCTTATCTAAATATTCTGTAGACCAATCATCTTCTGTAGCAGCACGGTCAATTGAGTACATCTCTTTGAGTTGAGTACATCCTATGATTTCACATCCTTGCGATCTTAAATTATCTAGGACATGAGAAATGTTCTCTGCTGAATTACCAGAATGTATGAGCAACGTTTCTGTTGCTCCACAAATCTCAGGCCTTCTCAGTTTGGCATTTGCAACTACCTCAGCAGCTTTCTCTTTGTCATATCCAATGTCCCAAAAAGTATGGCATAAACCCTCTAAATGTTTAATTGTCGGAACACGAGAATTCTGAGAGATTGTTTCGATTAAAGATTTTCCTCCTCGAGGAATGATGACATCAATGTCTCCCTCAGCTTTTAATAGTTCTTCAACAAAACTACGATCCGTGTTCTGAATGAAACAGACAAGATAAGGATCAAATTGCAAATCTTTTAAAGCTTCTTGAATACATTCATAAAGTTTTTTATTAGTTTCAATACATTCAGAACCCCCTCTTAGAATAGAAACATTTCCAGATCTAAGACAAAGACATGCAGCGTCTATTGTGACATTAGGTCGAGACTCATAAATAATTCCAATCACACCAATAGCAACAGAGACTTTTGTAAATTGTAATCCATTTGAGGGATTGGTCCAATTTTCTAAAGTTTGATTGAGGGGATCTTCCATTTGAGCTATTTTCTCCACATCACGTGATAGCTGATCTATTTTCTCGGAAGTCAGCACTAGTCTATTGATCATCGGTGCAGAAATATTATTTGACTTAGCTCTATCGATGTCAATTCGATTAGCCTCTAAAATCCCATCCTTTTTAGATAAAAGGAACCCACTAATATTCATTAAGATTCTACTTCTATCCTCAGCAGAGAGTTTAGACATAGCACTCGAAGCTTTTTTAGAGTGATTTAAAATTTCTTTGAAATAATCACTCATCTTGAATTCACCAAGTTATCTTTATGTACAATCTCATCTTCACGAACAAAACCCAGAATTTTGCTGAATTCTTTTGATTTTCTCCCTTTAATCTTATCCATTTCCTTAAAATCGTAATTAATCATACCTCTGGCCAATTCTTTTTTATTGTAATGAATCGAAACAGTATCGCCACGATAAAACTTTCCATCAATAGACTTCACACCGATTGCTAATAGACTTGAATTCTTCTTCAGTGCTTTTGAGGCACCTTCATCAATATGAACAATTGCTTTTTGAATTGGTCTATTCCAAATCCATTGCTGCCGACTTGTGAGAATATTTTTAGAAGGATGAAACCATGTTGAAGATGTTGGATGAATGTTACCTAGTGGATTATTGACTAGTCCATTTGATATTATCATTGTGGATCCAGACTGAATACAAAGCTTAGCAGCATTTACTTTTGCTAACATTCCACCAGAACCAAATTCACTCAAATCTTTATCTATATATTTTTCTATTTCTTGATTCACTTCTTCAACAGATGTAATCAACTTAGCATCTGTTGATTTTTTTGGATTGGCTGTATAAAGCCCATTCACATCAGATAATAAAATTAATAATTCAGCAGATAGTGCATTCGCAATCATTGCTGAAAGTTTATCATTGTCACCAAATCGAATTTCTTCTGTTGAGGTAGTGTCGTTCTCATTAATAATTGGAACAACATTTAAATCCATTAAAGAGTAAATTGTATTTCGTATGTTGAGATATTTTCTTCTTTCATTTAAATCTTCAGCTGTGATTAATATCTGTGAACTTTGAATATTGAATTTAGCAAAAGCTTTTTGCCATTGCTGTGAGAGTTGTATTTGACCTATAGATGCCGCAGCTTGTTTTTCATGCAAATTAGTTAATTTTTTTTTGGAGAGAATATTTCTTCCCAGAGCGATGGCACCAGAGGAGACGATGATAATTTTAGATCCTTTTTTTTGGAGTTTCTGAACATCCTCAATTAAGGAGTTCAGCCATTTTTTTCTCAGCACATGCTTTTCATTAACTAAAATATTAGAGCCAACTTTGATGACAATAACTTTTGATTTTTTGGCTAATTCTGTGAATTTTTTATTCATCTTGTAAGTATTCTAAACATAAATTTGTTAATTGATCGAGTTGATATCCCGTAGCAGCAGAGATTAATTTTACCTCTTGCTTTAAAGATGACTCAAATTCCTTTTGAATTTCTGCAACCCTTTGCTTATCAGCAATTTCTATCTTGTTTAGTGCAATAATCTCTTTTTTTTGTTCTATTTTAGCACCATAATTTAAAAGCTCTTGACGAATGATTTTATAATTATGAAAAGGTTTATCTTCAGTGATATCTACTACATGAATTAAGATTTTACATCTTTCCACGTGAGATAAAAAATCATGACCAAGACCTTTTCCATCACTTGCATGTTCTATTAGCCCCGGAATATCAGCTAATACAAATTCCAAATCTTCTTTTTGAACCATCCCGATATGTGGATGAAGAGTGGTAAACGCGTAATCAGCAACTTTTGATTTTGCATTTGTCACAAAATTTAAAATGGAGGATTTGCCAGCATTTGGCATACCTACTAAACCCACATCAGCTAATATTTTTAACTTTAATCGAATAGTTGACTCTTGTCCTTTTTCTCCTTGTTGAAATTTACGAGGAGCTCTATTAGTAGAGCTTTTAAAGTGAGCGTTACCTTTTCCACCCTGGCCACCTCTTAAGAAATGATAAGTTTCATCGTCTTTTAAAATTTCATGAATTTTAATACTCATATCTTCAGTATAAATTTCCGTGCCACAAGGAACATCTAAGATGAGATCTTTTCCACTTGCCCCTGTTTTTAATTGACCAGCGCCACCCGTACCATTTTGAGCATTATGATGTTGGTTAAAACGATATCGTTGTAAGGTGTTAATCCCTTTGTTTCCTCGAAAAATTACATCTCCACCTTTACCACCATTGCCACCATTGGGCCCTCCATACTCTACAAATTTTTCTCGACGAAAACTTAAAGCCCCATGGCCACCATTTCCCGATTTAATATAAATTTTTGCTTTATCAATAAATGCCATAACAGTTTAATTTGAAGTTTTTTTAGTGGGATTAGTTAACGCAAACAAACTGTCTGTTACGTGATTTTTTGAACAGAACTTTGCCTTCGACTAAGGAGAAAAGAGTGTGGTCTTTTCCAATCCCAACATTATCGCCCGGGTAAAATTTAGTACCACGCTGACGAACAATAATATTTCCAGGAATTACGTGCTCTCCACCAAACTTTTTAACTCCAAGCCTTCTACCAGCCGAGTCTCTTCCGTTTTTGGAACTTCCACCTGCTTTTTTTGTTGCCATAGTTTTACTTTTTTACCTCAGTTGTTTCTTTTTTCACAGTCTTTTTTTCTTTAGCCTCTACCTTTTTAGGTTTTTCAGCTTTAGCTTCAACTTTTTTTGTTTCAGTAGCTTTTACTTCAGTTTTTTTTGGAGTTTCTGCCTTTTTTTCAACTTTTTTTGGGGCTTCTGTTTTTGGAGCAGCTTTCTTAGCTGGCTCTTTAAAGCTTTCTTCTCCTATGGCGGACTTGATTGCCATGACCTTTAATATAGAGATATATTGACGATGACCTTTAGTTCTTTGAAAGTGTTTTCTTCTATTCTTTCTAAAAACTCTGATCTTATCGTCTCTGGTTTGGTATAATAATTTTGCAGATACTTCCGCACCTTTTACAGCTGGAGATCCAAGTTCAAACTTATCGCCATTTCCAACTGCCACGATATCTTTAAAAGATATGGTATCACCTACGTTACCCTCTATCTTGTCAATCTTTAAAACATCTCCTGGAGATACTTTAAATTGCTTACCAACTGATTTAAGAACTGCGTACATAATAAGTCGGTCAATATATATAGGTCTTTATTTATGTCAATAGTCAAAAATGCAATAAAATAGCGATTTATTTGGAGATTAGTTTTTGATTAATTTATTTTGCAAGACTTACACAAAACATAAAATTCAAGGTTATATCTTGTAATTTCTAATTGATTATCCTTAACCAGATCGCTGACACCATCCGTTAAATATTTATTTTTAATCTCTTTTACCTTTCCACATCTCTCGCAAATGGTAAAAGCGGTGTTGCTCGCACAATTTGAGTTATTACATATAATAAAGGAGTTAATACTTTCAATTTTGTGAATTTTTCCTAATTCAACCAATTTATCTAAAGCTCTGTAAACTTGAAGAGGTGAGTTTAAGCCCTCTTTCTTCAGACTATCTAATATAAAGTACGCCTTTAAAGGCTCTCCGCTATTTTGTAAGAGATCAAGAACAATTCTTTGATTTTTGGTTAAACTTTGACTTTTTTTAGAGTGTGTATGTGTTGAACTCATCTTTTATCTGACAATTCTATTTTTTTTTTCGAGATTAGCAATTTTTTCAGTGGCAATAGAGTTAATATAAAGACACCCAAAGTGATTGTTAAAATAGTAGGACCAGTAGGGGTGTTCCAAATCATCGAGGTTTGAATACCAAGAACTACTGAAGCGACACCTATAATAGAGGATATGATTGCCATTTGAATTGGTGTGGAGGATAAGTTTCTTGAAGCAGATGCGGGGATGATTAGAAGACCAGTGATTAATAATATCCCAACAATTTTTATAGATATTGCAATGACACTAGCTATTAGCAAAGTAAAGATTGCATTAGCTAAATCTGGATTTAATCCTTCTGCTTTGGCTAATTCTAAGTTAACTGTTCCAGCAAAAAGAGGTCTCCAAATTAATATCAATACAATTAAAACAATACTTCCGCCAATCCAGACAAATAATAAGTCGGTGACATTGACAGAGAGAATATCTCCAAAAAGCAAACCCATAAGATCAATTCTTATGAATGAAAGTATGCCTAAAAGAACTAATCCTATCGCTAGCACAGAGTGAGCTAACAGACCTAATAAAGCATCATCTGGAAGATTGGTTCTCCTTTGTAAAAAAAGTAAAGACAGGGCAAGTAAGCAAGAAACAACAAATACGGCTATGATTAAGTTAAAATCCAAAGCATAAGCAATAACAACTCCTAATAAGGCAGAGTGTGCAATGGTATCACCAAAATAAGATAGCCTTCTCCAAACTATAAAGCATCCCAGTGGTCCTGTAATAAATGCTAAACCAATTCCTGCTGCAAAAGCTCTAACAATAAAATCATCAAACATTATTAGTCTTTCTTCGAGTCATCTATGCTCCCATCAGGTAAGTGTTCGTGATCGTGGTCATGTTGATAAAAAGCTAAGGTGGGATCAATATTCTTTCCAAATAATTTAATATATTCTGGCTCCTTTATGACAGTGTTGGGAGCTCCAGAACAACAAACATGCCCATTAAGACAAATAACGTAATCAGTTTGTGACATCACCACATGTAAGTTATGTGAAATAAGTAATATTCCGCAGTTTATTTTTTTTACAATTTCTTGGATTGTCTTATATAAAGCAATTTCTCCAGGATAGTCGACACCTTGAACAGGTTCATCTAAAACCAGAAAATGAGGTTCTTTAGCTATTGCGCGAGCCATGAGTAATCTTTGAAATTCTCCTCCAGACAAATTTCTAACATCTTCATAAATAAGATGTTTGATTCCAGTGATACTGAGGGCATCATTAATCTCACTGGTCTTATGTTTTTTTACTAAATTAACAAAATCTATTGCCCTTAATGGGAGAGACCAATCAATTGAAATTTTTTGTGGCACATATGAAATTCGCATTCCTTTTTTGATATTATTTGTGCCTTCGTCAGGTTTTAAAATATCCAATGACATTTTTGCAGTTGTAGATTTGCCAGATCCGTTGGGTCCAATCAATGTTACAATTTCTCCTTGGGAAACTTTTAATGAGACACCTCTAACTAACCATTTATGGTTTCTTAAAACTCCACAGTTATTTAATTCAACTAAATCATTATTCATTTTTTAATATTGACATATTTTTGAGGTTATAATATTACGTATGTAATAATATAACACATAGAGGTAGGTAATAGACATGAATTTCTTTCAAAAATCAATTATTTTTGGACTTTCTATTTTATTTAGTAGTTTTTCTGCTCACGCAGACGTAAGCACAGACATCAAAGTAGTAACCACAATAAAGCCATTACATTCATTAATATCTAGAATTATGGAAACTAGAGGAGAACCACAACTAATTATTGAGGGCACAAATAATCCTCACACTTTTGTCTTTAAACCATCACATGCAAAAATGATTGAAGAGGCAGATATTGTTTTTTGGATTGGAGAGGATTTGGAGGCATTTATGGAAAAACCTTTAAACTCTCTAGCAAAAGACACAAAAAAAATTGCATTTATGGACTCCGAGTCTATTGAA
>CACDYZ010000015.1 GCA_902557145.1 uncultured Alphaproteobacteria bacterium | reverse complement strand
CAACTTTAGCTTGTGTTTTTGATCCAAACGATCAATTTGCAAAAAAAGTTTCAAATGATTTAAGTGTTCCAGCTGTAGAAAAAGTTGATGAAGTTTTTAGCGATAGTGGTGTTGATGCAATTCTAATATCTTCTCCAACAAATACCCATATTGATTTCATTGAGAAGTCAGTTGCTGCAAAAAAACCTGTTCTTTGCGAGAAGCCAATCGACTTAGATATTATTAAAGTTAATGAGTGCTCTGATAGGCTTAAAGGAAATAATATTCCTATTCAATTGGGATTTAATAGAAGATTTGATCCTGGTCATCAAGCTGCAAAGCAATCTTTAATTGATGGGGAGATAGGTGAACTTCATCAATGTTTGATTACATCAAGAGACCCTGGTTTACCAAGTTGGGATTATCTTAAAGTGTCAGGCGGTCAATTTAGAGATATGACTATTCATGATTTTGATTTAGCTCGCTTTATGCTTGGAGAAGAACCTAAAAAAATATTTGCGATATCTAATGCTTTGATAAATCCAAAAATAAAATCTGAATTAAATGATAGTGATACTTTGATGATTATCATGGAGACTGCTTCAGGAAAACAATGTCATATTAACAACTCAAGATCAGCCACTTATGGTTATGATCAAAGAGTAGAACTTTTTGGGAGTAAGGGAATGGTTGTATCTGAAAACAGAAAACCCCATGAGCTGAAAAAGTATAATTTGGAATTCGTGGATAAACGAGAGCCGTATCTAAATTTTTTTATAGAGAGGTATCAAGAAGCTTATATGAATTCTATTACCTCATTTGTAGATGCTATTATTGAAAAAAAGCCGGTATCTGTTGGTTTTGAGGATGGAAGAAGAGCCCTTCTTTTAGCTGAGGCTGCATATAAATCTGTCAAAAGTGGGAGGTTTGAAAAAATTGATTAATATTATGCATTTATCTATGACTAATAGATAATTGTTATAACTAATTTTTTAAATACCTTTTAGTAGATGGTTGAAAATAAAGTAAAAGAAAAATGGAAAAGTAAAAAAGTAGTTCTTAATAGTTTCTTATCAATACCCAATACCTTTACTGCTGAAATTATGTCAGAGCAAGGATACGATGCTTTAACTATTGACTACCAACATGGGATGATTGGCTTTAACGACTTATTTACTATGTTGCAGAGCATACGACATAGTGGTGTAACTCCAATTTGTAGGGTCTCTGGCTTAGATCATGCTGTCATATCTAAAGTTATGGATGCGGGTGCTATGGGAGTTATATGCCCTATGATTAATACACGTCAACAAGCAGAGCAACTAGTTCAAGATTGTAAATACCCACCAGTTGGTATTAGAAGTTTTGGTCCTACTAGGGCAAATTTTTCAGTGAGCTCAAATTATTTTTATGAGGCAAATGAAAGTACTTTTTGTTTAGCTATGATTGAAACACAACAGGCGTTTGATAATCTTGATGAAATAGCATCGACACCTGGCCTAGATGGACTCTATATAGGAACAGCAGATTTAACAATTGGTCTCAATCAAGGGAAACTTGTCCCAGGTTTTGATCGCAAGGAACCTGAAATGATTGATTCGAAAAAGAAAATTTTAGCTGCAGCACATAAATATGGAAAAGTTGCTTGTCTACATTGTGGCACCCCTGAATATGCTGCTCAAGCTTCTGAGTGGGGTTTTGATTTTGTAACGATTACTAATGATGTTCGGCTTCTTGCAGGAGCTGCAGGAGCTCACGTGAAAAAATTTAAAGAGTTAACAAACCAAGATCACGATGAAACTGGTAAAGATACTAATCCAAGCTCTTATTAGAAATTTTATTTAAACTGCTTCTAATTCTTTTGCCAGATCGCCAATTTCTGCGCCACCTGCCATCAGTCTTTTGACATCATCCCCGCCAAGTTCAGATGACTTACCTGAGCCTATTACTTCACCAAGACTTAAGAAGGTAAAACGGTCTGCGATTAAGCGGGCGTGAATTTCATTGTGTGTTATAAGAATTATGGCTATATTTCCAAGTTTTTGGACCTTCTTTATTGTTTTTAAAACCTCCATCTGCTGTCTTTGTCCAAGTGCTGATGTTGGTTCATCTAATATTAAAATTTTTGCTCCAAAATAAATCGCTCTAGCAATGGCTAATGTTTGTCTTTGTCCACCAGACATTGTTCCCACAGGTTGGGCTGGATCAGATATATTAATTCCTATTTTTCCCATTTCAGAAATTGTAATTTCATCCATTTTTTTAAAATTAAGAATTCCAAATGGTCCAGGGCCTTTTTTTAATTCATTTCCAAGGAAAAAATTTCTTGTAACTGAAGTCAGTGCATTGAGTGCCAAGTCTTGGTAAACTGTTCCAATTCCAGTATTTGTAGCTTCTCTGGGAGATCCAAATTTTACCTCTTTACCACCTACTTTTATTATTCCTGAGGTAGGCTGATGGACCCCTGATAAAACTTTAATTAAAGTAGATTTCCCTGCTCCGTTATCACCAAGAAGAGCGTGAACCTCACCGGGTAACACGTTTAAAGAAACACCATTAAGCGCTGTAAATGTTCCAAATTTTTTTACTAAGTCTGTAATCTCAATAAAAGGTGTTTGATTATTATCCATAGCCTAAATACTTCCCATAATTCTTTTTCGAATATTTTCATTTGTTAATGCTGAGGCAATGATAACGAGTCCTAAGAACACTCGATAAAAAGACCCATCAATACCTGGTATATAAAAGAAAGCCTCTTTTGCTACACCAAATATAAAGGCTCCTACTACAATACCTAATATAGTTCCAAAGCCACCTGTAAGGACAACACCGCCGATTACAGCTGCTGCTATTGCTTCTAGTTCTTTCAAATTCCCTTTAGCTGCATCAGCAGTATTGACTTCAAAAACCTGACATGTTGCAAAGATAGTTGCACAAAAAGCAGAGAACATAAATAATGAGACCTTCACTTTATCAGTGGGGACTCCATTGGCTTTGGCCGCGTTTAAATTTCCACCCGTTGAGTAAATCCAATTTCCAGCCTGGGTCTTACTTAAAACTACATAGCAAACTAGTGCTATGATTAGCCATATCATGACACATGAATATAGGCCTGAGGCAAACTGATTTCCAAAATTATTGGTATTCCAATCAACAGGAAAATAAAGCCAGTCAAATATTGGTTCTAAAATATCACCACCAAAGAAGTTAGCGACAGGTTTTGTAGAGTATAATGAGTCTATATAAACTCTGGCTATGTCAACATCTGTAACAGTTTTAGCGACAGCTGGTTCAATTTTAAAGTTCGTAATTTTTTCTTGGATCATTGAAACCATATAATCATTTCCGGATTCTTGTGCGTTAGCGAGTGCTTGTTCTAAAGGTTTAACACCTTTTTTTATAAGAATTTCTGTTTTTGCTTCAGCAACTCGTTGGTAGGTATATTCTAATCTTTCAGTTATTGAGGCCACCGTATCTGCGGGTATGTCTTGAGCTATAGCAACAAGATCTGCTTCCGGTAATGCTTTGGCTTTTTCTCTAACCATTTCTCCGTGACCAGGAACATTTACGATATTTTTAATATCAGGGATTTCAGTAACTGTAGTAGCACCTTTAGTTTGATCTGCTCTATGATTAAAAGATCTAAGGGAAACCTCTGTTAATCCTCTTAAGAAAAACAAACCTCCTAAAGTAACAATAAATGAAGGAAGGCCTGATCTCACAATAATTGTTCCTTGAAGCCAGCCAAAAAATAATGTGAAACACAAAGTTATAAAGATTGCTCCTAGTGGAGAGACATCAGATAAATGGATTAATGTTAAAAATTCAATATGGAAGCCACCTTCAAAGGAAACATAAGGGATTATAATAGAAAAACCCCATCGCAAGATCATGGCCATACAAGCGCCAGCAAAACCAATCATCGAGCCTATGGATAAATCAAACTCTCCAGCTATGATAAGTAAACCAGCTCCAATCGCAATTATTCCTAACTGTGAAATAACTCTTAAAAAATTTCTTATACCTAATGCATTAAAACCTTCGCCGGTAAATGGGTTCCATGACATTTCTCCAGCAGGGATGGAGAAATATCCAAGCATTCCAAACAACAAGAGCATCACTCCAATTGGACCAATCTCAGGTCTTGAAATTAGTTTTGAAAACCATGACTTTTCTTGGTGTCTATCTGCTTCTTTTCTTTGTGTTGTGGATGTATTCATACTTCTAGAATATTAAAAAATATCTATTTCTCTCGTAAATTTATTTGTTAAGTGGGCAGAAAACTGCCCACTTTATAAGATATTTTGATTATCTATCAATACCTGCTAAAGCAGAAACTGATGATGCGTTTGACTTATCAACAAATCCTGGACCTGATGGAATGTTTGCACCAGGAAGAAGGCCAGCACCATTGTTGTACAAATGAAGAACAACAACAGGCATGTAACCTTGTAATCTTTGTTGTTGATCAATTGTATATGCAACTTTACCTGAGTTGATTAAGTCCATTACTTCTGGGCTTAAGTCAAAACATGAGTGGTGAACTGACATACCTAGATCGTCAATCGCTGCTTGAACACCTGAACAAACGTGTGGTCCAACTGAAAGAACAGCATCAACATCTGGGTTAGCTTGTAAACCAGCAGCTGCTCTTGTTGGGATAGACGCTGGGTCATTAGAAGTATCTACATTTGTTGTAGGTAATGCTGTAGCATATCCACCACATCTGTCTGTAAGAGCTGTGTTGTATGCCTCTTGGATCATGCAAAGTGCTTTTGTGGCACCCTCAGCTTTTGCTCTTTCACCCGCTTTTTGACCAGCAAGAAATTCTGGCTGACCAACGTGCATAAGTGCACCTAATGAAGCAGAAGACTCTAAACCTGAGTTCATTGTAATGACTGGGATACCAGCTGCTACAGCGTCTTTAATTGCTTGACCTAGTGCTTCAGGATCTGGAAGCGAAACTACCATACCATCAGGCTGAGTAGCAGCAGCAGCTGCAATTGACTTAGCCATATCACCTAGATCTCCAGATGGGTTAAAGATATATTCAAAATCTGCACCCACGTGTCTAGCAGCATCTTCACCACCTTTTTGCACAACAGGCCAGAAAGGGTCTTTACCCTCACCGTGTGTTACCATAACTATTCTTTCAGCAAATGCAGAAAGAGATAGGAATGAAACAAGAATTGTAAGAATTATTTTTTTCATTAATTCCTCCTTAATTATAACGTTTGCATACTATTAAATTTTCGATACAAATCCAAACAAATGTGTCTAAAAAACTATGTAATATCTGCATTTGCGACAAAATTATCGATCATAAATGTGCATAAATTGGACAATGTGGTATTTAAAATTATTAATAGATAAAATTATTTAAATAATAGAAGATGTATTTATGAATAAACAAGAGTTTGGAGCAGGTATCTGGCATTTCGCTACTTATCTCGATAGATATGCAACTGATGGTTATGGAGAACCACGAAGCGTTATTGAAGCTATTGAGCTTGCCGGAAAAGTTCAGGATTTGTCTTATGTTGATATTAACTATCCATATTTTGGAGGAGAATTTTCAAATGAGCAAATTAAAAAAGCTCTCGATAAAGCAGGATTAAAAGTAATTGGTATCACCCCTGAAATTTATACAAGAGAATTTTCAAAAGGTGCTTTTACTAATCCAGATCCTGGTGTCAGAAAAAGAGCCCATGAACTAATTACTGAGGCGTGTGAAGCAGTTCGTTTCTTTAATGCTTCTTATGTAAAACTTTGGCCGGGTCAGGATGGATGGGATTATCCTTTTCAAGTGGACCATAAATCAATATGGAAAAATTCAATGGATGGAGTTGGAAGCTTGGCAACTGAAAATTCTGATTTAAAATTTGTAATCGAATACAAACCTCGCGAGCCAAGGGTGAAAATGATTTACGACTCGATGACTAGAACGTTACTTGGGATTGAACAAATAGGCTTACCTAATATAGGAGTACTTTTAGACTTTGGTCATGCAATTTATGGTGGAGAGTCAGCCGCTGACTCTGCTCAATTAGCAATTGATCACGGAAGGTTATTTGGGATGGATGTTAACGATAATTATAGATCTTGGGATGATGATCTTTTAGCAGGGAGCCTTCACCCAATGGAGCTTTTTGAATTTTTTTATGTCTTAAGAAAAAATAATTGGCAGGGAGTTTGGCAGTTAGATCAGTTCCCATTTCGTGAAGATAGTGTTGAAATGGCAAATATGGCGATAGATTTTCTAAAATCAGTTGATAAGGCACTAGATGACTTAGATTACGATGCTCTATCTAAGGCACAAGCCAATCATGATGCTATGGGTGCGTTAAAAATTGCACAAAAGGCTCTGTATAAACATTTAGCTCGAGACTAGAAAAAATCAAAGTTATTATTTTAAATTGACAATCTTAAAATGAGTGTAGATCAAAAATTCTTAGAAAAAAAATCCTTAGAATACAGAAGAACAATTGTAGAAATTATCTACAATTCAGGAGCAGGTCATACAGGTGGAAGTTTATCCTGTATAGATATCTTGAATGTTCTTTATAATAGTATTTTAGAAATTACACCCAATAATTTCACCACAATTGAAAGAAATAATTACATTCATAGCAAAGGCCACTCAGTTGAGGCCCTTTACACAGTTTTATGTGATGTAGGGTTTTTTAAAAAAGAAGATCTAAAGACTTTAAATGCGTTTGACTCTCATTTCATTGGCCATCCAACAAGAAAGGTTTCGGGTGTTGAGCACAATACTGGTGCACTAGGGCACGGGCTTTCAGTAGCCGTAGGATTAGCGCTGGCTAAGAAAAAAGATAAATCGAAAAAAAAGGTGTTTGCTTTATTAGGAGATGGAGAACTTTCTGAAGGGTCTGTTTGGGAAGCTTGTACATCAGCAAGCAAATATCAATTGGATAATCTCATTGTCGTTGTTGATAGAAATCATTTGCAAATTACTGGTAAAACAGAAGATGTTAATCCCATTGAACCTTTAGATGAGAAATTTAAATCTTTTGGTTTTGACGTAGAGTTTGTTAATGGAAATAATATTATTGAGCTTTTGGAAATATTTCAAAAAGTTCCTTTTACTGCTGAGAAACCAAGTGCGATCATTGCTAACACAATCAAGGGTTGTGGAATCAGTTTTATTGAAAATGAAATCTCTTGGCATCATAAGGTTCCAACAGATGAGGAGTATAAAAAAGCAATAATAGAATTGGATGGAAAATTAAGTAAATATGAATAATATTGGAAAACCAAATCTAGAAATATTTGCTGACACACTTTTAGATCAAGCAAAAATAAATCAAGACATATTAGTGGTGACTAGTGACTCAAGAGGATCAGGAAAGCTAGTAAATTTTGGAAAAGAATTACCAGATCAAATAATAGAGGTAGGTATAGCTGAACAAAATTTAGTAGGAATTTCTGCAGGTCTTTCAGCAGGTGGTAAAAAGGTATTTGGTGTGTCTCCAGCAAGCTTTCTTACAGCTCGGTCTATTGAACAAATTAAAAATGATATCTGTTATTCAAATCAACCTGTGGTTCTGGTTGGTATAAGTGCTGGCATTAGCTACGGGCAACTTGGCTCAACGCATCATTCCATTCATGATTTTGCATCTTTAAGAACATTTAATAACATCTCGATTGTTGCTCCAGCAGATAACTTAGAAGCTTCAGAGGTTATTAAGGCCTCCGTTGGTTATGACAAACCTCTATATATAAGGTATGGAAAAAAACCAATGATGAATATTCATTCTCCTGGAACTAATTTTCAAATTGGAAAAGCGATAACAGTTTCAGAAGGAGAAGACATTACTTTAGTTTCTTCAGGAGAAACTGTTCAAAGAGCTGTATTGGCAGGAGAGATTTTAAAAACAAAGGGTATTAATCCCACTATAATAAGTATGCACACAATAAAACCCTTCGATAAAGATATTTTTATAAAAATGGCTAAAAAATCCAAAGTTTTGATATCAATTGAAGAGCATAGTATTTATGGGGGTTTAGGTGAACAATGCGCAAATATTATCGCTCAAAATAAAATTAATCTTGATTTTAAAATTCTTGGAATACCAGATGAATATATAGTTAATGGCTCTCAGGCCGATGTACTAGATCACTATAATATGAGTCCTGAAAAAATAGCAGCTTTGTCTGCTCTAATGCTAGGTTAATGGGATATATCACCATTGACTCAAGCACTTCCTCTACAACAGTATTAGTTTTTGACGATAGTTTAAAAGTTTTAAAAAGATTTCAAAAAGAACACAAACAAATTTATACAAAAGAAGGATACATTGAGCATGACCTTAAGGAAATCTTTCAAAATTTAATTGAACTTGTAAAACAAGCTTCTCTATTATCGCCTAACCCTAAATTTATAAGTATTACGAATCAAAGAGAAACTTTTTCATTGTTTAAAAAAAAAACAGGTGAGCCCATACATAATGCAATTGTTTGGCAATGCACAAGAGGACAAAAAATTTGTGATGATCTTTTGAGTAATAAAGAATTATCTCAAACAATTAAAAAGAAGACTGGTCTCCAACCAAATACCTTTTTTTCTGGAAGTAAATTAAATTGGCTTATTGAAAATAATTCTGAAATAAATTCAAAAATAGAAAGTGAAGAGATTTGCTTTGGAACAATTGAAACATATCTTATATATCGTTTAACTGATTTAGAATCTTTTGTAACTGATACAACTAATGCCTCTAGGACTCTTTTATTTAATTGCCTTAATAATAAATGGGATGAAGAATTATTATCTATCTTTAATATTAAAAATCTTCAATTTCCTAAGATCAAAAAAAGCTCTGAATTATTCGGTGAAAGTGATTTTGAAAGAAGTTTTAATAAAAAAATTCCTATTATTGGTGTTGCTGGTGATGCACAAGCTTCATTTTTTGCAAACTCTTGTTTTAAGAAGGGTGATACTAAAATTACAACTGGTACTGGATTTAATATACAAACAAATATTGGTGAGAAATTATTATTAGACGATAAGTCTTTTACCTCTCTTGCATTTACCAACAAACAAAATACTTATGCTTTAGAGTGTTTGGGTTCTTTTGCTGGAGGGACAGTCTCATGGATCAAAGATAATTTACAACTAATAAAATCTGTTAATGAAAGTGAGCAATTTTCTATGGAAGTAGAGAGTAGCAATGGTGTCTTTTTAGTTCCTGCTTTTTCTGGTTTAGGCCCTCCGTATTGGATTTCAAGTGCTCGTTCTGCTTTTTTTGGAATTAATCCTGCTGTAGATAAGAGACACTTAACTCGTGCATCTCTGGAGTCAGTAGCTTTTCAAATGGTTGTTTACTTAGAATTTCTTCAAAAATCTAAAAACTTATCTTTAAATAATTTGTCTATTGACGGAGGGATGATCAAAAATAAATTTTTTGTTCAATTAATTGCTGATCTTATAGAGGTTGATATAAAAATCCCAGAAATGGAGGATATGTCATCCTATGGAGCATTATTGTTTGGTATGCAGTACTTTCATAAAATTAAAAATTTTGATGATTTAAGTCAATTTAGGGTTGAAAACTCTATTATAAAGTCAAAAAAAAATAAAATTGCTCAAAACACCTACGATCAATGGAAATTGATAATTGATAAAAATTTTATAAAAAATCAAGCTTAAATATTTAAAATTTATCTAGCTTAGTGGCCTCTATTTAAGCTATTGTATGCCGGTATATATACACAGGAGGAAATACTATGAGAAAAATATCTCTAGTGCTTGCTTCAATTATGGCAGTCGCTTTTACTTTTGCGACAATTCCAGCAAAAGCAGGAAGCCATGCTGTTGAAGCTTGTCTAATTACAAAAACAGACATCAACCCTTTCTTTGTTAAAATGAAAGAGGGTGCAGAGGCAAGAGCCAATGAACTAGGTGTCAAACTATCATTCTTTGCGGGTAAAGTTGACGGTGACCATGAAACTCAAGTAAGAGCTGTGGAAACTTGTATAGCTTCAGGCGCAAAAGGAATTTTAATTGCTGCTTCAGACACAAAAGCGATTGTGCCTGTTCTTAAAAATGCACAAGACAATGGTCTTCTAGTTATTGCACTGGATACTCCACTTGAGCCAATCTCTGCTGCTGACTCTACTTTTGCAACAGATAACTTCAAAGCTGGTGAGTTAGGTGGTGCTTGGGTTGCTGCAAAATTAGGTGCAGATGCAGCTAATGCTAAAATTGCCATGTTAGATCTTAATGAAAGTCAACCTTCTGTTGGCGTATTAAGGGACCAAGGTTTCTTATCTGGTTTTGGTATTGATGTAAAAGATCCATCAAGATGGGGAGACGAAGATGACCCACGAATCATTTGTAACGAAGTTACCAATGGTAATGAAGAAGGTGGAAGAACTGCGATGGAAAAATGTCTGCAAAGAGATCAGGACATCAACGTAATTTACACAATTAATGAGCCAGCAGCTGTTGGTGCTTATGAAGCATTAAAAGCTATGGGTAAAGATGATGGTAGTGTTCTTATTGCTTCAGTTGACGGTGGTTGCCCTGGTGTAGCTGACGTTGATAGAGGTATTATCGGAGCAACATCTCAGCAATATCCATTATTAATGGCTTCACTTGGTGTTGAAGCTATTAAAGCTTGGGCTGAAGACGGATCAAAGCCTGAAAACACTCCAGGATTAGAATTCTTTAACACAGGTGTGAACCTAGTTACTGATGATCCTGCTAGCGGAGTAGAGTCTATCAGTGTCAAAGAAGGCATGGATAGATGTTGGGGTTAATCCAATAACCATTTATTTTTCAGGGCAGATTATTCTGCCCTGATTTTCTGATACTAGTTTATTATGAATAAAATATCTGATGACATTTCAAAGGATCTAAAAGATCAACCTAAATTTTCTAGTGATCTTGGAGAAAAAGATCAAGATCACCATACATTTGACGTCGGAGAACAATCTTCTCTTAAAAAAATTCAGCATTTTCTTCATGGAAATCCCACTATAGTTCCAGTAATAATTTTAATCCTTAGCGTTATAGGTTTTGGATTTATAGCTGGAGGTAAATTCTTCTCTGCTTTTAATCTTTCATTGATTGTTCAACAAGTAACAATAGTAGGAATTCTAGCAGCTGCTCAAACTCTTATTATTCTAACTGCCGGTATTGATCTAAGTGTTGCAGCGATGATGGTGTTAGCCTCAGTGTTTATGGGTAAACTTTCAGTAGAAATGGGAATACCGACACTTCCAGCAATTGCAGTTGGAATGGTTTCAGGGATTGCTACTGGTGCTTTTAATGGATTACTTGTTACTCGATTAAGATTACCCCCTTTTATTGTGACCCTGGGTACGTGGAATATTTTCTTTGCACTTGTAATTTTCTTTACTGGTTCCCAATCAATTAGAAGTTCAGATATTGAAATCAATGCACCTCTTCTTCATTTTTGGGGTGAAAGAATAAACTTAGGTGGTTTCGTATTTACATATGGTGCATTCTTAATGATTGGAATTTTTGTCTTCTTGTGGTTCTTATTAAACAAAACTGCATGGGGACGCCATGTCTATGCTATTGGTGATGACAAGGATGCAGCAGAACTGTCAGGTATTAGAACAGATAGAATGCTTGTCTCTATCTATGCCGTTGCTGGTTTGGTTGTTGCGATTGGTGCTTGGGTTTCTATTGGAAGAGTTGGTTCGGTATCACCAACAAGTTTTTACGAAGGTAATTTGGACTCTATAACTGCTGTTGTGATCGGGGGAACATCTCTCTTTGGCGGAAGAGGCACGATCATTGGGTCACTTTTTGGAGCTCTTATTGTTGGTGTTTTTAGTTCAGGTCTTTCAATCGCTGGACTAGATGTTTTATGGCAAAGGTTTGCTCTAGGTTGTCTTATTATTATAGCCGTTGGTATTGATCAGTGGATAAGAAAGGTCTCAAACTAATGGAACCTATTTTAGTTGCAAAAAATCTATCAAAGAAATATGGAAAAGTTGTTGCTTTAGAGAGTGCTAATTTAGAGTTATATCCAGGAGAAGTATTGGGTGTAATTGGTGATAATGGTGCAGGTAAATCAACACTTATTAAGGTTTTATGTGGTGCAGTAATTCCAGACAGTGGAGAAATTTTGTTGGATGGAAAACCTGTAACATTTACCTCTCCTATTGAAGCTAGAACACTTGGTATCGAAACAGTTTATCAAAACTTGGCGTTGTCACCTGCTCTATCAATAACTGATAATATGTTTCTTGGCAGAGAAATCAGACAAAAAGGGTTTATGGGCAAGTTTCTAAAATTTCTTGATAAAAAAGCTATGGCCGACGAGGCTAGAAAAAGATTATCAGAATTAGGTCTATTAACTATTCAAAATATTAACCAATTAGTTGAAACTCTATCAGGTGGTCAACGTCAAGGTGTTGCTGTTGCTCGTGCCACATCTTTTGGAACAAAAGTTGTAATTATGGACGAGCCTACAGCTGCTTTGGGAGTAAAGGAGAGTCGGAGAGTTTTAGAATTAATTAGTGAAGTAAGAGCTAGAGGAATTCCTATTATTTTAATTTCTCATAACATGCCCCATGTTTTTGAGGTTGCGGATAGAATTCATGTACACCGATTAGGAACAAGACTTTGCGTAATAGATCCGAATAAATACGAAATGTCAGATGCAGTTGCATTTATGACGGGCGCCAAAGAACCCCCACAAAACTAGTTAGTTAAATAATATTTAGCCGGTATACTATTTCTTAGTACGTTAACGCCGTTTGGTAAATCGTTTTTATATACTTTTTGATTTATTTCATCTTTTGATAAATTAAAATTTTGCCATCGATCAATGAGTCTTTGCTCTAAAATTTTTTCTTCACAGTCTATCATCACCGACGAATCAAAAAAATTTTGCAAATCCGTCCAAGGTTGTAAATTTAGTAAAAGATAATTACCCTCGATAATAATTACTTTGCTTTCTTTAGGGATAATTATTGCAGAAGATCTTGATAATTCCAGAGATCGATCAAATATAGGAACAACCACTTCTGGTTCATTATGTAATCTTTTAATAAAATTTAAAAGTCCATAAACATCAAAAGTTTCTGGGGCTCCTTTTTTTGAGAGAAGGCCTTTTTCTTTTAAAATACTGTTATCGTAATGAAAGCCATCCATTTGAAGGATACTGGGTTTGTGTTTTTTTAAGGTCAGATCAGAGTGTAATTTCTCAGAGGTTGTGCTTTTACCAGAAGCTGGTGGTCCCGAAATAGCAATAAAATAACGGTTTTTATTAGATTTCTGTACATCTTGGTCTAACTTTTTAATTAACTCTTGATAATTTAATTTAATCATAATTTAATTTTTAAATTGCTAGCTAACATAAAAGTTTTTCCATTTTGAAAAACGGTCAATCAACATTTGAGATAATTTATGATCTTTTTCAATAACTGTCTTAACTTTAGGAGGTGATAAGACATTATCATGATTAATATTGTTAAACCCTAAATAAGCTATTCTTGCAGCACCGTAAGCAGCCATCGCATCTGAGGCTTCAGTTATTAAAAGATTTTTGTTCATAATAGAGGCCAATAATTTTATCCAATATTGGTTTTTAGAACCTCCTCCTATTACATATATATTATTTAACTCAATGCCAGTTTTAGATAGAGCCAAATAATTATCATTCAAACCAAATGATATTCCCTCTATTAAACTATAAATTAATGAACTACGATTAGTGTCAATTCCCATGTTATGAAAACTCGCTCTTACATGAGGATCATTAATAGGAGTTCTTTCACCGGTTAAGTAAGGAAGATAAAATGGGGCACTATTAATAATTTTTTCTGAGTCCATTGACAAAGCTAGTTGTTCAGTAATTTCATTAATTGATGAATCAAAAGCATTTAAAAACCAATTAATGTTAGAAGTACAAGAAAGCATGACCGACATAAGGTGCCATGTGTTAGGAAGGCAATGACAAAAAGAATGAATAGCATCATCGTAATTTTTTAAAAATTTTTTTGTAGAGCCAAAAATCACTCCCGAAGTTCCAAGAGATAGAGAGGAATCACCTTCTTCATAAAGTCCAAGACCAACTGCAGCAGCAGCGTTATCACCCGCACCTCCATAGACCTTACAATTTTGACTAAATCCATATTTATCAGCTATCTCTTTTTTTAATGCACCTGTTTGATCTGTTCCCTCGCATACTTTTGGCATTTGGGAAATTTGCATTGATCCTGCATCAAGTAATTTTTGAGACCATTCTCGTTTAGCAATATCTAACCAATATGTGCCTGAGGCATCTGATAAGTCACTGTAAAACTCTCCTGTTAAATAAAATCGAAGGAAGTCTTTAGGTAACAATACCTTATTTATGGATTTAAAATTTTCTGGCTCATTATATTTTAACCATAAAACCTTAGGAGCTGTGAAACCTGGCATTGCAATATTTCCAGCAATATCTTTAACAGAATTATCTCTCATAATTTCTTCACATTCCTGGTGACTGCGAGTGTCATTCCAAAGAATACATGGTCTTATTACTTCATTTTTTTCATTTAAGCATGTTGCACCATGCATATGTCCTGAAAAGGAAATTGACTTAATTTGTTGAAAATCTATTTTTAGTTGGAGTTTTTTTAAACATGTCTCAAGAGCTACAATCCATGATTCAGGGTCTTGCTCAGACCATCCATTTCTAAGATTAGATAAAGGAATTTCATCACTTGAAACACTATAAATTATTTCTTGTTCCTCCCCCATAACCAAACATTTCATGGCAGAAGTGCCTAAATCAATTCCTAAGTACATCTAAATATTATACAGACTTATAAGTTATTTTCTATTTATACAATAATATAAATAATGATAGGGTTTTATTAATGAAAAAATCATTAAAAATAAAAATACAAAAAATTAAAAATCATAAATACCGTCCTAAAGATTTTATTATTGCTGATGCAAAAGATGGTGACCTAGCTATGGGCATTACAACACCAGGACCAATAAGAAATTCAAAAGGAGAAATCTCTAAGGGTTATAAAAAATTAAATGATTATAAAAAATCTATGATGGCAATGACAAAATCTAAACTAGTTGACATTATGTTAATGTCAGCTTCTGTTGGAGAAAGTTTAATTCAAAAGAAATTATTTAAAGACTCTAGTGTTACACCCGCGATAAGAATGAACGATACTTCAGATATATGGTTGATGAGAAATGGGAACTATAGAGCCACTAATCCTCGTCCTTTTCGATCAGCTAGAATAGAAGCAGTAAACAAATTAGTGAATTTAGGATTATTTTCAGTCACATTTTCAAAAAATGTTGATTTTGATTTGGCTATGTTAAATGCTTACAGAGATTTTAGAATAGAAGCAGTAAAATATCGATTTGATCATTTTTTAGAAATATTTAATCCACCAATTGATATTGGACTGAAACCCCAAGAACTAGGGGACTATGTTAATGATTGCATCATCAAAGCGATTGCTGGACAAACCAAAGAAGAAAGACCATTATTTCTGAAAATTGCCTACAATGGACCGCAAGCAATGGAGGATTTATCGAGTTATGATCCAGAAAATTTAATAGTTGGAATACTTGGGGGAAGCAAAGGGACTACACGTGATTGTTTTGAATTAATCAAAAAAGCAAGTACCTATGGTGCGAAAGTGGCACTATTTGGAAGAAAAATTAATCTTTCTGAGGATCCTATTTCACTTGTAAAAATTATGAGAGCAGTTGTTGAACAAGATATCTCCTCAAAGGAAGCAGTGAAAATGTATCATAATGGTCTTTCAAAAAAGAAGTTAAAATCTGATCGAAGCCTTCAAAAAGATTTAGAAATTACTGATCCTATTTTAAAACTATAATTTTTTAATATCTGGTAAATATCCAGATGAAGCATCAATCTTCATCATAGCTGTACCTGCAGCATGTGCTTTTTTTAAAGTTTTTTCAATGTTCCAATTTTCGTGAATTCCATAAATAAATGCTGCACAGAATGCATCGCCCGCACCAACAGCATTTTTAATTTTTTGTTGAGGAATAATTTTTGATTTTATGTTATGAGTCTGATCTTCAAGAACACATACTGACTCTTTGGAATTATGAATAATTAATCCCTTGAGTAATCCATTTTTAAAAATTTTTTTTGTCAATTGTAAAATAAGTTTTATATTTAAGTAATTATCATTCTTTTTAATTGATTTTTTAAATAATAATTGAGCTTCAATTTCATTTAACAACAAATAATCGGTAAAAGGTAGGGCGCTATAAACAATTTTTTGAAAATGAGAGGTTTTATTTGAAACTAAATCTATAATAGTGATGAGGTTTTTCTTTTTCGCTTTTTCTAAAACTATATTCAATCTTGTTTTGTTATAGTTAAATCTATCTAATTTTCCTAGTAAAGTTAAATATCCAATATATAGAATTTTGGGTTTTGATTTAAGATCATCAATTTTAAAATGTTTGGTATCTAGTAAATTATTGGCACCTGGGTAATAAAGGAATGTCCTTTCATTTTTTTTTTCAATCATACATACTGTTTGAGATGTTGGTATAGTCTTCGAGCTAATCAGATAATTTATTTGTATATTATTTTTTTTTAGGTGATTTTTAATTATTGATGCATTTCCATCGAGACCAATAGAGCCCATTGCAATCATTGGGTAATTGAAGCCTAAAGAGCTAAGATTAGTTAAAACGTTTGATGGCCCTCCTCCAACACATTGAAAACTATCTAATATAGGCTCTAATTTTCCTCTCTCAGGCAATTCGTTTATTTTGTAAGTAGTATCAACACACCACATACCAAGACCAATTACCCCTTTATTCATTACATTTCATTCCATAAAAGGTGTATTGCAGCTTCGTCTTCTTTAATGTCACTAAACCTTCCAACTGGTTCAAGAAAGTAGTTATCTTTATTATCATCATTTACTTGGGAAACTTCACCTGCCATTACCATGCCAGTGCCTTCAACAGCATAAAACTTATGATAGACGTTTCTCTCAACAGTCACGCTTTGTCCTCTTTTTAGTATTAAAGGTTTAAGAGGTTGAATTTTTAGTGTTTGGCCATCAACTAGAACATCAATTTCTTTTTGAAGCTCTCTAAAACCTTTATCTACTTCTAAAAATTCTATAGCTAAATCCCCACCACCTCTATTGATAATATCCTCTAATTTAACCTTATGGCTGTGAAATGGAATTTCTTGTCCTTCCTGCATAAAAAGTAATTTCTCAGCATATGGTTTGTCATCTTTAGCTCCTTGTATTCCATTACGAATACAAAACAAAGTAATGCCTTGACTGTTAAAATTATCTTTTCCAAAGTCAGTTACATCCCATCCCATTTGATGATCTTTCAAGTATTTACTTATTTCAGGTTTATCTTTGTAATCCTCTTTTGACCAATAGCCCCATTCTGGAAGAGTCCAATTGTATTCATCCATCATTTTTTTTGCGGTGTTTATTGCTGCATTAATTTCTGATCGCTTCATAGAACTTAGATTATCAAAAATAGAAATAATTGATATAATCATGTAATGAAGACTATTATTGTTGATCCGTTCCCTCGTGAAATGGGCTTAATTTTTAGACCAAATAAAATTAAGCTTATAAAAAAAAACTTCAAAATAATAAATGCTCCAAGTAAAAATAAATTAAAATTTTATAAGCAATATATTTCGAAGGCTGATTTTATTATTGGGCAACCCGATCTCCCAAAGACAATATTAACTTTAGCCACAAAACTAAAAGCAATTTTTAATGTTGAAAGTAATTTTATGGATAACATGGATTACGGTTACTGTTTTAAAAATAATATTTATGTTTTATCTACAGCTCCTGTTTTCGCACAAAGTGTTGCGGAGATTGCTGTTGGTTTAACAATCTCTTTAAAACGGGATATACACAAAGCTCATTTAGATTTTTTTCAGAAAAAAGAGAAATATGGTTTAGAGAGCAATTTACGAAGTAGTTTATTACTAGATAACAAAATTGGTTTTATTGGTTTTGGAGACTTGGCTAAAAGTCTTAAGCCTATGTTAATGCCATACACATCCAATTTTAAAGTTTATGATCCTTGGCTCCCAAATAAGTTATTAGAGTCCAATGGATGTAAATCAGCGTCACTGAAAGAAATTTTCAAAGATTGTGATGTGGTTTATGTACTTGCAACAATAACTACAAAAAATAAAAATATGATAGATAAAAAACTTTTAAGTTCGATGAAAGAAAACGCCTGTTTACTGATCTTAAGTAGAGCTAGTGTTATTAATTTTCAAGATTTAAATGAAGTTTTAAAAAAAGATAAAATTAAAGTTGCTACTGACGTTTTTCCTCAAGAACCGGTTCCAAAAAATGATCCAATTAGAAAGCAAAAAAATATTCTTTTTTCTGCTCATCGAGCTGGTGCTTTAGATAGTGTTTTTTTTGAAATGGGAGAAATCGTTTATGAAGATTTACTTTTAATAACAAAAGGGTTACCTCCTAGACTTTGTCGTCGAGCAGAATTAGAAACTGTTAAAAATTTACGTTCAAAACCAGTAGATATAAATTAATTATATTGAATATGTTTCATTAATTTAGTTCTATAGGTTTATGCTTATTAATATAGATCCGATTATAGGACCTGAGGTGCTTCATACACTTCGCGCCATGGGACATGGAGATAAACTAATTTTATGTGACTCAAACTTTCCAGCTTATTCTATGAATTCGCTTGTTCATCGTTTAGATGGGGTTGATGCTGCTCGAGCGGCTAAAGCTATATTGTCTATATTTCCCCTAGATAGTTTTGTGAAGTTTCCAATACTTAGAATGCAAATCGATAACAAACCCGACGAACTAAATGATGTTCATCGAGAAATGATTGAAGTTACTAAAAGTGTTGCGGGTGAGAATTGGAAAATAGGATCAATTGAGAGATTTAAGTTTTACGAGGAAGCCAAAAAAGCTTTTGCAATTATTACGACAAACGAAACTAGACCTTTTGGCTGCTTTATTTTAACTAAAGGAGTTGTTAAGCCTGATGGTTCTGTTTGGATATTAAATAATTGAGTA
>CACDYZ010000014.1 GCA_902557145.1 uncultured Alphaproteobacteria bacterium | reverse complement strand
TTGATAAGTCATTACTGATTTCAAATTTATAATATATATATACAACATCCCCTTTTATTAATGAAGAATTAGCTTTAGATTTTTTGTTATTAATTTTTATTTTGTATTTTCTAATTAATCTTTGTAATAAAGATAAAGGTAGAGACTCAAAATATTGAAATAAAAACTTATCTAATCTTTTATAGCTTTGATCTATCTTAATTTGCAAATCTAAGACTGAACATATGAAATAAATAAAAAAAAAGAAAAGATATAAAAATGTTAAGAGAAAAATATATTAATGCTTTGATAAAAGATTTATCCGATACTAGTGAAAATAGTTCCATATTGAAGGAAGATAGAGTAGTAAAACTCCCAAAAAAACCGATATAAACAAAAATATATAAAGCGCCATTAAATTTATTTAAAAAATAACCTGCCATAGCAGATCCAATAATATTCACTAATATAGTTGCTGCGGGTAGCCCTAAAATAGTGAAATTTAAAAGAGTGAAGAAGTAACGAAAGCTAGATCCTAATATAGCACCTATCACGAGCGCTAAATAAGATGACATTGATTATTATTTTACGAACTGAATGATACTTGTATGGGCAAAATCGCCAAACCTATTGCCTTTTTTGATAATACGAGTATATCCACCATTTCTACTTTTCTGTTCTTTAGAAATTTCAGAAAAAAGTTTTTGACAAGCTTCCTTATTATTAAAAAGCTTTGCCAGTATATATTTTCTATTACTTAAATTATCATTTTTTGCTTTAGTCACTAATTTCTCAATAAAAGGTCTGAGTTCTTTTGCTTTTTCAGTAGTTGTTGTAATAGTCTCATGCTTAATAAGGCTGATAGATAAGTTCTTTAGTAAGGCTAATCTATGAGATGAAGTTCTATTTAACTTTCTTTGTTTGAGTCCGTGTTTCATTATACCTTAAATGGATCTTCGTATTTCTTTGATAATTCTTCTATATTCTCTGGTGGCCAACCTGGCAAGTCCATTCCCATAGAAAGGCTCATTGAGGATAGAACTTCCTTAATTTCATCAAGGGACTTTCTACCAAAATTTGGTGTTCTAAGCATTTCACCTTCTGATTTTTGAACTAAATCACCGATATAAAAAATATTGTCATTTTTTAGACAGTTTGCTGATCTAACAGATAGCTCAAGTTCATCAACTTTCTTAAGTAGATTTTTATTGAACTGTGGTTCGTTTGAAGATTGTAGTTTTTTTCTTTCATCTTCAGTTGGTTCTTCAAAGTTAATGAAAGGTTTAAGTTGATCTTGAAGAATTCTTGCAGCTAATGCAGCAGCGTCATCTGGAGATACTGTTCCGTTTGTTTCTATATCTAAGATAAGTTTATCAAACTCAGTGTCTTGACCAATACGAGAATTTTCAACATTAAACGAAACTCTTTTTACAGGACTGTAGGTGGCATCTAGCATAATTTGACCTACACTTTTATTTTCATTATCTTTATTTTTTTCAGCTGATATGTATCCTTTATTTATATCTAGGAATATTTCTAAATTTACCTCTCTGTTAGAGTCAACGTTCATTATCACGGCATCTTTATCTACTATTTCAACTTCAGGATTTTCTTCGAAATCTGAAGAAAGAACTTCTTTGGGGCCTTTTACATTTAAACTTAACTTTTGGGAGTGGTTACTTTTAGAATTGAAAGTAACATTTTTAAGGTTCATTATAATATCAGTTACGTCCTCTCTAACCCCCTCGATTGTTGAAAATTCATGAAGTACGCCATTAATTTTGATTGAAGATATAGCAGTACCTTGCAATGATGACAAAAGCACTCTTCTTAGGGCATTTCCTAAAGTGGTACCGAAGCCTTTTTCCAAAGGTTCAATAACTACCGTTCCAAATTTTTTATTATCGCTTATTTTGTAATCAACTTTGTTTGGTTTAACCAAGGTAATCCAATTATTCTCTATCAATTTTAACTCCTATAAATTTAGTTTATACTCTTCTTTTCTTTTTAGGTCTGCATCCATTATGTGGAAGCGGTGTAACGTCTTTAATATTATTTATAATAAATCCAATATTTTGTAATGCTCTAAGAGCTGACTCTCTACCAGATCCAGGGCCTTTCATAAGAACATCAAGTTTTCTTAGTCCGCTGTCATAAGCTTTTTTTCCTGCTGCATCTGTTGCAATTTGTGCAGCATAAGGAGTAGATTTTTTTGAACCCCTAAAACCCATGGATCCACTGGAAGACCATGATACTGCATTACCGCTTAAATCAGAAATGGTGACAATTGTATTGTTAAAGGAACTTTTGATATGAACAACACCATTTTGTCCAAAATTTTTTTTTGATTTTTTTTTATCAGAAGATTTTTTTTCAGTTTTTGCCATTTTATTTAGTTACTTTTTTCTTTCCTGCAATAGCAACAGCCTTACCTTTTCTAGTTCTTGCATTTGTGTGTGTTCTTTGGCCCCTTGTAGGGAGTTGTTTTCGATGTCTTAAACCTCGATAGCAACCTAAGTCTTTTAATCTTTTAATATTTTGAGATACTACTCTTCTAAGATCACCTTCAACTGTATAGTTTTCATCTATAGATTTTCTAATTTTAGAAATTTCATCCTCAGAAAAATCTTTTATCCTCTTAGTAGGATCTAAACTGTTTGCTTTCAAAATATCCAACGCATATTTAGCGCCAATTCCATGGATATATGTAAGAGAGACTAATGCTCTTTTATTTACTGGTAAATTTACACCTGCTATTCTTGCCAATTGAGATCTCCTGAAGGGGTGAAAATATTGAAAAAGTATTTAAAAGTCAATATAAATTACCTCAATTTAAGCCAAGTTTATCAACGATTTTAGCAGTTACAGCCTTGATTTCATCATTAGCCTGAATATCGGTAACTTGATAGTTTTTTTTGAGTGAATTTGTTATTTCTTGATGAGATTTTTTATAGATTTGTAATCTTTTCTCAAAAAAACTATCGTCTGCTCTAGACTCTTCCATTGATCTTTTTTTTATTCTTTGAAGAAGTTGGCTATCTTCAACTTCAAAGTTAATAATACTTAGTTTTTTATTATCAAATATTTCAAGAAGTGAGTCGGCTTGAATAGAACTTCTAGGAAACCCATCAATCAATAACTGTTCATTGGATAGAGAGTTTACTTTTTCTTTTAATACTGAAATTACAACAGTATCCTCGATTAAGTCACCATTATCCATTTTATGCTTAATTTCCTTACCTAAAATACTTTCATCTTGAGATTTCTCTTTTAGAAGCGAACTAACAGTTAGAATATTTAAATCTGGTAAAAAAGTGTCTTTTAAGATGTTGGCTTGTGTCCCCTTACCACATCCTGGTGGGCCAATAAAAACTATAACCATTTACTTTTATAAACTTTGTTTTTACTTAATAGTTTTTCATATTGAGATGAAAATAATTGTGTTTGAATTTGTGAAAAGAAGTCCATAGCGACAATCACAACAATCAAAAGACTCGTTCCTCCTAAATAAAAAGGAACTGATAATCTAGCAATTAAGAATTCAGGAATTAAAGCAATTAATCCTAAGTATACTGCACCTACAAATGTTAATCGATAAATAACATGTTCTAAATAAGTGGCTGTTTGTTCTCCTGGTCTATAACCTAAAACAAAACCACCGTTATTTCTTAAATTTTCTGCCTGTTCTTGAGGGTTGAAAACAATACTAGTATAAAAAAATGCAAAGAAAACAATCAGACCGAAAAAAAATGCCATATAAAGTGGCTTACCATGAGATAAGTAAAATCCTAAACTAGATAAGAAACCCGTACTTTCAGGTGAAAAATTAGAAATAGTATTTGGAAATAATAATAATGATGAAGCAAAAATGGCAGGGATAACACCTGCTATATTTATTTTAATAGGAAGATAAGAGGATTGGCCACCAAATACCTTATTCCCCACTTGGCGTTTAGGATATTGTACTAGTAACCTTCTTTGAGCTCTCTCTATGAAGACGATGACAACTATGAGTATAAGAAGTAAGAAAATAATTGATATAATTGCAATAGATGAGAGTGCACCAGTTCTTCCTAGTTCAAAGGTGTTAAAAATAGCGAATGGAAGATTAGCTACAATACCTGAAAAAATTATTATTGAAATTCCACTTCCAAAACCATTTTCAGTTATTTGCTCACCTAACCACATTAAAAATATAGTTCCTGATGTCATAGTTATGACAGCAGATATTTGAAAAAAAGCAACACTTCCTAAGGTTGGGTCAACTGTATCAGACAAATTTAGTATACCGTTTGAGATACCGTAGCTCTGAAAAAGACCCAAAACTATTGTTAAATATCTCGTATACTGCTGAATTTTTTTCCTACCTTGTGTGCCCTGCTCCTTTAGAGCCTTCAAGCTATCAAAAGAGGATTGCATCAATGTCATTATAATAGATGCAGAAATATAAGGCATAACCCCTAGTGTAAAAATTGACATACGCATTAAAGCACCACCAGAGAACATATCAAATATTCCTAAAATTCCGCCTTGATGTTGTTCGAAAATTTGCTCTAAGACAGCTGAGTTAATACCTGGAACAGGAATATAAGTTCCTAGTCGGTAAACAGCGACTGCAAATAAAACAAAACCTAATTTTTTAAATAAGCCTGAGCTTTTAATTGCTTCGCTATAGTCAATACTAGGTACTTTGATATTCATAATCTAAAAATTATGATGTCGATCCACCAAGATCTTCAATTCTTTTCTTAGCTCCAGGAGTTACTTTGAAGTCCTTAAATTGAAGCTTTTTTTTAAATTGGATTGAGTCAATTAATTTTATAGATTTTTTATGGTCTTTCTTTTTAAGAAAACCTGCCTCAATTAAAAACTTAATATCAATTAAAGAATTTTCATCAAATTTGTTAAAACTTACTAAAGATATTGACAAAGATTTAGGATTAATTTTTTTAAGTGAATTAAAACCTCTTTTAGGTGTTTTTCTATAAATAGGCATTTGACCACCCTCAAAGTTTCGAACTGCAACGCCTGATCTAGATTTTTGCCCTTTATGGCCTCTACCAGCAGTTTTTCCTAAACCAGTGCCTATTCCTTTACCTTTTCTTTTTCTTGAAGTTTGACGTTGTTTGGAAATTTGATTGATCATTCTTAATTTTCTCTTTTACTTATAACAGAATTTATTTCTATACTTCTTCTAGCAGATACAGATTTTGGTGTATTAATGCTTTTAAGAGCTTTAATTGTTGAACGAACGATATTATGTGGGTTTTTTGTACCAATTGCTTTAGATACAACATCAGATATACCCAATGCTTCAAAAATAGCTCTTGAAGGACCACCAGATATTATTCCAGTTCCTTTAGGAGCAGATCTTAGGATTACAGTGCTTGATGAAAACTTCGCCTTAACATCATGATGGATGGTTCTACCCTCTCTTAATGGAATTCTTACCATAGTTTTTTTTGCTTCTTCTGAAGCTTTTCTAATAGCCTCAGGTACCTCTTTTGCCTTACCTGATCCAAAACCGACTCTTCCTTGACCGTCACCACTTACAACTAGTGCTGCAAAACCAAATCTTCTTCCACCTTTAACAACTTTAGATACTCTTCTTACTGAAATTAGTTTTTCTATAAACTCTTTGTTTGTATTGTTCTCTAACATTAAAATGATAATCCTTTTTCTCTTGCTGCATCAGCTAATACTTTAAGTCTTCCATGATACTTATAAGAACCCTTATCAAATTTCACTTCTTTGATACCCTTTTCTATAGCTAGTTCAGCAATCTTTGAACCAACTATTTTAGCTACATCAACTTTCTTTTGCCCTTCATCTTTTTTTAATTTAACAGAGGAGAATGAACATAATGTTTTATCGTTACTTTCTGATAAAACTGAAGCGTAAATATGTTTAGAAGATCGAAATACTAAAAGCTTATGTTTTTTAATTTCATTTAGCTTTTTTCTCACTCTTAATTTTCTTCGAGTAGCTCTAATTTTATCTTTGTTCATTATTTTTTCTTACCTTCTTTTCTATAAATTCTTTCACCCTCATATCGGACACCTTTACCTTTATAAGGTTCTGGTTTTCTAAATGACTTAATTTCAGCTGCTACTTGGCCTACTAATTGCTTACTTGTTCCGGTTACAATAACAATATTTTTTTCAACTTTTATTGAAATACCTTCAGGTATATCAAAATTAATGTCATGACTATAACCCAGAGAAAGGACTAACTTTTTTCCAGAAACATTAGCTTTATATCCAGTTCCTATAAGTTCTAATCTTTTTTCAAACCCTTTAGAATTACCAATTATTTCATTTTTAACATTTGCATAAATAGTGCCAAGAAGTGCTTTATTTTCTCCGGAAAAGTGTAAAAGGTTATCTTTGTGATCAACTTTAATTCCAATTGGTAAAACAGTTGATGATTTTCCTAACTTACCCTCAAAATTAATTTCGTTATCTGTCATGGAAATTTTAATATCTTCAGGAATATTTATAGGGTTTCTTGCTAATCTTGACATGACTTAGAAAACGCTTATTAGCACTTCTCCTCCAACTTTTTGATTTCTTGCATCAGCGTCTGACATTACACCTTTTGAGGTAGACAATATCGTGGTTCCTAAACCACCTATAGTCTTAGGAATTTCATCTACAGAGCTATAAACACGACAACCTTGTTTAGTAATTTTTTCAATCTTATTAATTAGAGGGGAACCCTTATAATATTTTAAAGTAATTGAGATATCTTTTTTTGTATCTCCTAATATTTCGAAGCTATCAATGTATCCTTCTTTTTTTAAAACATCACACACATTAACGTTTAATTTTGAAAAAATTGCTTTTACAGAGACCTTGTTTGCTTTTTGTCCATTTCTAATTCTTGTTATCATATCTGCTAGTGTATCACTCATACTACCAACTCGCTTTCGTTAAACCGGGTATCTGTCCCTTACCAGCCATATCTCTTATAGCAATTCTAGATAAATTAAATTTACTATAAACTCCTCGTGGTCTACCTGATAAAAAACATCTATTTCGATATCTAATTCTTGATGAATTTCTTGGTAAAGACTCAAGTTTCATTTGAATTTTTACTCTTTCTTCAAACGGAAGGTCTTTACTAGATAAGAGACTCTTTAATTTTTTTCTTTTTTCACTAAGTCTATCTATTAGTACTTTTCTATTATTATTTTTTTGTATTGCGCTTTGTTTTGCCATGATTAATTTAGAAATGGAAAGTTCATTAATTTTAACAACTCATATCCCTCTTTGTCATTGTTTGCTGAAGTGGCAATAGTGATATCAAAACCAAAGATATTTTCAACATTTTCAACACTTATTTCTGGGAAAATAATGTGATCTTTAATACCTATGGTTATATTACCTTGGCCATCAAATGATTTTTTGTTATACCCTCTAAAATCTTTAATTCGAGGCATAGCAATATTTACTAGTCTATCGTAAAACTCCATCATCATATTTTTTCTAAGAGTAACAGAGAGACCCACTGGCATTCCTTTTCTAATTTTAAAGGAAGCAATAGCTTTTTTAGACATTCTAACTACTGGTGATTGACCAGATATAAGAGAAAGGTCTTTTTTCATTTTTTCAATAGCTTTGTTATCTTCTTTAATAGTTCCAATACCCGCATTGATCACTATTTTTGAAATTTTTGGAACAGCTAACTTATGAGGTATCTCTAAGTTTTTAGCCAACTGATCAGAAACATTAAATAATTCTTGAATTGAATTTGACATTAATATTTGTCTCCTGATGATTTTAATACTCTAATTTTTTTTCCACTTTCTATTTTAAAACCTACTTTTGAGGATTTCTTAGACTTAGAGTCGTAAGCTAAAATATTTGAAATATGAATAGGCATTTCCTTGTCCACAATACCGCCTTTAGACTCTTGGGATGGTTTTTGATGTTTTTTACTTACATTAACACCAGATATAACTACTTTGTCTGAGGAATTGATAATCTTAGATATTTTTCCAATTTTTCCTTTATCTTTTCCAACTTTAACAATCACCTCATCACCTTTTTTATACTTTTTGATCATTATAATACCTCAGGAGCCAAACTAACGATTTTCATCATATTTCTTTTTCTAAGCTCTCTTGTAACGGGTCCAAAAATTCTTGTTCCAATTGGTTCATTTTGTTTATCTAGTAGAACAGCTGCGTTTGAATCAAATTTGATTGATGTTCCATCTTCTCTGATTAAAGGTTTTTTTGTTCTTACTATAATTGCTCTTTGTACTTCACCTTTTTTTACTTTAGATCTTGGAATAGCATCTTTGACAGAAACAACAATAATATCACCTATTCTTGCATATCTTCGTTTAGACCCGCCAATAACTTTAATACAGCTGATTAGTCTAGCTCCAGAATTATCTGCCACTTGTAAATTAGACTCGGCTTGTATCATTATTTAATAACTTCCCATGATTTATTTTTTGAAATTGGTTTAGTTTCTTGAATCCTCACGGAGTCCCCAACAATAATTTTATTTTCACTGTCATGAGCAAGATATTTTTTAGAAACTCTGATTAATTTTTTATAGATTGGATGTGTAGTTTGTCTTGTTACTAAAACAGAAATTGTTTTATCTCCTGATTTTTTTACTACTTTTCCACTTAAAATACGTTTAGGCACTCTTATTTGTCCTTTCTTTAGTTAAAAGCGATGCAATTTGCTTTTTAACTTTCTTAAATTGTGATGTGTCTGTGAGCTGCCCACTTTTTTTCATTATTTTTAAATTAAATAATTCCTTTTTTAAACTGTTTACGTCTTTATCAGCCATTAAAATTGATCCAATGATACAAAGGTTGTTTTTACTGGTAGTTTAGCGGATGCAAGTTCAAAAGCTTTTTTAGCTAGGTGCTTGTCAACACCGTCCACTTCAAACATTATAGTTCCAGGTTTAACTCTACATACCCACCTGTCAATAGCGCCTTTACCTTTACCCATTCTAACTTCTGCAGGTTTAGCTGTGACTGGCACGTCAGGAAATACTCTAATCCAAAGTCTCCCCGCTCTTTTTAAAAATCTTGTAATAGCTCTTCTAGATGCCTCTATTTGTCTAGCAGTAACTCTCTCAGCATCTAATGATTTTAGTCCGTAATAACCAAATGTTAGTTCGTAATTCCCTTTAGCACTTCCATGAATTCTTCCTTTGTGCTGTTTTCTATATTTAGTATTCTTAGGTAATAACATTAATTTGCTTTCTCTTTTTTATCTTCAGTTTTATTTGTTGTATTTTTACTCTCACCCTTAAATAACCAAACTTTAATTCCAATAATTCCATAAGTTGTTAGGGCTCGAGCTGTTGCGTAATCTATATCAGCTCTCAAAGTATGTAAAGGTACACTTCCCTCTGAAAACTTTTCTGTTCTTGCTATTTCAGCACCACCTAGTCTACCGCCACAGACAATTTTAATACCTTTAGCACCTAGTTTAATTGCTGATAAACCTGATTTTTTCATCGCTTTTCTAAAAGCGACTCTTTTTTCTAATTGCCTTGCAATAGAGTCGGCTAGTAATGAAGCATCTGTTTCAGGTTTTTTTATTTCTTTGATATCTAATGAGATACTCTTGTCTGAGAGCTTTGATAGTCTATTTCTTAGCTTTTCAATATCCGCACCTTTTTTTCCAATAAGAACTCCTGGTTTAGATGTGTGAATAATAATTTTAAGGTTTGCTGCAGCTCTTTCAATTATAACAGAGCTTATGCCAGCGATTGAGTAATTCTTTTCTATATAATTTCTAATTTTATAGTCTTCTTTTAAAAAAGTTGAATAATCTTTTTTTTCAAACCAGGTTGATTGCCAATATTTATTAATTCCTACTCTTAATGAAGTTGGGTTAACTTTTTGTCCCATTATACTCTCTCCTCTAACACTAATGTTAACCTAGAAAAAGGCTTAATAATTTGAAACGCTCTTCCCTTACTCATTGGTCTAAATCTTTTCATTCTAAGACTTTTACCAACATAAGCCTCTTTAACAAAAAGTTTATCAATATCTAAATTATTGTTGTTCTCTGCATTTGCGACTGCAGAATTTAATGTTTTTAAAACTTCTTTACTAACTCTTTTATTTGAAAACTTCAAAATATTTAAAGCTGCGTTGATATCTTTTTTTCTAATATCTTTAACAATTAAGTTTAGTTTTTGAGAACTAGTTCTTATCATTTTATTAATAGCTTTTACTTCTTTAGACATTTTTATTTCTTACCTTGAACTGCTTTCTTATCTCCTGAGTGGCCTTTAAAAACTCTTGTTGGAGAAAACTCACCAAGCTTATGTCCAACCATATCTTCAGTCACATATACCGGTATGAAAGATTTTCCATTGTAGACTGAAATGGTGACTCCAACAAAATCTGGAATAATTGTAGATCTTCTTGACCATGTTTTAATTGGAGATTTTGAACTTTCTTCTTTTGATTTTTTAACTTTTTTGAAAAGAGTTACATCAAAGTAAGGTCCTTTCCATACAGATCTTGCCATTACTTTTTAGCCCTTCTTGAAATAATCATTTTAGATGTAAATTTAATTTTTCTAGTCTTCTTACCTTTTGTCTTCATACCCCAAGGTGTGGATGGGTGTCTACCACCAGATGTTCTTCCTTCTCCACCACCGTGTGGGTGGTCGACAGGGTTCATAACAACGCCTCTTACAGTAGGTCTAATACCCAAATGTCTTTTAATTCCAGCTTTACCAATTTTTTTATTTTTATTATCTTGATTAGAAACAACTCCTATAGTCGCCATACATTCACCATGAACTAATCTAGTTTCTCGTGATGAAAGCTTAACCATTACATATTTTTCTTGTTCTCCAAGTACTTGAGCAAAAGATCCAGCAGACCTACATATTTTACCACCGGCTCCTGGCTTTAGTTCAATATTATGAATAGAGGTACCAGTAGGAATGTTTTTAATCTTCATTGCATTTCCAGATGATATTTCAGTTTTAGCTGAGGAAATGACCTTATCACCGATTTTTAAATCAGACGGTGCTATAATATATTCTTTTAAATCTTGATAGTTGATAAGTGCTATGAAAGCACTTCTATTAGGATCGTATTCAATTCTTTCAACGGTACCTATTTTATCAAATGTATTCCTTTTAAAATTCACAAGTCTATATTTTTTCTTATGGCCACCTGATCTATGTCTAATTGTAATTTTACCTGTATTATTTCTACCTGAATTTGGTTGTAAGTCTTGAAGCAATGATTTTTCAGGACGGCCTTTAAAAAGCTGAGATTTATCAATTTTTACAGTTTTTCTAAAAGAAGGTGTCGTTGGTTTGTAAGTGATTAAGCCCATTTTATACCTTACCACTCATATCTATAGTATTACCCTCTTTAAGAGTGACTATTATTCTTTTAAGTTCTGACCTTGTACCTCTTTGTCCTTTGAATACCTTTGGCTTACTCTTTACATTTAAACTATTAAGTTTTTGAACTTTAACTTTATAAATTTCTTCAATTGTTTTTTTAATATTTATTTTATTTGCTTCATTTCGAACTTCAAAAATGTATTTATTGAATTGGGCATTAGCGGTTGATTTTTCTGTAATAACAGGTTTTTTAATTAAGTTGAGTTCCATTTTTAGTTACTACCTATGTATGAATTGTAAATAGAAGATTTTTTTGAGAATAAAATCATATCTGATTTTAATGCTGTATGAACCGAATAACTTTTGTCAGAGATAAAATATAATTTTTTGTAATTTTGAAATTTAATTACTAATTTATTATCTAATAAGTTGGATAAAACAAAAATGATCATTTTATTTTGATTTTTTTTTAATAAATCTGAAATATTTTTTTCGTCTAGTTTTTCTTCATCAAAAACGAAGAGTGCTTTATTGTTGCTTTTACTAACTATAGAAGAAATTAAAGCAGTTTTTTTGACTTTTTTATTAATTTTAAAAGAAACATCATGGAATTTTGGTCCAAAAGCTTTTCCACCACCTCTTCTTTGAGTTGTCTTTTTATTACCAGCTCTTGCGTTTCCAGTTCCCTTTTGTTTAAATAATTTTTTTCCAGATCCTGCTACTTCAGATCTATCAAGACTGTGGTTATTACCTTGTTTATGTGTATAAATTTTTTGTAAAGATAAATGTAATGCTTTTTCAGAAATATTTTTATCTTTTAATGTAACTTGTTCAAACATTTATTTAAAAACCTTTACTATAGATTTATTTTTACCTGGCACAGAACCTTTGATAAATATTAATTTTTTGTCTTGATCTATTAGAAGAACCTCTAAATTTTTAGTAGTTGTTAATTGATCACCTAAATGACCAGCCATTTTTTTTCCCTTAAATACTTTACCTGGGTTTTGATTTTGACCTGTTGAACCATGAGCTCTATGTGAGATAGAGACACCATGAGTTGCTCTCATACCACTAAAGTTATGTCTTTTCATAGCTCCGGCAAAACCTTTACCTGTTGATTTAGACTGTACTGAAACTTTATCACCAACTTTAAATTTAGGGTCTATTAATGAACCAATCTCTAATAAGTCTTCATCAGAGGTTATTCTTTGTTCTTTTATAATTTTTTTTGGTTCTAAATTTAGTTTATTAAATTCTTTTAATTGAGGTTTATTAAGTTTTTTTGGTTTGAGAAAGCCTATGATATTTGCAAGATAGCCATCTCTATCAATAGTTCTATTACCAACTACAGAGCAGCTATTGTAATCAAGAACTGTGGCAGAGACCCTTGTACCGTTTTCGTTGACAAATGAAGTTTGGCCAATTTTGGTACTAATGATCATGATAATTATTTTTTTATTTTAATATCTACATTAACACCAGAAGCTAAATCGAGTTTCATAAGTGCATCAACAGTCTGAGGTGTGGGCTCAATAATGTCCATCATCCTAATATGCGTTCGTAATTCAAACTGTTCTCTACTTTTTTTATCAACGTGCGGAGATTTATTTACAGTAACTCTTTCAATTTTAGAGGGCATAGGAATAGGACCAATCACTTTCGCACCAGTTCTTTTAGCTGTTTGAAGGATATCAATTGAACTTCTGTCTAGAATGTTATGATCAAAGGATTTAAGTCTAATTCTAATATTTTGATTTATCATGATTATGCCAGTTTTGATTTAATTTCTTCTTCAACATTTGAAGGTACTACATCATAATGTGAGAATAACATTGTATAACTTGCTCTTCCTTGACTCATAGAGCGTAGATTATTAACATAACCAAACATATTAGCAAGAGGAACTACTGACGATACAACTTTAGCGTTACCTCGATCCTCCATTTTTTCAATTTGGCCTCTTCTTGAATTTAAATCACCAATAATATCACCCATATAGTCCTCAGGAGTTACAACTTCAACTTTCATCATTGGCTCAAGTAGTTTAGGACCAGCTTTTCCAACAGCTTCTCTAAATGCAGCTCTTGAAGCTATTTCAAATGCTAACACTGATGAGTCTACGTCATGATAGGCTCCGTCGTGAACTTCAGCTTCGAAATCAATAACGTTGTATCCAGCAATGACACCATTTTGTGCAGCAAAGTTAATTCCTTTTTCGACACCTGGGATGTATTCTTTTGGAATATTTCCTCCAACAACAGTATTTAAAAATTTAACACCAGAGTTTCTTTCTAATGGTTTAAATTTCATTTTTACTCTTGCAAATTGACCTGCACCGCCAGATTGTTTTTTATGTGTGTAGTCAACTTCAACATCTTTAGTAATTGTTTCTCTGTAGGCTACTTGAGGTGCTCCCACATCTGCTTCAACCTTGAATTCTCTTTTCATCCTATCAACTAAAATTTCTAAATGGAGTTCTCCCATTCCTTTAATTATAGTTTGACCAGACTCTTCATCTGAAGTAACTCTAAAGCTTGGATCTTCTTGAGCCAGTCTACCTAAAGCTTGTCCCATTTTTTCGTAGTCAGCTTTAGTCTTAGGTTCAACAGCAACTTCAATAACAGGGTCTGGAAATTCCATTTTTTCTAAAATAACATTATTTGAAGGATCACATAGTGTGTCACCTGTTGTAACGTTCTTTAATCCGACTAGAGCTACGATGTCTCCAGCTTTGGCTTCTTTGATTTCTTCACGAGTATTTGAATGCATTAAAAGCATTCTACCAATTCGTTCTTTTTGATTTTTTGATGAATTTAATATTGTAGATCCAGAACTAAGATTTCCACAGTAAAGTCTACAAAATGTTATTTGACCAACAAAAGGGTCTGCAGCAACTTTAAAAGCTAATGCTGCAAAAGGTTCTTCTGGTGTGTTTGGAATTTGTAACTTCTCATCAGATCCCTCTTTAATACCTTCAACAAAACCAATATCTTTAGGAGATGGAAGATAATCAACAACAGCATCAAGTAAAGGTTGAACACCTTTATTTTTAAAAGCAGTTCCACATAAGACAGGAACAAATTTAAAATCTATAGTACCTTTTCTTATACAAGCTTTTAATGTATCAACGGTTATTTCTTTTCCTTCTAAATAATCTTCTAACGCCTGATCGTCTGCTTCGACAGCGTTTTCAATAAGCTCTTCTCTTTTTTTCTTAGCTTCTTCTAATAAATCTTCACTAATCTCTGTTACATCATATTCAGCACCAAGACTGTCATCTTTCCAAATAATTGATTTAAAGTTAACAAGGTCAACAACACCTTTGAACTCTGCCTCTTTGCCAATAGCCATTTGTAAAACAAGTGGATTGGCTCCTAATCTGTCTTTAATAGATTGAACATTCATTTCAAAGTCGGCTCCAAGTCGATCCATTTTATTGCAAAAACAAATTCTTGGTACTTTGTATCTATCAGCTTGCCTCCAAACTGTCTCCGATTGTGGCTCAACTCCAGCGACACCGTCAAAGCAAGCAACAGCTCCGTCTAAAACTCTTAAAGATCTCTCAACTTCAATTGTAAAATCTACGTGCCCAGGTGTATCAATGATATTAATTCTATGATCATTCCAAAAACAAGTAGTAGCGGCTGAGGTAATTGTTATTCCTCTTTCTTGCTCTTGTTCCATCCAGTCCATAGTTGCGGCACCATCATGTACTTCTCCTATTTTATGGGACTTACCGGTGTAATATAAAATTCTTTCAGTGGTAGTAGTCTTTCCTGCATCAATGTGGGCCATAATTCCAATATTTCTATATTTACCTAGATCCATTTTTACCACCTATAATGAGCGAATGCTCTGTTTGCTTCTGCCATTTTATGAACTTCGTCTTTTTTCTTTACAGAATTACCTTTGTTTTCAAAAGCATCAATTAATTCGTTAGCAAGTCTTTCTCTTTGAGTTTTTTCATTTCGCTTTTTGGAATTAGTTAATATCCATTTAAATGCAAGTGCTTGAGCTCTTGTACTTCTTACTTCCATTGGTACTTGATATGTAGCTCCACCAACTCTTCTTGATTTTACTTCAACTGATGGTTTAACGTTATTAATAGATTTTTGAAAATACTCAAGCGGATCATCGCTTTGATTATTAGTTTTAATGATATCAAGAGCACCGTATACAATTTTCTGTGCAACTGTTTTTTTTCCACCCACCATAACTTCATTAATAAATTTATTTAGCACAACACTATTATAAATAGGATCGGGCAATACTTGTCTTTTCTCTGCTGCTCTTCTTCTTGACATTTTTTAAATTTTAATTCTTTGGCCTTTTAGCACCGTATTTAGATCTACGTTGTCTTCTTTTTTCAAGCCCTTGGGTATCCAAAGTACCTCTTATTATATGATATCTTACACCAGGTAAATCTTTCACTCTTCCACCACGAATTAACACTACAGAGTGTTCCTGTAAATTGTGACCTTCACCAGGTATGTAAGCTGTTACCTCTTGACCATTAGTAAGCTTTACTCTCGCTACTTTCCTTAGAGCAGAATTAGGCTTTTTTGGAGTAGTTGTATAAACTCTAAGACACACGCCTCTTTTTTGAGGACAAGATTTAAGTGCAGGAACCTTGTTTCTCTTTGAGACTTTCTCTCTAGATTTTCTAACTAATTGATTTATGGTCGGCATAGTTCGCAGAATATATTTATAGTATTAAGTATAGTCAACATCTATTTAGGTGTTTCTAGCTGTTTTAATAAAGAATTATCGCGGATTTTAGCCTCTTTTCGAAGTGCTCTGATAACATTACCCGTTCCAGCTGGAATTAATTTACCAACAATGACATTTTCTTTGAGTCCAGTTAATTTATCAACTTTACCATTGATTGCCGCCTCTGTAAGAACTCTTGTAGTCTCTTGGAAAGAAGCGGCTGAAATAAATGAATTAGTTTGAAGACTTGCTTTAGTGATACCAAGGATCATCATTTTAAAATCAACCTCTTTTTTGCCTTCTTTCTTTAATTCATTATTTTTTTCTACAACAGCTATTTTATCTTTTACATCTCCTACCAAATAATCACTATCACCAGCACCAATTACTTCTACTTTTTGTAACATTTGACGTGTAATACATTCAATATGTTTGTCATCAATCAAAACACCTTGAAGACGATAAACTTTTTGAACTTCTCTAACCATATATTCTGCTAAAGCCTCAATGCCAAGAATATTTAAAATATCTGTTGGAGCGGGAGTTCCATCTACAATCATGTCACCTTTGTTTACTTTATCTCCCTCATTGAAATAAATATAAGTTCCTTTTGGAATTAAAAACTCAATTGGCTCTCCTTCCTCAGGATTAATTATAATTCTTCTTTTGCTTTTGATGTCTTTTCCAAATTCAATCGTTCCAGATATTTCAGCTAATACAGCTGGATTTTTTGGTTTTCTTGATTCAAAAATATCTGCAACTCTTGGAAGTCCACCTGTTATATCTTTTGTTTTAGAAGAAGCTCTCGGAATTCTTGCAATAACATCACCGGCACTAACATCTTTACCCTTTTCGATATTTAAGACAATACCAACACTTAAATCATATGTAGATGAATTTTTAGATTTAATTGGGTTACCATCTTTGTCAGTTATTAACAACTGAGGCTTAAGGTCTTGTTTTCCTTGGAAACTCTTCCAGTCAATTATAACTTTAGAGGAAATACCAGTAGTCTCATCAAACTTTTCAATAAAAGACACACCCTCAACTAAATCACTGAAATCTAGTTTTCCTGTTTCTTCAGCAACAATAGGAACTGTATAAGGATCCCACTCGAGTAATAAGCTATTAAGCTTAACATCAGCGCCATTTTTAACTAATAATGTTGATCCATATGGTGCTCTGAATGATGAAACTAGAGTTTTGTTGTTATCAAATATTTCAAGTTCAGTAGTTCTATTAATAATGATTTCACTGCCTGATCCGTTTGTAACTGATCTAAGGTTTTTAATTTTTACTTTACCATCACTTGGAGACTCAAAATTAGATTTCTCGGCTGAAGAACTTGCAACACCACCCACGTGGAAAGTTCTCATTGTTAACTGAGTACCTGGTTCACCAATAGACTGGGCTGCTATAATTCCTACGGCCTCACCAGTGTTAACTGGCACTCCTTTAGCTAAGTCTCTTCCATAAGATTTAGCACAGATACCATGCGTTGTTCCACATGTTATAGGTGATTTTATTCTTACAGATGTGATGTTTTCTTTTTCTAATAACTCAATTTCTTCATGTGAAATGTAAGCATCATTTTTAAGAATGACCTCACCTTTTTTATTTTTTACATCATCAGCTAGATATCTGCCAAAAACTCTTTCTGTTAGTGGTATAGAAACCTCACCTGATTCATAAATAGTGTCTACTGTTAAACCATTTTTACATGTACAATCCTTACATGTAATTGTTAAATCTTGTGCTACATCAACTAATCTTCTAGTTAAATAACCTGAACTTGCTGTTTTAAGAGCAGTATCTGCTAAACCTTTTCTTGCACCGTGTGTAGAATTAAAATACTCAAGAACTGTTAAACCATCTTTAAAGTTAGATGTGATAGGGTTTTCAATAATTTCACCAGATGGTCTTGCCATTAAGCCTCTCATACCAGCCAGCTGTTTTAGCTGAGCTTCGGAACCACGAGCACCAGAGTCAGCCATAATATAAACAGAATTAATTTGACTATCTTTACTAGATGAAACAGTTTTCATCATCGCTTTTGCAACTTTATCTGTACAAGTAGACCATAGACCAACAACTTTATTATATTTTTCTCTTTCAGTTATAAGTCCTTCTTGATATTGGTTTTCAAGGCTATTTACTAATTTTTGAGTATCTTGAATTAAAATATTCTTTTCTTCAGGAATGACTAAATCATCTTTACCAAAGGAGATACCTGCTTTTGCAGCATACTTAAAGCCAACTGTCATAATTTGATCAACAAATATGCAAGTCGCCTTTTGACCTGTGAACCTATAAACATTATCTAATAAGTTACTAATGTCTTTTTTTGTAAGAACCTTATTTATAACATCAAAAGGTAAGTTTTTGCTCTCAGGGACTGTTTTAAAAAGGATAACTCTACCTGCAGAAGTGGTGTATTTTTTATATTCAAAGCTATCTTTTTCTGAGTTATAAACTTTAGTTCTATAAAGAATGGGTGTGTGCAGTTCAATAGTTTTGTTTTCTAAAGCAAACTCTACTTCACCGACATGTGAATAATATTTCTTTGGCTCTTCTTTTTCATTTATCAATGATAAATAATATATACCCAACACAATATCTTGACTTGGTACGATAATTGGTTTTCCACTTGAAGGAGAGAGAATGTTATTCGTACTCATCATCAAAACTCTCGCTTCTAATTGTGCTTCGAGACTCAAGGGTATGTGAACTGCCATTTGGTCACCATCAAAGTCTGCATTGAACGCAGTACAAACTAATGGATGAAGTTGGATAGCTTTACCTTCAATTAAAATTGGTTCAAATGCTTGAATACCTAATCTGTGAAGTGTTGGTGCACGATTTAAAAGAATTGGATGCTCTCTAATTACTTCATCTAAGATATCCCAGACTTCTGGTCTCTCAGACTCTACCATTTTTCTTGCAGATTTTAACGTTGAAGCAAAACCATAAGACTCCAATTTATTGTATATAAAGGGTTTAAAAAGCTCTAAAGCCATTTTTTTAGGTAAACCGCATTGATGAAGTTTTAACTCAGGCCCAACAACAATTACTGAACGACCAGAATAATCAACTCTTTTACCTAATAAGTTTTGTCTAAATCTTCCTTGTTTTCCTTTTAACATTTCAGATAGAGATTTTAGAGGTCTCTTGTTAGTACTTGTGATTACTCTTCCTCTTCTTCCATTATCAAATAATGCGTCCACAGACTCTTGAAGCATTCTTTTTTCGTTTCTAACAATAATGTCAGGAGCTCTAAGGTCTAACAGTCTTTTTAATCTATTGTTTCTATTGATTACTCTTCGATATAAATCGTTAAGATCAGAAGTAGCAAAACGGCCACCTTCTAAAGGAACTAGGGGTCTTAATTCAGGTGGTATAACTGGAAGAACCTTTAAAACCATCCATTCAGGTTTAATATTCGAGTTTTTAAAACCTTCCATAACTTTCATTCTTTTTAGTATTTTTTTCTTTTTAGTTTCAGATGATGTAGCTTCACTTTCTTCTACAAGTTTTTCTATTTCTGCCACTAAATCGATTTTAGATAATATTTCTTGAACAGCTTCTGCACCAATTCCATGTTTGAAAGAGTCTTCACCAAATTGATCAATAGCTTCTTCTAATTCTTCATCATTTAAAAGCTGATTTGGGCTTAAACCAGACATTAAAGGGTCTATAACGATATGACTTTCAAAGTATAAAACCTTTTCAAGATTTTTTAGAGTTATATCAAGTGCAAGGCCTATTCTACTAGGTAGTGATTTTAAAAACCAAATATGGGCTACAGGAGCGGCTAATTCAATATGAGCCATTCTTTCTCTTCTTACTTTAGAGAGTGTAACTTCGACACCACACTTTTCACATGTAATACCTTTAAACTTCATTCTTTTATATTTTCCACACAGACACTCATAATCTTTTGTAGGTCCAAATATTCTAGCACAGAACAAACCTTCTCTTTCAGGTTTGAAGGTTCTGTAATTTATAGTCTCAGGTTTTTTTATTTCACCAAAAGACCAAGATCTTATTTGCTCAGGGCTTGAAACAGAAATTTTAATCTGATCAAAATTTAATGTTTGAGTGTTAGTTTTAAATAAATTAGTTAAATCTTTCATTATGCGTTCTCCCTGTTAACAGTTGGATCTGTTTCGATTAGTTCTACATTCAATCCAAGAGATTTTAATTCTTTGACTAAGACGTGGAATGACTCAGGTATTCCACTTTCAAAATTATAGTCACCTCTTATTAAGGCTTCATAAACTTTTGTTCTTCCAGCTACGTCATCAGATTTAATAGTTAATATTTCCTGAAGAGTATTTGACGCACCATATGCTTCCAATGCCCATACTTCCATCTCTCCAAATCTTTGACCACCAAACTGAGCTTTACCACCTAAAGGTTGTTGAGTTACAAGACTATAAGGTCCAATGGATCTAGCATGAATTTTATCGTCAATTAAGTGATGAAGTTTTAAGATATATTTATACCCGACAGTAACTTTTCTTTCAAATCGTTCACCAGATCTACCATCAAATAGATGAACTTGACCACTATTATCAAAACCAGCTTTATCTAAAAGATTTGTAATTTCTTGGGTATTTGTTCCATCAAAAACAGGTGTTGCAAACGTAACACCTTTTTCTAAGTTACCAGCCAATTCAATCAATTGATCATCATTCATATTAGTAATTTCAGTATTAGAGTCTTTGTTCTGCTCATAAAAACTTGATAGAGACTCTTTTAATTGAATTATATTTCCTTCTTTTCTTGCCATATCTAAACTTTGAGAAATTTGTTTACCTATACCGTAAGCAGCCCACCCTAAGTGAGTTTCTAATATTTGGCCGATATTCATTCTACTTGGAACGCCTAAAGGATTGAGGAGTACATCTACTGGTGTTCCATCTTCTAAAAACGGCATATCTTCAATCGGAACAATTTTTGAAATAACACCTTTATTACCATGTCTTCCTGCCATCTTATCACCTGCTTGAAGTTTTCGTTTAACAGCGACAAATACTTTAACAACTTTTAAAACACCGGGTAATAAGTCATCGCCACTTTGTATTTTTTCAATTTTATTTTGAAACTTTTTATCTAATAAAATGACAGCATCACTAAAGATTTTCTTTTGTGAGGTAAAGGTCTCCATCGATGAAGCATCATCAACTTGAATTTGTTCTAAAATTTCAATAGGTTTTGATTTTATTGCTTCTTCATCAATTTTATTACCTTTGACAAAAATATCTATATTTGAACTAGCATTTTTATTTTTAAAAATACTAATAAGGTTTTGTTTGTAGTTATTTTCTAAAATATTTTTCTCGTCATCTCTGTCTTTTGCTAATCTATCTATTTCAACTCTTTCAATAGCAATTGTTCTTTCATCCTTTTCGACACCTCTTCGAACTAATACCTGAACATCAACCACGACACCAGAGTAACCAGTTGGCAGTCTTAAAGATGTATCTTTTACATCAGCTGCTTTTTCAGAGAAGATTGCTCTTAATAACTTTTCTTCAGGGGTAATTGGTGAATCTCCTTTAGGAGATACCTTTCCTACTAAAATATCACCTGGTTTAACTTCAGAGCCTATATAAACAATTCCTGCTTCATCGAGGTTTGTTATACTTTCGTCTCCTACATTAGGCATATCTCTTGTAATTTCCTCTGGGCCTAACTTGGTATCTCTACACAGAACTTCAAACTCTTCAATATGTATTGAAGTATATCTATCTTCATGAACAACTCTTTCTGACATTATAATAGAGTCTTCAAAATTGTATCCATTCCAAGGCATAAAACCTACAAGAAGGTTTCTTCCTAAAGCTAATTCTCCTAAATCTGTTGAAGGTCCATCAGCAATGATATCTCCTCTTTCAACATAATCTCCAATTTTTACGATTGGTTTTTGATTAATAGCAGTGCTTTGATTAGATCTTTGAAACTTTTTCAAATTATAAATATCAACACCACTTTTATCCTTACTAATATTTTTAGAGTCAGATCTTATAACTATTCTTGATGAGTCTACTTGATGAACATATCCACTATTTTTTGCAATAACAACAGCACCACTGTCTCTTGCCACTTTCGATTCAAATCCAGTGCCTACAAGAGGGGCTTCACTTTTAACAAGAGGAACAGCCTGTCTCATCATGTTTGATCCCATTAATGCTCTATTAGCATCATCATTTTCCAAGAAT
>CACDYZ010000013.1 GCA_902557145.1 uncultured Alphaproteobacteria bacterium | reverse complement strand
TTGCTTGATTTACATAAATAGTGCTCTCACCACTTAGATTTGTAATATTGATTGCTTTAATTTTGGGCATATTTGAATATATTTACTTTAGTTTATATATATGGAAGATAACACAAATTTATATAGTCAAAGGAATATATTAATCCGTAATTTCCTTATTTTTTCAAGGTTGGCACCTTTTATAACTAGTTTTATTAGCTCTGTTCTTATTAATAAGATTTTTTTGAAAGCCCCTAATTTAATTAATTTAGACTTCATTTTGATCTTTATATCTCTTTATTTAATTTTATATGTTTTTATTTCTCATACTAAGTCACTTTGTGAGCAGCTTGCTGTTGTTAATCAAAAAATTAACTCACACGGTGACGAATAATTAATTTTACTTTACAAATTTTGTTATTTCTTTCGTACTCATGATAGTCTATAAAAGAACAAAATATGAACAAAAATACTTTAGTAAAAAAACATAAAGACAACAGCCTTGAGACAGTACCTTATATTTTATCTAGAATTTCAGCTGGATTTCCATCTCCAGCCGATGATTATATAGAAAATAATTTAAGTATATCTGAACTATTAATTAAAAATCAATTATCAACCTTTTTAATGAAAGCTAGTGGCGAGTCCATGATAGAAGCAGGAATTAATGATGGTGATGTATTAGTAGTAGATAGAAGTTTGGAAGCCAGAAGTAGAGACATAGTGATAGCTATATTTGAGGGAAACTTAACTGTAAAAAGACTAATCATCAAAGCAGATGGTTCTGCCATCCTAAAATCTGAGAACCCATTATACAAAAATATACTAATATCAGAGTACACAGAACTAGAGATATGGGGAGTCGTCACTAGTGCCATCCATCAATTTATTAAGTAACGATGAATATTGTAGCCCTAGTAGATTGTAATTCTTTTTATGCCTCGTGTGAGACTATTTTTAAACCTCATTTGAATAAAAAACCCATAGTTGTCTTATCAAATAATGATGGATGTGTCATAGCCAGAAGTTCAAAAGCTAAAAAATTAGGAATTAAAATGGGAGTACCTTTTTTTGAGATAAAACAAATAATAAAAAAATATCCAGTACACGTGTTCTCATCAAATTATAGTTTATATGGAAATATCTCATCTAGGGTAATGGGAGTATTAAAAGAGTACTGTGATAGACTAGAAGTCTATTCCATAGATGAAGCATTTTTAATACTAAATAAATACTCTGAGAGAAGTTTTTTTTTAAGAGCAGAGGGAATTAAAAAAATGATAAAGAAATGGATAGGCATACCTGTTAGCATAGGTATAGCTAACAATAAAACTTTATCTAAGGTAGCGAATCATTTAGCCAAAAAAGATGAATTAGGATCCCAAATAGTAGAAATAATAAACCAAAAACAAATAGAAATATCTTTGAAGGTACTAGGAGTAGGTGATATTTGGGGCATAGGTACTAGGATAGAAAAATTCCTTCAAAAAAATAATATTTATACTGCTTACGATTTATATAGAGCAGATCCAAGATGGGTTAGACAACACTTAGGAGTGGTGGGAGAGAGGACCTACAGAGAACTACACGGCGAAATATGTATACCTATAGTCGAAAGATCTGAGCTAAAAAAACAATGTCGAGTATCAAGATCCTTTGAAAATTATGTAACCAGTTTCGAAGAATTAGAGAAAAGAGTAATATCTTATGCAACTAGGGCTTCAGAAAAGATTAGATCTGATGGCTTGCAAGCAAAAAAGATTACTACATTTATTCGTTCAAATAAATTTAACAATAATAATAAACAATACCATGCAGCTAGGACTTATGATTTTATATCTCCTTCAAATGATTTATTTGAAACGATAAGATTAGCCGTAAAAGCACTAAAATCTATTTATCGGCCAGAAATTAAATATAAAAAAGCAGGTGTTTTACTCTCAGACTTAACAATAGAAGGAGAGTACAATAGGGATTTATTTATCCACCAGTCAGAAGAGAGTCTTTTGAAAAAAGTTAGAGTAAACAAAGTATTTGACAATCTAAATAGTAGATATGGTAGCGGGACTATTTGCGTTGCTAAAGAGAACTATGAAAAGTTCTATATAACTAGACGGCAAAACCTGAGCCCCGCATACACATCAAATTTTGATGAACTACCTAATGTAAATTAGTTCACAGCAGGTATTGAGCCCATAGACTCTTCAAAAGCCTTTGAGTCAAATTTATCTTCAGCAAGATTACCCGAAAAATAATCCATATAAGCTTGCATATCGAAATGACCATGACCACAAAGATTAAATAAAATAGATTTTGATTTACCTTCAGCTTTACATTTAAGAGCCTCATCTACAGCACCTTTAATGGCATGTGTAGCTTCAGGGGCAGGCATAATACCTTCAGTTCTAGCAAATTGTATACCAGCCTCTAAACATTCCTTTTGGCCATAAGCTCTAGGTTCCATGTGCCCATTATGAACTAGGTGGGATAACATTGGAGCCATTCCATGATACCTTAAACCACCAACATGAGTAGGTGATGGCATAAAATCAGAACCCAGTGTGTGCATCTTTAACAAAGGTGCAGATTTTAGAGTATCTCCAAAGTCATAAGAGTATTTACCTTTGGTCAACGAAGGACAAGAAGATGGTTCAACCGCAATAGCATGCACGTCTTGTTCTCCTCTAAATTTTTTACCTAAGAAAGGATTACACAAGCCTGAAAAATTACTTCCTCCGCCAGTGCACCCTATAACTATATCTGGATAGTCGTCAGCCATTTCCATTTGAAGAAGTGCTTCCTGCCCAATAATAGATTGATGCATTAATACATGATTTAAAACACTTCCAAGTGCATATTTAGTATCTTCATTGGTAGCGGCTACTTCTGCTGCTTCAGATATGGCAATACCAAGAGAACCAGCACTATTAGGATCTTTTTCTAATATAGCTCTTCCAGAGTTTGTTTCATTTGAGGGACTTGCAACTACACTACCACCATAACTTTCAATTATTGCTCTTCTATATGGTTTTTGATCATAGCTTACTCTTACCATAAATACTTTAATTTCAATTCCAAATACAGCTCCAGCATAACTTAGAGCTGTACCCCATTGACCTGCACCTGTTTCAGTTGCTATTTTCTTTACACCAGCCTCTTTGTTATAAAATGCTTGTGCTAATGCAGTATTAGGTTTATGGCTACCTGAAGGACTGGCACCTTCATATTTGTAATAAATCCTAGCAGGCGTATCTAAAGCCTTCTCTAAAGCTCTAGCTCTTACTAAAGGAGTACATCTCCATCGACTATAGGCCTCTAAAACAGGACCAGGGATATCGATATATCTCTCTTGTGAAACCTCTTGCATAATTAAATCCATCGGAAATAAAGGTGCTAAATCATCAGGACCTAAAGGTTGTTTTGTTCCAGGATTTAAGGGTGGGCTCATTGGCTCTTTTAAATCCGCTACCAGATTGTACCATTGTTTCGGCACATCACTGTCTTTAATAAAAAATTTACTATCCTCACTCATAATAACTGAATCTTAATGTATTTTAATTTAGATGAGTAGTTTTATTCTGAATAGTATCGACTTGAAGCTGCTTCTTTGTTGATTAGTGGTATTAATTGTGCAGTTAACACACCCAATAATATTAAAAAACAACCAAAAATTTGGGTAATAGTAAGCATTTGAGAAAGAATAATCCATGCGGCTAAAGATCCAAAAACACCTTCTAAAGAGAATGTTATGGCTGCTGTTGATGGCTTGACGTATCTTTGACCAAATATCTGAAGAGTGTAGGCTATACCAGAGGACATTACTCCAACGTACAATAATTCGAATAATTCCATATAAATTCCTTTTAGTGAAGGGTCTTCAAATATAAAAACAAATGGTAGACTATACAAAAAACATAATAGAAATTGAGATGTCGCGAGAGTAAACGGCGCATTTACTATCTCAAAATATTCATCAATTAATATACAATGTAACGCAAAAAAAATTGCACACACGACGACAAGGAAGTCAGCAAACTGTGCTTCAAAAGAATTTCCAACTGTTAAATAATAAGAACCAACTAAACATATAGATACTGAAACCCAAATACTCCAATGTATTCTTTTTTTTAAAATGAAACGGGAAATAATAGGTACAAAAGGAACATATAATATAGTTAAAAAAGCAGCATTTCCTATTTTAGTATATTGTAGAGCATACTGTTGTAAGTAAGTACCCATCAATAAACTAAGCCCTGTAAGTAAAATAATAATTATTAATTTTTTATTTAGAGACCTTTTGAAATTTGGTATTTCTTTTACAGCTAAAGGAAGAACTATTAATCCACCTATGAGAAAACGTAAATTTGTAAAAGTAAGTGGACCAATATGCTCCATACCAGTTGTTTGAGCAACAAAGGCCGTACCCCATATTAAAGCAGCAACTATTAAGCATATATTGGAAAAGAGTTGTTTGGAGAACATTGAGAATACTGGCTCCGCAGGTAGGATTCGAACCTACGACCTGTCGGTTAACAGCCGAATGCTCTACCGCTGAGCTACTGCGGAACGTTGCATCAAACTACAATAATTTTTTAATTTTTCAATTGGCATTTTTAATTTATTTTAATGATTTATAATAATTTTCAATGATATTGAATAGGATTTGAATATAATTAAATCATTATGAATAAAGTGATATCACCATGTATTTCCATTTGTAAGACTGACCCTTCAACAGGATATTGTTATGGTTGTGGCAGAACTAATAATGAAAAGGCAATTTGGAAAAATGAGGACACACCGAATGAGTGGAAACTTAATCAAATAACTGAAATAAAAAGTAGGTTATCAGGTTGGCAGTTAAGCTCTTTCGAAGAGTCATACAATTTTAAACAAAAAAATGGAGTATCCCTCTTAAAACACAAATTATTAAATAAATGAATAAAATCAAAGGTTCTTGTCTTTGTAAAAGTATAGCTTTTGAAATTAAAAATGAATGTAGATACTCAGTCATATGCCATTGTACAATGTGTCAAAAAGCAAATGCTGAATTTAGTAGCTATGTAAAAGTTAAAAAAACTAATTTTAGATTTAAAAAAAAGAAGAATTTGAAATGGTTTAATTCAAGTAAAAATTATAAAAGAGGTTTTTGTTCAAAATGCGGAAGTTCATTGTTTTTTCAATCGCGCAACTCATACACAGAAACAGCAATTTCTTCAGGATCTCTAAACGCTGATATACCCATTAAGGGTCACATATACTACAATGATAAAAAATCTAAAATCTCATTTAACAATTCATACAAGAAATTTTCACAATCATCTAAAGGCTATTTTGACAAGTTGATTTATAAAATTAGATGAATTTTGCAATAACTTTAAAAATTATTGCTTCACTATTAGCTATCTATCTTCTTATTGTTCTTTACGTATATGTTAAGCAAAGATCTTTATTATACTTACCTAACATTGATAATTATGAAGATGAGATCTTAAACATAGCGGCAGAAAACATTTATATTAAGAATACAGATAATATAAATCTTAGATCTTTATATTATGAACATCCAGCTAATACAAAAAATACTTTATTAATGTTTCATGGTAACGCAGGGCCTATTGAAAATAGATTTTACAAAATCAACAAACTTTCTAAATATAAACAAAATATATTATTAATTTCTTGGAGATCTTATAGTGGTAATGAAGGTAACCCAACAGAAGAGGGTCTATACGATGATGCGAGAAGTGCAATTAAATGGTTAGAAGGTAAAGATATAAACATTAATGATATTATTATTTATGGTGAGTCATTAGGAACGGCAGTTTCAATAGAAGTGGCTCAAAAAGCCTCTTTTAAAGGTATTATTTTGGAAGCTCCATTCACCTCAATGATTGATGCAGCAAAGTATCATTATCCATATCTTCCAGTGGGGATCATGCTTAAAGATAAATACTTAAGTGATCAAAAAATAAAAAATATTAATTCACCTATCTTAATTATGCATGCAATGGGGGATGATATTGTTCCCTTTAGGATGGGCAAAACGATGTTTAATTTAGCTAATGAGCCTAAATATAATTATTTTATTAATGAGGATAAGCACTTAGTCACTTATGATGAAAAATTAATGAAAAATATGGATAATTTTTATAAGGTTTTAAAAGTTAATGAATAAATTTAATAATCTTCCAGATCTATTTTTTTATCAAGCAAATAAAAATTACAGCAAAGATCATTTATTGAGATTAGATCCTAATACGAATGAAGTTATTTCGTTAAATTGGTCTGATACAAGTAGAATAGTTTGTAAAATTTTTAATTTTATAAAAATTAAAAATTTTGAGGACTTCGAGAGAATACTCATTGTTTCAGAAAATAGACCAGAGTGGTTAGCTTCAGATATCGCCATTATGGCCAATAAACTTATTGCAGTTCCAAATTACACTACTTATACGGCAAGAGACTTTGAACATATTCTTAACGACTCTAAGCCCAAAGGTTTAATTGTTTCAAATAAAGCCTTGTTAGACACTGTAATGGAGGCATCAAAAAAAATTCATTACGATTTAGATTTTATTATTTGTTTTGAAAATTTTGAAAATTCCTCATTAACAAATCTAACTTTTCTAAGTGACTTAAATGAAAACTCAGATGACATAACTTCTATTCAATATAAAACTATTAATAGATCAGATCCTGCTTGTATTATTTATACATCAGGAACACAAGGACTTCCTAAAGGAGTTGTTTTAAGTCATGGGGGAATTCTTAGTAACTGTGAGGGGGCTTATGAGTTATTAATATCACTTAAAAGACCTGATCTTACATTTTTAACTTGGTTACCGTTATCGCATTCATATGAGCATGTAGTTCAATTTGTACAAATTATGATGGAAGCCAGAGTTTTTTATAATAAAAGTATTGATACTCTTTTGCCTACTATAAAGATTGCTCGCCCACATATTATGACAGCTGTTCCTAGGTTTTATAATAATCTTTATGCTAAAATGACAATCAATTTAAAAAATCAATCAAAGTTTAAACAAAACCTTTTTAAAAAAACAATTTCTTTAGGTACTAGAAAATTTAAAAGTCATAACTTATCTATCACAGATACTTTAATTGACAAAATTTTAGAAAAACTGGTTAGAAAAAAAGTAAAAAATAATTTTGGAGGACGTCTAGAGGCATTTGTTTCTGGGGGAGGGCCGTTAGACAGCCAAGTGGGTGAGGCTCTTAATGCTCTAGGACTAAAAACACTTCAAGGCTATGGTCTAACCGAGACATCACCTGTAGTTAGTTGTAATCCCCTTCACAAAGTGAAAGTTGAGACAGTAGGTCCAATATTTCCAGGTGTTGAAGTAAGGTTATCTGAGGATAATGAAATATTAGTAAAAGGTGAAAATCTTATGATTGGATATTGGAATAATCAAGAAGCAACTGACCAAACAATTAAAAATGGATGGCTTTATACAGGCGATATAGGAGAGTTTGACCATGATGGATATTTAAAAATAACAGACCGTAAAAAAGATATAATAGTTTCCCTAGGAGGAGATAACATAGCCCCATCTAAAATAGAAAATTTACTTACTCTATCATCTGAAATTGAGCAAGCATGTATATTTGGAGAACAGAAAAATTATATAGCAGCTTTAATTGTCTTATCTTTGCAAAGCAAGGCAAATAAAGAAGATATTCAAAGATATGTTGACTCTATAAATTTAGATCTCACACAACCTGAGAAAATAAAAAGATTTACTATCATTGAAGAACCGTTCTCCATCGAGAATAACCTTATGACACCTACGATGAAAGTAAGAAGACATGAGGTTTCAAAAAAATATACTGACACTATAAATAAAATGTTTTAATGCAATTGTTTGCTGCTTTAGACTTTGAGACTGCAACTAGTGAGCGCACATCTGCTTGTGCTATCGGTTACGTTATTTTTAATAAATCAAAAATTATAAAAAAAGCATCACACTTAATTAAACCACCAAAGCCAGAGGTTCACTTTACAGATATCCACGGTTTAACATGGGAAATGTTAAAAAAAGCAAAGCCCTTTGACAAAGTATGGCGACAAATTAAAGATGAATTGTTAAATGTTGATTATTTTTTTGCCCATAATGCTCCTTTTGATAGATCAGTCCTGCATTCATGTTGTTATTTTTATAATATAGATCTTCCTCAACAAGAATTTCGAGACACTGTAATTATTGCAAGAAAATATTGGGAATTTGAAAACAATAAACTTAATACTGTTTGTAAAAATTTAAGAATTCCTCTAAATCATCATGATGCTTTATCTGATGCTAAAGGGTGTGCTATGATTGCAATTGAAGCCTTTAAAAAGGGCTATTTTATCTAACTTTATTTCCTATAAAGCTCATTGTAGAAAAAATTAGAATTAAACTAAGACTCATATAAATAAGGGTATTTATCGAATTTGTCTCATCCAATATCAAACCATATAAAAATGGAGATGCTGCAGAAGCCAATACACCAAAAAAAGTTAATAATGCTCTAATGGCACCGAGGTTTTTTACACCATACATTTCAGCCCATAAAGAATTAGACATATTTTCTGTAAAGCCATTTGATAAACCTAGACCAGCCATATAAAGATACAATACATATACATGATTAGAAAACAACATGACCATAAATATTAAAGCCATTGGTACTAAGTGAAAGGTAATAACACTTCTTCCAGAAAACTTATCAACTAATAAACCAGAAACTATAGAACCCCCAATTCCACAGATTGCATAAAAAAAGAAACTTTTTGCAATGTCTATCATTGACCAATTGTTTAATTGACCAATAAAAACCTGATGAAATAAAAAGCCAGTAACTGTAAATGACATAAATAATGTCAAAGGTAAATAAAGATAAAATTTAAAATCTTTTAAAACATCTCTTCTTCTCCAAGAAAATAAGTTTTGATTTTGTTCATTTTCAAATCCTGTTTCACTTTGGAAATTATCTTTTCTTAGTAGATTCCATAAAAATATTCCAAAAAATAAAATAATAAATATGGATGAACTAAACCAAGTAATTCTCCATCCAAAACTCAAAATTAAAATTACTACAACAAAAGGATAGATCATCTCTCCAAATGAAAAACCAAAGCCAGAGATGGCTAATGCCTTTCCCCTATTGGCTTTAAAATATCTTGCCATGGTTGTTCTAGATGTGTGACCCATAAGACCTTGTCCAAATAGCCTTAAAAAATAAATAACAAAAAAAAGAAGAATTACATTGAAAACAATGCTTGCAAAAAAACAAGTAATGGAAAGCCCAATAACTATGGCTAAAGTATATTTTTTTAAAGAAATCGTATCGATGAGTTTACCAGCCCAGATAATAGTAATAGCGCTTAAAATGGTTGCTATTGAATACAGACTACCAAACTGAGTATTAGTTAAATTAAATGTTTCTCTAAAATCTTCACTAAAAAGAGATATAAAAAATGTTTGACCAAATCCAGATGCAAACGCAATCAAAAAGCCAAATATTAATAAATTAGAATTTTTATATACAAAATTTATCAAAACAATTGGGATATTATGATTAAATGACTATATATCAATTATTATAAGTGAAAGGACTAGCTAGTGAGCACAATTAAAAAGACTGATGATGAGAGTCATCCAATTATAGGGGAAATTTATAAAGACATTAAACAAACAAGGAATACAAGCTATATAGGTAATTTCTGGAAATATTTAGCTTTCGATCCTAATTTACTAAAAAATGTTTGGACTGACATAAAAAATATAATGGTTAAAGAGTCTATCATCCCCAATAAAACAAAAGAAATGATTTATATGGCTGTTTCTATTACTAACAATTGTAGTTACTGTACGCACTCACACACAGCTACAGCAAAAAAACTAGGTATGACATCAGAGGAGCATTCTGAATTTTTAAGTGTCATAGCGTTGGCAGCAAAAACAAATCAATTAGTAAATAGTATACAGGTACCAGTTGATGAAATTTTCAATCAAGATATAGAAAAATAAATAAATGGAATTTTTAACTTGGTTTTGGAATGCAGGGGAACTGCTAATGATTATTGGTGTGGGAATAATTATTATTGGATTATTATTCTATAGGAAAAAAAAATAAACTTCTTACGGAATATTATTTAATTATTTTATTTATGAACATCAAATTTATTGTAGTATAGATTTATGTATTACGATGATGATAATAATGACGACAACACTTTGTTAGGAAGACTTACAGAATTAAATAGAGCTTTAAGCCAAATGATGAGAAATACTAGTGAGAGAAACATAGTTGAAAAACTACATACTTACCAGCTTGCAATAAAAAAAACTATTGAAGTAATGACAAAAAAACAACTTAATACCGTGTCTGAGTCTTCTAATGAATATGAGGATAGGCTAGAGCGTGGAGACTTTGATTAATTTTAATCTAAATTCTTAAAACCGTAACCAGTTTTTTTTACTCTTGTTTTAAAATAATTCTTATTAAATTTATTTATAGTAGGTTTTGTGTTTATTTGCTTAACTATTTTAATACCAGCTTTTTTTAATGATGATACTTTAGTAAAGTTATTTGTAATTATATTGACTTTATTTACTTTTAGTAATTTCAGTATTTTAGCTGCAATATTAAAATCTCTTTCATCGTCTAAAAAACCTATATTGTGATCGGCATCAATTGTATCCAAACCTTTCGATTGAAGAGAATAAGCACGCATTTTATTAGCTAGACCAATCCCTCTGCCTTCTTGATCTAGATATAATATAATTCCACCTTTATTTTTAATCATATAGTTGATGGAACTATTTAATTGTTCTCCACAATCACATTTTCTAGAGTGAAATATATCCCCCGTAAAACATGCAGAGTGTATTCTAAGATTTGTAGGCTGTTTTAAATTTTCTGGTTTAATTATAATTGCAATATGTCTTCTAGCACCAATATAAGATTTAAAAATATTAAAAGATGTTGATGCTACATTAGGTAGTGGAACATTAGCACTAGAAACCAATTTTATACTATTTGTGATAAATTTATTCTGATTTTTAAGTTCTTTGTGATTAAATTTTAACAAACCAAGTTTTAAAATTAGATTATCAATATTCTTATAATGTTTAGAATTAATTTTTTTAAAAACAAGTGAGGGAATGACTTTGGCATTTTTAGCTATATCTAAGCAGACATTATGAAAGTCTCTACTTTTGTTGCGAACTACATCTTTAAATAATAATTTATTTTTATTAGATAAGGGGTTAATAAATAAATTTAAAATTGATTTATTGGATATTTCTTCATTAATTTTTAAGAATATATTTGATTTTATTTTATTATTGAAAATAGATTGTGCTTTTTGTTTTGTAATTAAAAGATATTTTTCCTTAAGTAAGTATTTATTAAATTGATTAAGTATTTTATTCTCAGAGTGTTCAATATTAAAGAACATCCAATAGTTTTTATTCTCTTTTATGACTATTGGTCTTCCCGTTCTTAACTCATTGATAGATCTATCAATAAAAGTACCAAAATTTGATTTTAAACTCATAGACTATATATATACTCACTGACTGTTGATACAGATGATTGATGATAACAAAGCATAATATTTCCTCTTTATTTGAGTTTGTAAAAAATCAAAAAAAATCAAATAATTTAGGAATTGATTTAATTAACAAATCGTTTGTCCTTAGTCAACATTCTAAAATAGCTGATATTTCAATAGACAAATATGAAGTTGTATTTAATTGTAAAATTGAAAAAAAGATAAAAGAAATAGGCCAAATACTATTACCAATTTTGATGTTAAAAAAAAAATTTTATATTGGACAAATAGGCCAAAGTTTAGATGGTAAGATTGCTCTTTTAAATGGTAATTCTCATTATATAAACGACAAAAATAGTATTTCTTATCTTCATAGCCTCCGTTCGATATGTGATGCTGTGGTGGTAGGTGTTAACACTATTAGAAAAGATGACCCTTTATTAACTACAAGAGCTATTAAAGGACCAAACCCTCAACGGATAATTATTGATCCGTCTTTAAAATTAACAAATAAATATCAAGTATTTAAAGATGGTATGCCTAATATTATTTTTACTCATTCTAAAAAAAATAAAAAATTTCATAACACTCAAATATACAAATTACCTGAAAGAAATTTTACCAATCTTATTTACCAAAATATTAATAGATTAGGATATAAATTTGTATTAGTTGAAGGTGGTTCTAAAACTATATCTAAGTTTCTAGAAAATGGATTATTAAATATTATGCAATTTATTATTGCACCGACAATTATCGGCTCTGGAATTAATTCTATAAATATTGAGCCTATAACTAATTTAAAAAATGTTATAAGGACCAAAAATAATATTTTTAAGTTTGGTAAAGAGATTATTGTAAGTTTAGAGTTTTAAAGCTAAAAAATCTTTATTCCTTAATAATAATTTAGATTTATTAAGTCTAATATTTTCCCTTCTAAATTTTATCCAAGGTTCTAGGGAAATTTTATTTTTTTTAATGACGTTTTCACAAAAGTTTATAAACATGTCTTGAAAGATCTTATTTTTGGACACATCCCAATTTGAATTAAGTACAAAAGTTTTATGAGTTTTTGTGAAAACTCTATTTATTATTTGACTACAATTTTTTCCAACAGCTTTTTTTCCGATTCCTTTATCAGACTCCTGATCTTTATTAAATAGTTGAAGAACATATTCATCATCCTTGTGTTTTGGATAAAATTTAAAATATCCATCATAATTGATTGAAAAATATATTACTTTTGTATTTAAGTTCTGTTTCTTAAATTCATAAAACCACTCTTTGGGCATTATATCTAAATATGCTGATCCAGTGATAAGATCATAATTTTTAAATTTAAATTTTTTTATATTTTTAATTAAATCAAATTTTTTATAATTAATATTAATAATTTTATTTTTATTAGCTGTTATTTTTTTGAATTCCTTCATTGATTCAAGAGATATATCAATCATATCCCATTTTTGTTTAATTTTTATCTTAGGATACATATATCTATAGTTAGATCCTGTACCACATCCTAAATCTGCTATAGACAATATTTTATAATCTTTAAAATATCTGTTTATTTTTTTGATTATTTTTTCATTTCTTGAAATTGCATCAATCTTTTCTCTATAAAATAGCCAATCATTATTAAATTTATGCATTTTTAATTTCCTTTATGAATAAGTCTGCTGACTGTATAGGTGTTAGAAACTTTCTTTGATTTATTCTGATTTTGTTTTGAATTTTAACATTATTAAAATTTCTTAGTATCAATTTTGACAAACTTTTTTCTTTAAAATCTTTTAGATATATAATTCCATCTTTTTTAAGTGTGTTCATTAAAGTTAGTGTTTTAAATGTAATTATCATTTTTTTTTGTTGTAGGGCATTTGCAAGTGACATCCCAAATCCTTCATATCTACTTACAGATATATAAAAATCACACTGTGAATATAGCTGTGATAAATGTTTTGTTGAGATATTGCTATAAAAACTTATTTTTTCTTCTAGTCCATAATTACTTATTATGTTTTGTAATTTGTTATAATATTTGCTCTCTCTGGTTGTATCCCCAACAATTTTTAACTTTACGTTATCAATAAATCTTAATTCTTTAATGAGATATTGGTAATTTTTTCTCTCAATAATACTACCAACTGATAGCAAATTAATATTTTTACCTTTTTTGACTTTAAATTTTTTTAATTTTTCAATCCCAGGCTCTACTATTTTAATTTTTTGTTTATTTATTTTAAATTTTTGAGCAATTAAATTTTTTGTTTCGTTTGAAGTAACAATAATTTTGTTAGCTTTTGGATATAATAGCATTGCTTGCTTAACAAAATATTCACTTCTTTTACTTTTAAATTCTAAATAAATAGGGTGATGTATCAATGCTATTATTTTGAATCTTTTAAGATTGTCTATGATTTTATCAATAGTTTCAAAGACTAGTCCATCAAAAACTAAAACTGAGTTATCTGATAGTTTATTTAAACTATTTTTTAGATTGCTGATATCATTTTGTTTTTGAAAAGGATAATTTTCACTTAATTGAATAGCTTTTAAATTAAAATTTAGTGTCTTAGCTCTTTGTAAAATATTTTTTTCATATATATATCCACCTGTTTTAGTATTAATGTTTCCAGGATAAAAAAAATAGTAGGTTCTATTTAATTTTGTTGATTTTTTGTTCATAAGAAGCCCAAGCTACATTTGACTCGGTTAGAATAATTTTAATTTTATGTAACTTATCATAATCTTCTGAGTATTCTTTTTGTAACTTTGAGCTTATTTTATCAAATATATCTTTAGCTAGGAATTCAGTAGATGTTATTGTGTTTTTAAATTCTTCAATTTCATCTAAATTTTTGTAACTATAAAATTTAAGTACATCAGATAGTATCTTTGTTACAACTCCTAAATCCATAATAATATTATATTTATTAACTTCTTTTGCATAAAACTCTGCATCAACTATATAGGTTGCACCATGCATATTTTGGGCAGGACCAAAGACTTCTCCAGGCAGGGAATGTGCTATTAAAATATTATTTCGTACTGTTATTGAATACATATCAATACTTTATAGCATGCATTACGCTGTCTGGATTATTTATTATTGAAATATAATTTTTATCTAATTTGTTAAAGTCACTCTCTGTATTGACAAGTTTGAGAAGCTTATCATTTGACAATGCATTGATTGCCATGTTCAATCTACTTTTATAATTAAATTTTTTTGACATATATCTTGGTATATTTGAAACCTGTGAGCCAATTATTTTAAGTCTTTTGGAGTGAAAACTCCCTCCTAATTTGATCTGACCTTTTTTATCACCATACCAACTTGCTTCAATAAATTTTCCTTCTAATGTTAATTTATCAAGAGATTGATTTAATATTTCATAATCGGATGTCGTGTTAATTATTACATCAGCTTCTTTAATTTTTTTAAAATTAGTGAATTTTAATCCTAATATTTTTGAAAACTTCTTCTTTTTGATGTTATTATCAGTGATATAAACATTTTTAAATTTCTGTAATTTATAGTAGTAAGCAGTTAAAATACCCACAGAACCCATTCCTAAAATGACTATTTTGTTATTCTTATGTGATTGAGCATCCCAAAAAATATTAATAGCCGTTTCCATATTTGCTGTAAGCAAATACTTTTTTAAATTATTATTACTTTTCAAGATATGCACGTCATTTATATCCACCTCAAACAAGGACTGGTGAGGAAAGAGACAAAAAGTTTTTTTATTTAAATATTTTTTTGGACCATTGATGATTTCACCTATATTTATATATCCATATTTAATCGGATACGAAAATGTTCCCTCTTGAAAAGGAGACTTCATAATTTCAAATTGATCTTTACTAATTTTACCTGAGGCAACTAATTTCTCCGTTCCTTTACTGATACCTGAATAGAGTGTTTTGATGAGAACAGTTTTTGAATTTACTTTAAAATTTAAAGATTTTTTCTTGATAATAGGTTTATTTTTATTTTCAAGCCAAAGAGAATAAGTTTCCATAATAATTATATAAATGTTAAATATCAGTTATGCTATCAAAGTTTTGGATTGATTTAACATCAGATGACATAAATAAATTAGGTAAAAATAAAGTACTTATTTTGCCATTTTCATCTGTTGAGCAACATGGTGACCATCTACCATCAGGTACTGATAAATTAATTTTAGATGGAATTTTAAATACTTTTATTAAAAACAATCCAAAATTAAATAACTTTTTAGTTTTACCAAATATCTCAATAGGTTCAGCAAGTGAGCATAATAGCTTTGAGGGTACTATCTCAGCAAGATCTACAAACTATATTGAATACATTATCAGTGTAGTAGAGGAGTTATGTATTCGTAAATATAAAAAATTTATCTTCTTAAATAGCCATGGAGGTCAGATCAGCCATTTAGATATAGTAGCTAAGGAAATTAAAAGTGTATTCAAAAATGTAGATGTAGTTAAGGCTCATTATTTTTTGTTTAAAGGCTTTGAAAAAATTATTCCTAAAAAAGAATTACTCTATGGTTATCATGGAGGTGAATTTGAAACCTCAATTATGCTTCATCTTCACCCAGAATTGATAAAAATTAATAAAATAAAAAAAAGTAAACTCTCATCTGATGTTAATTCAAAAAAAATTATTTCTTATGAAAAAACAATAAAAAGAGCTTGGAATACTAAAGATTTATCAAAAACAGGCATAATAGGTAATCCTACAAATTCCTCTGCGGATAAAGGGAAGAAAATCCTAGATCTTACATCAAGGACCCTAAAAAAAATAATTGATGAAATGAAATAGTGGAGGCCCACCCCGGAATCGAACCGAGCTACAAGGATTTGCAGTCCTCTGCATAACCAATCTGCCAGCGGGCCTTAAAGTTTAAACATAACACTTTTATCGATATTTGTAATTGGGATTAGTGCCAGATGTATATTCTTTACCATCGATTATTACTTTTGGCCAAGTCCCAATATCAATTAATTTAGGTCTTGAATTAAGATACTCTGAAATACCTTTGATTTCTTCAAAATCACTCATAAACTTTTTTAAATTTGTATAATTATCTAATATCTTCTCATCAAGTATTAAAGCTAAGGAAATATGATGATAAACATTATAGTCACAATAAAAAACTCTATCACCTAAGAAAAATTTTCCCTCATATTTATCAAGTAACTTTTCAAAATTATTGAAAGCTTTCGGTAAAATCTTTTCAATTAAATCTTTTTTATTCTTTAAATGTGTATCTCCAACCCATACATTTATGGTTGGATTAAGAGGAAAAAATAAATCATGAGCTGACTCAAAGACAGAGTCTGCATAAGCTGCCATTTCATCATTGTCTGGTAAATTATTTGTTATTTTAGCTATGTATCTTGAAATGGTGTTGCTTTGCCATATTTCTATTTTTTCATCTATTACAAGCAACGGTAAGCGATGAAAAATAACATCTTTCTTTATTTCAGACCAAGGTTTTTTAAAATAATTCCATGCCATTTCATAAGAATATTCAATTTCAGCATTGTGTAGCATCATTCTTGGTGCTTCACACAAGGCTCTTAAGTTGAAGTAAATTAACTGAAGTTTTCGCATATACTGTTAAATTGTAATATATTACTTCTTTTAAAAATGCAAAATATATACATACCTTTTAAATCTTTTTTTAGCAAATTATGAAAAAAAATTCCTACATATTAGAGGCACAAACCTTTCTCAAAAATAACCCAGATATAAAATCATTTGATATCGTTATGCATGATTGTAATGGTATTGGTAGAGGAAAAATAATACGTCGAAACGAATTAATTAATATTTATAAATCTGGAAGACAATTCCCTCTTTCTTTAATGGGCATGGATATAACAGGAGAAGACGTTCCAGAAACAGGATTAATATTTAATCAAGGAGATGGCGACATTAAAGCCTGGCCTATCCCCTCATCTCTTAAGCCTATACATAAATCTAAACCCGCAAGGGGAGAATTATTGATGAGCATGCATGATATCAAAGGCAATAAACTATCTACAGATCCTCGCAATCAATTAGAAAAAAAAATTGGAGAGTTCAAAAAAAAAGGAATTTCTTTTCGTGCTGCTTTTGAACTTGAATTTTTTTTAGTTTCAAATGAATTAGATGAATATGGAAAATTGAAGCCAGCAAAATCAGTAATAGGAAAAAAATCATCTAGACGTAAAACTGATGTTTATTCAGTAGATAACCTTCATGGAATGTTACCTTTGTTTGATGATATTTATGAAGCTACAGTATTAGCAAATATAGATGCTGAAACAATCATATCAGAATATGCTCCTGGTCAATATGAACTAACACTAAAACATCAAAATTCTATCCTTAAAGCTGCTGATGATATTTCAAGATTAAAAAGAATAATAAGAGTTCAGGCCAGATTACATGGTGTTACTGCCTGCTTTATGGCCAAACCTATGGAGGATGTTTCAGGTTCTGGCATGCACTTTCATATTTCTCTTTATAATAAAAAAAATAAAAACCTTTTTGCTGAAAAAACTAAAAAAAAAATAAGTAAACATTTGTCCTATGCTTTAGGTGGATTATCAAAAACTATGGGAGAGAGTATGTTAATCTTTGCACCTAATGCAAATAGTTGGAGAAGGTTTATAAAAGGCTCATATGCTCCCATTAGTCCAAACTGGGGAATTGATAATAGGTCTGTAGCTTTTCGAATACCAAGCAGTGATGTTCAAAACACAAGAATCGAGCATAGAGTTTCAGGCGTAGATGCAAATCCTTATTTAGTAGCACTTACAGTTGTTTCAGCTATTGAAAAAGGATTTAAAAATAAAATTGATGCAGAAAGGCAAACAACTGGTAATTCTTATTTAAAAAAATCTTCTAGTAAAAATAAAATACCCACAGATTGGAATTCCTCAATTAATTTATCAAAAAAATCTTTATTTTTAAAAGAAACTTTAGGACCAGAGCTTCATAGAGCCTTCATAGCCATAAAAGAAATGGAGTACAATAAAGTAGCTAGTACGGTTTCAGAATTAGATATAGATTTATATTTGGACTCTATTTAATTTAAATTTTAAATAATTTTTCAGAATAATTTTTAATATCTTGATCCCAAAACACGTCCCTTTTAATTTTTTCAAAGTCAGTATCAAAGACACTCGACATAGCAGACGCATAGATAGATCTTGCATCAATAGTACTATTAAGATCTCTTCCTTCAAATAAACTACTTTTTTCCAAACCTGGCCAATCAGTAAATACTTGAGATCTTTTCAATAATCCTCCCGCCATCAGAATAGCACCCCCGTAACCATGTTCTGTTCCATTCCCACCATTTTGTTCAATAGTCCTACCAAATTCTGTTAAAGTTATTATTAGGGTGTTGTTAAAAGACTTTCCCATTTCCTGATAAAGATTTTTTACAATTAAATCGATATCTTGTAAGTTATCTGCATGCTCTCCATTTTCATTTCCCTGAGCTGTATGTGTATCAAATCCCTCTAAATCAAACACAGCAACTCTTGGACCAAGTGGATCATTCAAAATTTTTGCAGCTCTTTTTGATAAGCTATCTAGAGAGTCATTTCCTCCTTGCATAGTTAATGGTCTATTTAAAATGACATCATATACATTACCTAAATCATCTTTTTTGATATCACCATATGCCTCTGTAACTATTTTAATCAAATCTCTATTTGGTAACTGGAGATGTGTTGGAAAATAATTATTGTTATCAATAGCACCTCTTAACAAAAGTGGCATTGGTAAGCTTAATGCTAAACTTGTTTCATATAAACCTGCTGATTTCATCCCTCTACCAAGCCATCCTGTTTTTTCTATATATGGTTTAAGAGCTCCTGTTTCCATCATATTTTGGCCATCAAAATGTGATCTTTTGGTATATGGGATATTTGTAGCATGAACCACTGAAGCTAAATCCTTGCTCCACAAATCGTAAAATGTTTTTAATTTAGGATGAAGTGAAAAATCACTATTCAAATTTAATTTTTTATTAAGGACTAAATCAGATCTGTATTTTGATATCATTTGATCAGAAACAGGAACAGCTGTTAAACCGTCCATTCCTCCCCTTAGACTTATAACGACAATGTTTTTTTTAGGGTTTTGAATCGACCCATATAGTGGAATATTAAAATTAGAAAAAAATATTGTAGCCAGACTACCTTTTAAAAAACTCCTTCTGGTGCAGTTCATGATCTCATTACCTCTGGACTATTAGCAAATAATACAAACTGATCAGAATAGCTTAACGAATTGCTTAATAGCTTTAATAATTTATCTGGTTTATCAAAATTATTTAAGACAACTCTCTCAAAAAACTCACTATCGTAGGTAATATTTGTATTGGCTATGCCAGTAAATCTTTTTGCAACTGCTAATCTACGAATAATTAATTCTGGTGATAACCATTCACTCTCCAAATCTATGTACCCATTTGGTTGTTTTGCCCTGTATATACTATGCCCTAAATCATAAAGCATATTCTTTAATCTTTTTTGAGATCGATTAGGGTTACCATCATTAAATTCAAATCCATCTGGATAATTATCTATATATCTCAAGTCTAGCATTTTAGCATTTTGTAATACCCATAGTTCAGGCATTGAGAATTTCTTATGAATTTCACTAAAATCGAAAACAATATCTAATAAAGTTTTATGAATTTCTATTAGATTACCATCATTTTTATTCCAAGTTTGGACAATAGGTTCAATCATGTCATTAGTTGGTTCATCGCATATGAAATGTTGACAAAGCTTTCTTGATATATGTTTTATAGTTGAAGGGTGGTTTGCTAAATCTTTGATTACTATTTTTAGTTCTTTTCCCTGATTTACAGTATTAAAATCTCTAATATCATATAATTTTCCTAAAATTTTATACGGTCCATTTTCATGAAATGAAGATTGGAATTTTATAGGTCCTGCTTCTAAGTCTTTTTTGCTCCACAAATGGGCCCAACCTGTCATTACTTTAGCCATATTTATCACGTCTTCTTGACTATATTTTGCATCAGGAGAGACAGTGTGTAATTCTAATAATTCTCTGGCATGATTTTCATTTAGTCCCACTTTTTTATTTTTATTGTTTAATCTCACACCTTCTTTTGAATTTGGCCCAATATTCTCAGCATTATCAAGGTGATGTAGCATGCACCAAGAAGTAGTAACTTGATATACTAAATCTTCGAATGAACCACACATGTTAGGTCTAATAACATCTCTTTGATAGACGCCAGTTGAAAAACTAGCAAGAAAATCTTTTTCACTAATAGCAAAAAAATTTGACCAAAAATGCCACATTCTCTCAAAAACAGGATTTGTTGTCCTTAAAGCAGTATTATGTCTTATAGATAATTCTAATGACTCAAAGAATTTTTCACCTGTTTTTGCTCTGAGTAAATCTTTTTCTTTTTCATACATAAGGCGATCATTTTTAAATTTTTTCCTAAGTACTTCTCTGTCACCATAGACCCATTCTCCATATTTTTTTCTTTGATCAACTAAACTAGGTAGTTTATAGCTCCATATAAAGTCAGGTACGTTATTAAATTGGTTTTTTGACCAAACTAAAGGATCTTCATTTATTTTTTCTTCGGGACCTAAACCAAAAGCAACTTTTCTGAAAAAGTCTTTTTTCATCTTATTTAATTTTATTTAGAAAATTATTGAGCTCTTTTTCTTCCATTCTTATTTGATGTTTGTTTTCCGGGTATTTCCCATTATTAACTTCATCGATAAACATTTTAAATCCATTAACTCTTAATTTTTGTAATTCATTTTCTTTAGACAGCATATTGACATATTTCTTTGCATGTCTTGGATAATGACCTGTATTAGTTCCAAGTATGTCATTACAAAAAAGATATTGTGTATCACAAACATCCCCACATCCCATTCCCATAGTAATCATTTTCGTATTTTTTGTAATATGGTCTGCTACTTCAATAGGAACTACCTCTACTTCTACACAAGCAGCACCAGCATTTTCAAGATCTTTAACCTTTTGATATACTTGTAGTGCCTCTTCTGCTGTTTTCCCAACTGCTCTAAAGTTGGTCCAAGTGGATAGATTGGGTACCAACCCAACATGAGAAGTAATGGGTATTCCTTCTTTTGCCATAGCTTCTATAAAATATATGGAATGAGAACAATAGACCGCATCAGCTCCCATTTCTAATATTTCAAAACCATATTTTATTGCCTCTTGAGGTGAACTTACGGAACCATGTCTAAGACCTACAGACAAAAAAGCGGTAGGCGCTACTTTTCTTACTTCTTGAAAATGAAGATTTGGTTCACAAGAGATGATTTCTATACCTGCCTGGTAAGCTGCTCCTGCTTCTTTAGCGTTATCTATGTGTGTTTGAGGCCACTTTTTTTTTCCTTTTTGACTCCATAAATCAAAAACGGTAGTCCTTTTACCCATTTGAATTTGATGGGACTGGAACTTCTAGAACATAATTAGGATCTTTTGCTTGTTTCATTATAGTAGGAATAATCTCAGAATAAGCCCCCCATAATCCTTTTTTAGCTGGAGGCATTTGTTCTTTAATTAAATTATGCAGTTTTGGTAGATTGTGAGATGGTACAGTTGGGAACATATGATGCTCTATATGATACTCCATTTGCCAATACAAAAAGCTAAAAACTGGGTTTAAATGCATGGTGCGTGTACTGTATCTGTGATCTTTAATATTATCTTTTAAACCAGTATGCTGTGTTAAACCAAACAATCTTTTAAGTGTTATTCCATAAAAGTTCGGTAATAGTAAATAAAGAGCAGGTAGCCAAGACTGAAAAATGATAGAAATAATTATTATGGATACCCATATGCCGACATGAAGTCTGGATGATTTAATACACTTTTGCTGTTCTCTTTCAGGTATCACTTGTTGCATCACCTCAGTTTTTACCCCCAAGGCATGTAATATAGTTTCATATTGAGTTGTTTTTTTAAAATTTAACAAATCAAGGAAAGGAACAAACAAACTAAAAAAATAAAAAATATCAGCTGGTTTTCTAATCGCTATTTCAAAATCTAAGGGGTCATCAAAATAAGTGTAACCATGATGGCGGAAGTGAGACCATCTCCATCTCACAGGTTCAAAACCATTCATGTAACTTCCTATCTGATAAAAAAAGTTATTCCAATAGTTAGTTTTGAATGCAGTTTTATGACCAGTCTCATGCCAAATTGGATCAGCACAATTCCAAATATTACCATAGATTAAAAAAAATAATAATGACCACCATGTGCCCCAAGTTATATATGCTAATAAACCAAAAAAAAATAATGACCCAAAGAATATGGCCATGTGTTTAAAACCCTCATAGTCTGATTTTTTAAGAAGTTTTACAAAATCTTCTTTATTTACTTCACAGTGATACCATTTATCCAAATCAACTTTCATAGTGAGAAATTATCATAATAGAAAAAAAAAATAAATATCTAGGCAAATGAGCCAATTGCCCCAGCTATAGCTAGTACCAAACCAACTCTTGAAATAGTTGCAGAATATTTCAGATATGACTGATTTGGCGATGATTTTTTTTGTGATGAATTGTATAAATGAAAGTTAATAAAAGTCACAGATATCAACACAAGCGTTGCACCAAAAAGCTTCATATGAAATGCCCAACCTAGAGCAAAAGAGCCATATATGTAAATGACCAAAATTACACCTGTAACCCACATTGTAAGGATAGCCAAAAGTGATAAAAAAGCCAAAATTTTAAAACCCTTTGATAGATGAGGTTCAGGAGCTTTTCCTTCTTTTATATATATGGATTGAATAACAGCACTACCTATGCCCCCACCTCCTGCTACAAAAAGAGATATTAAATGAAGAAATTTACATACAAATAAAAACATATAAAAATGATATCTTAAATAATTAGTATTTACTTAATATAATTATATTAATTTATGACGAGTAATTCTTTAAAAAAACCATCCAAATCATTACCATTTGATTGGTATTATAATTCTAGAATTTATAATAAAGAGATAGAGACAATTTTCAATGAAGAGTGGTTATATGTTTGCCATGTTAATACAATTCAAAGTAAACATTATAGAACTCTTCTAGTAGATAATAAAAATATAGTCGTAATAAAAAATAAGAATAATGAAATATCGGTTTTCTTTAATACATGTATGCACAGAGGCTCACAAATATTTACAGAAGAGCAGGGGAAACTTTATTCACCTGTTATAGTTTGCCCATATCATCAATGGTCGTATAAAAGTGATAATGGTGAATTAATAAATACCACTTCAATTAAATATAATTCCTTTGATAATAAAAAATACAATCTTAAAAAGGTTAATTACTATGTCTGGAAGGGATTAATCTTTATTAATTTTAAAAATAACAAAAAATTTAAATTAAAATCTGTTTTTCAATATTATGACACTGCAATTGAAAAAGTTAATTTAGAGAACTTTGTTAGTGGGCATATATGGAAAAAAACTGTCCAATGTAATTGGAAAATATATTGGGAAAATTATAGTGAGTGTTTGCACTGTCCTAATATTCACCCTGAATTATCAGAACTAGTGCCTTTATACAAAAGAAGGTTAGTTGATATTAAAGATCATCCAGAATGGAACGTCTTAAAAGAAAATAATCAATCTGAGATGTACCATGGCGGTCTCAAAAAAGGTTCAGAAACATGGTCTTACAATGGTAGTGCTCAGGGACATATGATGAATGAATTAAAATCAGACCTTGAAACGAGAGGACAAATTTTTATTTCAACTTGGCCATCAATGTTTCTTGGTATTTATGGTGACCATATTCGTATCGTAAGGTTAATATCTAAAGGTCCTGAGCAAATGGAGTTAACAGTTGAGTGGCTATTTGACGAAAATACATTGAAAGATCCAAAATATGATAAAACCAACGTAGTCGACTTTGCTATTTTGGTAATGGAACAAGATGCATCAATTTCTGAGGTTAACCAGCGTGGTTTATATAATCTTCAAAATAGTCAAGGTGTTTTAATGCCAGAGGAATACATGATAAGAGATTTTCAAAAATATATTAGAAGTAAAGTAAAATAGATTTTACTAAATAATTTGAATTCAACAAATCTGAGGCGATTATGATCTATGAAAAACAGTTAATTTTGTTATAAATCAATTTTATCATGAATTTTGAACAAGCAAGATCAAACATGGTTCTTAATCAACTAAGAGCTAATCGTATCAGAAATTCATCTCTAATTGAAAAAATTGAATTATTTCCAAGAGAGAGTTTATATCCAAAGGAATGGAAACACATGGCATACTCAGATAAAATTTTATTTTTAGATGATGGTCGTTTTGTTCTGCCTCCTTTAACATCATTTCACTTAGTTCAGGCTTTAGGAGAGATTAATAATGATCACATTTTAGAAATAGGATCTGGGTTTGGTACATCTTCATCAATTATGAGTGAATTTACATCTAATATTGACTGCGTAGAGACCTCCAAACAAATGACACAGGTGTTTAAAGATAGTATGGAAGAGGGTTTGTTCGATGCATCTTTATTAGATTTATCTATTGATGAATTTTTTAATAAAAAAATAAAAATTCAGAAGTACCAAAAGATTATTATTAATGGCTCATTAGATGAAGAACCCTTAGATATTATTAAAAATGCATCAGATAATGCTGAAATAGTCTGTATTATTGACAATAAAAATTTTAAACACAAAATAGTGAAATATCAAAAAGTAGAGGGTAATTCT
>CACDYZ010000012.1 GCA_902557145.1 uncultured Alphaproteobacteria bacterium | reverse complement strand
TTATTTTCTTCACAAAAATTTTTAAAGTCAAACTGTGATAGAGGGTCATCACTTGGGATTTAATTTTTTATATGAATGTCCTGCATTAAGTAATCTTTTCGATATCGATATTTTTTTTAAATTTTTATTTGAAATAATATAACCATCAAGTCCTGCACAATTTTGTAGAGGAAGGCTTATCGGTGAAATAATTGCTCTTGATGCAACCGCATTATGAGATTCCTCTAATTTAACCCTAGTTTCTTTAAATAATTTCTTTTTTTCTTGAATAATTATTTTTTGTGCAAGTTCGAATGATATTAACTTAGGAATTTTCATTATATATCTCAGATGCAATTTTATCTATTTGGCTATGATTAAAGGTTTGTATTGGATGATCCAAATCATCATCTGTAACTAAATATTTAACATTATTAGTAGATTTATAGAGGTAGTCTTTATCGTTCTTTTGTATATGTACCTCTAGTTTATTTAACTCATCATAACTCTTAAAACCCTCAAATATTAATAAGTCACAATCTTTATTGAGATCTATTAAACTGCCTAAATGTATATCTGGTGTAATTTTCTCTTCCATTAAAGCAAGTCTTTTATCAGATACCAGTGTTGTTTTGTATGCTCCAGATTTTCGAATTTTATAGCTATCCGTATTAGGATGATCGATATCAAATAAGTGGTGAGCATGTTTTACGACACCCACTTTTATTTTTTTTTCTTTAAAAAATTTTACTAAATTGCTTACCAAAGTGGTTTTGCCACTATTTTTCCAACCAATAACAGCTATTGTTTTCACTTTGTCACCATAATACAATCAACAAAAATATGACAGATTTTTTAATCAAACCAAGTGTAAATAATAAATCCTTATTCAAATTAAAAAAATCAATTAATGAAAAAGGAGAAAAGACAAAAATTCCAATTATTGAAGAAAAACCACTTACCCTTTATTTGAACAATCAAGAGATTGTTACAATCATGACTATAGGCGATTATCCAAAATATTTAGCTATTGGATATCTATTCAATCAGGGAATGTTAAAAAGTATTGAGGATGTAAAAAAAATTGAATTTCATAAAGACCTAAAAACAGTAGTTGTTAGAACTAAGAGCAAAACAAATTATGAGGAAAAATTAAAAAAGAAAGTAAATACCTCTGGTTGTGCTCAAGGCACTGTATTTGGAGATTTGTTTGAAGAGATAAATTCTATTTCCTTAAATAAGAAAATCAAGATTAACCATCAACAGTTAATTAATTTATCAAAAAAAATTAATACTGAACCAAGTTTGTATTTATCTGTTGGTGCTATTCATGGATGTGTGCTTTGTAAAGGAGAAAATCCTCTTTACTATTTTGAGGATGTAGGAAGGCATAATGCTGTCGATAAAATCGCTGGTTTGATACTAGAGAAAAAAATTAATGTTAAAGAAATGTCTTTTTACACTACAGGTAGATTAACTAGTGAAATGGTATTGAAGTGTATTAAAATGGAGATACCAATATTACTCTCACGTTCAGGATTTACAGCCTGGGCTGTTGAAATAGCTAGAAAGAAAAATTTAACAATGATTGGTAGAATAAGAGGTAAAAGATTTAATATTTTGTCTGGCGACTTTAGATATACCGACAATGAGTAAACTCATATCAGTTATCCTGACAGGGGGTAAATCTTCAAGAATGGGCCATGAGAATAAAAGTTTTTTAAAATTAAATAACAAAAATTTTATTGAGATTTTAATTAGTAGTCTTAAAGAAAAATCAGATGAAATTATTATTAATGCAAATAGGGATATTCAGAAATACGAAGAATTAGGATACAGAGTCGTTAAAGATAAAATTGAGGGCTATAAAGGACCCTTAGCTGGTTTACATAGCGCTCTAGATTTATACAAGAACAAAGATGAGGATCTATGGTTTGCGCTTTTTCCTACTGACGCACCAATTATAAATACTAAATTAATAGATATTTTTCTTTCAATTTCTAAAAAAAATAACAATGCATATATTTCCAAAATTAATAATATTGTTGAACCAATGTTTTCTTTTTGGTCTTTAAAAATTTATAAGAATTTAGAAAATGTTCTTCTAAACAATGATGGATACAAAATTATGAAGTTTGCAGATGAAATAGGATTTGATTTTGTAAATTTTACAAAAGATAAAAAAGTTGAGTTTTTTAATGTAAACGATAAAGATGATTACACTGAGTTTTTAAGTTTTAGAGAAACTAACTAATAAAGACCCACCATCATTAATTTTTTGTTCAGTATGACGATATCCTCTTTCCTCTAAATAAGGGGTTAAATCTTTAAAGTTTATGTATGTAAAAGCTGGTATACCGTCATTAAATGTGAGAGGTTCAATAGTAATAAAAATCTCATCAATTAAATCAGCATATAAAAAATAGTCGTGAACGCTAGTTCCTCCTAATACTAAAACACTTTCTTGGCAAAGATTTTCAAATTCTTCCCACTGATTAAAGTCTGGGTTAAAATAGAATTGATTAATAGAATTTTTGATTTGTTTAATTTCCTGGTATTTTCTTGAAAAGATAACTCTTGATCTAGTGTCATTAGGATTTAATTCATGAGTTTTCCTACCCATTACCTGCCATTTATGATTCTTAATTAGGGTATTTAGGTGATTTTTATCTTCAAGGCTTGTCCATTCAAATGGATTATCTCCAGAGTATTTCGCTATAAAACCATCGCTTGAACACGCGAATGCTAAGGTGTATTTAATCATTAATTTATTTTATTAATTTTAAGTATAATATTTTTAAACAATATATGAATTTTTACCTACCTATTGCAGAAATATCTATAAATATTTATATATTAATTTCCCTTGGTATTGGAATAGGTTTTATTTCTGGACTCTTTGGTATTGGTGGGGGATTTATATCCTCCCCTTTATTGATATTAGTTGGAATACCTCCAGCAGTGGCAGTTGGAACTACTACTGTTCAAGTATTTGCTTCTACTTCAACAGGAGTAGTAAGTCATTTTCAAAGAAAAAATATAGATTACCAAATGGGTGTAACAATGGTTATAGGAGGATTATTTGGAACATTTTTTGGAGTGTTAATCTTAAATAACCTGAAAAATATTGGCTTAATAGATAATTATTTGAATAGTATATATATCGTCCTGTTAATCATTACTGCTACTTTTATTCTATACGAAACTGCAAAAGTTAATATTGTTCATAAAGATAAAAAATTTAAATTGCATCAGCATTCTTGGATACACGGTCTTCCATTAAAATTTAAATATAGAAAATCAAAATTATATATAAGTATTTTAGCTCCTTTATTTATAGGTTTTCTTATTGGGGTGTTGACTGGTCTAACTGGAATAGGTGGGGGTTTTATACTTATACCTTGTATGATTTATCTTTTAGGAATGAAAACAATTTCAGTCATAGGAACGTCATTATTTAACATCACAATAGTGTCTTTTGTATCTTTGTTTTTGCAAATTTATATTAATCAAAATATAGATTTTGTATTAGCTTTAGTTTTAATAATTAGTAGTTCTATTGGTGCTGCAGTTGCATCAAGAATAGTTGATTTACTTGATCAAGAAAATTTAAAAGTAACATTTGGAATGCTATTATTAATTATTTCCTCTTTTTTAGCATATGATTTATTTAGAACTCCTGAAAATCTATTTATTATCAATTATGTATAAATTCGTCTTTATTATTTTATTATTTTCTAAAATTACTTTTGCATCAAATTTTTCTTTAGATGAATTTGACATTGAAATAAATTCAAATTTTTTAGGTAAAGAAGTGGTGTTGTTTGGCAACAAAGACAAAGAAAGTAGTATCATTTTTATTTTTGAGGGAGAAGATAAGGAGGCTAAATTAACAAGTAAGGTTAAAGAAGGTTATTTATGGATCAACAAAACTAGAAGTTTAAATAATCAACCAAGTTTTTTTGCTATCTTTACTAGCCCAAAAAAAACTTTAAATGAAATATTTCTATTATCAACTTTAAAAGATAAACATCCGCTAATAAGTAACCCCTCTGTAAGGCTATATGAAATCAGAAAAGCAATGAAAAGTAAAAATTTGTATATAGAGGAGGAACTTGAAAACTTAAATGGAAATTTATTTTTAAAGAAATTTCTTATACCAGATAATATATCACCAGGAAATATTAAAGTTTATATGTATGAATTAAAAAATGATCAAATCATAAAAATGTCTTCAAAAAATTTAATAATAAAAAAAGGTGGTATCTCATTTAAATTGGAAGAGTTATTAAAAAAAGAGTCTTTTATTTACATTTTTATTTTAATTGTAATATCATTATTGCTAAGTTTATTAACCAATCTAATATTTAGAAGAAAATGAAAAAATTTAATAATAGAAATTATTTTGTAGTAATTGATCAAAGTGAGGAGATGTGGACTGCTGTTAAGTTTGCTGTAAGAAGGGCAAAAGTAACTAAATCAAGTATTACAACAGTGAGTTTCATTCAAAGTGTAAGTGAGGGTATGATGCTTACATCATTAACTGAAAAAATTTTAGATAAAGACCAAATTGAAACTGAAAAGCTAAAACATAAAGAAGTGCAAAACTTCATATTTGAAAAATCTAAAATTAAAGCAAAATCAGAGATATTTAAATTTAATGAAATCGATGAATTTGTAAATTTTTTGAATAAATATTCATCCAACTCTACGATTATTCTTGCAACAAGTAAGGATATTGGGAAGCCAGGACCTCTTATTGATAAATTAATATATGAAAAATCAAGTTCGTTACATTGTCCTCTTGTCATTATTAATGGTAATCTTGAAGATAAAGAGATTGAGAAGATAATTTAACTGAGTAAAAAAGAATTTAAAATCTGTTTGGTCTGCCAAAGACCTTTTAATTGGAGAAAAAAATGGGAAAAAGTATGGAATGATGTTAAATATTGTTCAGAAAAATGCCGAAGGTCAAAATCAAAAATAATAGAGAAAAAATAGCAAACTTACTTTTAAGTATTGGTTGCGTTAATATAAATTTCAAAAAAAAATTTACCTTAACTTCTGGTAAAAAAAGTCCAGTTTATGTTGATTGTAGAAAGCTTATCTCCTTTCCTAAAGAAAGAGAAATTATTATCAATGAGATAAGTAAACAAATTAAATCTAAATATAAAAATAGTTCTACTATTATAGCAGGTGGTGAAACTGCAGGAATCCCCTACTCTTCATTTCTTTGTCAGAAGATGAAGAACCCAATGATTTATATAAGAAAGAGCCCCAAAGGATTTGGAAAAGGAAAACTAATTGAAGGGGATTTTAAAAAAAATACTCAATCAATTTTAGTTGAGGATATGGCTACTGATGGAGGTAGCAAATTACACTTCATAAAGGCTTTAAGACAAAATAATCTCAAAGTAAAAGACATATATGTAATTTTTTTCTATGGCATATACCCTAATGCAAAAAAAAATATGTCAAAAATGAAGGTTAATTTAAATTATCTTGCAACTTGGCAAGATATATTAAACGTATCACCAAATTATATTTCAAACGATGATTATTTAAAGTTAGAGAGCTATTTATCTTCTATAAAAAATGAAAAATAGAGTAATAAGTATCGTATCAGGTGGTTTTGACCCCATTCATCCTGGACATATCATGATGATGAAAGATTGTCTTAAGTTTTCTAATTATTTAATAGTTGGTGTAAATTCTAATAAATGGTTGATAAATAAAAAAGGTAACTACTTTATGGATATCCAGCATAGAATATATGTTGTCAGTAGCTTAAATGTTGTGAACGAAACTATGGAATTTGAAGATGATGATAAGGGAAGTGCAAATAACTTATTAATAAAAATTAGAAATAAATATTCAAATGATAAAATTATATTTGCTAATGGAGGAGATAGATCAGACTCTTCTAAAATTTTAGAGTTTGAAACAGCTAAACAATACAATATTGATTTGAAGTTTGGAATAGGTGGTAGTCACAAAGAGTCATCTAGTTCTGATTTATTGAAACGATGGAGTGAATACTCAAAAAAAATTTAAGGGCTAAGGGTATAGGTAACCCAATCATCATTATTTAGTTCAAACACTTCTCTTTTGTGAATTCTGTGGGGCATATCCTCCCAAAACTCTATTTTTGAATATTTGACTATAAATCCACCCCAGTAATCTGGTCGAGGAAAATCATTACTTTCAGGATACTTACTTTTGTAATATTCGATTTTATCTTCTAAATCACTTCTTGAGTTTAAAATCTTTGATTGATTAGAAGCCCAGGCACCTATTCTACTTAAATAGTGTCTAGAATTAAAATATTTATCAGATATTTCATTTGATACTTTTTCAACTTTGCCCTCTATTCTGATTTGTCTTAGCAGTGACTTCCAATGAAAATTTAAGCAAACACTGGTATTTCTTAAAATATCATTTCCTTTGTTGCTTTCGTAGTTAGTATAAAAAATAAAACCAGCATCGCTATAATCCTTTAATAAAACCATCCTTGAATGAGGAGAATTATTATCATCAACTGTTGAAAGACACATTGCATTAGGATCATTGATCTCCTTTTCTGTGGCTAAATCAAACCATTCTTTAAACTTAATAATTGGATTTAATTTATCTGACATGGTATGAGTATTATATTAGTTTTAGCAAAAAATGGATTTAAAAAATAAAAAAGGGCTAATTATGGGAGTAGCTAATGATAAGTCTATAGCATGGGGCATTGCTCAACAATGTGCGAAATTTGGTGCAGAATTAGCTTTCACTTATCAAAATGATCTTTTGTTGAAAAGAATAGACCCTTTAGCAAAATCTGTTGGTTCTGATCTATTGATACAATGTGATGTAAGTGACGAAGGCTCAGTTAAAAGAGCTTTTGATCAAATTAAAAATAAATGGGGAAAATTAGATTTTTTTGTTCATGCAGTTGCCTTTGCAGATAAAAATGAATTAAGAGGTAAGTATGTAAATACTTCAAAAGAAAATTTCTTAAATAGTTTAAATATATCTTGCTATTCATTTACTGAGTCTTGTAAATATTGTTATGAGTTAATGGATGAAGGAGGAAGTATTTTGACTTTAACTTATTATGGAGCGGAACAAGTTATGCCCCACTATAATGTAATGGGTGTTGCCAAATCAGCATTAGAGGCATCTGTTAAATATTTAGCTGTAGATATGGGAGATAAAAATATTAGAGTAAATGCGATATCTGCTGGCCCAATTAAAACACTTGCGGCATCTGGTATTGGTGATTTTAGGTTTATTTTAAAATGGAATGAACTTAACTCTCCATTGAAGAGAAATGTAACTTTAGAAGATGTCGGTAATACTGGTGCGTATCTTTTAAGTGACCTTTCTTCTGGCGTAACTGGTGAAATTCACCATGTTGATTGTGGTTATCATACTGTTGGAATGGTAGCAGTAGATGAAGCTGAAGGAGTAGCAGGGTTGTTAAATGAGTTTAGCAATAAATAATTAAACTATGTCACATAATTCTTTTGGTAATTTATTAAGGTTTACTACATGGGGGGAGAGCCATGGAGAGGCTATTGGATGTGTAGTAGATGGTTTTCCATCGGGAATTACAATTGATACTAAATTTATCCAAACCAAATTAAATTTGAGAAAACCTGGCCAATCAAAATATACTACTCAAAGAAAAGAAAAAGATGAAGTTAAGCTACTTTCAGGTGTCTTTGAAGGAAAGAGTACAGGTGCCCCTATTTCAATGATTATTCATAACACAGATCAGAGAAGTAAAGATTATTCAGATATTAAAAATAAATTTAGACCTGGACATGCTGACTATACTTATTTTATGAAATACAAAAATTATGATTACAGGGGTGGTGGAAGATCCAGTGCAAGAGAAACAGCTATGAGAGTTGCTGCTGGAGCCTTAGCTGAACTGCTTCTTAAAAAATATTGCCGTAATAAATTAAAAGTAACAAGTGCAGTTATACAAATAGGAAATGAAAAAATTAATGATAAATCCTGGAATAATAGTTTTATAAATAAAAATCCATTTTTCTCACCTAATAAGACTATAGTAAAAAAATGGGAAGAATTAATTTTATTTCATCGAAAAAATGGTTCTTCACTTGGTGCCATAATAGAAGTAAGAGTTTCCAATTGTCCTGTGGGAATTGGGGAACCAATTTATCAAAAACTTGACTCAGAAATATCAAAGGCAATTATGAGTATTAATGCAGTAAAAGGAATTGAATTTGGTAGTGGATTTAATCTCGTAAATTTAGATGGAACAAATGCTTCTGATCAAATGGATCTTAATAAAAAAAATATTAGCTTTGATACTAATCACGCAGGTGGTGTTTTAGGCGGAATATCATCTGGTCAAGATATTGTATTTAGATATGTAGTAAAACCTACGAGCTCAGTTCTAACAGAAAAAAAAACTATTACTAAAAATTTGAAAAAGACAAAAATTAAAACTATTGGTCGTCATGATCCCTGTGTAGGTATAAGAGCAGTGCCTATTGGTATTGCAATGACAAATTTTGTATTGGCAGATCTATATTTAATAAATAAATCTAAATCACTTTAAAAATGTTGATATTTTATCAAATATTAATTCTTTTGAAATTCCAGACTTATTATACTGATCATCAATGTCAGATTGGTCGATAAATTCATCTTTCATAAAAAAGTTTAATATTTTTGGAGTTTTATTTAGTTTATTAATTAAAAAATCATTTACCTGACTAGAAAAGCCACCAATAGCGTTTTCTTCAATAGTAATGAAAATATCGTGAGTTTTGATTAGATTTTGTATCAATTTTGCATCAATAGGTTTTGCAAATCTCATATCTACTACAGTACAACTTAATTTATGATGATTTTTTATCATTTCATTAATCTCTAAAACTTTTTTTAACCTTGTGCCTAAATTAAGAAAAGCAATTTTTTTTCCTTTTTTTAATATCTTACCTTTTCCTATTAATATTTTTTGAAAATTATTATTATTATTATATTCATATGCAAAGTCTCTTGGGTATCTTATTGCAGAAGGTTTATTATTAATAGACTGAGCTAATTTAATCATATTTTTTAACTCTTCTCCATTAGAGGGAGCCATAACAATAAAATTGGGAAGGCAACATAGGTAACTAAGATCAAAAGATCCAGCATGTGTAGCACCATCAGCTCCGACAAAACCTGACCTATCAATCAAGAATCTAACAGGTAAAGACTGAATGGCTATATCATGAACAACTTGATCATATGCTCTTTGAAGAAAGGTAGAATATATTGCAACAAAAGGCTTTATAGATTCAGTGGTCATCCCCCCTGCAAAAGTAACAGCATGTTGCTCAGCTATTCCTACATCATAAAATCTTGAGGGATATTTTTCTTGAAATTTATTTAAGCCTGTTCCTGAAGGCATTGCCGCTGTAATTGTAACGATTTTTTTATCCTTTTTTGCTAATTTTAAAAGAGTGTCACTTACAACATTTGTGTATGTAACGACTTTAGACTTATTTTGAACACCTGTTTTAACGTCAAATGATGATACTCCATGAAATTTATCTTTAGATTGCTCCGCAGGTTTATAACCCCTCCCTTTCTGGGTTATCAAGTGTAGGAATACTGGTCCATGAAGTTCTTTTTTCTTATATTTTTTAAACAATTGAATCAATAGCTTTAAATTATGACCATCGACAGGGCCTATATAATTTAAACCTAATTCTTCAAATAGAGTATTTCCTGTCAGATAACCTTTAAAATATCCTTCAGTTTTTTTTGCAAATTCTCCAACCTCATTTGGAAGTCTTTTAGTAAAATTTTTAATGATGTCCCTGAAACTCTCATATGATTTTGAACTTAATAATTTTACAAGATATTTACTCATTGCACCAACTGGTTCAGCAATAGACATCTCATTATCATTAAGAATAATGAGAGAGTTTTTATTTAAATGACCTAGGTTATTTAGCCCCTCAAAAGCCATACCAGCACTGATAGCTCCATCACCTATAACACTGATGACATCAAAATTTTTATTTAAGATATCTCTTGCAGCTGTAATTCCTAAGTTAGCAGAGATTGAAGTAGAACTATGTGCTGCACCAAAAGGATCATATATGCTTTCAGATCTTTTTGTAAAACCAGATAATCCATTTTTCTTTCTTAAAGTGTGTATTTTATTTTTTCTACCTGTAAGAATTTTATGAGGATATGTTTGGTGTCCTACGTCCCAAATAATTTTATCTCGTGGTGCATCAAAAACATAGTGCAAAGCTGTTGTTAACTCTACAACTCCTAAGCTAGCTCCTAAATGACCTCCAGTTTTGGAGACTATTTCTATTGTATAATCTCTTAATTCATCATTTAGTTTTTGTAATTCACTAAAGGATAATTTTTTTAAATCTTTAGGGAGTTTAATTTTACTTAAAATTGACATTTGAATTTTAAGTTATTTAAACTCAGATGAACTTAAAGACTTATTTTTCTTTACAATTTTATCTATTTTAAGTTTTGCAGATTTCAGTTTTTCCTCACAAAACTCTTTTAATTCTATTCCCTCTTCAAATAGTTTAATACTATTCTCAAGAGGAGTATCTTCATTTTCTAATAAATCAGATATTTCCTCTAATCTTTTTAGTGCACTTTCAAAATTATTTTCTTTTTTTTTATTCATTTGAGTATTCAACTAATTTTTTAAGATGATTATTTAAACCGTTATATAGACCTTTCATATCGTATCCGCCCTCTAAGACTGAAATTATTGGAACATTATTTGCAAATTTTTCCAATACAATTTTTGTCACCCAATAAAAGTCGTTATCTTCTAAATTTATAGATGCTAAAGGATCTAATTTATGTGCGTCAAAACCAGCAGAGAAATATATCAAATCAAATTTAGTATCAATTTTATCAATAATATTTTTTCTAAATAAGGCTCTGAAAGAACTTGAGTCACAATTACTCGGCAAAGGGCAGTTGAATATATTTCCAACGCCAACTTCGTTAAATGAACCAGTACCAGGGTAAAAAGGATATTGATGGCTTGAGGCGTAGAAAATATTAGGGTTATTTTCAAAAATATGCTGTGTACCATTTCCATGATGCACATCAAAATCTACAATTAAGATTTTTTTAAATTTCCCAGAGTTTAATGCATATTGAGCTGAAACTGCGACGTTGTTAAATACACCAAAACCCATAGCTTTATTACTTTCAGCATGATGACCTGGTGGTCTATGGGCGCAGAAGAAAACACCTTTATTATTATTATCTAAAATGTAATTTACTGCATCAACACTACCGCCCACTGCTAAAAGGTAACTTTTTAAACTATTTGGACTAGCTATTGTATCAGGATCTAAATGAGTAAATCCAGAACTTGGAATAGAATCAAAAATTTTATTTACGTATTTTAATTCATGAACCAAAGAAATTATTTTTTTATCAGCAATAATTGGTTCAATTAGATTGTGTTTTGAATACTCTTCTTTTATTAAATTATTTACAACTTTTATTCTTTCTATGGATTCTGGATGGTTACCAGTATCATGGTTTTTATACTCTTGAGAAAATATAATATTTATCATTTTAAAAGTTTTAATAAAAAATCTTCAAACCAATTATAATTTTGAAATTGATATTTTTTAAAGTCTTTCATTATTCTGTTTAAATTATCAATATAAGGGTATTTAATTTTTACTATGTCATGCCATCTTTTTATAGTATGAGCTGTAACTTCAGGATGAAACTGAAAACCATAAATTTTTTTATTCTTAATTTTGAAAGAATCAACATCATACAGAATACCCTTAGCTAATAATTCCATATTTTTATTGAAAGAAATACCCTCTGTGTGAAATTGTAAAAAAAATAAGTTTTTTTTAAAAACTTTGTTATTGTTTTTTAAATTTTTTTTATAACCACACTCAAATACTTTATTTTTTGATTTTGATATTTTTGATCCATAAATTTTTGCAATCAATTGAGCACCTAAACAAATTCCAATAATTGGCTTGTTAAGTTTAATTATATATTTTAGAAATTTATACTCATAAGTAATAGCCTTTGACTTAGAATTTGCACTCTGTTTACCTCCGTGAAATATAAATAAATCAAATTGATCAAGTTCTTTTTTTTTTAAAAAGCATAAATTTTTATAAAATATTGTAGAGGTATGATGATTTTTTTGAAAAAATTTTGAAATAACACTTATATCAGCAACTTCACTATGAATTATTTGCAGTACTCTCTTCATTTTTACTAAAGTTGATGACTGTACCAAATATTATCGCATAAGAAAGCATTGATGAGCCTCCATAGCTAATAAATGGCAATGTCATTCCTGTTGGAGGAATTAATTTTATGGAGGAACCAATATTTACAAATGCTTGAAGACACATCAAGAAACACAAACTAAATATAGTATTTGAAATAAATAAATTTGATGGACTTAAAATAGATTTTCTAGCTAAAATAAAAAAAACTGGATAAAGAAATGATACAAATAATCCAAATAAAACGCCAAATTCTTCAATTAAAATAGCAAATATGAAGTCATTATGAGACTCAGGGATTGAATATTTAAGTTGTCCTTCGCCAAGACCTACGCCAAAAATTCCACCGGTCTTTATTGCTGATAAACTTTTTGAAACTTGAGCATTGTCTCCATCTAGAAAGTTGTCAATTCTATAAGCAACATGGTCAAATGAAAAATATGCAATTAATAAAAAAAACACACCTATAAAACCCAATAAAATAAAAAGTTTTAGATTTCTAAAATACAAAATTAGAATCAGAGAAAAAATTGAAATGTATACTAATAGAGTACCTATATCTGGTTGAAGGAGGAGAAGTGTTATGACTAAACTAATGATTATAAAACTAATAAATAAATATAATTTATTATTAGTCTTAATATATAAATAACAAAACCAAGAAAACATACATACAAGTGGTCCTTTAAGTAATTCGGATGGTTGAATAGAAAAAAAATTAAAACTTATCCATCTAGTTGCACCTTTGATTTCATATCCAAAAATCGGTACTATTATTAAAAGAATAGTAAAAAATATACACATAAAATTTAAAACTTTTCTTAAATTATTTTTTGGAAGCAATGATAAAAATATTAAAACCACTAAAGAAATAGATAAAAAAATAATATGTTTGAAAATAAGTAAAATTGGATACTCAGTACCTATTAAAGAATAAATAGCAAGGATACCTATGAATGACAGTATAAATGGTATTATAAAAAGTTTTTTTGATAAAATATACCAGTTAGATCCTAATAAACTCTGATCATCTCTAAATAATATATTTTTCAAATTAATACTTTTTTAATAAGTTTATTAAAATGTTTTCCACGATCTAAATAGTTTTTATAATAATCAAATGACTCTCCTCCCGGTGAGAACAAAACATAATTATATTTATTAACTTTTAAATTTAACCTTAAAAATTTTGCTAATTCATTGAGATTTATAAATTTATAATAATTTGAGTTAATAAAATTTAAATGGTCAATAAATAAATTAGTATGATTACCGAATATTAAAACCAATGTATTCGAAATATTAAATTTTGAATTCTTTAGTTGTTTTTTAAATTTACCACCAAGAATTAATATTTTTCTTGAACTATTTATTAAATTATTTTTAAAGATAGCATTATTTAAATTGGTACACTTACTGTCATTATATATTTTTAAGTTATTTAGATTATAAATAAGTTGATTTCTATAATTTAATTCATTGGATACTAAACTAGTATCTACTTTTATTTTTGGGTCAAAATTATGAATTAATTTTCTTACAGAATTTAAATTCAGTTCCTTAATGTAATGAGCTAGATCCTTTTTTATAGATATCCTGTCATTAAAAAAAACTAATCTTTTTTTATTTATTTTTAAATATTTTTGATATTTTAGAGATAATTTTTTTGATAAATACAAATTACAATTTTTATGCAATAAATTTTGTATTTGAAATTTTGATTTTATATATTCTTTTATATTATTATGATAATTTAAGTGATCACAGAATATATTTGTAATAATTGCATAATGCAATTTTAGAAACCTTACTTTATCTAACTGATATGAACTTAATTCAATAATCAAAATATCAACTTTGGATAAATATTTAATAAGATCTTTTTTATCTAAAATAGTATTACCAAAATTTCCAATAATCTCTGTCTTATATTTTTTTGATAGTATCTCTTTTATGTAGCAACAAGTTGAAGATTTGCCTTCTGTGCCTGTCACTCCTACTATTTTCTGTTTGGATAACTCTAAACTTAAAAAATCCAAATCAATTAATATTTTATTTTTATATTTATATAAAAGATGATTTTTATTGATTTTAATTGATGGGGAAACAACAAAATAATCATATTCATTGATGTTATTATGTAAGTAATCATTATTTATAGTTTTTTTTATTAGTGATTTTTTTAAAATCATCATAGATATTATAATTACAATTTTTATTATTAAGGTATCTCTCTATTGATTTACCGCTTATTCCATATCCATATATTAAAAATTTTTTATTTAAATTTATCAATTATCTTATTTTTAGAAGTGATAAAGCTAACAGACAAAAAAGAAAGCTTAATATCCAAAATCTAATCACAATCTTTTGTTCTGATATTCCTTTTTTTTCATAGTGATGGTGTAAAGGTGCCATTAAAAATAATCTTTTACCTTTTGTTATTTTAAAATATGTAACTTGTAGCATCACTGATATTGTCTCCATTACAAAAAGACCACCTGCTACAGCCAATACTATTTCCTGTTTTAGTAAAATTGAAGTTACTGCTAATGAAGCTCCTAATGATTGAGATCCTGTATCTCCCATGAAAATAGAAGCAGGGCTTGAATTAAACCACAAAAAACCAAGCAAAGCTCCAATTGATGCAGTACAAAAAATTACTATCTCACCCGATCCTTTCATATAATTTACTAAAAGATAGTCAGAAAAATTTATATTTCCCAATACATATGCAAATATAGCAAATGTAAGGAAAACAAATATCAAAGGCATAGAGACTAATCCATCCAAACCATCTGTTAAATTAGTTGCGTTCGTTGAACCAACAACTATCAGTAAAATTAATACAAAATATAAATAACCAAGTTCAATGGAAACATCTTTTAAGAAAGGAATATTAAATTTGTTTAAATCAAATCCATTATGTTTAATTGTAAAATAAATAATTAATGTAGCTAATAACTGACTTAAGAATTTAGTTTTAGAAGATATCCCCTTTCCTACTTTAACTTTTTGAAAATCATCAACTAAGCCAATGAGACCAAATAGCATTAATGTTAGGATTAGTATGTAATTAAAACTTGAAAAATTTGAAGTCCATAATATTGAGCTTAAAATAATTGAAAACAATATTAGCACCCCACCTAAAGTTGGAGTTCCTTTTTTATGATAATGTGTATCTGGGCCATCATTTCGAATAGGTTGCCCACTTGGAAAAATATTTTTTTGAAATCTAATCCAGTGAGGCATTAAAATTATAACTATAAAAAATGAAGTAACTAAAGATAAACCTGATCTAAAGGAAATGTAACCAAACAAATTAAAGAAAAATTCTGTATCTTTTAGTGAGTATAGTAAGTCACTTAACATATTGTTTTATTACCCTATCTAGTTGATTTGATCTTGATCCCATAACAAATACATTCTTTATATTATCAAATTCTTTATTTAAGTATTTAATAGCTGGCATATAGCTCTTATAAAAATTAAAATTATTTGATCTTTTTTTAAATTTATAGAATTCTTCACCAATGAAAATTATTTTTTTTAAATTTAAATTTGTTACCAATTCTATTATTTGTAGGTGAAAAAAATCTGACTGAACTCCTAATTCCTTCATTGCTCCTAATATGTAAGCTTTTTGTTTAATATTCTTCTGATTAAAAATTAGAATTTGCTTACTAAGTGAATATGGGCTGGCATTATAGCTATGGTCGAAGAATATAACTTTTTTGTTCTTTATAAAAGTTGGGACTTCATTCCCCCTAGAATCAATTATAGACTTCTCATAAAAAAATATATTTAAATTAATTTTTTTCATAAATGTCTTTAAAAACAAAAATGAAATTATAGCTATATCTATACAAAAACTTCCTCTAAATGACTCGATAGAATATTGTTTTTTATTAAGTATAAAATTAACAGCATATTTTTTTTTTCTTTTTTGAATATTTTTTTTTAAATTATGAGCATTTATTAGGTGCACATTTGATTCAATTTTGCTCTCAATATAGTTAGGGTTGTAATTATAATTAATTAAACCACTTATAAGTCTTTTTGACTTAAATATTTTTAATTTGTTATCAATTAAATGATTAAAATTTCTAAAATTTCCAATGTGAGAATTTTCGATACCTGTCACTAAGCAATAATGTGGTTGTAAAGTGTTAATTAATTTAGTCATTTCATTAGAGTTATTAATACCTAATTCGAATACAGAATAATCAGTGTTTAAATGCATATTCATAATAGAAAATTGCAAACCCTGAATATTGTTGTAATTTTTGTATGATCTGTATGTTTTAAAGTTATTATTTTTTAAAATATGATAAATATTCTCTTTAAACGTTGTTTTTCCAACGGAACCAGTGATAGCGATAATTTTACCTTTGTAATTGTCTAATATATATTTGCAAAATTTTATAATAAATACCCGAGTATCTTTAACATATACTAGTTTGGGGTAATCTTTCTTTACGTTTACAATCACCAAAGATGCTTTTTTTTTGAGAGCATCTTTATAATATAAGTTACCGTCATTTTTATCTGTTTTTAAACCTATAAAAATATCGTTCTCTTTTATAAGTCTTGTATCAAAAACTATGTTGCTATTATATTTTGATTTTAAATCATAAATAATTTTATAGATTTTTTGCATAATTAGATGAAATTACTCTATCATTAAAAATATAATTTTTATCGTTATAGGTTTGTGTGTCCTCATGACCTTTACCAGCAATTATCAAAATACCATCATTTTTTTTAATATAACTTATACCAAATTTAATAGCCTTTCTTCTATTAGGTACCTCGATTGGATTTAAGGAGTGCTCTATCAGAGTTTTTCTAATCATTGCTGGATCTTCTTTTCTTGGATTATCATCAGTTATAATCTGTAAGTTTGTATACTTTGAAATAACTTTAGCTATTTGTGGTCTTTTAGTTTTATCTCTATCTCCTCCACAGCCATATACAATAATTATATTTTTATTTAATGGCAGTTCTTTTAACAAATTTTCATAAGCATCTTTTGAATGAGCATAATCAATTATTATTACTTTATTTTTTTTGTTAAAAATAATTTCAGATCTACCAGGTGGAAATAAAGAATTACTTATGTTTAAAGGAAATTGTTTTGTGATATTGTGATAAATCATCAATATAGTAATTATATTTTTGACCATAAAGTTATTAAAAGAATTAATATTAAATAAAAAATTATTTGTAGATATTTGGAATTTGTCATTTTTTTTTTGGGTGACAGATATTTTTTGGCTAGATAAGAATTTACCTTGAGTAAATAACTTACTTTTAAAACTTTTAAATTTATTTTTTAATTTATCATCTTGTATGAATAAAATTGAATTTTTCAGTTTATGATTTTTTATTAAATTTACTTTGGCCAAATGATAAATTTTAATATTTTTATGATAATCTAAATGATCTGACTCTAAGTTAGTTAGGATGGCATAGTTATACATTAAATTTCCAATCCTTCCTGAGCTATAACCAATACTAGAAACTTCCATAAAAACAAATTTTACATAATTGTCACTTGCAATTTGAAGTAAATTGAGTAAATCAAAATATGCTGGTGTAGTATTATTTAGTTTTTTTATTTTTTTCGAATTGATATAGAAGCCTAATGTTCCAATGTAACAAGACTTAATACTATTGATATTAAACAATTTATTTGCACCGTATGCTATTGAAGTTTTACCATTTGTACCCGTCACAAAAATAATTTTAAGAGTATTAATATTATAAAAAATTTCAGCTATATTATGTAAATCTTTTTGATTTTTATAAAAAAAGTAATTGCTTAGATTCTGATTAACATCTTTTTTGAATTTAATATTACAAATAAAAAATTTACAATTTTTATTAATTGCTAATTGTTTATAAATAATAAACTTACTATTATTATTACTATTAAATAGAAAAATAGTCTTCTTATTGCATTCTTGCCAATTAGTAACAATTTTATAACCCTTATCTTTTAATTCATCTAAATTCATTAAATATCTGTGCTTTTATTATTAATTATAGATAAGTCCAGATACATATAAATCTCTTTTAAAAGGTTATAAAAAGTTGGTTTAACTGTATTACCAGCTGTCATATATTTACCATATTTTTTTTTTGGGTTTTGCATAAACGTAAAATTTAAATATTTTGGATTATTGTATGGAAAGAAACTTACATAAGTAACATTTTGAAAATTTTCGTTGTTTGAAATAGTTTGATCTGCAGTACCAGTTTTTCCTGCTACTAAAAAGTTTTTATATAGATCGTTGTTGGTCTCATTTGCATAAAATAATAGTTTATTAATGGTATTTGAAATTTTGTTATATTTATTTTTATTTTGTTTATCTTGTTTTTCAAAAGAAGCTTCAAAATTGTCTCTACCAGTAATTATTTTTCCATACGCATTAATTAATTGTATTGGAGAAATTGATAAACCATAACCAAAAGGAATATTATCACAATAACTCCCTCTAAAATTATTAATAGTTGGTTCAATAGATTTCATTCCAAAGCCAATTGTAGTTGATTTTAAGAGCCCTATTTGATCTAAATCAAATTTAAATTCATTCTGACAATCTAAGTTTCTTCTAATTAAAATTGCGCCCCTATTAGAGGATTTTTTTAAAATATCTGCCACTTGCATCGGAATTTTACTATTCCTTGGAAAATCATTAATTACTTTATTTCCAATATACACAGGTTGATCGACATCAAAGTATTCATTTAGATCTATTTTTTGATTTTTTAAGGCAGAATAAACAGTAAATGTTTTAAAAACAGAACCAAAATCAAATTTTAAGTCCTTCAAGGGTAATAAAGTTTGATCAAATCTATTAACTTCTCTGTTATCTAAAAAAACATTACTAACAATTTCTTCACTACTTAAATCAACTAAAACATTCATAGCGTAATCTGGATTTAAATTAATTGTATCATTATATAAAGAGTCATATATTTTTTTTTGTATACGAATATCTAAAGATAAATCTACATCATTATTATTTTTATCTACAAATTTTTCGATTAAAGATATACCTTGATGATCAATATTTGTATGTCCAATCATATTTTTTATAATAGAGCTGTAAGGGTATTTCCTAGTAAGAATTTTTTCATATTTAATATAAGGGTCACCTTTATATATTGACTCTAAGATATTATTAAGTGGAACATTTCTTTTTAAATATTTAACTTTATTTTTTATATTTTTAATAGAATAATTGTAGTCAGAGTATGCTAAAGTATTTTTATTTAAATCATAAATAGTGGGTAATGCTTTAAGACTTGTATCTCTTACACTGGATAAATAAACATCACTACTATCAAGACTTAAAAATATTAATCGTGTAAAAATAGCAATAAAAAGAAATAAAACAGTTAAAATAAAAAAGTTGTAATAGTTTTTTGTTTTATATAGTAGTTTATAATCTGTCTCATTACTTAGGTTGAACATAGTTGACCTTTATTATTGTAAAGTCATCAAATTCACTTCTATCAAATTTAATAATTTTTTTATTTTCTTCATAATCATAATTATTTAATTTATTAATTTGTAATTGATTAATTTCTTTTGTAAGAAGTATTTCTTTATTTATAAAATTTTGATTATCTTTGTTGTAATTAATTTTTAAATATTTCAAATCACTTTCAATTATCTTAGTTTGATTTTTAAAACTTAAAAATAAAATAATAAACATAAATAATAAAAAAAATTTAGAAATATGATTTATCAATTTATAAATCTCCCTACTCTCAGTTTTGCAGATCTAGATCTATTGTTTTCAATAACTTCTAATTTTGATGGGGTTAATGGTTTTTTTGTAAGAATTTCATATCCCCAATCTTTGTTATTTTGAAAGGTATTGTTTTTCTTAACTTTATTATCTTTGAAATAATTTTTAACTATTCGGTCTTCTAAACTATGAAAGGAAATTATTGCTAAATAAGCATTAATTTCAAAAAAACTATGAACTTTTTTTAGGAATATTTCTAGATTTTCTAGTTCATGATTAGACTCAATTCTTAATGCTTGAAATGCTTGAGTTGCGAAATGTATTTTTTTTGATCTAAAATTAACTCCACTCTCTCGCAAAACCTCTATGAATTCAAAGTTAGTATTGATTTTTTTAATAGATCTCTGATTTATAATGTATTTAGCTAACTTTTCAGCTTGATTAATTTCACCATATACATAAAAAACTCTTTTGAGTTCTTCCATATCATAGTAATTAATTATTTTATATGCATTCAAATCACCACCTAAATAATTCATATTTAATTCAGAATTTTTTTTAAAAGATAATCCAATATCATTATCGTCTAACTGATTAGATGAAAAACCTAGATCTAATAAAATAAAATTAAATTTTTTTGTATCAAAATCTAATAAATCAATATTTTTAAAGTTATTTTTATAAAAAATTATATTGGGAAAATTTTTTTTTAATTGTTTGGCAAAAATTAAAGAATTATCGTCTTGGTCAATAGCAGTTACAAAGTGTCCTTTTTCTAAAAATTTTTTTGAGTGCCCACCACCTCCAAATGTACAATCTAAAATAGAAAGGTTTTTCTTTTTATTAATAAATGATAAAATTTCATTTGTCATAATAGGGATGTGTTGATCTCTGATCATTTGAATTTTGCTCTTGAAATTTTTTTATGAGTCTCACCTAGTTTTTTTTCCCAAATTTCAAAATGGTTTCCCTTACCTATAAATATTATTTCTTTTGATAATTTTGAGAATTTTTGGAGTTGTTCTTTGACAATAAAACGACCCTCTTTATCTATATTTATTTCCTCTAAATCCGAGAGTATTGCTGTTTTAAAATGATCATTTTTTTTTGAAAAAAAATCTTTCTCATCAAAACTTTTAATTAGTATATTAATTTTTGAAGATAAGTGTATTTCTAAACATTCATATTTAAGACTTTTGAATATATATATATTTTCTTTGGAACTACTAATTGTTGATCTAAATGAGGATGGTATAGCTACTCTGTTTTTAGAGTCTATAATTCCATAAAAAGAAGATAAAAACATTATCATGGTATTTTATGGGATTATATGGGATTTTAATAAATTAGTAAATAGTGTTGGGTAGCTATAAGCTGAGTTCTGTATTATAAAAATTGCAGTCATTTATCTAGATTAACTATTACTAGCTAATTCCAGCGATCAACCCAGGCCAACTGTAGAAATAGTTTTAGCCTCTATTTGATCTTACTCGTGATAGGGTTTGCATATTGCGATACTATTTATGTACCCGGTAAGCTCTTACCTCACCTTTTCACCCTTACCTTGCGGCGGTGTATTTCTGCTGCACTTTCCCTAAGGTTACCCTCGACGGATGTTATCCGTTATCACTTTCTACGCAAGCTCAGACTTTCCTCTTTGTTTGACAAAGCGACTGCACGCTACCCAAATACATAATACATAAAATTAACTAAATATTAAATTATAAAAATCTTTTACAAATTTTTTAGATTGAGAAGAATTAATTACAGCGTAGTTTAATGATCTTTTTACTGCCATAATGCAAAATCTTTTATGGTTTTCAATGTATGACATATGAAAACCATATAACTTCAACATTTCATCTATAGTGTATATTTTTTTTGTTTTTTTATTATTGAATCTATTAATTCCGATTTTTTTTATAAAAAACCTCTCTCCTGGATCTTCTTTTCTATTTGGTGCAATATCTGAATGAAATATAATGTTTTTGTTTAAAATAAAAAAATTTATTTTTAAAAAATAAATTAAATTCTTTAAAGAGCTGTACTGTTTTTTGGAATAATTTGTATATCCGTAGTCATGTCCTTTATTTTCAAGTTCAATTCCAATTGAGTAATCATTAATATTTATGTTATTTTTCCATTTAGATTTACCAGCATGCCAAGCTTTATACTTGGGACATAATAAATTAAATATAATACCCTTTCTAGAAATTAGATAATGGGCACTCACATTTGAACTTTTATCTGATAGCTTTTGATAAGCTGATTTAAGAGTTTTCATCCCTGTATAGTGAATGACTATATATTTGACTATTTTATTTTTTTTTCTAGCGCTATAATTCATTTGTGAAAAAGTCGATTCTAATACTTTTATTTTTTTTTATAATTTCATGCTCTAATAATGATAAAGATGAATTTAAAAATGATCAAAGTCTTTATGAAAATAATGCATTAGATGATTATGAATTATTTGAATTAGCCAACAATTATATTAATTCAAATGAATTTGAATTAGCTTTAATTGAATTAGATAAAATAGAAGTACTTTATCCAAGCAGTCCATATGCTAATAAAAGTATGCTTGTAACAGCTTACATCTACTTTCTAAAGAAAGATTATGAAAAAACAAGAGCTCTAGCTGATATGTATAAAAGTTACTACCCAGGGAGCAAAGATATAGTTTATGCTAATTATCTAGAAGCGATGACTTATTACGTTTTAATGAAAAAATCTAATTACAGTCAAGAAAATACTAATTTAGCTCTAGAAAAATTTAATTTTATATTGAATGCTTATCCCAATAGTGAATATGAGATTGATATACTCACAAAGATTAAACTTATTAATAATAATTTAGCAGCAGAAAAACTTGGGGTAGCAAAATATTATTCGGATAAAGGCAATTCCAATGGAGCATTAGTTTATTTGTTAGATATATTTAGTAATCATAGTTCAAGTCTTTCTATTGAGGAGACTTTATTTTTAATAACTAAGATATATTATTCTTTAGACGAATATGAATTGGCAAAAAAGTATGCATCGATTTTAGCTTATAATTTCCCTAAAAGTGAATGGTATCAAAAGTCATACAAAGTAATAAATGGATTAGATGAAGTTAGTGATGACAAAAAATGGTTTGAAAAATTCAATCCAATAAAATTATTAAAACAAAATGAGGAAAGTTATTCTAATAATAGTTCAATCCAACCTATAAATTAATTGTAATGTTAGTTTCACTAGAAATTAAAAATTTTTTATTAATTAAAAAAATATCTATTAATTTCATTAATGGTTTTAATGCGTTTACTGGAGAAACAGGTGCAGGTAAGTCTATTATTATAGAGGGGCTAAAATTAGCACTTGGTGGAAAAAACCAAACTAATCTGAATTTAAAAGAAAATGAAATTTCCTCAATAAAAGCAGTATTTGAAATTAATAATTTGATTAAAAGAAATCTAGATGAACTCAACCTTATTATTGAGGATGATTATTTGATTGTAGAAAGACAAATAAACTCCAATCAAAAGTCAAAATTATTTATTAATGGTGAAATAAAACCTCTAAACAACATAAAAGGGATTTTAAAAAATGTTATTGAATTTCAAGAGAATTTTGAGCAGCAAGAATTATTTGATAACAAGTATTTTCTAAAATTTATTGATAATATAGGTGGTATTGAGAAAAATAATTTAAAATATAATTTTGAAAAATTTAAAGACTCAAAGAATATTTATCAAGCCCACTTGGGCAATGAAAAAAATATAAATGAGAAACTAGAAATACTAAAAATCAAAAATAATAAAATTAAAACATTAAATCCAACTAAAAATGAATATGAAGAGCTTCTTAATAAAAGAAACTTAAATAAACATATAAAAAAATATAGTGAAATTTCAAATGAAATAAAAAAATCAATATCAATTTATAATTCAAATAATAACTTAAATTTAATAGAAAAAAAATCTTTCTAAATTAGAAGATATAAATCAAGAATACTCGCATATTTCACAAAAATTTGCCTCTTTAATTTTGGATATAAATGAATTAATTAATGATTTAGAAAATAAATTTAATTCTGTAGATTACGATGAAATTGATTTTGACGAAATTGATGAAAAGATTTATCAATATCAACAACTATCAAAATTTTTTGAAGTAGACCCTAAAAATTTGTTTTCTATTAAAGAAAAAATATTAATTGAAATTGACTCACTTGAAAATTTTGATAAAGAGAAAAAAAATCTTTTTAATAAATATACTAGTGCTCTTAATAATTATAAAGAAGAGGCTTTAAAAATATCTAATTTTAGAAAAAAAGAGTCAAAAAAAATATCTGAAAATATTAATAAACAACTTCCAATCGTAAATATAGAGCAAGGTCAAATTATTTTTAAGTTTTCAGAAAAAGATGAAAAAGACTACAATTCTGAAGGATATGATGAATTAGATGTATTATTTAGAACAAATAAAAATTCTGATTTTAGCTCGATAAAAAAAGTAGCATCTGGAGGAGAATTATCCCGGTTACTTTTGATAATTAAATCATTATCAGCTAATAACGATAAAGATCTTACACTCATTTTTGATGAAGTGGATAGTGGTTTAAGTGGCAAAATCGCATCTAATGTCTCTGAGAAAATCAATAATATATCCAAAAAAAATCAAGTTATAGCCATAACACATTCACCTCAAGTTGCATCAAAAGCTAACAAACATTGGAAAATTAAGAAAGTCATTAAAAATGATGAGATGACAAGTGAAATTTTTGAATTAAATGACGAGTCAAGAATTAATGAAATAGCAAGTTTAATAAGTGGTGCTAAAATTACTGAGACTGCTAAAAAAGTAGCTTCAGATTTACTTAAAAATTAAAGTGATGAGTACAGAAGATAGTTTTATAAAACTGAGAGATAAGTTAAAAAAACATAATAATGAATATTACAACTCAAATCCATCAATTGATGACTCAGATTATGATGATCTAAAGAAAAGGTATGATAATTTATTATCAAATAATCCTGAATTAAAAAAATTAGATAATTTAGGTATAGGTGCTACACCTTCTTCAAAATTTGCAAAATTTAAACACTATGAACCTATGCTATCTTTATCTAATAGTTTTAGTTTAATTGACTCAAAAGATTTCTTTAACAAAGCAACAAATTTTTTAAAAAAAAAAAATTCAGACTATATATTTAATGTAGATTGTAAAATAGATGGAGTATCTCTGTCTCTGATATATAAAAATAATAAATTATTTAAAGCAATTACAAGAGGTGATGGAATAATTGGAGAAGAGATCACAGAAAATGTTTTAGGCATTAAAGGTATACCTAAAGTTTTAAAAAATTGTAAATCTGATCTTATAGAGATCAGAGGTGAGGTATTTTTTTTTAGAGATGATTTTGAAAATTTAAATAATCAATTTGAAAAGAAAAGTCAGTTTTCAAATCCTAGAAATGCTGCTTCAGGGTCTCTTCGTCAAATAGACAGTAAAATTACAAAAGATCGACCTTTAAGATTTATACCACATGGGTATGGTAAATTTTCTTACGAACAAGAGTTTTTAAACTTTGAGGAATTTTTAATTTTTTGCAAAAAAAATAATTTTGATCAAACTGGCTATGCTAAAAAATATAATAATTTAGATAATATTTATGTTTACATTTCAGAGATTGAGAAAAAAAGGTCCTTAATTAACTTTGATATTGATGGAATGGTAATCAAAATTAGTGGCTTAGATTTACAGAGAATGTTAGGAAATACCAATAAATTCCCTAGATGGGCAATAGCTGCTAAATTTAGTTCTGAGGAAGCATTAACTCAAGTAAAAAAAATAGAACTACAAATTGGAAGAACTGGAGCTATAACACCTGTAGCTAGACTAAAGCCAATTAATATTGGAGGGGTAATAGTATCAAATGCAACTCTTCATAATTTTGATGAAATTATAAGAAAAGATATAAGAATTGATGATTTTGTTTGGGTAAAAAGAGCTGGAGATGTAATTCCCTATGTTTCAAAAGTTGATATAGAGAAAAGAAAAAAATCTAATAAAAAATTTAATATTCCAAAAAAATGTTTATGTGGAAATAAAATAATAAAAATCAAAGGTGAGGCAGTACAAAGGTGTAGTGTAGGAAAAAATCAATGTAAGTATCAAAATTTAGAGACTCTAAAGCATTTTGTATCTAAGAAGGCAATGAGCATAGAAGGGCTTGGTGAAAAATTGATTGAAAAATTTGTCAGTCTTAATTTAATTTCTAATAGATATAATATATACGAATTAGAAAATCATAAAGATAAAATTATAAAACTAGATGGATTTGGTGAAAAATCCTTTTTAAATCTTATTGAATCAATAAATAAATCTAAGATTACTTCTTTATCAAGATATTTATTTTCTCTTGGTCTAAGGTATTTGGGTGAAAATAATTCTGAGCTTATATCTTTAAATTTTAAAAATAAAACTAGATTTAAAAATTTAATTAAATCAAAAAAACTAAGAGAACAACTTGAAAATATTGATGGTCTAGGTGAAAAAGCTATCAATTCGTTTATTAATTACTTTTCTAATGAAGGTAATCTTAAAGAATCATTTGCAATCCTAGATATAATTGAAATTGAGGAAATTGAGAGTAATTATGAAAGTCTAAATAAAAGTATTTTATTTACCGGAACTCTTAAAAAAATGTCACGTGACAGGGCAAAAGAATTAGCAAAAAAAAAAGGATATAAAATTGCCTCGAATGTTTCAAAAAATTTGGACATACTTGTAAGTGGAGAAAAATCTGGATCTAAATTAAAGAAAGCTAAAGATTTAAAAATTAATATTTTAAATGAAAAAGATTTTTTAAATCTTATTAATTAAATATTTTATAAAATAATCTCTATAGTCATCACTCAATCTTGGTTTAAGAGTTTTATAAATTTCTGTATGATATTTTTTAATATAATTTCTCTCAAAGTTTGTGATTAACTTAAAATTAACTAAATCCAAATCGTAAGGTACTAATGTAATGTTTTTTAGTCTTAAACTATTATTTATATTTTTTGTTACATATAAATTTTCTATTCTTAAACCAAATTGACCTTCAACGTAATAACCTGGTTCAATGGAAAATAAAGCATTCTTAACTAAAATATCGTTAGATCTTGAGGAAATAATAGGATATTTTTCATGTACATCACCAAAATTACCTACACCATGCCCAGTCCCATGATTATAAGATATATTAAATTTAGATAGATATTTTCTTATAAAAAAATCTATTTCTGATGTTCTAATATTTCTTGGAAATATTTTGTTTTCTATTCTTATTAAAGACTTTAACAAATAAGTATATGATAATTTAATTCTTGTAAGATTTTTAACTCCAATTTTAATTACCCTTGTAATATCGGTAGTTCCCTCTAAATATTGAGCACCAGAATCAATTAATAATAAATTTCTGTTTTTAGATGATAAAGATTTCTTAGGGTGTGGTTTGTAATGAACAATGGCAGCATTCGAGTCAAATGCACTAATATAATCAAAAGAATTTCTAAAAAAATTAATACCCTCTTTTCTTTTATTGTATAAAATTTCTGAAACTTCATATTCATTTTTTGGATTAATTTTTTTTTGCTTTAATTCAATAATAAATTTTAGAACAGCTAAGCCATCTTCAATATGGCAAGACTCTATATTTTTTATTTCTTTTGATGTTTTAATACCCATGTATTTAGAAATATTAATTTTGGTCTCTGATACATTTAAAAAATTAGATAATCTCATATACATATTTAGATTTAAGAATTCATAAGAAGTCTCAATATTTTTAAGTTTTGATGATTTAAGATATTTAATAAATTTTTCTTCTTTAAAAATATTAAAACTTTTGCTTATTTTACTTACTTTTTTTAAATTTAAGTGATTTGTTATTAAAATAGGATTAATATTTTTTTTTGGAATAAATAAACCTGCAAACGGTTTAGTAGAATTCCAAAGCTCAAAAGACCTTAGGTTAAGTAAATATGCAACTTGGGCGTTATTCCAAATTAGTATTCCATCAGTTTTAAGCTTATTCTTTACCCATTTTAAATTTTTAATGAACGGTCTTGGTATTAAATATTTTGGCATACTCAACGGGTAAGAAATATTAAAATTTGGATAATAATTCTTTAAGAAAAAGTTTTTAGATTGGGGGATAATTATTATTTTATTTTTCTCTAACTTAGAATTAATCTCTCTAAATTCTTTGATTGAAATTAACTTTGAGTCTAAAATACCTGATAAATTTTTATTTTGTGATAAAAGATAATCCACAATAGAAGTTTCACTTAAATCATAAATTTCACAGTTATTCTTAAAAAATTTTTTAGCTGCTAAGGTGTAACGAGAGTCAGTAAAAAAAATAAATTTGTTTATAAAGAAAAGTATATATCCCCTTGTACAATCAAATTTAAGTAATTTATATATGTCTTTTAAATGTAAATTTGGACTTTCATTTAAATGTAAATCATTATTTGTAATAAGGTAAAAATCTAATTTATTATTTTTTAAAAATTTATTTATAAGCTGATATTTCATTTACTATTTTTTTTTAAAAATTCTAGCATCCTTTTTTTACCAGGGCTCAATTGAACATTATCAGAGGTAATCTTTTTTTCTAAGTTAGACTGGGAATGTTCATCAATTAAATTATTTGTATTTTTATCGATTTTTGAAATTTCATTCAAAAATCTTGATGGTAATGAATAATTATTTATTCCATACGTATATCTTGAAGTAGCATAACTTAAGTTTAAATCAAACTTTGCTCTCGTAATTCCTACATAAGCAAGTCGTCTCTCTTCCTCAAGAGATTTTGAAGAATTTTGCTCTAATGCTCGAGAGCTTGGAAAGATACCCTCCTCCCAGCCTGGTAAATATACATGGTCAAATTCTAAACCTTTAGCAGCATGGAGAGTCATTAGTTTGACAGAATTTGAATGAGTTTTTTTTTGATTTTCGTTTACCAAACCAACATGCTCTAAGAAATCATCAATATTCTCAAATTCAGATAGAGCATTTACAAATTCTTTTAAATTATCTATTCGTGACTCATTTTCTACTTGTTTCAATTTGTTTTTCTCGTTTTCAAGCATTTTTAAATAACCTGACTCTTCAATAATAAAAATACCTATATCCTCTAAAGTAGTTTTCTTTATAAGATCAGATGTTTTTTTTATAATATCAATGAATGGTTTAGTTTTTACTATAAGGGATCCGGGCAAGTTATTTTTATTAGATAAAACTACTAAAGACTCAAAAAATGAAATTTTATTTTCTCTTGCGTTATTAATAATTAATTTAACTGATTGATCTCCTATGCCTCTTTTAGGTAAATTGATTACTCTTTCAAAAGATAGATCGTCATTAAAACTATTTGCTAGTTTTAAATATGCCAAGATATCTTTGATTTCTTTTCTCTCAAAAAATCTTGGCCCACCAATAATTTCATAAGGCAAAGCGTATTTTATTAACTTGTCTTCAATACTTCTCATTTGGGCAGTCAGTCTGACTAAAATACCAATACTGTTATTTTCCTGAAACTTCTTTGATATATTATCAGATATCCATAATGACTCCTCTTCCTGAGAATAAAATGAATTTAAATTAATTTTTTGTTCAGGTATTTTTTCATTAAAACTTACTAAGTCTTTACCTAATCTATTTTTATTATTGCTTATTATACATGCTGCCGCTTCTAAAATTGAACTATTTGATCGGTAATTTTTTGTTAAGCGAACTACAGGGGAGTTAAACTCTTCTGGAAAATTGATAATATTTTCAATGTTTGCTCCACGCCATGCATAAATTGATTGATCATCATCTCCTACACAAAATAAATTTTTGTCTGAATTTAAAATTAGTTTTATTAAATCATATTGGATTAAGTTTGTATCTTGAAACTCATCTATTAGAATGTGTTCAATAAAATTTTGGTAGGATTTTTTTATATCAGGATTATTAGAAAGTATGTGATAACTATGTAAAAGGATATCACCAAAATCTACAGAATTTATTTCAATTAATCTTTGTTGATAATATGAATAAATATCGTCCAACCTTTCAATAGATGAAAATTTAGAAATCTTTTTATTTTCGTTAAAAAGTATTTTATTATCTTTTAAATTTTGAATTTCGTTATGATAAATGGCTTCACTTATATCTTTGTCAATTTTACAGTACTCTAAAACTTGTTTTAAAAGTTTTTTTTGATCCTCGATATCTAATATTGTGAAATTGGATTTTAAATTCACTAAACCTGAGTGCTTCCTTAAAAATTTAGCAAATATGGAATGGAAAGTTCCCACCCATGGAGTATCTATATTACTCTGGAGTTGAGTATTTACTCTTTCTTTGATTTCATTAGCTGCCTTATTTGTAAAGGTAACAGCTATAATTTTATTAAAATCAACATTTAAATTTTTAACTATATAAACAAATCTAGATGTTAAAACTCTAGTTTTCCCTGTTCCAGCTCCTGAAAGTACCAAAAGTGGTCCATTTTTATGTTCTACTGCTATTTTTTGTTCTTTATTTAATTTACTAAGATCCATAAATTGATTGTAATATAATGAATCAAGATTTTACGTAATGAAAAAACATTTGAAAGTAATTCTTTTAATAATATCTGTAACTTTTTTACAAATACCTCTCTCTTACTCAAATGAGGAAGAATCTGTATCAGGAATATCTTACGATGAAATATATGATCCAATAGAGCCAATAAACAGAGCAGTTTTAAATTTTAATTTCTTTATTGATGATATTGCTATTAGGCCAATTGTCAAAACTTACAGATTTATAGCCCCAGAGCCAGTAGAGAAAGGAGTTTCTAATTTTTTTAGTAATTTAAAGGAACCAATAAGATCTATATCTTTTATTTTTCAAGGAGAATTTTATAAATCACTCAATTCATTGGGAAGATTTACAATTAATACTATTACTAGCTTAGGTACTATTGACGTAGCCTCAAGAGTAGGAATGGAAAAGAATGAGACAGATTTTGGAATTACTCTTGCCAAAGGTGGTGTATCAAGTGGTCCTTATATAATTGTACCAATTATAGGCCCAAGCAATCTAAGAGATTTTAGTGGAGATGTAGTTGAATATTTTGTAGATCCAATTTCAAATAGTGTTCCAAATAGAGAATATGTGGCAATAGGAAATGGATTGAATGAGAGAGTTGAAGTAGACGATCAATTAGATAAAGTAAGAGGGGCTTCCTCAGATAGATATGAAATGATAAAGTCTATTTATTATCAAAACAGAAATGCTCAACTTGAGGAGGAATATATACAAAATTTACCTGTACCAAAAATTTATATTGAATAGTTTGTCAAACTATATTTACTTGTTTTCATGAGATCTTTACTAATTTTATTTAGTATTATTTTTTCTTTTTCTAACCTTCAAGCCTCAGAGGTTTCAGAATGGTTTAAAAAGGAGTCTAATCAGTTCTTAGAAATAATTAATAATAATGAAGGAACTGAAAATGAAAATTACGAAAATTATAAGTATTTCATAAACAAAAATTTTGCTATTAAGTCAATCGCATATGGCCTTATTGGAGAGAATATAATTAATAAAAGCTCCAAAGATGAATTATCATTATATTTGGATGTTTTTACAGATTATTTGATAAAGACTATATACAAATTAGCTAATTCAAATTCTTCCAGTTCGATAATACTTAAAGATGTTGATATAAAAGATAATATTTTCATAGTTAAATCAATAATTTCTGATAAAAAGTCCTCAGCTAATCTCTATTGGAAAGTTATTGATACAGGGTCATCATTTAAAATTATAGATGTTATAGTTGAGAACACATCTTATTTTGTAACGAAAAAATCAGAATTTAATAAAATATTAAGAAAAAATAGAGGTAGTTTAGAAGCTTTGATAATAGAAATACAAAAAATATAAAATAATTATTGCTGGTGGGCCCGGCAGGACTCGAACCTGCGACAACGGCGTTATGAGCACCGCGTTCTAACCAACTGAACTACAGGCCCATGATTAGAATTGTTACTATTATAATCTTATGAAAAAAAAACAAGAATTTTAATTAATGATAATTTTAAGAGTCCATAAAAGACTTAAGTTTTTTAGATCTTATAGGGTGTTTTAGTTTTCTTAATGCTTTTGCCTCAATTTGTCTAATTCTTTCTCTAGTAACACTAAATTGCTGACCTACTTCTTCTAAGGTGTGGTCAGATGACATTCCTATACCAAATCTCATCCTCAAAACTCTTTCCTCTCTCGGTGTCAACGTAGAAAGTATTTTGGTTGTAGTTTCTCTAAGATTTAATTGCATAACTGCATCTTCAGGTATAACTGCGTTTTTATCCTCGATAAAATCACCAAGAAAACTATCATCATCATCACCTATTGGTGTCTCTAAACTAACTGGTTCTTTTGCTATTTTTAAAACTTTTCTAACTTTTTCAATTGGCATTTTAAGTCTAACAGATAATTCTTCTGGCGTAGGTTCTCTTCCTAGCTCTAGAATTAATTGTCTACTTGATCTCACAATTTTATTTATTGTTTCAATCATATGCACTGGTATACGAATGGTTCTCGCTTGATCTGCGATAGATCTAGTAATTGCCTGTCTGATCCACCATGTTGCATAAGTAGAGAATTTATAACCTCTTCTATATTCAAATTTATCAACTGCTTTCATTAAGCCTATATTTCCCTCTTGAATAAGGTCTAAAAACTGTAGACCCCTATTTGTATATTTTTTTGCAATTGAAATAACTAAGCGTAAATTAGCCTCAATCATCTCTTTTTTGGCTTGATTAGCTGTTCTTTGGCCAGATTGTATTTCTCTGACCTTCTCCTTGAATTCAATTGTATTTTGATTTGCTATTTTAGATAAACTTAAGACTTCTTTATAAATTACTTTTAATTTAACACTATTTTTTTGAAATAAAGCTTTAAAAGAGTCATCTGCAGAAATCATATGTTTTTGATATAAAGTATAAGTGTCTTTTAAATTATGGTGTTTTAAAAAGACGTCTCTACCTATTTTATTTTGTGTTGCCAAGGTTAATAAAGAGACTTCTTTTGAC
>CACDYZ010000011.1 GCA_902557145.1 uncultured Alphaproteobacteria bacterium | reverse complement strand
TGAAGCAAAGTGTTACCCTTACTTTAAATAAAGAAATAGATACCTCAAGAGGAGACGTTCTTTGTTCGAAAAAATCTGTCATAGAAATGGCTGATCAATTTAATTTGAATGTTATTTGGATGTCAGAGGAGAAATGTTTTAATGGAAGAACGTACTTAGCCAAAATTCATAATATTTCTACTAGTATGAAAATTATGAGTATTAAAAAAATATATAATGTAAATACACTTGAATTTGATGGCGGGGGTGAGTTAAAACTTAATGATGTTGCAGAAATTTCTGTCTCATTTAATAAAGACATTCCCTATTCAACTTTTAAAGAAAATAAAACTTTAGGTTCTTTAATAATTATTGACCCCATAAACAATCAAACTATTGGGATGGGTATGATAAATTTTGCTCTTCGAAGATCCCAAAATATCCAACTTCAAAATTTATCCATAAATAAAAATCTTAGAGAGAAAATTAATGGGCATAAGGGTCAAGTACTTTGGATGACTGGACTCTCTGGCTCTGGAAAATCTACTTTGGCTAATGAACTTGAAAAAAAATTATACACACAAGGTAAAAAAACCTACATTCTTGATGGAGACAATATAAGATATGGATTAAATAAAGATTTAGGTTTCACAGATAAAGATCGAGTAGAAAATATAAGAAGAGTAGCAGAGGTTGCAAAGCTTATGTGTGATGCTGGACTTATAGTCATTACTGCTTTTATATCGCCATTCAGATTAGAAAGAGAAATGGCTCGATCACTTTTTGAAAAAAGTGATTTCAAAGAAATTTTTATTTCCACTCCTTTGAAAGTAGCTGAAAAAAGAGACCCTAAGGGTTTGTATAAAAAAGCTAGGCAAGGAAAAATACCAAATTTTACAGGTATAGACAGTGTGTATGAAAAACCAATCAATCCAGATTTAGAAATTGATACATCTAAGATTTCTTTGGGTGAAGCGGTGAAAAAAATATTGAATATTATTGTTTAAGTTGAATCTCAACTTGAGTAAACTTAGTCATATCAAAAACTATATTTTCAAAGACAACGTCTTCAAATTCATAGTTAGGATTTAAAGAAAAGCCAAATGGTTCTAAAGGCTGTCCTTTAAAATTTGTTGTGAATTGCCCATTTCCGTCAGTGTCTTGAAACACAAACAAGCCAATATTTATATGAGGAAATGCTTTTAAATTAATTTTATTAAATTTGTTTATATCTGGCTCAATGACGATAAATAATGGTGCAGAGTTTTTTTCAAAGAAGTATTTCCTATCATATCCAAACACGTGAATTGGACTAGTTGCATTAACAAATCCGGTAACTTTTGCTGTGAGGTGATCGGAATATGACAAATTTATTACAAAAAAAGCCTGAAAAATGGAGTAAAATATAAACTTCAATAAAATAGAGAATTGCCTGTGCATAACTTTTAAAAGATTAATATTTTTTCTCAATAAATGCACATGCAAATTGAGAGTTTTGATTTAAAAAGAACAAAATACAAAAAAAACTTGATAAATTTAGTTTTTTTGTAGTTAAATCTAAAAAGAAAATATCACATTTTTATTAATTAACCATATACCTAACAAATTACTGTGGATAACTCTGTTTAAAAGTATTAACTTATCTTCCAGTTATGAAAAAAGGGTACATTATTGTTCGTGTTTCGATACATGATCCCGAATTATTTCAAAAATATCCTGTTTTATCCACAGAAGTGATGAAGAAATATGGAGGAAAGTACATAATAAGGGGTGGCAAATTTGAAGTTGTCGAAGGAGAGTGGCCTGTCGATCGAACTACGGTCGTAGAATTTGAGAGCTTTGAAAGTGCTAAAAAGTGTTATGAATCAATTGATTATTCAAAAGCCATGGATATTAGACAAAAAAGTACAAAAAGTGACCTAATTTTAATAGAGGGTTATTAATTTTTTTTGAAAAAGGTATCAGCTAACTTAAGTTTATCTTTTTTCTTCTTTAACAATGCTTCGAGGTTACTGATTTCAGATTTATGATCACTAATCATTTTCTCAATTTCCTCAACACTCAAGTCATCTAAATCTAATGACTTCGGTTTTTTTATAGGCTCTTCCTCATCAAACATTCTTATTTTTAATATATTTTAATTTTTAGTTTAAATAAATTGACTTTTAACATGATTTTTTCATAATCCCGATTATGTCAAAAAAACTCTTATTAGTATTAATTTCATCATTATTTTTTACTACAAGTTGTGCAACTGTTAGTGAAAAGGCAAATGACGCCTACGACACAGTAGTAGGAGCAGTATCTTCAGGTTACAATAAAGTTAAAGATACCGTTACTGGCGACGACTAAAATAAATAAGTATCTATTTGAAATTCTTGAATTGAATTCGAATAATCTAATGATTTTATGAAATTTTTATCTCTTCAACACATTGATATTGAAGATCCTGGGACTTTTAAAGATTATCTTTTAGCAGATGGTCATGAAATCACAACCATACAACTAGACCAGGGAGATCTGATTCCAACAAATCTTGATAGCTATGATGCAATGCTTTGCATGGGGGGTCCAATGGATACTTTTATGGAAAATGAATATCCTTGGTTAATTGAAGAAAAAAAAGCAATTTCAGAATATGTCTTAAATCTTAAAAAACCATTTTTGGGGTTTTGCTTGGGATGTCAACTTTTAGGTGAAGTGCTGGGAGGTAAGGTTGTAGAGTCAATACCACCAGAAATTGGCGTATTAGATATTGATATAGAAACAAATGCTAAAGATGATCTTGTCTTTAGTTTTCTTCCAAAAAAGATTAAAGCTCTTCAATGGCACTCTTATGAAGTAATTGGATTAGAAAATAATTCTAAAGTTCAAGTTATTGCTACTTCGCCTTCAACTAAGTATCAAATTTTTGGTTATGAAAAATATGCCTATGGAATTCAATTTCATTTAGAAATTCGAAAGACCACAGTTGATGATTGGGCTAAGGTTCCTGAGTATAAAAATGCCCTAGAAAAGTCTCTTGGCGCTGATGCCTTACCTCAAATGAAAGACATGGTAGACAAAGAAATTGATTCGATGATGCAACAGTGCAACCAAATGTATAAAAACTTCGTTAATATTATTAAAAGTTAATTTTTTAATTACTTGTTTTAGATGCTAAGAAGAAATTTTATAAAAAAAATTTTATTATTTTCATTAGCTTTTTTATCTTTAAAAACAAAAATTATGGCGAACTCTCTCTTCAAACCCTTCAATATGGAAGATGGTATGTTTCTTAATAACTATGTGCTGCATAAAAGCAGTTTCAAAGATTTTTGGAAATGGAGGAAAGAATCAAATAAGCCAAAACCTATGAGTTTTCCTGTAGTTAAAAATAATCCCAGTTATCTAAAATCCAACAAATCTGAGAAAACAATTACTTGGGTAGGGCATTCAACTTTTTTAATACAGATTGATGGGATTAATATACTTACGGACCCTCATTTTACCAAAAGAGCCTCTCCTTTAAGTTTCATGGGTCCCTCAAGAACGACACCACCAGGTTTAAATATTAATGACTTGCCGTTTATAGATTTAGTTTTAATTTCTCACAATCACTATGATCATCTTGATGCGCAAAGCATTAAGCTATTATTAAAAAAACAGAATATTAACCAACCAACTTTTTTTGTACCCCTAAAATTAAAAGAAACTATTTCAAAACTAGGTGCAAGTAATGTGATTGAACATGAGTGGTGGCAAATGTCTAAATATAAAAATTTAGAAATCCACTCTGTTCCAGTTCAACATTGGAGTAAAAGAACATTTAACGATACAAACAAAACATTGTGGTGCGGATGGGTTGTAATGACGAATAATTTTAAATATTTTTTTGTTGGCGATACTGGTTACTCAAAAGATTTTCAAGACATTCAAAAAAAGTTTGGTGAATTTGATTTATCTACAATACCTATTGGGGCATATGCTCCAAGATGGTTTATGAAAGACTCACATTGCAATGTGGAGGAGGCAATTCAAATTCACAGAGATGTTAATTCAAAAAAGTCTATAGCAATGCATTGGGGAACTTTTCAACTAACTGATGAGCCTATGGATGAGCCTATAAAGTTGCTTAAGGAGTTAACTAAAAAATTAAAGCTTACTAAAGACGAATTTTCATATATGAGTCACGGACAAACTAGGAAGCTTTAAGTGAAATAGTTATATGTCTGGTATGCTAAAGAAATTAAAATAACTATCAAAGCCCAAATACTTAAGTTACTTAAAATTTGTTTAAGAGATGAATTTGTCTCTAAAAAACGGGGGCCAATTAAAATTAGTAAACAAACTAAATAGATAATTGGCATAAATATATCTGCTGTCATTATTAGTCTTTTTTTAACTTATCTAGATTAATTTCCTCTGAAAATTGTTCATTTAACTTTTCAACATTGTGTCTTACTTTCATATTAGGAACATTATCTTTTTTTTCATGCTGATTGACAACAACGTCAACTAAAATTGCGATTAAGAGATTTAACATTGTAATTGCACAAACAATTATGAAGCTAAAAAAATAAATCCATGCCCACCAATATTCAGCTTGGAGAGGAAGCATAACCTGCTCCCATGATGAAAGAGTTAAAACCTGAAATAAAGTGATCATCGAAACCCCAACATCAGACCATCGAGAGGGTATATTATTAGAAAAGACAATTGATCCAATGGTGGCGTATATGTAAAGAATGATAAATAATAACAAACTTACATAAAAAACTCTTTTAAGAGATCCAATCAAAGATTCAATTATTAATTTTAGCTCAGGTATAATTGAAATAACTCTCAAAACTCTAAATACTCTTAATAATCTAAATAATAGAAAACTAGAATTATTAGGTATTGGTATCAAGGAGACTAACACAATAATAGTGTCAAAAATATTCCAACCATTTTTTAAAAAATTTGATTTTTTAGGCTCACCGATGAAGCGAATTGTAATTTCGATAACGAAAAATATGGTTATCAAATAATCTAAATATTTAATAAATATTCTTGAAATTTCTCCTAAATCATATGTGTTTAAACCAATCGTAAATGCATTAAAAATTATTATAAATAAAACTGTATATTGAAATACTTTGCTTTCCCTGATTTTAAAAAAAGTTTGTTTCATTTGTTGTATTATTCACATTATTTATCTAGAGTTATAAAGATGCATATTCAAGTAAAAATATTAATTTTTACAACTGGATGGATGGTTTTCAGAGCAGTTGGCTCTGGTCTATTTCTTACCCTCGGAGCCATAGGAAGTGAACGTGCTGCTTCATCTGATTGGACTATAGCTTTTCTTGGCGATTTTGTAATAGGTACAACAGCATTATTTCTTGCTTATAAGATATGGAAAAAGCCATCAGCTTTACTTTGGGGAATTTTGCTAGCTTGGAATGCGGTTGGAATTTTTGATTTATTTGGAGCTTTATCACACTCTTTTTCAGCACCTTTCTCGCCTTTTCCAGAGATTGGTATTAATGAAATGAGCATAAGAACGATTTTAAGTTTTAACACATTAATACAATTTATTGCTCTTTTGTTAATGTTTCGACCACAGGTAAAAGCCTATTTTAGAGTTTAAAAAGAGTATATAAATCAACCTAATGGTTCTGTGGTGAAACGGATATCACACTTGACTACGGATCAAGAATTCAGGGTTCGAATCCTTGCAGAACCGCCAATTTAAAATTTTAAATTATCAATTAATCTAACTTTACCTTTATAGATTGCATAAAAAAGTCTGGCTTGAGAAACAGTACCTACAAAACTTAGATCAGTATCATTTCTGAATTCAAAATAATCAAACTTATCAATATCTTGTAATTTCATAAAATCATTAGCTCTATGGTTAGCGGTCTCAATGTCTAAGGATTCTTCAAGAGATTTTATAAAATTTTTAATTTTTTTATGAAAATCTACAAAATCTTTAGTTTGCTTTTTACTTAGTTTTTCATTTCTTGATGAATAAGCTATTCCCTCTTCATATCTTTGTGTTGGGACTGAAACTAAATCTAAAGATTTGTATTTTTCTTCAATAAATTTCTCAATGATCTTTAGTTGCTGATAATCTTTTTCGCCAAAATAAACTTTATTACTTTTTATAATTGAAAAAAATTTATCAAGAACAGTGATAACACCGTCAAAGTGTCCTTTTCTAAATTTATCACAAAGAATATCTTTAAAATAATTGTTATTTAGTAGTGTTTCATCATTTTTAAATATTTCTTCAGAAGAGGGTTCAAATAATATATCTACCTCATTGTCGGTGCAGAAATCATAGTCAAAACCTTTATTCCTTGGATAAGTGTCAAAATCCTCTTTGTTGCTAAATTGTTTTTCATTAACAAAAATACTTACAATAGTTTTGTGATTATCTTTTTTTGATTGCTTGATTAATTCACCATGTCCTTTGTGAAGAGCTCCCATTGTTGGCACATAACCAATTGAATATTTTCGATTTTGATAAGCGCTCAAATAGGACTGCAAATTAGAAATATCTTTAATTATCAGCATAATTTGTTTTTATTTATTGACTTCATATCAATAATTGTTAAATGTAGAAACCTATTTTTTAGGTGTAATAATAATGAAAAGAACATATCAACCCAGCCAATTAGTTAGAAAAAGAAGACACGGTTTTCGGTCTAGAATGGCAACTGTTGGCGGTCGTAGAGTTATTAATGCAAGAAGAGCTAAAGGTCGATCTAGACTGTCAGCCTAATTATTGAGACTCCCAACTCTAAAAAAATCATCCGAATTTTCTCAAATTAGAAATAAAGGTCATTACTTTAAAAGTTCATATTTTAATGGTTATATTCTCCATGATGCTAATTTAGAGTCTTTTCTAGTTGGTATCATTGCCAGTAAAAAGCTTGGAAATGCCGTTGAAAGGAATAAAGCTAAAAGAAGAACCAGAGAAGCAATTCGTACGAGCAGTCTTATAAATACATTAAATCAAGTTAAATTTGTGTTAATACTAAAAAAAACAGTTTTGAAAGTACCTTTTATTGATTTAAAACAAGATATTGAAAAATTCATATCATATGAAAAATAATATTAAAAAACTCTGGAAAATACTTTTTATTACTCCTATAAAAATCTATCAGTTATTTATATCACCTATGTTACCCAACACTTGTAGACATCTTCCGACATGCTCTCAGTATACAATTGAAGCCATTCAAGAATTTGGTGTTTTAAAAGGGATAATAAAAGGAACTCTTCGAATTCTAAAATGTAACCCTTTAGGTTCATCAGGGTACGATCCTGTAAGAAAATAATATGGAAAATCAAAAAAACTTATTTTTAGCAATTATTATTTCAATGGCAATCATTTTTGGTTTTCAATTACTAGTACCTCAACCAGAGAGAACACCAATTACCGAAGAACAAACAAATGGTGAAAGCCTGGTTGATCTCAGTATTCAAAAATCTACAACCAGTGTTTTAGCTGAGAGGAATGAAGTAATAAATGAAACGGGAAGAGTAGATTTTGATAATTCAAAAATTAAAGGCTCTATAAACTTAAATGGTGGGCTAATTGATGATTTAATCTTAGAAGAATTTAGAGAGACTCTAGATCCAACATCTGACTTAATTGAATTTTTGAACCCTTTAGGATCTGATAATGCTTATTATTTGGATACTGGATGGGTAAGTTCCGATAGTACAATTGAGTTACCTGATAGCAACATTATTTGGTCTGCTGATAAAAACTCTATTGGTGTTAATGATCCTGTAAAACTCACTTGGACAAGTGGTCAGAATATTACTTTTGAGAAAATAATTTCTCTTGATGAAAACTATTTATTTAATGTTGATCAAAGGGTTATAAATAATTCTGGTCTTTCTTTTGACCTTTACCCTTATGGTCTGTCCAAAAGACAAGGTATTCCTGAAATGCAAAATTTTTTCATTTTACATGAAGGACCCTTATCAATAACTGATGGTGTTTTAGAGGAATATGATTATGACGATCTAAAAGACGATAAAAAAATTAAACACTCTTCTATTGGAGGTTGGATTGGGATGACTGATAAGTATTGGCAAACAGCTATAATCCCTAATCAAAACGAACCCGTTCAACAAACGTATAGTTATAATTTTGTGGATAGTGTAGATAATTTTCAAACTGATATTGTTGGAGAAAAAATATCTGTTTCTAACAATGCTAGTATATCTCATAATTTTAAGATTTTTGCAGGACCAAAAATTGTAAATGTTATTGATAAATACATGGAGGAATATGGTTTTGATGGATTTGATCGCTCAGTAGACTTTGGTTGGTTTTATTTTTTAACCAAGCCTATTTTTAATGTTTTAGAATTTATATTTGGATACGTAGGGAACTTTGGATGGTCTATTATATTGTTTACAATTCTTATGAGAATTTGTTTTTTTCCTCTTGCACAACAATCTTTTAAATCAATGGCTAAAATGAAAAAACTAGCGCCTGAAATGCAAAGACTTAAAGAGCAATATGGGGATGATAGAGCTGGAATGCAAAAAGAAATGATGGCTTTATATAAAAAAGAGAAGGCAAACCCTATTGCTGGGTGCTTACCAATTCTTTTACAAATACCAGTATTTTTTGCCTTATATAAAGTTTTGTTTGTAACTATTGAAATGAGGCATGCTCCTTTTATAGGATGGATACACGACCTCTCTGCACCTGACCCTTTAGGGGCACTTACTCTATTTGGATTTGTAGATTGGAATGTTCCGGGTATATTACAAATTCTAAATGTAGGTATTTGGCCAATCTTAATGGGTATATCGATGTATGTGCAATTTAAATTAAACCCCGCTCCAGTAGACAAGATGCAAGCAAAAATTTTTGGTTTATTACCAATCGTATTTACTTTTATTTTAGGTGGCTTTGCTGCAGGGCTAGTTATTTATTGGACAACAAATAATGTTTTATCAATGGCCCAACAATACATCATACAAAGAAAAATTATGAAGAGTTAATGAGCCTTGTCTCAAATTACTTTAAAAAACAAACTACGTTTTTACTAAGCGCAACACAACCTCGTCAATATCCTAACGTAAGCTTTCCTGAAATAGCTTTTATTGGCAGATCTAATGTTGGAAAATCAAGTCTAATTAATGCAATTTTTATGAAAAAACTAGCACATATCTCTAATACACCAGGCAAAACAAGACAAATTAATTTTTTTAATCATGGGGATTCAATGATGGTTGTTGATCTTCCAGGCTATGGATTTGCAAAGATATCTCAAAAAGAAGCCTTTCAAATATCAGATCTTGTATCTCAATATTTAACATCTCGTGAAAACTTAAAGAAAATATTTGTTTTAATTGATAATTCTTTGGGGCCAAAAAAAATAGATATAGAGATGATAGATTCCATGAGAGAAATAAAAGACAAAGTTATTATTTGTTACACTAAGAGTGATAAAAAAATAAAAGAAAAGTCCCCTTTTATAGACGAATTAAATGATAAATTTGAGAACTTCATAGTTAGTTCAAAAACAAATAATAATGTATTTGAAATTCAAAAAAAAGTTTTTGAATTTTTGTAAATCTTCTTGGCTTTTTTTAGAATAAACATTAGTTTAACACGATTATGAATAACATTACTAACTGGGTTTTTGATTTAGATAACACCCTTTATAAAGCAGAGTGCGGTTTGTTTGATAAAGTTCACATTCTAATGGGAAGGTTTATTGAGGAAAAATTAAATTTAGCCTCTGGAGACGCTCAAGCTCTAAGATCTAAATATTATCATCAGTATGGAACGACACTTAGAGGACTTATGATCGAGCATCAAGTTAACCCTGATGAATATTTAGACTACGTTCATCAAATTAATTATGAAGTAGTTCAGCCAAATATTCCATTGGCACAAATATTAAAAAACTTGAATGGAAAAAAATATATTTTTACAAATGCTAACTTCGAACATGTCGAAAAAGTATTAGAAAAGCTTGATATGACAGATATTTTTGATGGATGTTTTGATATTTCAGAGAGTAATTATATGCCAAAACCCCATAAGGAAGTTTATGACTCATTTCAGGAGAAATTTAATTTAGACAACAGCTCAACAGCTATGTTTGAAGATCTTCATATCAATTTAAAAGAGCCTTATAATATGGGATGGCAAACAGTTTGGGTTACTAATAATTTAGAATACAACTTAAATAAAGATGTTAACCAACAAGCAGATATTCAAAAAATTATTGATGAAAAAGGTTATATTTCTCATGTTACTGATGATTTGGAAAATTTCTTAAAAAACGTAATATAAAGTTAGTATGAGCAATCAAGAAGTTATTGAAAAGTTATGGGATCAAAGAGATCAAATTAATTTTATTGAGGATAGCGAAGCAAAAAAAAGTATAGAGAATGTTCTAAACTTATTAGATCAAGGAAAGCTTCGAGTATGCGAAAAAAAAGATGATATTTGGCACGTTAATCAATGGCTTAAAAAAGCAATACTTTTAAGTTTTAGAATACAGGATATGGAAATGATCAACGGTGGCCCAAGTGTCAGCCATGGGAATACTTCATGGTGGGATAAAGTTCCCTCAAAATTTCAAAATTGGACATCGGAAAATTTTCAATCAGCTGGCTTTAGAGCAGTTCCTAACTGTGTTGTAAGGAGGTCAGCTTTTATTGCAAAGAGTGCTGTCTTGATGCCTTGTTTTGTTAACCTAGGTGCCTATGTTGATGAAGGAACTATGGTAGACACTTGGGCAACAGTTGGCTCTTGCGCGCAAGTTGGAAAAAATTGTCATATTTCAGGTGGTGCAGGTATAGGTGGCGTATTAGAGCCCTTACAAGCAAATCCTGTAATAATTGAAGATAATTGTTTTATTGGTGCTAGATCTGAAGTTGCAGAAGGTGTGATAGTTGGAGAGGGTTCAGTATTATCTATGGGGGTATTTATTGGAGCTTCAACTAAAATTTATAATCGTGAAACTAAAGAAATTTATATGGGAAAAGTTCCTCCTTATTCAGTAGTTGTACCAGGTAGTCTTCCAAGTTCAAAAGGTGATGCATCTTTGTACTGTGTTGTAATTGTTAAAACTGTTGATGAAAAAACTCGATCAAAAACCTCAGTTAATGAATTGTTAAGAGATTAAGATGTTAGACACAATAGAACTATCAAAAAAATTAATATCATTTGATTCTGTTACCCCTGCGAAGCAAGATATTTTTGACTTTTTAATTAAAACATTTGAAGAAAATGGTTTTGTAACAAAACAATTAAATTTTGATGGGGATGGAAGCTACGAAGTCATAAATATCATGGCTACATATGGACCAACTAACACCAATGGAAAACATTTTAATTTTTTATGTCATGTTGACGTAGTGCCTCCTGGTAACTTAGAAGATTGGGACACTCATCCTTTTGAACCAACAATTAAAGATGGATATCTTTATGGTCGTGGATCTGAGGATATGAAGGGTTGTACTGCAGCTAGTATGGTAAGTGTTTTTAAATTTATCAAGGAAAAGAAGGATTTTAACGGCACAATAAGTTTTATTATCACAGGAGATGAGGAGGCTGACTCTGTTAACGGAGTGAAGAAGGTCGTAAAATGGTTAAAAGAAAATAATATAAGGATTGATGGCTCAATAGCTACTGAATCATCCTCAGAGAAAGTAATTGGCGATCAAATAAAAGTGGGAAGAAAAGGAGCTGTAGATGTTCAAATTGAAATTATTGGTAAACAAGGACACGCTGCTTACCCTCAACTAGCTCAAAACCCAATACATTGTATGTCTAAGTTGATTTCCTTCTTTGATGATCAAAAACTTGATGATGGAGCGGAATACTTTGAACCTTCAACTCTACAGTTCACCCAAATAAATTTAAATAATAAAGCAAAGAATGTTATCCCTGAAAAATTAATTACTGTAGGTGACATGCGATTTAATGATAATTGGGATCAAGCAAAAATACAAAACTATTTTGATAAACACTTAACTAGGCTTTGTTCAGAAAATAATTGTAAATATAATTTAAAATTAACCTTTAGAGGTATGCCCTTCCAAGCTTTTGATAACCCATTTACAAAGCATTGTATTAAAGCAATAAAAGATGTAACTGGATTAGAGGCAAGTCAAGATACAGGTGGTGGAACATCAGATGCTAGATTTATGCAGGAAGTTTGTCCTGTTTTTGAATTTGGAACGATTAATAAAACCCTTCACAAAGTTAATGAATGTGTTTCAGTGGATGATCTTAAAACTACTGAAAAAATATATCTTAAAACATTAGAAAACTTTTTCCATAATTGAAAGAGGGAGATTTAATTCCTGATATTATTTTAAGATCTGTTTCTGCAGATGGGACTAAGAATTTCGGACTACATGATAACCTTAAATTTAAAAGGACATTAATAATTTGTGCTCCTGGCGCTTTCACATCAACCTGTCACGTACAACACCTTCCCCCCTTCATCAATGGTGCAAAACAGTTAATGTCTGAAAAAAAAATAGATCTGATTTGCTGTATGACTACTAATGATCCTTACGTGCTAGATTTGTGGAGAAAAGAATTAGGAGACTCAAAAATCTTATTTTTATCAGATGGGAATAATGAATTTTTAGAGTCCTCTGAATTAATAAGAAATCATGAAAAAAGCTTTATGGGTCATAGACTTATTCGCTCTGTTATCCTGATAGATAATCTTAAAATTAGTAAATTAATCTGTGATGAACCAGGAGAATTAAAAAAAACGAGCTACAAAGAAATTCTAAAGAATATTTAAATATTCTTTTATCTTTTTTTTAGAGTCAAATTTGTTAGCAAATATGTAACTTTTTTTGCTGTAAGTTTTATACTTTTTAAAAATATCAATAATTGAGTTTACTAATTCTTTGGGATTATTTTCTTTAACAATAATTCCATTGCTCCCTACTGACTCAGGTGTGCCTCCACTATTACTGACTATACAAGGTAGTCCATAAGACGCTGCTTCAATATTAGATATACCAAAACCTTCTATGCTCTCAGGTGTAGTTAAAGTTGGCATAATGTGGACAGATGAATTTTTGAATATTTTTTCAACAGGGCAATCCTGATTTAAGAATTCTACTTGACCATGAAGAGAATGTCTTATTACCAAATCTTTAAGCCTTGATAATTCTGGGCCATCACCAAGAATGGCGTATTTGAGTATAATATCATATTTATTTCTTAAAATAGACATAGCTTCAAATACTAAATGATGACCCTTTCTATACTCTAATCTAGCGACAGTGCATAAATCGTATTTATTTTTAATAATTTTACTTTTAAAGATCTTTTCAACGAATGCTGGGTGGATTATTTTATGATTTATTTTTTTTAATATTTTGAAGTTTTTGATTGTTTTGTTTTTAGTATAATTGGAATTAAAAATTATTAGGTCTGCTTTATTTAATGATTTTAAAATTCTATCTTTTTTTCTTTGATTTAAAATTTCATTACCGTGAACCAAGCAAATTTTTTTTGCATGTGTATTAAAATTTAGTAACTCTATAGATTTCCAACTGTCAAAAAAAATTAAATCAATTTTATTTTCCTTTAAGAAATTGTGTGCAAAACTTGATTTAACTCTTTTTCTAAGAAATTTGATTTGGTCAAAGCGAAAGATTTTAAATTTACATTTATTATCAAAATCTGACGAGGTAAGTTTAGATCCATCAGATAAAACTGTTACTTTGTTTTGTGCAGTGAATGCATACTGAGCTATGTTTGTCATTACAGACTCTATACCGCCTACTTTTGGAGCAAAACATTGGGTATATATGAGAATATTAATAACTAATCTCCTTTAAAATCAATCCTTTTGAGGGGACAGTTGGTCCAGCAAGTCTTCTATCTTTAGCATCTATTAATTCACTTATCCAATTTATATCTTTATTTTTTGACCCAACTTCTAATAAAGATCCGACCATTATTCTAATCTGTTGATAAAGAAAAGACTGAGCTTTAAATATAAAAATTATTTTTTTATCTAAGACATCAATTGAAGCTTCATCGATAGTTCTAATTGGTTTGTTGGCTTGACAACCTTGTGCCCTAAAAGAGGAAAAATCATGTTTTCCTAAAAATAACTTAATTGCATTTCTCATTGAGTCTAAATCTAAAGATTGTCGAACATGAATGCTAAAATCATTCTCTATTACTGATGGAGCTAAACTATTAAATACTTGATAATTATAAATTTTACTTTTGGCTGTGAAACGTGCATTAAATTCATCTTCTACATTTTCAACTTTGGTGACCCTAATCTTTTCAGTGCCAAGATGAAAATTAATTCCATTTAAAATTTGGTAGGTGTCAAATTTTTTTTTTAACTCAAAGCTAGCACATTGACCAATTGCATGAACTCCAGCATCTGTCCGCCCAGCACCTTGTATTGTTTTTTTCTCACCAGAAAATTTGAATATTGCCTTTTCTATTTCACCTTGAATAGTTTTTTCATTTTTCTGAAATTGCCACCCACAATATGGCAAGCCATGATATTCAATTGTAAGTTTTATATTAGCCATTATTAATATTTTCATTTAATTGAAATTGATTATTGCCTAAAATGAATTCTTTAATATTTAACGCTTTCTTTCCTTCAGCTTGAATTTCTAAAATATCCAAACTTTTCTCTCGACAAGCTACGGTAAGAGGTAAATTAATTATTTTTCCATTCACATCCTGTTTATTTGAAATTTTAGCTTTCAAAATTTTGTATCTCTGTCCCTTATATTTAAACCACATTGCTGGTGATGGGTAAAAGGCTCTTATTTTTTTTTCAATTACACTTGCAGATAGTCCCCAATCTATTTGTGTTTCAGCTTTATTTATTTTTTTTGCATAAGTAGATTGTGAATGATCTTGTTCTTTTAGTGACACTTGGCCAAGAAAGTATTTTTTTAATGTATTAAATAATAATGAGCAAGATTCATAACTAATTTGATCAATTAATTGTTTTCCATCAGTAGTATTCTTTATTTCAATGTCCTGCTGGGCTAACATTGGGCCTTCATCTATTTGATCATTCATTTTCATAATACTAATACCTGTCTTTTTATCATTGTTTTCAATAGCCCTTTGAACGGGTGCCGCCCCTCTCCACTTCGGAAGAAGTGAGGCATGTATATTAATAAAGCCATGTAAGGGTGTATTTAGCCAATTTAATGGAACTTTTTTTCCATAAGCAAAAAGTATTGCAGCGTCCGGCTTTAACGATTGAAATTCTTTTAAAGATATATCATCGAGTGTTTCGGGGGTAAAAACGGGAAGAAGTTGACTCTCTGCCCATTGTTGTACTGGAGTATTATATTTTTTCTGTCCTCTAAATTTTTTTTTTGGTTCTTGAGTATAAATTCCAACTATTTCATAACCACCAAGGTAAAGTGTCTTTAAAGGAGGAAGGGAAAATTCTGGTGAGCCAAAATAAACAATGCGTTGTTTTTTCATTTAGATTAATTCTTTTTCTTTTTTATACTTTCTCATCTTCCTTATAATGACATCTCTCTTTAAACGACTTAAATGGTCAACAAATAAAATACCATTTAAGTGATCTAATTCATGTTGTATTATTCTTGATTCAAAACCTTTAAACGTAGAGGATTTTTTAGAGTTATTTTCATCAAGATATTCTATCTTAATATTTTCAGGACGATCAATTTCTGCAAAATGTTCTGGGAAAGATAAACATCCTTCCTCATAGGGTACTGTATTTTTTTCTAATGATAAAATTTTGGGATTAATAATTGTAATAGGTTTTTTTTCTTCATCTCTGGAACCAGCATCGAGGATAAATATTCTAATATTTAAACCTATCTGTGGAGCAGCTAAACCTACGCCATTTGCAGAATACATAACTTCATACATTTGTTTTATCAATTCTCTGTGGTGGTCGTCTACTTGAGGTATAGACACGCTCTCTTTTTTTAATATTGGATCAGGTGCATAAATGAGCTTTAACATAGCATTCAATATAGTTTAATTTATAAAGTTATTAGAGACAATAAATCAAAGTTTATTAGTTTCAGTTCTAGATAATTTAGCCTAAGTTTTTACGAGACTCTAAAGCTGCTCCTAAAGTATTATCATCTAGATAATGGATTTCACTTCCTACTGGAACGCCATATGCTAGTTGTGTAATTTTAATATTTTGACTTTCTAGTTTGTCTTTTATTACTAAGGCAGTAGTTTGTCCCTCAATAGTTGCACTTAGTGCCAAAATGATTTCTTGTACTTGATTATTTATAATTCTTTCTTTGAGTTTATTTAAATTCAAATCCTGTTCTGTGTAATTCTTTGAAGCTGATAAGAGTCCTCCAATGACATGATAAAGGCCTTTATGATATCCAGATCTTTCAAATGCCCACACATCTGCCATATCTTCAACAATACAGATAGTTGTTTTTGATCTATTTTCTGATGAGCAAATTTTACAAGGGGTGATTACATCTAAAATTCCACAGTTGGTACATTTTTTTACTGCTGATGCAGTATCTTTTACGCTTTCAGCTAAGGGCAGCATCAGTTCTTGCTTATTTTTAATTAAATACAATGCAATTCTTTGTGCGGAACGCTGACCAATTCCAGGCAACCTTGAAATAAGATTAATTAATTTTTGAAGTTCGTCTTGTGACAATTTAAAATGGCATTTTCATACCTGGGGGAAGGGGTATTCCTCCAGTAATCTTCTTCATTTCTTCAGCTGACATTTCTTCGACTTTTTCTTTAGCCTGATTCAATGCCGCTTTGATCAAATCTTCTAAGACTTCTTTTTCATCTGATGATAGTAAGGATGGATCTATGTTAATAGATTGAACAATTTGTTTTCCATTCATCGTAACTTTAACCATTCCGCCACCAGACTCTGCTTCAACGGTTTTTGTTTCTAATTCTTTTTGCATTTCTTGCATTTTCGTTTGCATTTCCTGAACTTTTTTCATCATGCCGCCCATATTACCCATCATTATCATTACCTCTTTCTATTTCTTCTATATCTATAATCTTTGCATTAGGAAATTTAGCAAGAACTTTTTTAAATTCCTCAGTTTCCATCTCTTGATCAATTAGCTCTTTTTTGTACAAAGACTTAATTTCTTCTAGGGTTACAATTTCTTTTTTTACAATCACTTCAAGTGTGTATTCAGTTTTCATATTTTTATATAATTCTTCACTTCCATTAAAGTTTTCATCTATAACATTTATTCTTAATATTTTATTTTCTTCAGAAAATTCAATTATTTCACAATTTTCTATTATAATTCCAGCCATTAATGGAGAGAAGTTTTTCCCATAAAATTGAAAAAAATGTTGGTGAAGATCTATTTTATCTTTTAGGGATAAATCAGATACTTGATTAACTTTATTTTGAATTACACGATCAAGATTAGGTGAGGTTTGACTTGTATTTTGATTTATTTCAGACTTTTTTTTTTCTTCTGAGTCTGATTGTTGGTTATCATTTAACAAAAATGCACACCTGAGAAGTATCATTTCTAATGTAGAGTGGGGTTGAGGAGAAATTTTAATTTCATCATATCCTTTCATTAAACTTTGCCAAAAAATATTTAATTTACCTTGATCAAATTGAAGAACATACGAGGCAAAATTCTTGTCTTCTTCTGTTAAAAACTCATCTTTTAAAAGCTCATTATTAATTTTTAATTTACAAGACCAGTTTATTATATTCATTAAGTCTTCAATAACTTTAGTGGTTTCCGAGCCTCTTTGATACATTTCATCGAGCATTGATATTAATTTAGAAAGATTATTATCAAGAACAAATTTTGTTAACTCATATAAATCACTTTGCTTTGCATAACCTAACATATTAACTATTTCTTCGACTTGAATCTCTTTTTTTGATTTAAAAATATTGGCTTGATCTAATATGCTTAATGAGTCTCTTACGGAACCATCACTAGCTTTAACAATCATATTTAATGCATCGTTTGAGATCAAAATGTCTTCCTTTTTAGAAATATTTATAAGAAAATTGTATAACGTTTTCTTATCAACACGTCGTAAATCAAATCTTTGACACCTCGATAGAATTGTAATTGGTACTTTAGATATCTCAGTAGTTGCAAATATAAATTTTGAATGAGGGGGAGGTTCTTCAAGTGTTTTGAGGAGGGCATTAAATGCGCTTTTAGATAACATGTGCACTTCATCAACTATGTAAACTTTGTATTTTCCTAATACAGGATTATATTTTACGTTTTCAATAATCTCTCTGGCATTTTCAACACTTGTGTTTGAAGCAGCATCAATCTCTATTACATCTGGATGTCTGTCTTCAGTAATAGCTTTAGCTTGTTCACAATTAGTTAAATCAGGATTATTATTTTTATCAAACACAGTGCAGTTCAACATTTTTGCTACTATTCTTGCAGTTGTGGTTTTGCCCACACCTCGGATACCAGTAAAAATGTAAGCATTTGGTATCTTATTCTGTTCTATAGACTTTTGTATGGTCTCAACCAAATACTCTTGGCCGATAAGGTCTTGAAAATTTGAAGGTCTATATTTTAATGCAAGGATATTTGATTGATGTTTCATTACAGGTTCAAAGAGAATTACACGACCCAACCCCTTATGTTACGGCTGCTTTCTTTCGAACCTGACCGGATTGGCATAAAAAGTTGCCCATGTAATTCTCAAATTATCTTATAACAGTATTAGATAGAAATATGAAGTTATTGTCTTACTCGATAAGGAGATTTTTCAAAAACTCCTAATTTTCTAACTTTTGAACAGTAATGATCCATATCATCAAGCGCAAACTTAGTATTTTCTTGATCAGGATGTCCTTCAATTTCACAATAAAATTGTGTAATTACAAAATCAGCCCCATAGTTATAACTTTCTAGTTTTATCATATTGACATTATTAGTTGCAAATCCTCCCATCACTTTAAATAAAGAGCCTGGTGTATTTTTAACGGAAAATAAAAAAGAGGATATATAAGTCTTGTTCTCATCAAACTTTAGATTTTCATTTTTAGACATTACATAAAATCTTGTAATATTATTTACGGAGTTTGCAAAATTTTCATCAATTACCTTTAAGCCATAGATATTACCAGCCAAACTTGAAGCAATCGCAGCTGTATCATATATTTTTTCATCAAAAATTTTTTTTGCTGAACCAGCTGTATCAGCGCCTATTAAAATATCTAAGTCCAATTTTTGAATTTTATCACTACATTGTGCCAAGGCTTGTTCATGACTAATTATATTTTTAATTTTTTCTATTTTACTATCTGGATGAATTAAAAGTTTGTGTTCAACCTTTTGAAAATGTTCAAAATTAATGTGCAAATTAGATTTAGGGATTAATCGGTGGATATCAGCTACTCTACCTGCAGCTGAATTCTCTATAGGGATCATAGCGTAATCGACATTTCCTAACTCAGCTTCATTTAAAGCAATTTCAAATGTTTTACAGGGTAATGGCTCTGATCCAGGAAAAAACTCTTGAACAGCTAAGTGACTGTATGCTCCTTCAACACCTTGAAAAGATATTTTTTTATTCATTTTTTAAAATTAGATGGTTTACTCTATCTAAATCTTCTTTTGTATCAACTCCCAAAATTTCCTCTTTTACAATAGAAACTCCAATTTTATTGGTTTCAATAATTCGAAGTTGTTCAAGTTTCTCATCAAGCTCTCTTTTAGTTGGATGTAAAGATATAAAATCATATAAAAATTGCTTATGATATCCATAGACACCAATATGATGAAAGATATTTTCATTAACTTTTAATTCATTATTTAAAATTCTATAAAAATCTAAAGCGCAATTTTTTTCATCAATTAAGACTTTTACTTTTGAGCTATTATTAGCTTCATCTAGGTTTATGAATGGACAAGCTAAAGTACTTATTTGAAATTGTAACAGTCTTTCTTTTAATAAGTTTACGTGATTTTCTGTAATAAATGGCATATCTCCTTGGACATTAATGACATACTTAAATTTGATGTCTTCCTCTATTTTTTTTACAGCCTCTCCTATGCGGTCACTCCCAGATAAATGATCAGGATCGGTCATAACATATTGAAGGTCCATTTTTTCACAGTAATTTTTTACCTCTTGGTCACATATAGCTAAGTATAAATTTTCAGTGAAAGCTGATACACGGTTATATACATAATGGAGCATTGGCACCCCTCCAATTTGAGCAAAAGGCTTATTTGGGAATCTAGATGCCTTTAATCTTATGGGTATAACAACTAAAGTATCATTCATTAATGCGACAAATATCCGTTTTAAGTGGTATATTTTTAAACATAGACTTCTCTTTTTAATATGGAAACCAATAAAATTCTAGGGGCAATAATACTTGCCCTCTTACTTGCCGCTGTATTCTCAAAAGTTGCTGATATGGCCATTCATCCAGAGTTTCCGGATGAATTAGCATATAAAATTGAAGTTCCTGAAGGGGGTATCTCTTCGGAGACAAAAGAAGAAGTAGATATTTTTGAAGTTCTCCCCGCAATAACACCTATGCTTGCTTCAGCAAACATGGAAAACGGTGAAAAGATTTTTAAAAAGTGTGCTTCATGTCATACGCAAGTTAAGGGTGGAGAAAATAAAGTAGGTCCTGCTATGTGGGGAATAGTAAACAGATCTAAAGGGTCAATGGAAGGATTTGCATATTCAGGCGCTCTTGTTGCGTTCGGTGGTGATTGGAATGTTGAAGAACTTAACAAATTTTTATTAAAGCCAAAAAAATACATTGCTGGTACTAAAATGAATTATAACGGTATCAAAAAAGACCAAGATAGGGCTGATTTAATTAAGTGGCTTAGTTCTCTGAGCGATTAAAGTTTAATTTATATTTTTTTTGAATAGTATCCCAATTAATGAGTTCGGTTTCAGTAGATTCGAATAAATTAAAAGCCTTGATTGGCGCTTATTACGACAGAAGGATGATACGTATTCTGTTGTTAGGAATCATAAGTGGATTTCCTTGGGTTCTCATTGCTAGCGCATTATCGCTTTGGTTAAAAGAAGAGGGTCTAAGTAGAAGTACTATTGGGTGGGCAGGACTAATATTTGGTGTTTACGCATTTAATTTTTTATGGGCACCAATTATTGATCGAATGAGATTACCTTTTTTAACAGATAAAATAGGCCATCGAAAATCAATAATCATTTTAATGCAAACCATAATATTAATTTGCTTAATAATATGGAGTGTCCTTGAGCCAACACAAAATTTAGCACTAATAATTGGTGTAGGTTTAGCTATAGCTATTTCGTCTGCTACACAAGATATAACAATAGATGCCTTAAGAATTGAACAAATAAAAAAGGAAGAGTCAGCAAGTATGGCAGCTGGAGCTGCTATGGCAGTCGTTGGATGGTGGACTGGATTTAAATTAGGTGGGTTTATATGTTTAGAGATTGCTGAGAAATTAGAGAATTCTGGAGTTGATCAATATTGGCAAGTAACTTTTATTTTTTTAATGGCAATTATAGTTCTATGCAATGTTGGACTATCTTTTATTCCAGAGTCCAATAAAGAAAGATTTCAAAATATTTTGAATACAGATGCCTCTAATACAAATGTTATAAGTATCATCAAAGCCAGTTATCTATTTTTAGCTATTGGTGCCTTATGTTTTTTAATTGGTCAATTCTTTGAAAAAATATGGTTTATCAATGGTGGACTTACTTTTATGATAATTGGTGCGGTATTTTATATTTTTTCATTTTTTATCAAAAACTTGGGTGATCACAATCCAATATCTCAAACATTTTATTACCTAAACAATGTTGTGGCAAACCCACTTAGTAGCTTTTTTAACAACAATGGAGTAAGAATTGGAATTGCTATTTTAGTGTTTGTTTTTCTATTTAAGGTTGGTGAGGCTTTTTTGGGGAGAATGAGCTTAGTTTTTTATAAAGAAATTGGTTTTTCAAAAGGAGATATAGCCATCTATTCAAAGGCTCTTGGATGGATAACCACTATTGTTTTTACGCTTATTGGTGGAGCTATTGCGATGAGATCTGGGATAATTAAAACTCTCATTGTTGCAGGAATTGCAATGTCGGCTACCAATATTCTTTTTTCAATATTAGCATGGGTGGGTCCCTCTAAAGTTCTTTTTGCATTTGCAGTTATCATTGATGATCTTGCTGCCGCTTTTGCAACTGTAGCTTTTGTTACATTTATATCACTTCTTGTTGATCGTAGCTTTACTGCTACGCAATACGCTTTGCTTGCCTCTGTTGGAACTGCAGGGAGGACATTGTTAGCCTCCTCATCTGGTGCAATGGTTGATGGGCTAGGAGGAGATTGGGGTTTGTTTTTTATGATAACCGCAGTTATGGTAATACCATCTCTTATATGTTTACTAATAATTAGAAATAAAATTAACTTTAATAAAAATTAAAATTTTAATTAATTCTCGAAGAAGATAGTTTGCTATAACCTGCTGTAAAGCCACTTAAAGAATAAGTTATTGTGGCCTCTCGGTTATCAAGAAATAAGACTTTTAGTGATATTTGATTTCCTGCTTTGAAAAAGTTTACAAAATTTTCTCCAATTATTTCTGCAACAAAACATGCACTTTGATTGCAATAGGCGTAATTGAGATCAAGTGGATCATTATCATCTATTTGTAATTTAACAGGGCTTTTCAAATTAACTGCATGAGGAAATGCTATTTGCATTTGTGTTAAATTTTCAGGATTAATAGTTATAGAAAGGTAACTGACAACTTCATTTGTATTAGAGTCAAATACAAGTTCCCTCAAATCACAAATTTTTTGGTTTTGTTCAGAAACACAAGTAAATTGCCAAGCCTCGTAGTTTTCTTGCTCTAAAATATGATTATCAGCGAAGAGTGTGCTAATAAACAAAAAAGAAAAGAGGATGACTCTCATCAAAAAAGAATACATAATGTTAAACGATATCCAACAGAGAAATTATTAATTTTTTAATTCTATGCGAGTAATCTCATTGTTAGATCCTATCCTTATTTTTGGTCCCCAAGTTGCTGATCCAGAACTCACATATAAATGGTTATTGTTTCTAGTATAAAGTCCATAATTTTCAGGAAATTGTAATTTTACAACAAAATTAAAAGGAAAAATTTGCCCATTATGTGTGTGGCCTGAGAGCATTAAATTAGCTTTTGTTGAAACATTTTTCCAGATTGAAGGTTTGTGAACCACTAAAATGTTAAATAATTCTTTTTGAAATAGTTTATCAAAATAATTAATTTTTAAATTGTTATTTATATTGTCAGCAATACCAATTAAATTTAGTCCGTGTATATGTAAAGATTCATTATTTAAGGTATGTATTCCTACTGTGTGTAAGTCATCAAGATGTTTTTGTGAATTTTGAATATAGTATTCATGGTTACCTGTAACAAAATAGATAGGTTTTTTTAATTTTTTTAACTCTTTCAGATCGTCGATTTTAAATGAGCTACTATCAATTAAGTCACCGCCTATAATTAAAAAAGTTGGATCGAGCTTAATTATTTCAGATACAATTTTTTTTAAGTAGGATGAATGATTTGAACCTATGTGTACATCGCTAATGAAAACAAATTTAATACTTTTATTGATTAAATCTGACTTTATAGAAATGTTTTTTATTTTAATTTTTCTTGAATTTATATATCCATAGATAATACATGGTATCTGTATAGCAAAAAAAATAATTGCCAATTTATAATTATTTATAATATTAAAATATTCTACCACTATGAAAGGCAATATCAGGAAAAATGATACTGTCCCAATACCAAAACCCTCATAAACAAAAAATTTGATAGTTTTATTAGTGCTTTTAGATCTAAAGTAATAAAGACAAAGGGAGAAAACTATAGTGGTGCTTATTATAGCTTCAAATATCGAAGTAGGCTTGCCTAACCAAGAAGACAAGATATCAAATGGAAATATAAAAATTAGATACGATATGCAATATAAAACAATTATTGATATCAACTCTCTAACTTTCATTTTTACTTTTATCAAAATAAAAAAGCAGCAGACCTGCAAAAATAACAATTATTATTCCAATATAATTATATATTGAAGGTAGTTGACTAAAAATAATCCAGCCTAAAAACACTCCATAAATTATTTGAAAATAACTTGTAAGGCCAAATACAGACGATGGCAGTGTTCTTGATCCATAAATAATTGCGCTGACACCTAGACCTGCAAAAACTCCTCCTAAAAATGACAAAAATAAATCATAAAGAGTCATTATTTCGAAATGAAATTTTGTTGAAAAATAGAAAATAATTACACTTACAGCCATACTAAAGAAGGCTGCAGAATACGAGGATGTTAGATGATTATATTTTCGTGTTATTAAGTGGGTAATTGCAATGCAAAATGCACCAATTAATACAAATAAAACTCCTTGTAAAGATAAACCACTCGAACCAAAAGGCTCTGCTGATATTACTACTCCCAAGAAACCAATTAATATTGCCATCACTCTTACTAAATTTATGTTATCGCTCAGGAAAAAATGCGACATGACTAAGAGCATTAAAGGCGATGTAAATAATACAGGGTATACGATTGAAAGGGGAAGAAGCAAAACTCCTTTTAAAACAAAAAGGAAGCCAACTGTATGGACTATCCCTCTAGTAATTTGAAAAGTGTAGTTTTGATTTTTATAAAATTTAAAACCATGATTTTTGATAACAAAATAAGATAAAGGTATTAAAGAAAAGAGTGCATTTAAAAATAACAATTGTAAAACAGAATAACTATCACCTAGTATTTTGATTACTGAGTCCATTGAAACAAGTAACACAAATCCAATTAAAGATACAAAAAATGGAATTATAAAATTTTTAGCAATCATCTATAGGATTTGTGACCTTACTCTTTTTTTAAAGAAACACACTTTAAATCATAAGACCAATTTTTATCAAACTCTTTGTAAGAAATCGAAAAAACTAAATCTAAGTTATTATTAATTGATAGAAGAGAAATATAATTTTCTGTTTCATAATTAAAAATGTATTTTGGATCCTTTTCAATTAGATTATATTTTTTTTGATCAAAACTACTGTATATTAAAATTTTATCTTTATTGCTTTCGTCTTCCAATAAGTCTAATTGTGTTCCAGAAACTTTTTGTTTACAGTCAAAATACTTAAGTGCATTAATGTTCTTATCACAAATACAAGCAAGTGAAAATTTATCTAAGATTTCTGCAAAACTCATATTTGGCATTATTAAAGAGAAAATAATGATAAACTTCTTCATAATAAGTATTTATATATATCATGATGAATAAACAATTAATTACTATTATCATTTTTTGTGGAATAGGCTTTGCTATAGTTAGAATCTTAATAGATATATTTTTTCCTGGTGGAATATCTCTTTGAATGAAGATAATAGAAAAAAAATATGGGATAAGATTCAATCAACAGGTGACAAACTTCAACCTCTTTTAAAACCATCATCTTTTCATCCAAAAGGCAGGAATGCATATGCTCATCTTGCTTTGAGCATTAAAGAAAAATATGGTTGTAGCTACAAAGATATACCAGATGAAAAGTATGAGGATGTTATTTTATTTTTAGAATATTTGTACAAAAATCCTAATTAAAATAGCTTGAATTTTTATACATAAACTTTATTTGTAATCTAGATTTATGCCTAGAACAAAAAGTTTAGCAACACTCATTGAACATTATGGAGATGAAAGGGTTTTTAAGCCTAGAGCTATTAAAATTCCATCAGTCTATAAAATACTCAATAGAGAGATATTTAATAATCAATTAAAAAATCCTAAAATAATTATTAGGAGAATGCATGGAGCGTTAGGCCTTTTTGAATTTAATCCTTATGCCACAAAGTATTGTTACAGAATAACTATTCATAATAAGTTTAAAAATTTCCAAGAATTTGTTGAAATATTAGGACACGAAATGGTTCATTATTACCAAAAATTAGTCCTTAAACAAAATTCAGCTAAACATAATAAACAATTCTATAGTTTTAAAAAAAAATTTAAAAAACTTGGTTTAAACTTAAAGAGAATTTATAGATAAATTATTTTATCTAAAAGATGACTCTATATTTCCACCATCAACTGTAATTATAGCTGCCGTAGATTTTTGAGATAGTGCCAAATGATAAAAGGCATCAGCGACATCAATTGCCTTTACCTCCTGTTTTAATAAGTTACCAGACATGTACTGTTCGATAGTAAGACCTCTTGCTTTTGATCTTTTTGTTATCATTTCTGGGGTCATTAAACCACTTCGTATTCTATCTGCATTGACACCATTAAATCTAATTCCGTATTGACTATATTCCACTACATATTGTTTCATTAGAAACATTAGGGCTGCTTTCGTTAACCCGTAAGCAGCATAATTTTTTCCTGGGTTTACTGCCTGTTTTGAAATATTAAATAGGGCAACACCTCGTGTTTGTTGATTTTTCATAATCTCTACGCCGTGTTTTACAAAGTAATGGTGGGCAAAGAGATTTAAATCAAAACTTTTATCAAATTGCTGCTTAGATAATTTTTCTAAAGATTCCACTGTAGCAAATCCTGCATTTGATATTAATATATCAACACCGCCATATATCGTTGATATTTCATCAAAGACTTTTCTTACATTATTTTCTTTTGTGATATCGCATTTAATATATTTCATACCTTTAAGATCTAAATTAATTTTCTTAGGATCAATGATATCTATAAGAACGATGTCAGCACCTTCTTTTTGAAATTTTTTTGCTGTGGCATAACCGATACCACCGAGACCACCTGTAATAACAGCAACTTGTCCTTTAAGCTTTTGAGAAGATATCTTAACTTTAGCTAATTCTAGCGGCCAATACTCCATTCTAAAAATTTCCTTTTCAGGTATTGATTTAAAAGTTCCATATTTAGAAGCCTCAAGTATTACTGAGAGAGAATTTAAACCTACATCCATTGCTATTTTTGCATCTTTAAATGAGGGACCTGTTGAAAAAATTCCCATACCCTTAATGAGAATTAATCTTGGATAAGGATCTAGCATAGTAGCTGATGGGTTGTATTTGGAATTTCTATTAAAGTATTTTTTGTAATCTTCTTTGTATTTTTGAACTGCCTTAACAATAGTTTTTTCAATATTAGTTATTTTTTCTTTAGTTAAATCTATAACTAGTGGTTTTGACTTTATTCTAATAACATGGTCAGGTGTTACAGGGCCTTGTTGAGTAAATATTTTATAGTTTTTATGAGAGAAAATTTCTTCAAAGAATTGAGGTTTATAGAAGTGTACAATCTTCCTTTCAAAATCATCATTGACTTGATTTGAAATCTGTTGCCTTATTATATTAGCTGCACTGCTTATACTAATTTTTTTTTCAGAATATTTTTTAACGACTAATGTTTTTGAATTTTTTGAAAGTTCTCTTTCTGCTTTTGTTATATATCGGATCATTCTCAGATAACTTTCTTTCGCGTCATCAGCAAAAGTAAAGATACCGTGATTTAGTAATATCAATCCCTTAACACTTGTGTTTTGTTCAAAGACTTCAGAGGCTTTCTTTGCTAATTCAAATCCTGGCATTATGTAAGGCACAATACCCATCTCGTCTCCAAAAACTTTTTTACAAAACTTTTCTGGATTTGGTTGATCAATCAAGGAAAGGATTGCATTTGAATGAGAGTGGTCGACGAATTTATGAGGTAAAAAAGCATGTAATAGAGTTTCTACTGAGGCATTAGGAAAAGAGGTATCAAGCATATATTTACGTTGATAATTAACCATTTGAAAGTCATCCAAGTTTTTTAATGTTCTCATCTTTAAAAGATTTTCCATTTCTAGAGCAGGAAATCCGTCTTCCTCAATATCACCCATATCTTTTCCACTTCCTTTGACATAGATTACTTTTTCTACTTTTCCTAAAAGTGTTTTGATAGAAGATTTTACAGAGGTATTTCCTCCGCCATGAAGAACCACAGTTGGGTCATTTCCCAAAAGTTGGGTCGTATATATCCTTAACGCCAGGTCTTTAGGTACACCTTTTTTTGCAAATTTACTTATATATAGTTTTGCATCTTTATCGGTAAATTTACTTTTCATAGAAAATCTCTCAGCGATTAATCAATTCTTTTTGATGATGATTGATCAAAAATATGAGCTTTTTCGATATCTATGGAAAGAGGGATAGTATCACCATTTTTAATTGAAGAACGCCCACCTGATTGAACAACTCTAAATTCATTATCATCAAGCATCGCAATAATATGAGTCTCGGAACCAGTTGTTTCTACTAATACTACTTCTGCTTTTAAATTTGAGCTGGGATCAATATTTATATCTGTTGGTCGAATTCCATAAACTACATTCTGATTATTTATAATATTTTGTTTAGCGTGTGAAAGTTCTTGATCTTTAAGTTTGATCGTTTTTTTGTCAGTAGCTGTTCCTTTTAATAAGTTTATAGCTGGGGAGCCAATAAAATCTGCAACAAACAAATTATTTGGTTTTTCATATATTTCGTTGGGACTAGCAATTTGTTCAATTATTCCATTATTCATAATGACAATTTCATCTGCCATTGTCATAGCTTCAATTTGATCATGAGTAACATAAATTGTAGTAGCGTTTTGCTGGTTATGTAATTTTCTAATTTCCAATCTCATATGTGCACGTAATTTAGCGTCAAGATTTGACAAAGGCTCATCAAATAAAAACACTTTAGGATCTCTTACTAAAGCTCTTCCCATAGCAACTCTTTGGCGCTGACCTCCAGATAGCTCCTTTGGAGTTCTTTTCAAGTACTCAGTTAAATTTAAAACTGATGCTGCCCATTCCACTTTATCTTTTATCTCTTGGGTCCCCATTTTTCTTATTTGAAGACTAAATGCTATATTATCGAATACATTCATTTGAGGATAAAGAGCGTAGTTTTGAAATACCATAGCAATATCGCGGTCTCTTGGGTGAATGTTATTAATAACACCTCCCTCTATAAAAATTTCTCCACTAGATATAGACTCAAGTCCAGCAGTCATTCTCAAAAGAGTAGTTTTACCACATCCAGAAGGGCCTAGAAGAACTACAAATTTCTGATTACCTATATTAAGATTGATGTCTTTAAGAACTTCGACAGATCCGAAGTTTTTTTTGATGTTTTTATATTCTACTTCAGACATTTATCAGCTCATCTAATTGATTGCTATCACCAGCTAAATCAAGAATGGTGTAGCGATCTCTAATGAATCTTGCATATCTTAGTGCATCTTTATAAAAAATACTATCAAGTTTAGCGTCCTCTGGGGTTCGCAAGGCACCACATTTCCCCATGGCGCTCCATATGATATTGTAGTCTAACATTTTCTCTCTTAATGGTTGAACAAACTCAATCCAATTCTTTTCAAAGAAATTATTAATGAGGTCTGTTTTTTTTTGGTCAAATAATTTTGGTTTCATATTTTTTTTTATATTAACTAACATTTGTTCTCCAAGTTTGTGAGCTATTTCCTCCTCTGGAATTTTTGTAGGGGCAATTATTGGAGGTGTGTCTTTATTTAAGATAGCGTTTTGAAATTTTGAAATACTAATCGTAGCAATTCCAACTTGTTCACCATGAGAGGTGCCTGGGTGTAAATCTTTTGCAAACATATCAATATAATGAGAAATGCCGTGCTCTCCCATACTTCCCACATGTGTTGTTTGGGTAAATGAGGTACCCAAACCCATGATTGCAGATATTCTTGTAAGTAAAGCTAAAGAGTTAATATCGCCCTCAGCTATTGAAGAGGCATTTTGAATCATTTCACCTTCATACAAAGCCAACAAAGAATATGGGGTTGATTGATAATCTGTTTCTAAGAGTTTGTTGGACATCAACCAGTCAACTTGTGCCGTGGTTCTGCATATGACATCTGCAAAAGCAGCTGCGGTTAATCTTTTTGGACAATTACTTAATACTTCCAAATCAAAAAAAACTCCCTGAGCATAATGGGCCACTAGGGATTTTTTAACTCCATTAAATGAGATTGAAGCTGTACCGGTTGTATAAGCATTCATGGGAGTCGTTGCAAAAACAGAGTAAGTTTTTTTTTCTAAAAATGTTGCATACTTGATGCTATCACTTACAGTTCCAGAACCTACCGCAATCATTCCATCATAATCTTTTATTTTTTCTCTTAGGTGCTCTACACCCTCAATACTTGAAGAGGGATTTTCCCATATATATTCATCAACATTTACTTTTCCTTTGATATTCTTAAATATTCTTGAACCCATGGCATTGTGAGTAAAAGGATCACTTACAATTAAAAGTCTCTGGTCTGAATGGAGCGATTTAATTAAATCTTTTTCCAGACCATCTAAAGTTTTTCTAATCTCAATTTTTTTTATGGGAATACCATATTTTTTTTGATCTTCGGGATTAGTCCACTCCCCTTTGATTAGCTCGTCGATTACGCCATTATAATTACTCATGATTTATATTTTTCTGTAAATTCAACAAGAGATTTGTTAATTGATTTATTAGACTCATATACATTTTGATAAATACTAATTAGATCCTCATATCTTGACCTATTATCAGGGTTTGGTTGAATTAATCTTGTTTTTCCGCTCATTTTATTTGCAGACTCTTTTATACTTCCATACCAACCAGCACCATAAGCAGCGATCATAGCTGCACCTAAAGAAGAGGCTTCAACAGTATCTGCTATTAATACATTTTTTCCTGACGCATCAGCAAGCATTTGAACCCATGCAGGACTATTAGCGCCACCACCAATCGCTAAATATTCTTTTACGTGTATACCTATCTCTTTTTCAATATTTTGAGTTCTAAAAACAGAGTCTAATGTTAATCCCTCTAAAATAGCTCTATACATGTGAAAGGGAGTGTGACTTATACTTAATCCAGCTATAATCCCTCTTGCATATGAATCCCAATATGGATCCATTACTCCTCCAGTATAGGGTTGTAATATTAGACCCTCGCTTCCAATAGGTATTTTGTTAAGTTCTTTTTCCAAATTATTAAAAAAGTTTTTATCTTTCCTATCCCCTTGTATGAACTGATCTACAAACCAATTTACAAGGATAGCTCCTGACAGTAGGACATTTTCAAAAATATATCCCTCCCCGTGAGCGGCTATTTCTGTCCTCCAATACTTGGAGATTTTATAATTCTGAGACCACACTCCTGATACAACAGCAGTGCCTAGATTAATATATGCTCGATCAGACTTTGTACAATTTGTTCCCAAACCAGCTAATTGACCATCACCTCCAGCAGCGTATATAGGCAAACCCTCCTTAAGTCCTGTTTCTTTTGATGCTTTTAATGAAACTTTGCCAATCAAGGATCCAGGTTTATAAGATTTAGGTAACCTCGTTTCATCGATTTCTAAATTTTTTAGAATTTCATCTGACCAACACTTATTAACAACATCAAACATTCCATGAGGATCTGAGCTTATCCAACCTGTGTTAAATTCACCTGATAAACGATGAACCAAAAAAGATTGAACATCTGCAAAACAATTTACTTGGTCAAATATTTTTCTCTCATTTTTTTTTAGCCATAATATTCTATATAAACAAGGGCAAGGGTCTTTTGGCCTTCCAGTAATCTCATGAATTCGATTACCACCCATAATTTCATTTAATTCCTCTACCTCATCAACTGATCTTTTATCCATCCAAACTGTTGCCGGGTAAACTTCTTTACCGTTACTATTTAATTTTGCGAGAGTTTCTCTTTGATTTGAAATTGCTAAAGCATCAACCTCATCCATATTGATTTTTTTACTTAATTCATTGCAAGAAACACAAAATGCGTTCCACCAATCTTCAACATTTTGTTCAAATTTTTCTAAGCTAGGATTATTAAGAGGAATATCACATCTTCCCTCTGCAATGTTTGATCCATCTTTGTCCCAGGCTATAGCTTTAGTTGATTGTGTAGAACTATCTACACCAATAACAAGGTTGCCCATAATTAATAGTCTTGTTTTGTTGGAGTTACTACTATCTCTTGCATAATTACTTTTTGTGGCATTTCATATGCAAAGAGGATCATTTTGGCAACATAATCAGGGCTTATTCTTCCACCGATTCTCTCAATATTTTCTTTATATGCTGCAAGTGTATTTGGGTCTGTAATGCCGTTTAAAACCTCCGCCTCAATGTTTCCAGGAGATAAAACAATTACCCTTACATTGTGAGGTGATAGATATCCCCGAATACTCTCAGAAATAGCATGCACAAAATATTTAGTTCCACAATAAACTGTATGGTCTCCATAAACTTTACGTCCTGCAATCGAACTCATATTAACTATCGTGCCTGATTGACGTGCCTTCATATCTTTCATGACAGCATATATTCCATTCATCACGCCTTTGGTGTTAACATCAATCATCTCGTCCCACTCTGACGGGTCTTGGGTACTGATATCAGCCAGTCTTGCTACACCGGCATTATTAAACATCATATCTGTTGGACCATATTGTTTTTCTGCTTCTCTGATTGCAGAAACTAAAGCATCTCTATCACGAACATCAATTTTTTTACAAATAGAATTTTTAAGATTAAAAGATTCCATTATTTCTATGCGTCTAGCAAGTAATAATGTTGGGTAACCAGCATTTGAAAAAGCTTTTGCAGTAGCCTCTCCAATTCCAGAGCTGGCTCCAGTGATTACAGCAAGAGGTTTTGTCATCTATTAGTTTATTAATTATCTTTTACTAGGGCGATATTTATCGCCCTAGTAATTTTTTAATTAACTAGACTCCAACAGTTTTGTTGAAGTTCTTAGCAATAGTGTCTAGGCACTCTTTTGCTGATCCGTGCTCTCCAGCCCAATACCTTCCAAGTTCGATAGGTATCATGTTACTAGACATGTCCGCCCATTCTGGAAGATCTGGCTCTGAGCCCATATCATTAAAGATAGCATCTCTAACGACATCTAAGTGACGAGTTGTACCGTTACCGCTTCTATTATTAGCTTTAACTCTCTCATCATCATAAACAGCAGCTCTAGTTGGCCCTGTACCACCACCAAGTGCAGTGATATAGACTTGTGTCTCATAGCTAGTTGCCCACTGAGCAAATAACCATGCAGCATCCTTGTTCTTAGAGTATTTTGACACCGCTAGTGATGATCCACCTTGGTGTGCAACACCAGGTATTTCACCATATCCACAATCACCAGTAGCCCTCAATGGACTAGCTGGAGCTGGGCAAGCAGCTGCCATCATTTTTCCTTGAACAGCAGATTCATCTGAGTCCCACCAAGGGAAAAACTCACCCCATGAAATGGTTTGAGCAGATCCTCCTTGAAGGATATCTTGACCTTGTCCATCCCAAGTCCAACCTGTAACACCTGAAGGCATATATTCTTTTAGTTTAGTCCAGTAATCCATTCCTGCTAAACCGTTAGCATCATTACCGGCAAAACTGCCATCTGGGTTAGTAATTGAACCGCCAAAAGCCCAAGCAAACATAGTCCAGTCACATTCTAAACTGTAGTGACCAGATTTCATTTGACCGTTAGTTCCGTAAATTGGTCTTCCATCTGGGTTTAGGTGTCCAAGCTTTGCTGCCTGAATTTTTTGAGCATTGCTCATGTACTGATCAAATGTTTTTGGAACACTTAATCCGAGCTCTTTATAAACGTCATCTCTGTACATCATAATAAATACAGGAATATCGTATGGAACTCCAACCATAGTACCGTCATACATGGAAATACCATCTACAAGAGGTCCTAAGAAATCGTCAAAGTTATAATTAGGCATAGCTAAGTCAGGCTTTGCTGCATAAAGCTCACGAGGATCTTCTGCATCGCCCCTAAAAGCTGCCATCCAACTTTGATCTAAGTAATAAGTATCGTAAGTTCCTAATCCAGAGGCAACGTCTAAAGTTAGTTTTTGTAAAACTTGCTCTAAAGGTAAAACCTCAATATTTACTTTAATTCCTGTTACTTCTTCAAAGAAAGGTTTTAAAGTAGTGTTGATCGCATTAGATGGAGGAGTTGACTCAGTTGCCAAAGAAACTGTTTGGCCTCTAAAAGGAGATGATACATCTCTTAGCCAATCCATCATATCCCCTCTCCATTCAATGTGAGAACCAGCATGAGCTTGTGGAATAAACTTCCTACTCATAGTTCCCATTGTGCCCAAGCAACCAGCTCCTAGTCCAAGCATTCCGGCATTTTTAAGAAAATCTCTTCTCTTCATACTGCCGTTCACATACTTGCCTACGACGTTTGCAAGGTGCATTTTTCTATACATATCGCGCATATGAATATCCCTCCGATGTATTAAATTTTTGCATAATACAAGTTCCTTATCAAGTAGCATTAGACAGTTATTAACAAATTATTTATTAATTATGTTGACATATTCGTTTAATCAAAAAATAGGTGAATCTTTAACACTAAAAATACAAACATTTTAAAATAAACACTTCTTAATATAAGTGTATAGTCTCACAATGAGTTCTCAAAAGTCTTATTCTTTGCCAAGTTTTATGAATTCTGACAGCTCTCTTCCTTGGCTTTTACCTTTAGTCACAATGCTAATTGTCTTTGCTATTATCCCCTTTTTTTACAACATATATCTCAGCTTTCATGAGTTTGTTCCTGCAAAAAGGGCCCTTCTTTTTGTTGGTTGGGATAATTGGATAAGATTATTCACAGATGGGGTTTTCTGGGGTTCTTTAAAGGTTTCCTTATATTACACTTTTATGTGTTTATTAATTCAACTTGTTTTAGGAATGGGAATTGCTTTACTAATTGACTCAGATGATCCAGGATTTGGAATTATAAGATCCATATTAACTCTTACTCTAGTTATACCCCCTGCCATTGCTGGAATGATATTTTTAATTATGGAGGATGCTAATTATGGTTTGATACCATGGTTATTGAAGTCAATTGGCTTAATCGGACCAGAGGACACGATACTTTCAGATCCAACACTAGCACTTTGGGGAGTAATGATTGTCGATATTTGGCAATGGACACCTTTTATGGTTTTAATATTAGTTGCTGGATTAAGATCTTTACCAAGTGAGCCTTTTGAGTCAGCTGTAATAGATGGGGCAAGACCCTTTCAAGTTTTTAGAAGATTAACATTACCCATGCTTCACAAAGTAATTGCTGTAGCAGTTTTAATAAGAGGAATAGATTTATGGAGAATGGTAGATTATGTATTTGTGCTAACGTCAGGAGGACCTGGCACTGCTACTTACACACTAAGCTTATACTCATGGCAGAGATTTACCTTTGTACAATGGGGTTATGGTGCAACTATTAGTTTGTTTTCTCTTATAGTAATTTTAATAGTTGGAAATGCATTTATTCATTTTGCAAAGGTTAAATGGTAAGGAATTGAATAAAGTTTTTAAACAGGTTTTAGGCTGGTTAATTGCGGCGATTTTCTTCTTTCCAATTTACTTCTGGATTACTGTTTCAATAAAAAAAGATAAAGATATTTTTGCCTTACCCCCAAAATTATTTGACTTTGAGGTTTCATTTTCTGCTTATGAGGAAGTATTTGGAATATCCCGTTTTCTTTATGTGGAGGATATGGGAGCAGTTAGACCAGGTGGTGGTGATTTTTATATGATGCCTAACCTTGTAGACAGTATAATTATTGCACTAGGCTCAACAGGTTTAGCAATGTTAATATCAATTTTAGCAGCATATTCTCTGTCAAGAATACCAATTAGGGGTCAACAACATTTTATGGGTTGGATTTTATCAACAAGAATGATGCCCCCGGTAGCTGTAGCAATTCCAATGTTTTTTATATACAAAAATATCGGTTTAATGGATACGCACTTGGGTATCATAATTATTCATGCATTAATGAATTTGCCCCTAGCTGTTCTACTTATGAAAAGTTTTTTTGATGACATTCCAAAGGATATTGATGAAGCTGCTTTATTAGATGGAGCAACAAGATTTTTTGTATTTTGGCGATTAATAGTTCCTCTTGCTATAGGTGGCATAGCCGCAACTGCAGTTCTTTGTTTTATTTTTAGTTGGACGGAATTTATCTTTGTCTTAATGCTCACACAAACAGGACTTAAAACAATTCCTGTTGTTTCGACATCCTTTGTCACCTCGACTGGAACAGCTTGGGATAACATGGCTGCGTTAGGTACTGCTGCAATTATTCCAGCTTTTATTTTTATATTATTAGTCCAAAGACATTTAGTAAGAGGACTGACATTAGGGTCAGTTAAACAGTAAGGTAGTTTGATCAGAAAAATTTCATCCTATATCATACTTTCAATTTTTATTTTCCCAATATTTTTTTTAATTACATCTTCATTTAAGAATAATATAGATCTTTTTGCACTGCCCCCTAAATTATTTTTCTTTGATATAGATTTTTCAGCTTATGAAAGAGTTTTTGGATTTTCAAACCTTTTTAAATTTGACCCCTCCTATAGTGAGTTATTTTTAACATCTAGAATAACAGATAGTTTAATTATTGGTTTAGGGTCATCTTCACTAACATTAATAATTGGAATTTATGCTGGATATTATATTTCTAGAGTAAATTTTAAATTTAAAAGATATTTAATAATTTCAATATTAAGTGCAAGAATGATGCCGCTAGTATCAATTGCTATTCCAATATATTTTGTTTATGAAAGAATTAATCTTCTTGATACTTACATTGGAATTATATTAGTTCATACTTTTATAAATTTACCTCTAGCGGTTCTTTTGTTAAAAAGTTTTTTTGATGAGGTGCCAAAACAGATTGATGAAAATGCTTATATAGACGGCGCTAGTAAAATAAAAATTCTTCACAGGTTGGTTATACCTTGTGCAAAAAGTGGTATGGTTGTTACTTTTATTTTATCCTTAATATTTAGTTGGACAGAATTTATATGTGCATTAATGATTGGACAAATGAACATAAAAACCATTCCCGTGCAGGCATCTATACTAAAAACTATTCCTAGTTGGGATATGATGGCCGCTTTCACAACTATTTCAATAATTCCGGTATTTATATTGATTTTAATGGTTAAAAAACATTTTGTAAGGGGGTTAACTCTAGGAACTGTTAAGGAATAAATTATACTTATTCAATGGATTTAAAGGAAAACAGACTTTCTATAATTATTGAGGACATAATCAGCGAAGGACAGATTGACATTAAGTCTTTATCTAAAAAGTTAAAAGTTAGTACCATGACAATCTATAGGGATATAGAAGAATTTACTAAAAGAGGTGTCATAAAAAAAGAAAAAGGAATTTTATCATCTAGTCAAATATTTACTCTTGAATACTTTCATGATGTTAGGGCAAAATTAAATATACAATCCAAAATAAAAGTTGCAGAAGAAGCGGTCAAAATCATACAACCAAATACATTTGTAGGGATTGATGATAGTACTACTTGTCTACAATTTGCAAATTTTCAAAAATACTTTGAGGGAACAACAGTTGTAACAAATAATATTAAACTAATAAATATTTTTAGTAGTAATCCAAAAATTAAAATTATTTCATTGGGTGGTAGATATAACCGTCCAACTGGAAGCTTTTTAGGACTGTCTACAGAAAATACTGCTTCGCAAATACCATGCCATTATTTATTTATGTCCTCTTCTTCATTGGATGGTACGAAGCTATATACTCATGATGAAGATGTATTTAGAACAAAAGCAATTCAGATGATTAATGCAGAAAAGAAATACTACCTTTGTGATACTACCAAAATAGGAAAAAAAGCGATGAATATACAAGCTGACTTATCTGAATTCGAAAAATGTTTTTTTGCAGGCCCTTACTTTGATAAAAGTTTTGAAAACTTTTTAATTAAAAGGAAAGTAAACTTTAAATACTTTAAGATTAAAAGTTAATTATCTAATTGATTAATTTTTTCAACTTTATTGCCAGATCTCTCTGACTGAAAATTATTCTTAAGCCAAATATCTGTATACATGATGGCGTTAGGAATTCCTGTAACTAAGGCACCGAAGGTAATAATTTGTGCATTATTGCTGGCAATAGATCTTTCTGCAGTATAAGCATCATTTACACAAACAGCCCTTACTCCTGAAAACTTATTGGCAACTATGGCCATTCCTGCACCAGTACCACAAACTAAAATCCCTCTCTCAAATTCATTATTTTGTATCTTTTGAGCCAAGGTCTTGCCAACGTCAGGATAATCAACTTGTGAGTCATCATTAATCCCTACATCCATGACTTCTATTCCTTTAGAAGCTAAATGATCCTTGATTTTGTCTTTAAGCTCTTTTCCTAGGTGGTCGGCTCCAACAACAATTTTTTTAAGCATTTTTAAATTATATATTTAAATCCTTCCAAGGTATATTGAGTTTTTCGTTTTGGCATATACATAATACTAAGTTTTCTAAAATTGGTAGCTTATGGTCTTTTACAAGTTTTTTGAATAAATGTTCTAAGTCCTTAATTGTTTGTGCTCCTTCAACTGTCTCATTTTTTAATTCTTTATTAATAATATCGTCATAGGTCCTACTCTTAGCTAATAGATTACCTAAGAGACCATTTCTTCCAGTTCCAGATGTGACATGTAAATCTCCAAGTCCTGACAAGCTAAAAACTGTTTCTGGGAGACCTCCCATTAAAGTAACAAGATGGCTCATTTCATTTACACAGTGTGAAAAAAGCGCTGACTCAGGATTAAAAATCTTCTCTTCTTTTGAAAAGTATGTTTGCGAATATCCAACTGCAATTGCATATACATTCTTTAATGCAGCACAAAGTTCTGCACCTAACAAATCAGATTGTGATTTAATTACATAATAATCATTTTTAAATATGTTTGCTAAATTTATAGCAGTGTCTAAATCAGAATTTACAAAACAAATGTTTGTTAAGTTTTTTTTTGCTAACTCTATAGCTTTACATGGACCAGTAACTGCAGTTAAACTTAAATCTTGCTTAATTTCATTTTTGATTTTGTTAGGAAAAATGTCTAATTCTTTTTTTTCATTCATGTAAAGACCTTTTGTGACAATAAGAAATTTCTTATTAACAACTTTAAAATTTTTTATTAATTCAATAAACCAGTCAATCCCTGATGAGTTTATGCCTATAACAATAACATCAGAATTATCTATATCTTCTTGTGTCATTTGATTGAATAAAAGTGCTGATGTATTAGTTAATTGAACATTGAGTTTAGGATGAACCGAATTTTTATTTATTGAGTCGATTATTTCCTCATCGAGACTTGTACCAACTATTTTGGCCTCATGCCCATTTGACACTGCAGGAATCGTAATTGCAGTTCCCATAACACCGGCCCCTATGGATAGTATTCTAGACATTATGAAATAAACTGACCCCCATTTATCTCTAAGATCTGTCCTGTTATGTAACCACTCATTGCATCAGAAGATAAAAATATTATAGGCCCTACACAATCCTTTGCGGTGCCAAGTCTTTTCATTGGTATTTTTAATCTAGTTGCTTCTAATTTTTCTGGTGTAGAATATTGTTCATGAAACTTTGTAGCAATTGTGCCAGGTGAAATAGCATTTATTCTTATATTGTAGGGTGATAATTCTGAAACTAGCGATCTAGTAATTCCTGAAACAAAAGCTTTAGACGCAGCATATACACTCGACCCCGCACTGCCTCCTGTTCTCGCACTGATAGTTGATACATTAATAATATTTCCATAATTCTGTTTTTTGAAAATTGTGCTCGCACTTTTTGTTGCAAAATATGCTGATTTGGCATTGAGATCAAAAATCTTTAAAAAATCTTTTTCACTGATTGTATCTAATTGATATCTTCCTACCATTGTTCCTGCATTATTAATTAATATATCTAGACCATCTAAATAATTTATAGCATTGTTCATAAAGTCATCTACTTGAGATAAATCTGTAAAATCAGATTTGAATATTTTAAAACTTTGACTTTGAGATTTAGTTTTTACTCTAGCTTCAAGATCATTAATTGATTGGTTACCATGAAAAATTACATTAGCTCCTAGGTTTAAAAATTCAATACCTGTCTCAAAACCGATACCTGTACTTGAGCCTGTGACAATAATCTTTTTGTTTTTGAATTCACTAAAATCAAATGTCATTTAAGTCTATCCATTATATAGTCTGGCTTTCCAGTAATTTGAAAATCAGATTTTATATTATTAATTATATCGTCCGTTGGTATATTTTTCATAAATTTTTCTTTATGAATTCCAGAAGTAATCAATAATGAGTCTATACCAAAGCCATTGGCGCCTGCAATATCATTAAATAGAGAGTCTCCTATCATTAAAGTTTTCGATTTATTGCTATTGGACAACCCTTGAACATAATGAAAAATTTCAATATTTGGTTTACCAATTATAAATGCTTGTCCTCCCATTTTTTTGTACTTGACTGCAAGGTCTCCTGTTGAGGGATGAATATTTTCTCCAGAAATACCAAGAATATCAGGATTTGAGCACACTAGGGGCAACTTCATTTTTATAGCTTTCGTATAGATTTCGTCAATTAAATCAGTTTTTTTTATGCCAGTAGTAGAGGTTAGTAAAAGAAAGTTAGTATTTTCTAAAGAACTCGTCTTTTCAAATGTTGTGTTTTGCAATAAGGGGTAATCTGTTGCAATCACAAAATATTTATTTCCAATATTTTCAAAGGGTCTCCTTTTAGATTTTAGATATTCTAAACATACATCTCCTGATGTAATTAAATGAGATTTTAAAATATTTTTTGCACCCATTTTTATCAAACGGTCAGTATTATCTGAAGATTTTTTTCCTGAGTTGCTAATTATATAAATTTTTTTATTTTGTGACTGTAAATATGAAAAAACTTGCTCTGCTTCATTAAAAATATTTATTCCATCATGAACAACTCCCCATTGATCAAAATAATAGGTATCGTAATATTCTGAAATTTCTTCAAGAGATAATAATTTTTTTACCATTTAAAAAATATTACCCATTGCTAAAAGAGCAGATCCAAAAGAAGCATCATTTGATATAGGGTTATTTAGTTTCACACCTAGAATTTTTTTTCTAATTTCATTCCACTTCAAATTTTTTCCTCCACCTCCTATTGTGAAAATAGTTTTAGGATATTTGCCACCTATCTCTAAAATCTTTTCGTAGCTTAATTTTTCAACATTAGTTATACCCTCAAGTACAGCCTGAAAAAATTTAATCTCAGAATTAGGACGAGGTTCTAAAATCGGTAATTTGTTAGGGTCGTTGAAAGGAAACCTTTCACCTTTTTGTGCTAGAGGATAGAAATTTAAATTCAATAAATTATTTGGGTCTATGTCTTTCGATAATTCATCTATTCTATCTGGAAATAGTTCTTTTAGAATTTTTCCTCCAACATTGGAAGCGCCCCCAGCTAGCCAATTTTCGCCCAGACGATGACTGTAGATCCCAAATTCCTTATTATAAATTGGTTTATTTGAGATAGCTTTTACCACCAGAGTTGTGCCAATTGATGAAACTGCCTCTCCTATATTTTTTGCTCCGGTAGCTAAAAATGCTGCAATGCTATCAGTAGTGCCTGCTATAACCATAGTTTTGTTGCTAAAACCTAAATCAATAAGTTCAGAGTTTCTTAATTCGCCTATAGGCTGTCCTGGTATTTTTATATTTGGTAAGCTATTCATTTCAATAGGTATCTGATCAAACCATTTTGGCCAAGATCTTTCGACACAATCATAACCTAGTTTAAGAGCATTATTTTCATCTGAATAAATATAATCATTAATTATTTTACAAGCTATCCAATCTGCTTGATGAAGTATCCTATATTTTTCTTTTTTAAATTTATTGATTAATGATAATACTCTTACTAATGCATTAGTAGGAGTGGATACAATTGGGTGGTTGTCAGATATACTCTCAACTAACTTAGACTCTTTTACAGCTGAAGCATCATTATACATTAATGCATTATCTAAAGGGTTACCAAGATGATTGGTTATAAGTATTGTACCGGATGTTCCATCAATTGATATTCTTTCAATTTTATTTAATTCTATTTTAGTTTTTAAAAATGTAAGATTTTTGATTAATGCACTCCACCATAAACTTGGGTTTTGATAAACTAATGACCCCTTGCTTATCGGGCTATCAATAGAAACTGAAAAATTAATTAATTCTTTTTTATTTTTATTAATGATAGAAGTTCTGACACCAGTTGTTCCAAAGTCAATTCCTAAAAAAAGTGACATTAGTTTATTGATTGACGATATATCTCAATATCCCAATTCAATAATTCACTCTCTTGTTGACTTGATAAAAATTTTAAAGACTTTGATAAATCAATTCTTAACAGCACTTCCAAAAAACAGTCAATCATTTCTTTTGCAGCTGGAATTGCTAGAGTGTTTTCAAAAAGACCTTTATATTTTAAAATTAAATAGGGAGGAAGATCAATATTCCTTCTTTTTAGATTTTGAATAAATTCATTTGCTTCTTTATCCTCCAAAAATGTTGGTATGCCAGGAC
>CACDYZ010000010.1 GCA_902557145.1 uncultured Alphaproteobacteria bacterium | reverse complement strand
AGTAGTTGGTTTTGAGATAACGGGACAGATGAATGAAGGTGTTACAGCAACAGACCTGGTTCTTACAATTGTTCAAATGCTTCGAGAAAAGGGTGTGGTTGGAAAATTTGTTGAATTTTATGGTGATGGTTTAAAAAATTTATCACTTGCTGATAGGGCTACTATTGCCAACATGGCTCCTGAGTACGGTGCAACCTGCGGTTTTTTTTCAGTTGATGAAGAGACCATTAAATATTTAAAGTTAACTTCTAGAAGCTCAGATCTGATAGATATTGTCGAAAAATATCATAAAATTCAAGGTTTATGGGCTGATAATACTTGTGATTACAACGACACCATTCATTTGAAACTTGAAAAAGTTCAAGCTTCTTTAGCTGGACCTAAAAGACCTCAAGATAGAATTAATTTAGAGAGTGTGAATTTAAATTTTAAAGAATTTTCAAAGAACAAACCCGTTGAAAAGGAAGTAAAAAATCATAATTACAAAATGCAAGATGGAAATGTAGTTATTGCTGCTATTACTTCATGCACCAATACCTCAAACCCAGATGTTTTGGTTGCAGCAGGACTAGTTGCAAAAAAAGCTTGTGAACTAGGATTACAAGTAAAGCCTTGGGTCAAAACCTCATTGGCACCTGGTTCGAAAGTTGTTACTGATTACTTGGATAAATCTGGCTTAAATAAATATTTAGATCAATTGGGTTTTCATTTAGTAGGGTATGGTTGCACTACATGTATTGGAAATTCAGGACCTCTTGATGAAGATATTGCGGAGTGTGTTGCAAAAAATGATTTAACAGTAGCTTCTGTACTTTCAGGGAATAGAAATTTTGAGGGAAGAGTTAATCCACATGTTAAAGCAAACTATCTTGCTTCACCCCCTCTAGTTGTTGCCTACGCATTAGCTGGATCTGTGTATACAAATTTAACAAAGGACCCCTTGGGTATTGACACAAATGGTAATGAAGTTTTCTTGAAAGATATATGGCCAAGTAATAATGAAATTCGAGATGCTGTTGAAAAAAATGTCTCACCTGAAATGTTCAAAAAACAATACTCAAACGCTTTAGATGGACCAAAAGAGTGGCAAGGGATTAATACATCTACAGGGGACTTATTTAAATGGGACTCTTCTTCAACCTATGTGCAGCAACCCCCTTTTTTTACTGGTCAATCTGATGATAAAGAAATTATACCAATTGAAAATGCAAGACCATTATTGCTTTTGGGGAATAGTGTTACTACAGACCACATCTCGCCTGCAGGTTCTATTAAAGCAGAAAGTCCTGCGGGGGGCTATTTTATGGAGAGACAAATACGACAAAATGATTTTAATTCATATGGCGCCAGAAGGGGTAATCATGAGGTAATGGTTAGAGGTACATTTGCTAATATAAGAATTAAAAATCAGTTACTATCAAATGTAGAAGGGGGGTACTCAATTCTAGAACCTGAAAAAAAGAAAATGAGTGTCTATGAAGTTGCCATGGAGTATGCAAAAAGATCTGAAAACGTTGTTGTTTTTGCAGGACAAGAATATGGAACTGGTTCCTCTAGGGATTGGGCAGCAAAAGGAACAAAACTATTAGGCATCAAGGCCGTTATAGCAGAGAGCTTTGAAAGAATACATCGATCAAATTTAGTTGGAATGGGGGTTCTTCCAATACAACTTAATAGCCACAAACTCGATGTTCTAAATATAAAATCTTCTGACCTTGTAGATATAAAACTAGATAATAAAATTAAACCTCTACAAGATTTGGAGGTGTCCATTAAAAGTGACGAGGGTGTTAAAGTTTTAGAATGTACTTTAAGAATTGATACCATCAACGAACTTCAATACTACAAAGCTGATGGTATATTAAATTTTGTTTTAAAAAATATTCTGAAAAATTAAATTATTTTTGGATTTTCTAACAACTCTTTTAAATTTACTAAAAAAGTTACTGCTTGCTTTCCATCTATAAGTCTATGGTCATAACTTAATGCTATATACATCATCGGCTTAATAACAATTTTCTTTTTTACCGCAATTGGTCTTTCTATAATTGAGTGCATACCTAATATAGCACTTTGTGGAGGATTAATTATAGGCGTACTCATCATAGAGCCATAAATTCCTCCATTTGTAATTGAAAAAGTTCCACCTGATAAATCGCTCATTGTTAGCTTATTTGAATTTGCCTTATTAGATAAATCAAAAATAGCTTTTTCAATTTCTGCATTGGATAAATTTTCTACATTTCTAATTATTGGAACAACTAACCCTTTTTCTGATCCTATTGCTATTCCTATATCAAAATAATTTTTATAAATAATTTTATTTTCATGAATTTCTGAATTAATTTCAGGTATTGCCTTTAAGACTTCGGTACACGCTTTAACAAAAAAAGACATTATACCAAGTTTCACACCATATTTTTTTTGAAAGTGTGTTTGCTCTTTTTTTCTGAGAGCCATGATTGCTGACATATCAACTTCATTGAATGTAGTAAGAATTGCGGCTGTGTTTTGAGCATCTTTTAATCTTCTTGCAATAGTCTGTCTGAGTTTAGACATAGGAATAATTTTTTCATTTGCTGATCCGTGTTCTTTGTCAAAATTTGGAAGGTTGTCATCTTTATCAGCAATTTCCTTTGATTTTTCAACAATATTAAACCTATCAACTGGTGCAGCCTGCTCTTTAAATTCTTTAGTGTCTGGAGTTTGATTTACCTTAGTTTCGGTAATTTCTTCAGGCGTGATCTGATCTGATATCTCAGCAATTGATTGACCTACGTTCACTGTGGCCCCAACAGGTGTAATTATTTTTGTTAATGTTCCAGAGGTTTGAGCAGGTATTTCAATCGTAATTTTTTCTGTCTCTATTTCAGCTAAATTATCGCCAGATTTAAAACTGTCACCTTCTTTAATTAACCAAGAGGTCAGTGTTCCCTCAATTATAGACTCGCCAAGCTCAGGTACTGTAATATTTTTCATTATTCTTTTGGTAAGTTTTTAAATTTCATAAAACTGACACCACTTCTTTCTTTTATAACACGTTTTAATGATGATTTAAGAGCTAATTCTTTGATTAGTAACTGATTAGTAATATGTCTTTTTGATATCCCTGTTGCTGGAGCTGCAGCGGCACGCCTTCCGACATAATGAACTTTTTTAGATAAATTGTTTTTAACTAAAACATGTCTGATACGACTTTTAACAAAACTCCATGTTCCCATATTTTTTGGTTCTTCTTGAACCCATAAAATCTCACAATCCTTATGTTTTAATATAACATCCCCTATGGCATCAAAAGGAAACGGATAAATTTGCTCAATACGCACAATTTTTACATCCTTAATTTTATTTTTTGTTCTGAAATCATCTAACTCGTAAAATATTTTGCCTGTGCAAAATATTACTCTTTTAGGATTTTTTATTTCATCCTCTATAATACGATGAAATGATGAACGTCCAGTAAATTCATCAATGGAAGAAACATTGTTTGGATGGCGAAGTGTAGATTTAGGGGTAAATACTATTAGAGGCTTTCTGAAATTTCTATGTATTTGCCTTCGAAGAGCATGAAAGTAGCTCGCAGGTGTAGTGCAATTTAATATCTGAACATTATCTTCAGCTGCCATTTGAAGAAATCTCTCAATTCTTGCGCTTGAATGTTCCGGGCCCATGCCCTCATGACCGTGCGGTAAAAGTAAAACTAATCCGCTCATTTGCATCCATTTCCTCTCACTAGAGGTAATAAATTGATCAATTATAATTTGAGCTCCATTAGCAAAATCTCCAAATTGTGCCTCCCATAAAACGAGAGTGTTTGGATCAGCTAATGTGTATCCATATTCAAAACCTAAGACTCCTAATTCTGATAAAAAACTGTCAATCACCTCAAATTCTTTTTGGTTTTTAGATATGTGATTAAGAGGTATATAGCGCTCTTCGGTTTTTTGATCATAAAAAACAGAGTGTCTTTGGCTAAAAGTTCCTCTTCCTGAGTCCTGTCCAGCAAGTCGAACTCTGTAGCCCTCTTTTAATAGAGCGCCAAATGCCAAAGCTTCAGCAAAAGACCAGTCAATGCCTTTTCCTGAATTGATTGAGTTCAATCGAGATTTATTAAACTTTTCTAATTTTGGATGAAGGTTGAATCCTTTTGGGGTCTGGGAAATTTTTAAACCAATATCTTTTAAAGACTTTTCTGACTCTGCTGTTCTTCCCCTTCTCAGAGGGTCTTTTGGGGCACGACTTAATCCACTCCACTGTCCGCCCATCCAGGATTTAGTTTTTAGCTTATAATTTTTTGCTTTTTCAAATTTTTTTTCAAGATCCGACCATATTCGATCTTTGATAAAATCTACCTGTTTTGTATTAACTATTTCTTGATTTATAAGTTTGTCGGCATAGATACTGGCAACAGTTTTTTTCTTTTTAATGGTTTGATACATTAATGGTTGAGTAAATGAAGGTTCATCACCCTCGTTATGTCCATGTTTTCTGTAACAAAACATATCTACGAGTGTATCTTTTTTAAATGTATTTCTAAATTCTGTTGCAGCCCTTGATGCTAAAACCACTGCCTCTGGATCATCTCCGTTAACATGCAAAATAGGAGATTGAACAACTTTTCCTATTTCTGATGAATAAGGAGCTGATCTACTGTACTGAGGGCTTGTCGTAAATCCAATTTGATTGTTAATAATAAAATGAATTATTCCGCCAATTCTGTATCCATTTAATTGAGACATTGTGAAAGTTTCAGCAACAATACCTTGTCCAGCTATTGCTGCATCACCGTGAATTAATAGTCCTGAAACTTTTGAATTATTTTTATCTTGAATAATAGTCTGTTTAGCCCTTATTTTCCCAGCAACTACTGGATTTACTGCCTCTAAATGTGAGGGGTTTGCTGCCATACTCACATGAATTATATTTCCTCCAAAACTTCTATCAGAGCTTGCACCTAGGTGGTACTTAACATCACCCGATCCTTGATCGCTAAGAGCATTTTCTCCACCGTGAATAAACTCACTAAAAATTTGAACATGCGGTTTTTTTACAATATTTGCCAAAATATTCAGTCTTCCTCTATGTGCACACGCAAAAGAAAAATCTTCAACGCCATATTCTGATGATCTTTTTAGGATCTGTTCTAGTGCTGGTATTGTTGACTCAGCTCCTTCAAGTCCAAATCTCTTTGTGCCTCTATACTTCGTATCTAAAAATTTTTCAAAATATTCGGCATTAATTAATCTCTCCAATATTGTTCTTTTACCCTTAGGGGTTAAAAGCATATCTTTTTTTTCTTCAATTCTATCTTTTAACCATTTGTATTCCTCAGCAGATTGAATGTGTTTATATTCGATTGCTAAAGTTCCAGAATATATACTCTGAAGTTTTTCGAAAACTTCTCTTACAGTTGCCTTCTGAAAACCCAAATAACCAAATAAGAAAATTTTACGATCATAATCCTTTTCTTGAAAACCATAATACTCTGGATCTAAACCTGATGGGCTATTCTTAATCATTAAACCTAAGGGGTCTAAGTCTGCAATAAGGTGACCAATTTCTCTGTAGGCTCTGATCATCATCACTAGTCTCATAGAGTCAGTGATTGCTTGATCAATTGAGGTTTGATTGAAGTCTTTATCTCTTGAGGTTTGTGACCAATCAATTTTTTGATAGTCTGCTAAAATAGAAATTTCTTCTGGCGCGAGAGTATTAAAAAAATCATGCCAACTTTTATCAACAAGACTAGGGTCTTTTATGTAATCTTTATAAATAGAAATAACTTGGGAAACATTATTGGTTGTGAGAAATGAATTATAAGATCTCATTAATAAGATAATGTATACGCTTATCTCATAAAAATGTCATTTTATTTTTAATTATAAAAGGTTGTCGACTGCTGATACTAATCCCTGAACGGATTTAACAGATTTTTTTAGCATTAGCTTTTCTTTAGAGGTAAGTTTTACCTCAATAATTTTTTCAATTCCTTTTTTCCCAATAATTGTAGGAACGCCCATATACATATTGCTAAGACCATATTGACCATTAATAAAAGCTGCGCAGGGTAATAGTTTTTTTTGATCAAACAAAAATGCCTCTGCCATCTGAATGGCCGAACTAGCAGGTGCATAAAAAGCAGATCCTCTTTTAAGTAATTTCACAATTTCTCCTCCACCCATTCTTGTTCGATGAACTATTTTCTCAATTTTTGAGAAAGGAAAATTTTTAAGTTTAAGGAAATCCATTAAGGGCACGCCTCCAATTGTTGTATAGTTGATGAGTGGAACCATATCATCTCCATGTCCTCCTAGTACAAATGTTTCAACGTCATTCACAGAAACGTTCAAAGCATCTGATAAAAAATATTTCATTCGAGAGGAGTCCAGTACTCCTGCCATTCCTACACACATATTTTTAGGAAGTTTTGAATATTTTTGAAGCACATATACCATTGCATCTAGGGGATTTGTAATACATATAACAAATGCTTTTGGGGCGAATTTTTTAATATCTATGGCTATTTTTTTTATTATTTTTCCATTGGTCTCTAAAAGATCATCTCTGCTCATTCCAGGTTGACGAGGTAAACCAGCAGTTATGATAATGACATCAGATCCTTTCATTTTGGAAAAGTCATTTGTGCCCTCTATCGATCCTGTAAAGCCTTCAACAGCAGAAGATTGGCTGAGATCTAAAGCTTTTCCTTGGGGCATACCACTTACAACATCTATTAGCGTTACGTCTCCGAGTTTTTTTATAGCTGCTAAATGTGCGAGAGTACCGCCAATGTTTCCAGCACCGATTAACGAAATTTTATTCACTTATTTATCCATTTTGGATATTTCATGTTTTATTTCAGCTATTGCTTTAGCTGGGTTTAACCCTTTCGGACAAGAGTTTGTACAATTCATGATAGAATGACATCTATATAGTTTAAGACTATCATCCAGCTCATTCAACCTTTCTTTTTTCTCTTCATCCCTGCTATCTTTTATCCAACGGTTTGCTTGAAGCAATACAGCGGGTCCTAAATATTCATCTTCATTCCACCAATAGCTTGGACAAGAGGTACTACAAGAAAAGCACATTACACATTCCCATTTGCCATCTAGCTTATCTCTATCTTCGACTGACTGTATATTTTCTCTTTCATTATTTGGAGATTTTTTATTTAACCATGGCTTTATAGATTTAAATTGTTCAAAAGCTTTTTTCAAATCTACTACTAAGTCTTTTAAAACTTTCATATGAGGAAGAGGATAAATATTAATTTCATCAGAACATTCCTCTATATGTTTCTGACATGCAAGTGTGTTGACACCGTCTATGTTCATTGCACATGATCCACAGACACCTTCTCTACATGATTTTCTAAAAGTTAGACTTGGATCAACCTCAGCTTTAATTTTGTTTAATATATCCAAAACCATCGTCCCTGCTTTAGCTACATCAATTTCAAATCGATCTATTTGAGGGGGGCTACCTTCTTCACCAGACCATCTGTAAACATTAACGATCCTGATATCATGGTTTTGTTGAGCCTGCTCATCAATAAGATCTACATTGGAATATGATTTTCCTTTAACTGGAACTGAGTTTTTAGGAAGAGTGAGTTGAACCATTTAGTAAACCCTTACTTGTGGAGGGATAACAGAAATTTGATTGCTTAGTGTCGTCATTCTTACGGGTCTATGAGTGACCTTATAATCTGTAGCATCTCCCCAAAAAAGTGTATGTTTAAGCCAATTTTCATCATCTCTTTCCGGGAAGTCTTCTCTTGCATGAGCGCCTCTGCTTTCAGTTCTTTGTTCTGCTGAAACACCAACACTACCAGCGACCTGCATTAAGTTATGAAGCTCTAAAGCTTCAACTAAGTCTGTATTAAAAATGTCTGACTGATCTTTCACTTTAATATGTTTAAGATCTTGGGACATTGAGGCCAATTCATCGTTGCCCAGTTTTAAAGTTTCGCTCTCTCTGTAAACACCAAATCTTTTCTGGACAGTTTTTTGCATCTTTTCTCTCAACTCTCCAACTGACACATCGCCTTTATTATTTTTGATTGACTCAAGTCTTTCTATTATTAAATTTGTTTGTGACTGGGATGGCATCCTCAATGACTCGTTACTATCAATGACTTGTCCTGCCTGTATGGCTGCACCTCTTCCAAAAACAACAAGCTCTGCTAGAGCATTTGTTCCAAGTCTATTTGCTCCATGAACTGACGCGCATGCTGCTTCACCAATTGCCATTAATCCCTCACATACTTCTTCTGTATTAGAGTCATTAGGTTTCAAAACTTCTGCTTTGAAATTAGTTGGGATTCCTCCCATACAATAATGAACAGTTGGAATAACTGGAATTGGCTCTTTAGAAATATCTCTTCCACAAAATGCTTTAACTGACTCAGATATACCAGGTAATCTTTTAGCAAGCATATCAGCATCAAGGTGCTCTAAATGAAGATTTATATAATCTTTATTAGGACCACATCCTCTACCAGCACTGATCTCCTTACTTATAAATCTTGAGATAACATCTCTGGCTGCAAGATCTTTGGCATTTGGGGCATATTCAAGCATAAATCTTGTACCCTCATTATTTTTTAAAATACCACCCTCACCCCTAGCTGCTTCTGATATTAAAACACCCACACCATATATTCCAGTGGGATGAAACTGAATAAACTCCATATCAGACAAAGGAAGTCCTGCCCTAAGCGCGATTCCTGCACCATCACCAGTACAAATATGAGCGCTTGTGGAGGATTGAAATATTCTTCCATAACCACCGGTAGCTAAAATTGTCATTTTTGCAATAAAACGATGTAATGAACCATCTTCAATATTGATTGCTAAGAGTCCACAAATTGCATCATTATCGTCTTTTAGTAAATCAATGGCAAAGTATTCATTAAAAAAATTAACATTATTTTTAAGACTTTGCTGATATAAGGTGTGAAGTAATGCATGTCCTGTTCTATCAGCTGCAGCACAAGCTCGACTTGCGGGTTCACCCTTACCATTTTTTGTCATGTGCCCACCAAAAGGTCTTTGATATATCTTGCCTTCCTCAGTTCTAGAGAACGGCATACCGTAATGTTCCAACTCAACAATTGAGTCAACAGCATTTGCGCATAAATACTCAATACTGTCTTGGTCTCCGAGCCAATCAGAGCCTTTTACAGTATCAAACATATGCCATTGCCAACTATCTTCACCCATGTTAGCAAGAGCGGCGCCTATACCGCCTTGAGCTGCCACAGTATGGCTTCTTGTAGGATAAACTTTTGAAACACATGCAGTTTTAAGACCTTGTTCAGAGCATCCCAAAGCAGCTCTTAGGCCAGCTCCACCAGCACCTAGAACAACGACGTCTAATTTATGATCAGTGAAATTCATGTTAAAAAAATAATACCGGTAAAAAAATTAAAAACGAGATTCCAATAACGACATCAGTTACAGAGGAATAAGTTTTCATTTGATTAAATTTAAAATAATCCTCGTAGACTTTTCCTAACTGAATTCTTATGTGAAACATGGATACAATAAAAAAAATTAGTAGTAAAATCTTATTAGTCATATTTGATAATGACATATTTAGAGAATTTATATCAGAATGAGTGTTTATAAAAAACAACACAAACCAATAACTAATTGGGATTAATGCAAGATACAAAATTCTTTCAATTTTCCATTTTTGTGAAGCTTTCATTACAATACCATCCATGTAAATATTAATGTCATTATAATATTTGCTATTAATATAATATATGTAACTAAATAAACATTTTTTATTTCCATGCCAATTGCGAAAGACCATAGAAAATATTTAAAACCGTTTAATAAATGATGGTTGAAGATAAAAAACCAAAAAATAAATATCAACTTTACTGGTAACAAGTTGATGAACATTGTTAATAGAAGATTGAGCTGAGGAAGTATATTTGCACTGCCTAACCAGATTGCAAAAAAAGGAATTGAGAATGCAAATGCTATAACTCCTATTCTACTAGAAATAGAAAATATCATAGTTAAAAAAGGCCTATAAATCTGTAAATGTGGTGATAACGGAGCCATAGAGGGGAAATATATTCAAAAATTTCTTATAGTAAAAAGCTATTATTTTATTAATTCATGCATTATATCAATTAATCAAATTGTGGAAAAAATGTTGATCAAATTCTTAATTTGATAAATTTCAAGCCTGCAAATCTAAATAAATTGACTATTATTCAATTTGGTCGATCAAGAAAACATTATGTTTTGTAGGTGCCGAATCTCACCCCGCATGAGAAAAAGCTTTATTATTATATAAAGTAGGCACCTCGACCTGTAATTAAGTTACTTTAATATGTTATTTCTCTATATATAATTCTCGGCTATGCCCTTTTTGATCAAACTAGCAAAGATCATGGATACCATTAATAAAGCTGTGGGGTATCTATGTGGATTATTTGCAGTACTAATGGTTTTGGTTGTTTTTACGGTAGTGGTCCTTAGGTATGGCTTTGGTATCAGCTTTATATGGATGCAAGAAAGCTATGTGTGGTTACATGCATTTATATTTATGTTGGGAGCAGGTTTTACTTACCTCTCAAACGAACATGTAAGAATAGATGTATTTTACAGAGATGCCTCAAAGAAGTATAAAAGCATTGTAGATATTTTGGGAAACATAATTCTTGTTTTCCCATTTCTATATATAATTTGGAAATACAGTTTTACTTTTGTAACAAGATCTATTCAAATAAGCGAAATATCAAGAGAAGTGGGAGGGTTGCCTGCATTATACATTCTTAAGAGTGCAATTTTATTTTTCTGTATATTTTTATTTATTCAATCCATTTCAAATATTATCAAGTCAATAAATAATATTTCAGAGCGTAATGACACCTGAAGTCTTAGCTATAATTATGTTTCTCAGCACCTTGGTGTTGCTTCTTTTTGGATTTCCAGTCGCTTTTACTCTAGCGGGTTCAGCATTAATCTTTGCTTTCATCGGCGATGCTCTAGAAATATTTAATTTTAGAATGCTTGGTTTTTTTCCTCAAAGAATTTTTGGAACAATGACAAACGAGGCTTTAGTAGCAGTGCCTTTGTTTATTTTTATGGGAATAATGCTGGAAAAAACAAAAATAGCAGGAGAATTATTACAATCAATCGGTGAGTTATTTGGATCCATTAAGGGTGGTTTAGGTATTGGGGTAGTCTTAGTTGGTATGATGCTTGCAGCATCAACCGGTATTGTTGGTGCAACTGTAGTCACTATGGGCACGCTTTCATTACCTGCAATGATTAAAGCTGGATACGATCAAAAAATAGCTACAGGTACTATTTGTGCTGCAGGGACTTTAGGTCAGATAATTCCCCCTTCGATAGTTTTAATATTACTTGCCTCCATACTACAAGGTGCAAATGAAGAGGCAGCTATGATGACCGGTAGCTTAGTGCCCGAGCCCGTAACAGCAATTGATTTATTTGCAGGTGCATTGATGCCTGGTTTGATGTTGGTGGGGATGTTTATTATATTGATATATTTTTACGCAAGAATTAACCCTAATAGTTGTCCACCCGTTAAGACTGAGAGAACAAGAAATGAAATTTATACTAATGCTATTACTTCAATTCTTCCTCCATTAATATTAATACTTCTAGTTTTAGGATCTATTTTAATGGGTATAGCAACTCCAACTGAGTCTGCATCAGTGGGTGCAGTGGGTGCTGCAGTTATTGCTGCTTTAAAAGGACAATTAAATTACAAAAATATTAGAGATGTATCTCTTAGTACAGTCAAATTAAGTTCCTTTGTGTTCGTAATACTAATCGGTGCCTCAATGTTCTCTCTAGTTTTTAGAGGCTTCAATGGTGATGAAATGATAGAGCATTTCTTAGGAACGCTTCCAGGAGGATTATATGGTGCACTATTTATTGTGATGGCTGCAATCTTTGTTCTAGGTTTTTTTTTGGATTATATTGAAATTATTTTTGTAATAGTGCCCTTAGTTGGTCCTGTTTTAATAGCCAATGGTGCCGATCCTTTATGGCTAGGAATTTTAATATCCTTAAATTTACAAACTAGTTTTATGACTCCGCCATTTGGTTTTTCACTTTTCTTTCTAAGGGGAGTGGCTCCAAAAGAAATAGAAACTCAAAATATGTATAAGGGAGTTATGCCTTTTATAGCAGTTCAAATAGTTGCTTTATTTATAGTTGGTTTTTTTCCAGAAATAGCTACTTGGTTACCGGATAAATTATTTTAATAATTAAATTGGAGGGGCTTTGTCGCCCCTCCAAATTGAATTGCTTATACAGAGTCTGGGAATTTGAAAGGTAAATTTCTAATTCTAGCGAATTCTGACTCACCTTTTGTAGACCAATCCATAATATTTTTTCTAAATGATAAAATATGATTACAGATAGCTTTAGTTTGAGAGTCAATTGATCCTCTCTCTTCCATTACCTCACCAGCTGCATTACCAAGAGCGATAAGTAATTCATCAGGGAAAGTCTTAAGTTGAACTCCATGTTCATTAAGTAACTTACCTAAAGCTGGACCATTTAAGGCTTGAAAACGACTAAATACATCAACGTTAAATGCTTTGGCCATTTCCATCATGAGTGCTTGAGTATCTGCATCAAGTCCCTCCCACTCCTTTAAGTCAATAGAAAGATCAAGAAGGGTTGAAGGCTCGTGCCAACCAGGTCCATAATAGAACTTAGCTGCTTGATGCATTCCAAGACCTAAATCTGCAACAGGACAAATCCATTCTGCCGCATCAATCGCACCAGAGGCTAATGAAGTAAGGATATCAGGTCCTCCCATCAAAACAGCTGTTGCTCCTAATTTTCCAATTGTTCTTCCACCAAGACCAGGCATACGCATTTTTAAACCTTTATAATCGTCAGCTGTGTTCATTTCTTTATTGAACCAGCCCCCCATTTGATTACCAGTATTACCCATTGGTAAAAATTTTACACCAAGCTCATTGTAAATTTTATCAGCAGCTTCAATTCCACCACCATAATAACACCAAGCATTTTGTTCCATCGCATTCATACCAAAAGGCCCAGTAGCAACAAATTCAATTGCATCTGATACGTTGGTCCAGTAATAAGGTGCACCATAAGCCATTTGTGCAGTGCCTTCTCTTACAGCATCAAAAGACTGCAGACCGGGAACGAGTTCACCAGGGTAGTAAACTTTCATTTTTAGTTTATCAGAGTATTTGTTTATATTATCTGCGTATGCAGCAATGGCTTGCCCTAAAAGACCAGCCTTACCAAATGCACAGCAAACAATCCATTCTTTATGCCCACCTGATATCGCAGGTGCTGGCAAAGAAGAAACTGCGGCAGCACCAAGTGCTGCAGCACCGGCGCCTTTAAGGAAATTTCTTCTCTTAATGGACTTATTTTTGATTATTTTTTTTGCCATTCTAATTATTCCTCCTAGATAAAAATAATAATTATTTTTTGTTGGTAATTATTATACCAATAATGACCGATAAAATACCAGCGTAATGATAAATTTCTAAAGTTTCGCGAAAGACTAAAAATGCAAGAATACCACCAAATATTGGCATTAAATGTAAAAAGGGACCTGATTTATTTGGACCAATCAGTGCAACACCAGTATTCCAACACATATATGAAATAATGCTTGGAAAAATACCCGTGTACCCAATCACTAATAATGTTTTTTGATCAATATTTATAAAGTTATCTTGAATAAAGATATCGTATAAGTAAACGGGAAACAAAAGTATCACTGTAAAAACAAACGATAAATACAAAAAACTAAAGCCGGAGACTCCTGTCTCATTTTTTTTTAAAAATATCGAATAGAGCGCCCAAGATGTTACAGCTAATAATATAAATAAATCTCCAAAATAAAATTCGGAGTCAAAAATATTTTGAAAGCTACCTTTTGCAATAACATAGCAAACTCCAATTAAAGAAATGAAAATACCTATCATCTGAAAAATATTTGTTTGGGCTTTATAAAGTAATTTATTTAATAAAATTATAAGCATTGGAGTTGTAGAAATAATAAGAAGAGAATTTATTACAGTGGTCGCTGTTAATCCTAGGTATACTAGTGTGTTAAAAAGAGTAGGGCCTGTTAAAATAATTAAAAAAATCATTCCAGGTTGTTTTTTTAGGAGAGGTAATTCTTTAACGGCTTTTTGAAGACAAAAAGGAGTTAGAATTAGAAAAGCAATAACCCAACGATAAAATGCTAGAGATAAAGGTGAGACAATATTTTCAAGTGAGGAGAACCTCCCTATTACAAAGTTTCCAGACCAAAAGAGTGATGCAAAGCACAAAAATATTGCTGCTTTTAAAGATGTGCTCACAAGAAATAAGTTTTAAATTTTTTCAATAGCAATTGCTAGACCTTGTCCGCCGCCAATACACATACTCGCGACTCCAATTTTTTGTTTTGTTCGTCTTAATTGATGAACCAAGGTTGTGACTATTCTCGCACCAGAACAACCAATTGGGTGACCTAGTGCAATAGCCCCCCCCAGCGATATTTAATTTATTTGGATCTATTTTTAATGATCTTTGAACTGCAACTGAGGTTGCAGCAAATGCCTCATTAATCTCAACGAGATCAAAATAACCAATATTAACGCCCATTTTCTTCATTAATTTCTGTATGGCCGTAATAGGAGTGACTCCCATATAATCAGGGTTACCGGCTGATGAAGCCCAAGATAAAATTTTTGCTATAGGTTTAATTTTATTAGAATTTATATAATTCTCAGAAGCTAAGGCTATAAAACTAGCTCCATCATTTAGTGAAGAGGCATTTCCTGCTGTAACTGTTCCAGACTTTTTAAAAACAGCTTTAAGTTGACCCAGTTTAACAAGAGTAGTGTCTTTGCGAACCTCATCTTTATAAGGCGATTTCATCAATTCGTTTTTAAAATAATTATTTTTAATAGCCTTATATGTTTTAAGGTATGACTGAAAAGCAAATTGATCTTGGTCTTGTCTAGTGACAGTATATCTTCTTGAAACATTTTCTGCAGTTATGCCCATATGCTCTTTTGAAAAGGCATCTGTCAATCCATCGTTGACTAGGGTGTCAATAAAAACATTATTTCCTAATTTTTTTTCACCTGTCCTACTTAAATAAGTATGACGTGCTCTAGACATACTCTCCTGACCACCTACAATTAATAGTTCAGACTCACCTGAATAAATTTTAGATGATCCATCCATGGTAGCTCTCATGCCACTGCCACAAACTTGATTTACAACATATGCAAAAGATGTTTGTTGCATCCCAGAATTTAAAGCAACTTGCCTTGCTGTATTCATACCCAGACCGCTTGTTAGGACTTGTCCCAAGATTAGCCCTTCTATTTCTTTAGTATTAATTTTTTTATTTCTTGCAAATAAATCCTTAAGACAAGAAACTCCTAAATCTACTGACTCAGTTTTTTTGAAGTTTCCAAGATATGCTCCTATGGGTGTTCTGACTGCATCAATTATAAAAACATCATTCATTAATATTTATCATCCTATATTCATTTACTGACTCAGGATTTGCCAATGATCCTAGATTTTGCACTTTATCATTATTGATGATTTTTTTGACAAGTATTTCAGAATTTTTTCCACTTTTTGTTCTTGGAATATCTTTCACCACAAATACCTTCCATGGAACATGTCTTGGACTAAGAGATGCCTTGAGGTGTATTTTTAATACCGATCTAAAATCAATGTTCATTTTTGAGTTAGTTAATTTCAAAAAAAGAATAATTTTTTCGTCATTTTCAGTCATATATCCTGTCGCCAAACAATCCTCAATCCAATGAAATTTTTGCAAACTATTATAGATTTCTCCCGTCCCTATTCTTACACCTCCTGGGTTTAATGTAGCATCTGACCTTCCAAATATTACATAACCTCCATTATTTGTTTTTTTTACATAATCTCCGTGGGCCCATATATTTGGAAATTTTTCGAAATAAGCAGATTTATATTTTCTATTAAGTTTATCATTCCAAAAGTAAATAGGCTTAGATGGAAAGGGGGTCTTACAAACTAACTCACCAGTTTTTTTTGTCGGTTTGCCCTTTTCATTGTAAACATCGATATTCATACCAAGACCTGGTCCTTGAATTTCGCCAGAATAAACGGGTAGAGTTGGTATTCCTAACATAAAACATGAGACAATATCAGTACCGCCACTCACTGAGTGTATGAATGATTGAGAATTTAAATTTTTATTTATAAATTTAAAAGTATCTGGACTTAGAGGAGAGCCAGTAGATATAAAACAGCTAATTTTTTTTAAAACATTTTTCTTATTGGATTTGTATTTGTTCTGGATAGTTTCATAAATCTTTGCACCAGCACCTAACATTGTTGATTTAGTATCTTTTGTCATACTAATAACTCGATTAGTATCTGGGTAAAATGGAGATCCATCATAAAGAACAATTGTAGATCCTAATAATAAGTTTGAAACAGTCCAGTTCCACATCATCCAACCACATGTTGTTAAAAAAAGCATCTTATCTTTTGATTTAACGTTGGTATGTAGTGCTAATTCTTTTAAGTGTTGAAGAAGTGAGCCACCGTGACCGTGTGTAATACATTTGGGAAGCCCCGTAGTTCCACTAGAAAATAAAACATAAAGAGGATGGTTGAAATCTAATAAAACATTTTGATTTATTTTTTTATATTTTTTTTGAGTGATGATTTTTTTAAATTGAGAGGTGCTCTTGTTGGAAGGATAACTAGTTTTTAAAATTCTTGTATTATTTAATTTTTGTTTTAATAACCTTAAGTTTTTTGAATAATGAAATTTTTTGCCATTGTAAAAATAATGATCAGCAATAATTAGTAGTTTAGGTTTTAATTGCGAAAACCTATCGATTACAGCTTGTGTTCCAAAATCAGCTGAACAAGAAGACCAAACTGCACCTATTTTAGCGGCTGATAAGAAACTAATTATAGTGTCGGGTATATTTGGAAGATATCCAACTACTACATCACCTTTTTTAATACCTAGGCTTTGAAAGAAGTTACTTAAGGCATTTACTCTTTCATTTAAATCACCATAGGTAATTATTTCTTTGAATTTATTTTCTCCAATAAATTCGATAGCTATATCTGAAGAATTGTTTTTAGAAATTGAATCATAGTAGTTAAGGTAGCTATTATTAAAAAAAGTAGAATTCCAAAAGTAATTTCTTTTCTTAAAGGGTTTGAAAAATCTTTTCTTTTTTAAATCTATGTTAAAATATTCAACTATAGACAACCAAAAATTTCCTGGATTATCATTACTCCACTGCCAAAGCTTATTGTAACTTGAAAATTTTTTAGAAATTTTTTTCTCTAAGTAAGTTTGAAATTTATAAAGATTTGTTGATTTAATAAATTTATTAGTTGGTTCAAATAACTTATCCATCTTTATTTTTCATTAGACTATGAAGCTCATTAGGTATCTTACTAGGGGTTCCTTGGGAGTTAACACAAACCATCACAATTTTGGATCTAAAAATAATTTTATTTTGTTTTAAGAGATTTTGTTCAAGGACAAATGAAGCATTTTTAAGAACCAAAACTTTACTTTGTACATTTAGTGTATCTTCAAGTTTACAAGACTCAACATAGTCACATTCAATTTTTTTAACTAAAAAAAGTCGATCATAATCATTAAGTAATTTAGTGAGTGTGAAACCTAATTCATTAATCATTTCAGTGCGGGCTCTTTCAATAAATTTTAAATAATTTGCATAATACACTACTCCACCAGAGTCTGTGTCTTCGTAATATATTTTAAAGGTGTATAGGAACATTAAGTTGTTAGGCCTAAATACAATATATAAGTAATTATAATTATAACTATTCCAAAAATTAAATATCTATATTCATTCATTTAATTAACCATCTAGGAAATTATTGGGAAATCTTCTCTCTCTTAAAATAGTAAATCATTTTGTGTTTTGACGAGACGTCTGATTTGTCTTTGATAACATTCACTAACTCCCAGCCCTCTTTTCCACCTTTATTGAGCCAATCATTTTCTGACTCTAGTTCTTCATCATCCAAGTATTGGGTGTAAATTCTATACTCCCACTTTATATGTTTTTTTTTATCAAATACTGGGTTAATCATTTCTTTGCAACCTTATGCATTTAAATTATAGAAAAACCACACTGCAGAAAAACACCATAGTGTAAGAAAAATTTTACCCAATTTATCTGCTTTTTTGAAATGTGAATTCATTTCATTCAATTGGCCATCATTTTGTTGATCTTTATTATTGGAAAAGTCCTTTAATTTTTTTTGGTAAAAGAATTTGTATATGTTTATTGCACAGGTCCATCCTGTTAGAATATAGAAAATAGAACTAGATAAAGTAGACATTATTATATTTTAAAGGATTTAAAAATTAATAAAATCAATAATTGGTTCCGTGGTGTAACGGATAGCACAAATGACTTCGGAAATCCTAGTAGTCGTTCACCTTGCATATCTTCATTTATTTTAGTTACTTTTTTTTCTTAAGGTAATCAAATTTAGTTAAAATTTGTTTCGTTGTGTCCCATATTTGTCCCACAAGTTATTTATTTAAAATATTTTCTAAATTTTTCTCCCGAAATGATGTGTATTATTATTAAGAGGGGAAGAAAGATAATAAGTAAAACATACTCGCCAATTTCCACACCATGAGCAAAAAAAACAAAGAAATTAGATAAAAATAGTATTTTTAAAAAAATATCTAAAAACTTTATAGGATAAAATTTAGAGTATTCAATGAATAGGAACCTAAATGCAAAAAAAACAAATGTAAAACAAACAGCAGTTCTTACCCCTAGTAGTCGATAATAGGGTATTTCCCCTGACTCCGATATTCTAATAGGAAAAACAATTGTTGTTCCAAATACTTGAAGTATAGGAACTATCAAAGCCCATAAAGCTAAAAATCCAATAATGATTTTAGAAATTAATTTGTATTTATTATTTTCAGCCATGAATAATTAAATTACTTTAATTTATAAATTATTATTTGTCTTTAAATAAAGTTTACTCATTCATGGACTCAAACTTTTACTTGGTAAACAATTCCATAACTTAATTACTCTAGCAATTTATTTGTAAATGTGAATCGTCCATTCAATTCTTTGTGTGTCCCATATTTGTCCCTTAAAAAAATATATCCTCTATGAATTAATAAAAAAGTTAATAAAATCAGGACAAGGTTCCGTGGTGTAATGGATAGCACAAATGACTTCGGATCATTTAGTCAGGGTTCGAATCCTTGCGGGACCGCCAAGTTAAACTACAAAAAACTACCCAATCCTTGAAGTTTATTAATAAAATCTTTGATTTGATTATTAATTTTTTGGTTATCAATTTCAATTTGATCATTTTTACTAAAATCTAAATCAAATAAACTTTCTCTATCTTGAAGCATTTCTTCCAGTGTTAGATCTTCACTATTATCAAAATCAAAATTAGTTAAAATTACTTTTGTAAGCAAAGGGGTAATTGCATAACTAGAGATTATTCCAAACATTCCTGCTTCATTAAATTCTTGTCCATTAACAGTACTAAAGAAAACTAAAAGCTTTGATGCTCTATTAATTTCTGCATTTGAAAGAGCTTTATTTTCAGAAATATCTAAAAAACTAAATATGTCTTCAAAACACTTACCTTTATTTTTGCTAAAATTATTACAAGATAAAGATGCTTTTGAATTCATGTAAGACAAAACCTCTCCAAACAAAAGAGTTATGCTAGCAGGAGTGTTGTCACACTTTGCATATGTAAATGTATTATTTGTATTATTTAAAAAATCATAAGATCCCTCTAGGTTGTCTAATTCTTCAAACACAACCTCTAAAATATCATTATCCAATTTCATAAAAACATTCTTGAATTCAAATATTTCACCATCTAGATATGTCCAATTTTCATATGTCTTTGAGTCTGTAAACTGAAGATAGAAATAGGTATACTCATCTATTTCGTCCTGATTTTCATAAAGATTGAAATAACCACTCTCACTTATAATGAAAACATCCTGTTCTTTTGAACAATCATTACTCCAAGTTCCATGGAATTTTTCAGGAATTAAATTTTCGGCAATTAATAAAAATGGAAATAATAAAGTAATAATAAAAAGAGCAAAAAAACGTCTCATGACTTATGTTAACATGAATTATTTAAAATTTAATCAGATTTTGATTTATTTTTAGCCTGCAAAGAAAATTTTTTAAGATGATTTAAATTTAGATCCTCTGGAAAATTTTTAAAAATGTCTTTTAACCCTATAATAATTACGTATGTAATAATGAAGCTCATAACAGTATCACTCAAAAAATGATCTCCCTCCATAATTCTTAATAGTGAAATTAAAAGAATAGCGGCATATGCAAAAGTATTCCATGAGGTCTTATTAAAAATAATTAATAAAGCCAATGACAGTGTAAAGAAAGATACGTCTCCTGAGACAAAACTACAATTAGTGTCACAATAATCAACATTTAGCCATGGTATGGTAAACGGCTCTTGGCCACCAAACTGGATTGTGTCATTGGGTCTTGCTCGCCCCCAAAGATTTTTAAAAATAGAATTGACAACAACACCTGTTCCAATGATAAGACAAGAGAATAAGTAAACCCATTCCCTAACCGGAATATTTAAAATTTTTTCTTTAAAATAAATTTGTTTAATTACAGCAGCTATAGGAACAAAGAAAACTAGTAATGCCATAAGTGGAAGCAACATTTTGCGAATAAAGTAAATAAACCAATCAGACTCGGTGGCGATAAATTTACCTTCCTGTCCAAAGAATAAACCGCTAACCGTTATGTCCAAAGAAGGGAATAAGAAGAAAACAATAGAAAGCAAAAGTGTTATTGTGAGGGTTTTAAAGTAAAAATTAAAATTCAAATAGAGAGAAAATATATTTTTATAAACTTTAGCAATATAACTTGAAATTATATTTACATTTGAATTTGGGATAAGTTTTTCACCTTCTACTGTAAACAATATTTTTTTACTAGCTAAATTTTTTGAGATAAATATTGAGGAAAGGTATGCAACTAGTGCTCCTCCGAAAATATCACTTATAAAATGAGCGCCGACTATAACCCTTGTAGAAGCAATTATAATGGCGAATGTTATCAGAATGTTTTTAATTTTTGGAAACAATAGAGCCATACAAAAGATAAATGCAAATATAGTTGCCGTATGACCTGATGGGAATGAATGCCATTTAGAGTCAAAACTTATAATGCTTAAAAATTTTTGTTCAAACCCATTAAATAAAACTGGTCTTGGTCTTCCAATGACATGTTTTAATATTTGTGTGACTATACCGCTTAATAAAATATTTAAAAAAATAAATAAACTTATCTCACTGATAGTATTGATGATCTGATTTTTACTTTTAATTATTTTAACTAGTGCCCATGTTAAAATAGTGGGTATAAAAAAATATAAAGAGTCTCCAAAATGAGTAAGGGTTCCGAAAAGTGACTTGGTTTGATAGTTTAAACTATGAAAGAATGAAGCTATAGAGTAATCGAATAACAAGAAAAAAAGAGCACCAATTAATAAATATATACTTACTTTTTTTTCTTGAGCATTTAATTGATTTAAAAAAGTCATAATTTTTTAAAGTTAAGATTAATATAAGATTTTGATGTTAAATCTAATACAGTTTTATTTATAGCATCCCTATCGTCAATTGGAGTGCTATCAATCGAGCTAAATGTTAGTGCTATTTGACAATCAGAAAAATAATCTGGATCGATTTTATCACTAAAAAATAACATTAAATCCAATGGATAATCTTTTTCTAATATAAATTCAGTTTTTTGTATATCACAATTAAGCTCATTTACTAAAGTATCAGATATGACAAAACCTAATGTTTTTGACATATATTGAGAATAAAAAAATATCATGGAAAAAAATAAACTTAAAATTAGGGAAAATGAGATAGTTTTATATACGGCAGTTATAGATTTTTTCTGCAATGAAAAAATAGGATTAATTAATGAGGCTAAAATTATCGAACTATAGAAGAAATAATTAATATGGGGTATGTCTGACATATTTTGATAAAGAGATGTATCAAAATAAATAATGATAGCTGGTACTAAAATAAGACTAATTAAAAAAATTTTTGACCATTTTAACTCCACAAATTCTAATGTTCTAAAAATGTAAATGGACATTATTGGTAACATAAACACCAGTATTGATAAATTAAATTTCTTTGAAAAAATAAATAAAAACCAAGAAATAATTATTAATGAAAAAAATGTTATTAAATCCTTGTTCCAATTTACTCTTTTGAAAACATTATAAAATATAGCAATAATCAACAGACTTATTAAGGGAAGTAAAAAGATAATACTCTCTATAATTCTCTGCATCAAAATAGATAAATCATAGTCAAAGGTGGAAAGGTTATCTGTTTCATCAATACCCTGAATAATTAAAAATATTAAAGCTATTATATATATTGAGCAAAGATAAGAAATTAAGCTCCATCGTTTTTTCTTTTCTAATTTTAAATTAAATAATTTTAATATAGTCAAAAATGAGATTAAAATAATAAAGAAGAAATTATTTAAAATTAATGCAATTAAACTAAAAAGGATAAAAAAAAGTACATTTAAAATCTTTTCTTCATCAAAAATTTTTATTAAATAATAAATTATTAATAAAGTAATTAATCCAGAAAGAAGAGGGCCATTAATAGTTGTTATTGAAATTAAAATCGTACCACTAAATAATACAGCAGTAAGTGGCATTAAATAATGAAGGTCATAAAATTTTAATTTAATAATTTTATAGGTGACTAAAATTACTAATCCTAAGTAAATAAAATTTAGAAATCTTAATAAATGGTAATTATCTAAGGCAAATACATTAGATATCTTGATAGCAAGATTTAATAATATTAAATGTGGATTTATAAAATCTGAAAAATTTGAAACTAAATTATTATTTTTTAAAGAAATTAATAAATTTAAATCATCAGTAAAATAGTAAGGTGTACCTAAACTGATTGCTGCTAACAAGCATACCCAAATGATGGTGTAAAAAATAGTGGGGATACTTTCTGGGAATCTAAAGAAGTTCATTTTTTGATTTAACTAAGTTTAGTAGCATATAGATCTAATTTATTCTATATATTGTGGTTATTTCAATTTTCTTGATGTTGTTTTTGAGCCTATTTATAATGATTTTAAGAGATTAATCTCTTTTTACAGCCTTATAGAAGCGGCTTTTTTCTTAGTGGGCCACTTCTTTCTAAAAGGGTTAGGACAAATTGTTCTAACCCTTTTTTGATTTCTATATTATCCTTTTTTAAGAATGCTCAAGTTAATTTTCATGATACTCTTTTTTTTTATTGGATACTTTCTAGCTGATACAGAGTTAGTAGATATACCATTTAGAAATATTCCTTATTTAGAAAATTTATATGAGGTTGTAGATTAAAGATGATTAATACAGATAGAGTTTTACATGGCTTCACAGATCTTAAGAATTTAAATTCACTTGGTCCTATTGTTCTTAACCAAGCAAAAGGCATCTATGTTTACGATCAAGATGGAAAAAAATATTTGGATGCCAATTCAGGTTTGTGGAACTCGGTAGTTGGTTTTGATCACCCAAGAATGGTGGAGACTGCAAAAAAACAGTATGAAAAATTTTCAGGCTATCATGCTTTTTTTGGAAGGATCTCTGAGCCAGCAGTAGAGCTTGCAGATAAATTAATTGAAATCTCTCCTTTTACAGATGGTAAAGTTTTTTTTACAAATTCAGGCTCTGAAGCAAATGATACCACTGTAAAATTATTGTGGTTTATAAATAAAAGAAAAGGTCATCCCAACAGAAGAAAAATAATTACTCGAATAAATTCTTATCATGGTGTAACGGCTGTCTCAGCATCGATGACTGGAAAACCGTATAATAGTGAATTTGGTTTACCTTTAGATGGATTTATTCATTCTGCCTGTCCTCATTATTGGAAATATTGTTTAGAAAATGAGAGTGAGGAAATGTTTACAAAAAGAATGGGTGAGGATTTAGAAAATTTAATTCAAAAGGAAGGGCCTGATACAGTGGCTGGATTTTTTGCCGAACCTGTCATGGGTGCAGGAGGTGTTATACCTCCTTCAAAAGGATATTTTGAAATAGTTCAGAAGATTTTAAATAAATACGATATTCCATTTATCGCTGATGAGGTAATTTGTGGTTTTGGTAGAACCGGTAATTTATGGGGATCTGAAACATATGGAATTAATCCGGATATTATCATTGCATCAAAATGTATAACTTCAGGGTTCTTTCCCCTTGGTGCAGTCATTTTAGGAGAAAAAATGACAAAAGAAATGATGGAGGCTTCTTATCAAGCAGAGGAATTTTTTCATGGCTTCACTGCTGGCGGACACCCCGTTGGTTGTGCCCTCGCCTTAGAAGCAATAGACATTATAATTAATGAGAAAATGATTGAAAATGTTAGACACCTTGAACCTATATTTATGGGTGGTTTAAAAAAATTTGAAGATTTAGAATTTATAGGTGAGTCGCGCGGTATAGGTTTAATGGGTGCTTTAGAGATGGCTCAAGACAAAAAGAAAAAAATTCCTTTTGATGGTTCAATTTCTATTGGTGAGCGCGTTGCTAATAAGTGTATCGAAAACGGTTTAATATGTAGACCGCTCGGTCCTTCTATTGTTTTGTGTCCACCTTTTATTACAACTGAAGAAGAAATGGATATAATCTTTGAAACTTTAGAGAAAACTTTAAAAGAGGTGTTTAGTGAAGTTAAATCTTTAGGATAATAGAACCTGAAGTCTTTCTATTTTCCATATCCGTGTGAGCATCAGCTACATTATCAAGATCATATTTTGTCATTTTATCTAATTTAATTTTATCTTTAACTATCATTTCAAATAATTTCTGACTTGCGTTTTCAAGCCAGTTTCTGTTTGCATAAAAATGAAAAAGTGTTGGTCTAGTTAAATAAAAAGATCCAAAAGCCAAATCAGTCATTTGTATATCTTTATAGGGGCCTGACGATTGGCCAAAACTAACTAACATCCCATGCTTTTTTAGACATTTAAATGAATTAAACATAGTATCTTTACCTACGCTATCATAAACAACATCAAGGCCTTTGTTGTTTGTAATTTCTAATACTTCCTCTAAGAAATTTTTTTCAGAATAATTTATAACTTTGTCGTATCCTCTTTGCTTTGCCAACATACATTTTTCAGAATTACCTGCAGTACCAATTGATTTTGCACCAATTTCTTTTATCCATTGTCCTGCAATTAATCCCACACCTCCTGCTGCAGCATGAAATAAGACCTCATGATCGCTTTGCAAATTAAAGCTGTCGTAAAGAAGGTATTTAACAGTTAATCCTTTTAGAATTGAAGCAGCAGCTTGATCATAAGATATGCCATTAGGTATGGAGACTACAAGGTCTTCAGATATTATTCTATGAGTTGAGTAAGCATTGTTTGGCTGTGCGTATGCTACACGATCGCCTATTTTAAAATTTTTAACATCTGGGCCTACGGCCTCTACTTCCCCTGCACCCTCAGAGCCAAGAACAAGATCTGTGTCTACTGGCCAAGGGTATAATCCTGCCCTAAAGTAAATGTCAATAAAATTGACCCCAATTGCTCTATTTTTGATCAATACTTCATTTGACTTAGGCTCAGAGGAATCAATACTTTTTTTTTGAAGAACGCTTATATCACCAGGCTTCTCAGCAACAATTGAATACATTGAAAGAACTTATCATCAAAAAAATTGAATAAATAGTCTATTTAAATATCTTGAAATTCTAATTTGAAATACCAAATAAATAATAGGAGAAATTGCCATTAGGAATTTCTTAATTAACGCAGGTTTTAAAAACTGCAATTAACAATTAACGCTTAAGGAGGTTAATTATGACTACATTTGACTTATCTCCTCTATGGAGATCATCAGTTGGTTTCGATGAGTTTGATAGACTTTTTGATACTGTTTTTTCTACAAATAACAAAGGGTCTTCCTATCCACCATACAATATTGTCAAACATGACAAAAATATTTACCAAATAACTATGGCAGTGGCTGGATTCGGTGACGACCAAATTGATATATCCCAAGAGGGAAATTTATTAACTGTTAAAGGAGAAATGGGTGATGATAAAACTGATAATAAATCAGAGTACCTTTATCGAGGAATTGCCAACAGAAATTTTGAAAGAAAATTTGAATTAGCTGATACTGTAAAAGTTATAGAAGCTGATTTAAAAAATGGTCTGTTAAGTATAAATCTCGAAAGAGAGATACCCGAACACCAAAAACCAAGGAGAATAAAAGTTAACAATAATTCTAAACTTTTATCAGCTTAAATAAAATTTGGGCTGCTTTTTACAAGCAGCCCTTAAATTTAATCTAATTGGGAAGCAACAAATTCCCAGTTTACCATGCTATCTAAGAAAGCTTTTAAGTAATCAGGTCGTTTGTTTCTGTAATCTATATAATAAGAGTGTTCCCATACATCACAGCCTAGGATTGGCTTCATCCCATCAACCAAGGGGTTAGAAGCATTAGGTGATTTGGTGACAACCAATTTGCCATTATCAATAGCAAGCCAAGCCCATCCAGAACCAAATTGTGTAATTCCAGCTTGGATAAATGCCTCTTTGAATTGGTCAATTCCGCCTAAGTCAGATGTAATTCTGCTTTCTAATTCTGATGGCATTGAGCCACCGCCATTAGGTTTCATGCATTGCCAAAATAAAATGTGATTCCAATGTTGGCCTGCATTATTAAAAATTCCTGCCATAGATGGATCTTTACTTGATTTTACAACTATTTCTTCAAGAGAAGAGTCTTGCATATCAGTATCTTTCACAAGATTATTTAAATTTGTTACATATGTTTGATGATGTTTGCCATGATGAAAATCAAGAGTTTCTGATGACATATATGGAGCTAAAGCATCACTTGCATAAGGTAAGCTAGGTAATTCAAAAGTCATATTTATTTCCTTTAATTAAAATTCTTAATGCGTATTTTTTATATTATTGTTGATCTAATGACAACCATTGAAGAAATAACAACATAAAACATGAAGAATATAGTCAGTGTTCAGTCGACAGTCTTAAATGACAAAGTTGGAAATCATGCAGCTCGCTCAATTTTAAGTAGTAGGGGTTACAAATTTTATGAAATACCCACTGTGATTTTAACCTCTCATAAAGGTGTTAAAAATACAATTCAAATTAGTGATAATAATTTAAATCCATGGATAATTTTTAATAAGGTAAAGCAAACATATAAATTAAGTTTAAATGATTTGACGATTGTCGGCTACACACCCAATTTAAAAGTTTCAAAATTAATCAGTAAAATAATTAAAATACAAAATAGAGTTATATTAGACCCTGTCATGGGAGATATTGGAATAGGGCTTTATGTAGAAAAAGATGTTGCTAATTTTTTTAAAAAAATAATGACAAAAGTCAAATACATCTCAGCAAATTTCTTTGAGTGGTCTTACTTAAATAATAAAGATGTAAATAATTATAACCTAGGGGAAATTATAGCTGACCTTAAATCTTTCACTAAAAGATTTAATAGCCAAGTATTAATTAGGAGCGTGCCAAAAAATAAAAAATTAATAAATATATTATGTAACAAAAACGACATTTTTATAATTGAAACACCTTATATAAATTTTAAAGAACGATTTCATGGAGCGGGCGATCAGTCTACTGCTTTGTATGCGCACTATATCTCCAAAAAAAATACAACTAGGGAGATTTTAGAAAATGTTACAAATGATATCTATAGTATCTTGCTTGAAAACAAAGCTTATGCAAAATTAGAGAGAAGAAAATTTAGAGCTAAGAACTTAAATAATCTTTAATTAGTATTTCTGCAATTTGTACGGTATTTAAAGCAGCACCTTTTCTTAAATTATCAGAAACACACCAGAAGTTTAAACCATTTGGAATAGTAGGATCTCTTCGAATTCTACTGATATAAACTGGATCTAAGCCTGCAGACTCAATAGGGGTGACATATCCTTCATCAGCCCGATAATCAATCATTTTTAAACCTGGTGATTTTTTAAAAATTTCCCTTACTTGGTCCTCATCATAAGGTTTATTAAATTCAACATTTACTGCTAAAGAATGAGAAACAAAAACTGGAACACGAACACAGGTTGCTGTTAATTCAATGTTTTGATCAAGTATTTTTTTTGTTTCGTTGAACATTTTCCACTCTTCTTTAGTTTGTCCATCCTCTAAGAAAACATCAATGTGCGGGATAACATTAAAAGCAATTTGTTTAGTAAATTTCTCTTTGACGACTGCTTCATTAGCATAAATTGATTTTGTTTGATTAAATAATTCATCAGCAGCTTCCTTGCCAGCCCCTGAAACTGATTGGTAAGTTGAAACAACAATTCTTTTTACATTAAATTGATCGTGTAAAGGTTTGATTGCAACTAGCATCCCCATGGTTGAGCAGTTTGGATTAGCTATGATATTTTTTTTTCTAAAATCTTTTAAGGCCTCTGGATTGACTTCAGCAACCACTAATGGAACATCTGGGTCTGTTCGAAAGTGCGAAGTATTATCTATGACTATACATCCTTGTTTAGCTGCCTTAGGAGCAAACTCACTAGATACTTTTGCTCCAGGAGAAAAAATAGCTATGTCAGTATCTGAAAAATCATATTCGGCTAAATCAGCTACTACTACAGACTTGTTTTCTCCATAATCAATTGTACTTCCTTTAGAGCGGGATGAAGCTAAAGCGATTAAATCAGAGTATTGAATTTCTTTTTCATCGATTATATCTAAGACCTCTCTTCCAACATTTCCAGTCGCTCCGACAACAGCAATTTTAGGTTTTTTTGAAGAAGCCAAGTTAAATTCTTTCTATAATTAAATCACCCATTTTAGAGCAAGAAACAAGTGTTTGGTTTTCATCTGTGTAAATATCTCCTGTTCTATAACCCTCAGAGAGGATTTGTTGAACAGCATTTTCTACTTTATTAGATAATTCAGGTTTATTAAGGTTATATTTCAACATCATTGATAAACTTAAAATAGTAGCAATAGGGTTTGCTTTATCTTGACCAGCAATATCTGGAGCACTTCCATGAACGGGTTCAAAAAGACCATGTCTTTTTCCATTTTTTTCTGCCCCTAATGATGCTGATGGTAACATTCCCAGTGACCCAGTTAACATGGCAGCACAGTCACTAAGAAGATCACCAAAAAGGTTATCTGTAACTATTACATCAAATTGTTTTGGGTTTCTAACTAACTGCATGGCACAGTTATCGGCTAACATATTTTCTAGGGTAATATCAGAAAAGTCTTTATGAGTCTCTTTAACAACCTCTCTCCAAAGAACACCTGTTTCCATAACATTAGCCTTTTCAACAGAAGTAACTTTATTATTTCTTTTGCTAGCTAAATCAAAGGCGACTCTGGCAATTCTATCGATTTCGTAGTCATGGTAAACTTGTGTGTCGATCGCTTTTTTACCATTTGATGTATCCTCAATTCCTCGAGGTTGACCGAAATATACACCCCCAGTTAATTCTCTTACTATCATTATATCTAAATTATTAACTACATCATTTTTTAAAGTTGAAGCATCAACAAGTGCATCAAAAACAAGGGCAGGTCTCAAATTTGCAAAAAGTTCTAACTCTTTCCTCAAACCTAATAGTCCGGCTTCAGGTCTCTTTGATCTTTCTACATCATCCCACTTAGACCCACCAACTGCTCCCAATAAAATAGCATCAGAGTTTTTTGCTTTTTTTAAGACAGCCTCAGTTAAAGGCTCACCGTTGACATCATAAGAGGCCCCTCCAACTAAATCTTTTTCATAATTAGCATCAAGGCCTTGTTCGTTTAATTTTTCAATAACTCGGATTGTTTGATCTGCAACTTCCACACCTATCCCGTCACCGGGTAAAACTAGAATTTTAGAGCTCATTTAATTGTCCTTAAATAACCAAGGTTTTTTATTTTTTTTGTCTTCTTCATAGGCGCTAATTTTGTCTTGGTATCCAAGAGTAATACCTATGTCATCTAATCCCTGCAAAAGTCTATCTTTTCTAAACTCTTCAATTTCAAAATTAATTGAATGATTGCCCGCTTTAACAGTTTGCTCTGGGAGATCGATGCTAAACTCTATTTGATTTGTAGCTGCCATCATTAATTGATCAAGTTGATCAGGACTGACAACAATTGGTAAAATTCCATTTTGAAAGCAATTATTATAAAAAATATCAGCAAAACTTGTTGAAATTACACACTTAATTCCAAAATCTTTAAGAGACCAAGGAGCGTGTTCTCGACTAGAACCACATCCAAAATTATCTCCTGCTACTAATATTTTAGATTGATCAAAAGGCGATGTATTTAATACGAAATCCTTAATTAGATTTCCATCATTATCATATCTCATCTCATAAAATAAGCTAACACCAAGACCAGTTCTTTTTATAGTCTTAAGAAATTGCTTCGGGATGATCATATCTGTATCAATATTTACGATTGGTAAAGGGGCTGCGATCCCTTTTAAAGAATTAAACTTATCCATCTTAAGTGAAATCTCTTATATCTGAAATGTTCCCTGTAATAGCGGAAGCTGCCGCAAGTTCTGGGCTCATTAAATGAGTTCTTCCACCTCGACCTTGTCGACCTTCAAAATTTCTATTAGAAGTTGAGGCGCATCTTTCGCCAGGTTTTAATTGATCAGGATTCATACCAAGGCACATAGAGCATCCTGCCTCTCTCCATTCAAAGCCAGCATCTTTTAAAATTATATCTATTCCCTCTTCTTCTGCTTGCTTTTTAACCAAACCTGATCCTGGTACTATCATAGCTTGAACATGTGAAGCGATTTTTTTATCCTTAACAATAGAAGCAACTTTTCTAAGATCTTCAATTCGACCATTGGTACAAGAGCCAATGAATATTTTATCTAATTTTATATCTGTTATTTTTGTTCCAGGTTTAAGACCCATGTATTCAAGGGATCTCTCAATACTTTTCTTTTTATTTTCTGTTTGAGCACTACTTGGGTTTGGTACCAATCCTTTTACAGATACAACATCTTCAGGACTAGTGCCCCACGTCACCATTGGGTCAATCTCGGAGCTATCAATAACAATTTCATGATCATAGTTAGCATCATTATCTGATGGGAGAGATGACCAGTATTCCAATGCTTGATCCCAATGATCAGCACCAGGCGCATAAGGTCTTCCTTGAATATAGTTGAAAGTTGTTTGATCAGGGCTGATTAAACCAGCACGTGCTCCGGCTTCGATACTCATATTACATATGGTCATTCTTCCCTCCATAGAAAGTCCCATAATAGAGGATCCAGCATACTCGATTACATGTCCAGTTCCACCCGCTGTTCCAATCTTTCCAATTATATATAGGATTAAATCCTTCGAATTGACGCCAAAAGGAAGGTCGCCATTTACTGATATTCTCATGTTTTTAGCAGGGTTTTGAACTATTGTTTGTGTAGCTAATACGTGTTCTACTTCACTTGTGCCAATACCAAAAGCGAGTGCCCCAAATGCTCCATGGGTAGAGGTGTGGCTATCCCCACAGACTATTGTCATTCCAGGTTGGGTAATACCTTGCTCTGGTCCAATAATATGAACAATACCCTGTCTCTGATCCATTAAATCAAAATATTGAATTCCATGTTCTTTGGTATTTTTTGCTAAAGTTTCAACTTGTATTTTACTTTGTGGATCCTCAATATTTTGTCTATTTATTGTAGGAACATTATGGTCTGCAACAGCTATGGTTGCTTCTGGTCGATGTACTGGACGATTAGAGATTTTTAATCCTTCAAAGGCTTGGGGACTAGTTACTTCATGGACTAAATGACGATCAATGTATAAAAGACTTGTTCCATCTTCTCTTTGACCGACGAGATGTTCAGACCAAATTTTATCAAAAAGTGTTTTTGGGCCTTGGTTGCTCAAGATACTACTTAACTTAGCTTTTAGTTTCAGCCTCTTCTGCTTTTTTTTCAGCAGGTATTTCTTCTTTTGGCTCCTCTTTAGCTTTAGAGTCTTCTTGAGGAGATGCTTCCTCTGTTTTGGTTTCTTTAGCAACTTCAACAGGTGCCTCTTCAGTTACGGGAGTTTCAGATTTTTTTTCTTCAATTTGTTCCTCTGTAACTTCTTTAACGTCTTCTATTGAGGATACATATTGTTTATCATCATATGCTCGACCATCTGTTCTCTCAGCTATTCTTGCTTTTTTACCAGATAGGCCTCTGAGGTAATATAATTTTGCTCTTCTAACATCTCCAACTTTGATACGTTCAATTGAGTCAATAACATTACTGTAAAGTGGAAAAACTCTTTCTACGCCCTCACCACTAGAAATTTTTCTAACAGTGAAAGATGAGTTAAGGCCATTATTTTTTTTACCGATACATACGCCTTGGAATGCCTGAACTCTTTCTTTGTTTCCCTCTTTAATTTTTACATTAACTTTTACTGTGTCACCGGGTGCGAAATCTGAAACTTTTGAGCTTTTTAAAATTTGCTGTATTTGTGATTGTTCGTAATTTTTAATTATTTCATTCATTGTGTGCTCCATCCAATACTAATTTGTGGGTGGTATTAGAGCGCCATATTCTACTCATTTTTGTTTTTTTTTAAATACTTTTTAAATAAATCTGGCCTATTTTTTTCAGTATTTTCCTTTGAATTCTGGTGTTTCCATAAATCTATATCTGCATGATTACCACTTAAAAGAACAGCTGGGACTTCAATGTCTGTATGGTCAGGAGCTAACCATGGGTTTGGTCTTGTAAATTGATCGTGTTCAACTAGTTCATTTTGAAAAGACTCATTAGAGTGAGTATCTTCGTTACCTAGGACACCAGGTTGTAATCTCATAAATGCCTCCATAAACAATAACGATGCCACTTCCCCTCCATTTAAAATAACATCACTTACTGAGATTTCTTGAAATTCATAATAGTCAATCACTCTTTGGTCTATTCCCTCATATCTACCATTTAATAAAATAAAATTTTGATTTGAATTATTTTGAATTAAATCGTTTTGAGATAAATTTTTGCCTTTGGCAGAAAAACAAATCTTTGTAAAGGTATCTAGCTCGTTCTTATTAAAGTTTGCCTCAATAGCTTTAGAAATTATATCTGGTCTTAAAATCATCCCTGCACCGCCACTAAATGGTTTATCATCTACGGAGTTAGCAGACAGGTCACTATAGTCTCTTATGTTGATAGTATTGATTTTAAAATGATTTTTTAAAAGAGCCTTGCCTAGCAAACCATGTTGTAAAATACCAGGGAAAGCCTCTGGGAATAAAGTGAGGATATTAAATGTGATCATTAATTTTTAATTATTATTTTTTTTTCTTTGATGTTTACCAAAGGAAAATTTTGTTCTGTGAATCTAAAAAATTCTTTTTTCATACTCTTCGTAAAATATATTTCCAGTAAGTCTCCTGCTCCAAAATTCACAACTGAAGATACTTCGCCTACTTTCTGGTCTTTATTGTCCATTACATCTAATCCCTCTAAATCATGAAAGTAATATTCATTACCTTTTACAGGTGATAATTGTTCTTTTTTTAAAAAAATTTTTTCATTAACAAACTTCTCAATATCCGTCCTATTGTTTATCTCATTGATTGTTATAAGTGGGCTTTTTTTATCGAAAGAGACGAGTTTTAATTCAATAATTTTTTCGTCGTCTAAATAAAATTCTTTAAACTGATTTACATCACGATCATCATTTAAAAAACTGTGAAACCTTAGCAGACCCTTAGTTCCTTTGGGTCTGCCAATTACGCCAACTTGAATGAAATTTTTGTTAAAGGAAGTCACAAGAAAATTATTCTTTAGGTTCCTCTTTATTATCGTCAGTTTTGTCTTCAGCAGCCTCGGTTGAAACCTCCTCTGCTTTAGGTTCTTCCACTTCAGGGGCTTCTTCTTTCTTCTCCTCAGGCTCTGGTGTTTCTTCTGATTTTACCTCTTGTTCAGCTGGTTTTTCAGTTACAGCTTCTTCAACAGGAGGTTGCTCATCTGCAGTAGATGTCTCTTCAGCAGGTTTTTCTGCTTCTACTTTTGCCGCTTCTTCAGCAGCTTTTGCATCCTCAGCTGCTTTTAATGACGCTTCCTCTTTAGACTTAACTCTTTCCTGAGCTTTTGCCTTCGGTAAATGTTTTTTCGTCTTCTCAGTTATTTTTGGGGCTTCCATCATTCCTAATTCAAAGAGAATTTTTTGAACTCTTTCTGTTGGTAATGCTCCTACTTTTAACCAGTGCTCAGCTCTTTCTTTGCTTAGCATAACTCTTTCTTTGTGGTCCTTCGGCACCATTGGATTAAAGTTACCTATTTTTTCAATAAAATTACCATCTCTAGGTGCTCTTTCATCAGCCACAACTATTCTGTAAAAAGGTCTTTTCTTTGAACCCCCTCTTGCTAGTCTTATTTTAGTCGCCATGATCTCTCCCTTCTATATTTAATCAATCGTTGGCATTTGGTTTCCGCCTAATAAACTTTTAATTTTATTTGCAAAACCCGGTTTTTGAGCTTGTTTCATAAGTTTTTTAGTTTGCTCAAATTGTTTGAGAAGCCTATTGACTTCATGTACTTGTCTTCCAGACCCAGTTGCTATTCTTCTTTTTCTTGAAGCTTTTAGTAAGTCGGGGTCAACTCTTTCATCTTTAGTCATTGAACAAATAATTGCTATTTGATGATCAATAACTTTTTCGTCAAAATCTCCACTTTCCATCATATTTTTAATTTTGCTTACACCTGGCATATGTGACATCAGTCCAGACATACCTCCCATTTTTTTCATTTGTGAAAATTGCTTCAAAAGATCATTCATATTAAATTTCCCACTCAACATCTGGGACTGCAGACTTTCCATTTCTTTTTCATCAAAGTCTTTCTGTGCCTTTTCAACAAGTGATACAACGTCTCCCATACCAAGTATTCTTGAAGCAATTCTTTCTGGGTGGAAAACTTCAAAATCTTCAATGTTTTCACCAGATCCAAAGAAACGAATAGGCAAACCTGTTTGATATTTTGCTGAGAGAGCAACTCCTCCTCTTGGGTCTGCGTCTAGTCTTGTTAAGATAAATCCCGTAAGAGGGGCAGTGGAGTTGAAAGACTCTACAACACTTAGAGCTTGCTGACCCATCATAGAATCTAATACAAGTAAGTTTTCTTGTGGTTTTGCGATATCGTGAATAGTTTTTTAGTTCTAAAAGTAATTCCTCATCTGTACTGATACGACCAGAGGTATCGATTATAAGAATATCTGATAAAAGTTTATTGCTTTGTTCCATTGCATTATTGACAATATCTTTTATGTTTTGGTTAACTGGTTCAATAAATTGAATATTATTTTTCTGAGATAAAATACGTAGTTGTTCAATCGCTGCGGGTCTTCTTAAGTCTGTTGATACTAGTGCTACAGATTTATTGAGAGAATTTTGACAGTAATGCGCAAGCTTTGCAATCGATGTTGTTTTACCTGCACCCTGCAAACCACACATTAAAAAGATTGAGGGTTTATTTTTAAAATTTAGTTCACTGCTTTGTGTGCCAAGAATTTCTGTAAGCTCATCACTAACAATTTTAATAATTTGTTGTCCTGGCTGAACATTTTCAATTACCTTTTGGCCAAGCGCTTTGTCTTGAATTTTTTTAATTAAGTCTTTAGAGACTCTTAGAGAAACATCTGCTTCTAATAGAGCTACTCTCACTTCACGTAAAGTTAACTCTAAATCTTTTTCAGTAATAGCTCCTTTATTTGAGAGGCCTTGAAAAATTCCAGTTATTTTATTTGTTATATTTTCTAGCATCTAAAAAATAAAAAAAATCGGCGAATGATACTCATCGGCCGACTAATTTTTTCTTTATTAAGTGAAGTTTTTATATCACTATAGCGGGTCTATGAAAATACCTTTTATGAAAGCTCATGGGGCAGGAAATGACTTTGTAATAATAGATAAAAACGTTGATTTAATTAGAAAATCAAAAAAAATTATTAAAAAACTATGTGACAGACGATTTGGCATAGGCTGTGATCAATTGATTTTATTGAAAAAAGTTGGGGCGTACCATCAAGTTGCTTTTTATAATTCAGACGGCTCACTTGGAAAAAATTGTGGAAATGGACTACGTTGTGTCTATAAATTTTTAGTTGAAGAAAAGAAAATTAAAAACGTAATTATCAAAAGTCATAAATTTATCCATCACGGTAAAAGAGCTGAAAAAGAATACAAAATTAATGTTGGAGAAGTAACTTTAGATTGGCAGAAAATACCTTTATCAAAAAAAATGGACACCCAAAGTATTAATATTAAAGGTATTAAAATACCTGGATTAGTAAAAATAATGACAGCAAATATTGGCAATCCCCATTGTGTGGTGTTAGTTAAAAATTTAGTATCAATTAAATTAAATCATCTAGGACCTTTACTTGTAAAAAATAAAATTTTCCCTGATCAGGCAAATATTACTTTTGTTCAGGTACTCAATAAATCTAAAATCAAAGTATTGTTTTGGGAAAGAGGTGGCGGGCATACACTTGCCTGTGGTTCAGGAACGTGTGCAACAGCATTTGTTTTAAACTATAACGATATTGTATCCTCTAAAATTGTGGTAATTACAGAACAATCAAGGTTAAAAACAGAAATTCAAGATAAGATGGTATATCTTCAAGGTCCAGCTGAATTAGTTTATAAATCAACCATTAATATATAAATGTCTAGGGTAGTAAATTTTGGATGTCGGCTAAATAATTTTGAAGGAAAAAAAATTGAGGAATTACTATCTAATAATAATGAAAATATAATTGTTATAAATTCATGTGCGGTTACAAATGAAACTGAAAGACAAGTAAGACAAACTATTAGAAGAATTAAAAAAGAAAATCCTAATAAAAAAATTGTAATGACAGGGTGCGCCGCTCAAATATCACCTGATAAATATTTATCAATGACTGAAGTTGATAAAGTTATTGATAATATCAGTAAGCTAAAATCAGAAACCTGGATATCTTTGTCTAATGAAGAGTCCCAAATTGATTTTAAAGAGGACATCTTTGATTCACCTCAAGACATCTGCCCATCTTTAGATACAAACAATCTTAGCTTCAGAGAAAGCCTTGTAATTCAACAGGGTTGTAATCATAGATGTACGTTTTGTATTATTCCTTTTGGAAGAGGTAATAATAGGAGCTTTGATCCTTTTTACTTAATTGACGAAGTTGAAAGAGTTGTCGAGAACGGAGTCAAAGAAATAGTTTTGACAGGAGTAGATATATCTGACTATGGGAGTGATTTTGAGCACCGATATAGCATGAGCAATTTAATTTTAGATATTTTAGATAAAACTAAATTACAACGTCTACGTCTATCTTCAATAGACTGTGTAGAGATTGATGAGCAATTTGATGAAGTATTGAAGGATCAAAGAGTGATGCCTCATCTTCACCTCAGTATTCAATCTGGTGATGACATGATACTTAAAAGAATGAAAAGAAGACATAACTCAAAAGATGTATTTGAATTTGTTGAGCATTGTAAAAAAATTAGAGAAGATGTTTCATTTGGTGCAGATATAATCGCTGGATTTCCTACAGAAACAGATGAAATGTTTGACAATACATACAGACTACTGAAAGAAAATGAAATATCTCACCTTCATATATTTCCTTTTTCTCCCAAAAATAATACCCCTGCATCAAGAATGCCTCAGGTTTCCAAATTAATTATTAAGAAAAGAGCAAAAAATTTAAGAGAACTAGGTGAGATAATTTTAAAAAAAGTGAAATCTAAACTTTCCTTACCAAGAGAGGTTCTTATTGAGGAATTAAATTTAGGATTAGCTGTTGGATATGATCAAAACTATATCAAACATAAGGTTCCGTTAGTTGGCGTACCGGTTGGTGAAATTGTAAAAATTTAATGTTTTTTTTAAAAAAAATTTTTCAAAAAAAATTAAATGTTGATGAAATAGAAGATCTTTTATTTGAAAATGGTGTTGAGCCAAAATTTGCTGAATTAATAATTTCAAAAATAAAAGACAATACATCAAAGGAAGAAGATATTAAAAAAGTTATTAAAAAAGAGCTACTAACAAAATTTGCAGAGAAAAAATTTGGCGGTTTTTCTCCTCAAAGCAAGAGCTTATATGTAATTGCAGGTAATAACGGGTCAGGAAAAACAACATTCATCGGTAAATTTATAAATCTATTTCAAAAAAACGGCTTAAATCCTGCTGTTATTGCAGCAGATACATTCAGAGCAGCAGCTATAGATCAACTCGAGCATTTTACCAAAAAATTTGAAGTACCCATACATAAGGGTAATAATATGGAGGACCCATCAGCTGTCATTTTCCAAGGTATTGATAAAATGAAAGAAAGTGATGTTGTGATAATTGATACATCTGGAAGACAACACAACAATAAAAATTTAATGGCAGAACTAAAAAAGATTTCAAATATAATTTCAAAGAAATCTGATCAATTTAATTTAATTCAAACTTTTTTGACTTTGGATGCTAATACTGGACTTGCATCTAAGCATATTATTGAGGGGTTTCGCGAATATATAACATTAGATGGAATTATTTTAAATAAGGTCGACTCTAATGCTAAATATGGAGCTCTTCTAACGATAATAAATGATTTTGACATACCTGTTGTATTTGAAGGGTACGGTGAAGGAATGAGCGACTTAAGAGAGTTTCAATTTGAAGAATATTTAGATAGACTCATATAATATGAAGCAGCTATTTGAATTTTTTCCCTTAATTGTTTTTTTTGCTGTTTACTATAAATCAGATAAAGATCTCTATTTAAGTATAGCTGCTGTAATAGTGGCTACATTTATTTCTCTCATAGCTATCTATTTTAAAGAAAGAAAAATTTCTACAATGATGTTAGTAAGTACAGTTATCTTAGTTGTATTTGGTGGCCTTAGTATTTTTCTTAAAAATGAAATATTTTTTAAAATGAAACCCACAATCATAAACGCACTTTTTGCTATAGTTTTAATTGGAAGTACAATTATTAATAAACCTGTTTTAAAATTATTATTGAATTCTTCTTTAAAATTAACTGATGAGGGGTGGGGGCTAATGAACAAAATGTGGTCCAGCTTTTTTGTACTTCTAGCTGTTTTAAATGAAATCGTTTGGCGAACTCAAACAACCGATGTTTGGGTTAACTTTAAAGTCTTTGGTATTATGGGAATTACAATTGTCTTTACTATAATTCAAATTCCGTTTCTAAAAAAACATTTTATAAATCAGCCTTAAGAGCTTCAATTCCCAATAGTTCTTTATCCTCTAGTGCCTCAAGAAAAGCACCCCCGGCAGTTGAGACAAAATAAAAGTCTTCAAATTTTTCTTTTGCCATATTGATGGCTAAGATTGTATCTCCACCACCAATAACAACATCAGCTTGAGCTTTAGCAAGAAGGTGAGATAGATTAATAGATCCCTTCGAAAATTTGTGGTCTTCAATCATTCCCACGGGGCCATTCCACAAAACAATATCACTTTTTTTAACAAGATTTTCTAAAACAATATGAGAAGAGTCGGCTATATCTAAAATTTTAAATTCAGTGTTTTTGTCAAGTTCATTGACTAATACACTTTGATCTGAATCAAGCATTACATCAACTGGGAGATGGATTTCACAGCCTGTTTGTTTTGCAGAGCTATAAATCATTTCAATCATTCTTTCAGCACCCTCTTCAATTAAAGAAGAACTAACATTAAACTTATTATATTTTAGAAAATTATTAGCCATTGCTCCTCCTATAAAAATATCTGAGCAAGAAGTCGTTAAAGACAAAAGTGTGTTTATTTTAGTTGAGATTTTTGAACCTCCAATTATAGCTAATTTTTTCTTTTGAGATTTTTTGATATCATTTATAGCATTAATTTCTTTTTCAAAATTAAAACCAGGTGTAGATAAAATATTTTTAGCCATTTGGTTTACTGATGAGTGAAGCCTATGGGAAGCAGAGAATGCTTCATTAACATATAGATCTAGATTGTCAGTAATTGATTTACTAAAACTTAAATCATTTTTTATTTCACCTTCGAAAAATCTTATATTCTCTAAAAGAGTTGTGGTAGGCCTATTATTATTGAATTGATCAAGACCATTTTCTAAAAAATTTTTATAGCTTATAAAATTTAATTTTAATTTTAAGATTTCTTGAAACTGATCAATAAGTTTTGTGAAAGAGTACTTGTCATCGAAGTTTTCTTTTGGTCTTCCAAAATGTGAAAGAAGGAGAATGTTGCATTGTTTATTTTTTATATAATTGATGGTGTCCTTTGCCCTGTCTAATCTTGTTTTGTCAGTTATCTTAAAATGTTTATCAATGGGTACATTAAAATCGACTCTGATCCCAACATTTTGGATTTTTTCGAAATTGAGATTTTTAAGAGATTTCATATTTATTCACATTTTTTTAATCATTTTAGGCTAGATTACTACTACTATATATAGTATAAAACTACCCATATAAGGAACTAAATAGAGTAGGTATATAAAAAATGTCTTGGAATAACCAGAAAGTAGAAGATCTTAAAAAGCTTTGGAATGAAGGGGTTGCTACAAGCCAGATTGGTGTGCAGCTTGGATTTACTAAAAATGCCGTTATTGGTAAGGCTTTTAGACTGGGCCTTGAGAGACGTCAAAATTCCAGAAAAAAATCAACTCAAAATCAACAATTTTCTTCTGTAACCATGTACAGAGAAACCAGTAATTCATCTTCCCAAAGTACGGTAAGAAAAGAGCCTGTTCGAAGAAGGGAAAAATTTAGTTTTAAAAAGAGTATTGTTGGCACCGGTAACTTTAAATCTTGTCAATGGCCAATTGGTGATCCACTTGAAGAGGGATTTCACTACTGTGGATGTCAAAATATTCCAACAAAACCATATTGTATAGAGCATTACAAAAAAGCTTATAACGTTGATGAGAAATATTTAGATAGACTTTTAGATTTCTTACACGAAAAAAATTAATATCATTTTTTCTTTGGCGCGCTTGGCAGGAATCGAACCTGCGACCCCCAGATTAGGAATCTGGTGCTCTATCCTACTGAGCTACAAGCGCATCTTCATTGTTTATAGGATAAAATACATTAAATTAACGTTAATGTTAAAGATTATTGAAAATCTAAAAATTATTTTAATTTTATTAATTTTAATTTCTGACTCTAGAGCAGATGAATTTAAAGTTAATTTAAATAAAGATGTATCATCTGGATATACAGATGTAACAAAAAGTCTTCCTGGAAAAGATTATAAAGACTACGGAATGCAGATTGTTAGCAAGGCCGAAGGTTTCCCTGTAAGGCATGGGGAAAATTCTATTAGGTTTGAAGTGAGAATGGGTGATTGTAATCCAGATCATACTCAAGAAAAAGATGGATGGAGTGACTGTGATAATGATCGAGAAAGACATGAGATAAAAGCTGGCAGCGATAATGATAGTATGAAAAATGGTAAATTTTGGTTTGCTTGGTCATTATATTTGCCAAAAGATCATATAAATCTTTTTCCTTTAAAAAATGCACTTGGACAGTTTCATCAAAGAGGAGGACCCCCTGTGTTTATGTTTGAAGAGCGTGATGAGGGATATAAAATTGTTCGTACAATAGGAGATGATGACTATGATGATAAATTATTAATTAAAACAAACGATATGCTTGGTAAATGGACTGATGTTTTAATTAATGCTAACTGGTCTAAAAAAGAAGATGGTTTCTTTAAATTATGGATTAATGATGAATTGAAATACGATTATAAAGGGCCAACGATGACTGGAAAAAATGTATATCAAAAGTATGGGGTCTATAGGACTGGTCTTTCAAGATATATTAATTATAAAAATATAGAAAATCTCGATAAATGTTTAAAGAATGAAAAATTTGAGAATTCCTACACTAAAATATTTTCTAACCTTAAAAAAGATAAATATATTTCTCATAATAACTCCATAGAGATTTTTGAAAAATGTAAAAAGTATTATGATGAAATAATTATACCTACTACAGTCGTTTACTTTGATGAAGTAAGAAAAGGGAAATCTAGGAGTTCAGTTATTAAATAGAACTAATCGTCCAGATTAGGAATCTGGGGCTCTATCCTACTGAGCTACAAGCACCTTTGTTTATGTACTTCATAATAATAATTCTTAAAATATAAACTATGAAAAAAAAAGCTGAAGAGTACCTGTATAATGAGGCACTAAAATATTTAGGTAAATATCCAGCTACTAAAAAAAAAATTTCTGAAATACTAGAAAAAAAACTCAGAAATAAAAAAACTTATCAAAAGGTTAATTTTCCAGAAAATATCTCTAAACAAGAACTAGTTGAAAATATCATAGAAAAATTAGATGAATTGAAGATTATAAATGAGAGGCATTTTATTGAAACAGTATTTCATTATTATGAGCAATCCTTATTTTCTATCAAAAAAATAAAAAATAAACTCTATCAAAAAGGATTTGAACAAAGCTTAATTGATGAGTATGTCTCAAAGAAAGTCTCTGAAAATCCAGATTTAGAATTAGATATTTTAAAAAGATTTATAGTAAGAAAAAAGCTTTCAAAGCTAGAAACCGATGAATTAAAAAAAAAGCTTTATCAACAGAGCTTCTCGGAAAATTCAATATATAAATTAATTAGAGATTAGTTATTTAGAAGCTGGTGCTTCAATAGTTTTTGTAGTTTCTTCTGTGTTGACTGGTGCTTGACCCTCAGCATCTTTTTCTTTTTTGGTTTTTTTAATAATAATTTGCTTACCTCTGTACATGCCAGTACTGAGATCGATATGATGGGGTCTTCTCAATTCGCCTGATTTTTTGTCTTCTGCAAAAAGCTGTGTGCCCGCTCTATGATGAGAGCGTCTCATATTCCTTTTTGAGGGTGTGGTTTTTCTTTTTGGAACTGCCATATTAGAGCGATAACATAATAAAAATTTGTATAAATTACAATAATAATGTATAAATCTGCCCACAATGCAAGAAGAGCAAATCGATTTAGGTCACAAAAGAACATGCCCTTGTGGTAGCGTAAAATATTACGATTTTTATCAGGATGTAATAAATTGTCCAGAGTGCGGTAAATCAATAGAGGCGGTAAATATAGCAAAGCCAAAAAGAGGAAGAAAAGCAGGAATTACTGTTGCAGCACCTACCAAAACAACCAAAGAAAATGATGAACTAAAAAACTTAATCGAAGAGACAGAAGAGACTGAAACTCAGACTGAAGAAACTGAAAACCTAGCAGAGGACATCAGTATTGATATTCCAACTGATAAGGCTGACGAAGAAACTAATTAATTTATCTTTTATTTAAAATTTCTAATATTTTTGTTGATGCTTCCTCGAACTTTAAACTCGACGATATAGCAAATTCTCTTGTATACCTCTCAAAAGCTACCTGAAACATCTGACGCTCACTATAAGACTGCTCAGTTTGATCATCTTTTCGAAATAAATCACGAACTACCTCTGAGAGAAGTTTTATGTCGCCAGAGTTTATCTTTTGATCGTACTCTTGAGCCCTTCTACTCCACATCGCCTTTTTAATTTTAGGTTTTTGCTTTAAAACGGAAAGTGTTCTAGTCATAGAAGGCTTACTAGTGATATTTCTTAAACCAATTAATTTTGCTTTTGCAAAGGGGACTCTGATTGTTAACTTGTCTTGAAAAAACTGAATTACATATAATTGCTCCTCCACTAAATCATATTGGAACTTTTCTATAGTAAGAATTCTTCCTACACCGTGGGTAGGGTAAACAATATTCTCTCCTGCTTTAAATTCTTGTGGGACAATTACTTTTTTGATCTTAGGGGCTTTGGGGGTAACAATTTTTTTAACTGCTTTCTTTACTACCTTTTTTACTACTTTTTTCTTAGGTATTTTTTTTATAGGTTGTTTTTTTTTAGCAGGTATCTTTTTTTTGACTTCAACTTTTTTTTAGTTTTAACTTTTGTAGTTTTTTTGGTTACTTTTTTTGTTGTAGCTTTTTTTTTAACTGGCATTAATCAGCTCCTTTTTTCACTAAAATGATTTTCAAATTTATTCTCTACCCCTTCCCACTGTTTTGCATCAGCAGGGGCATCTTTTTTTTTAGTTATATTAGGCCAAACTTGTGAATATTTTTCATTTACATCTAACCA
>CACDYZ010000009.1 GCA_902557145.1 uncultured Alphaproteobacteria bacterium | reverse complement strand
TGTGCGGTTTATTTCTATTAAAAATATCCTCATTTTATTGAATTAAATAAACCCACAGGATTTTTTAAATAAGGCTTTCTTATAAAATTTATATTTTTATACTTAGATTGTGTCTAAAGTAATTACCATCGCTCAGCAAAAAGGTGGTTCTGGAAAAACAACAATCGCAGCTAATTTAGCGACTGTTTTTTCAATTAAACACAATCTTTCCACCGTCATTTTAGATACTGACCCGCAAGGTAGTTTGGGTAAGTGGTATCTTATGAGAAAAGATAAACTCAAAGACAAGAATACAATCGAATTTAAAACTGCAAGTCTATGGGGTGCTCAATATGAAGCTAAATCTCTTAAGCAAAAATCAGACATAGTCATAATAGATACCCCACCCAAGATAGACGCGGATGGCAGGCCCGCAATTGAAATAGCAGATTTAGTAGTTATTCCAATTTCTCCTTCACAAGTAGATTTTTGGGCAACGGAGTCAATTATTGAGCTAGCAAAACGTGAAAAAAAGGAAATTTTAATTTTAATCAATAGAGCAAATGCCAAATCAAAATTAATTCATGAAGCAATAAAATTTGTTGATCGCATGAAAGTCAAAAAAGCAAAAACTATTTTAGGTAATAGACAAATTTTTGTTTCCTCTATGGGCCTTGGTCTCACAGTTGTTGAAAAACAAAGAACTGGAAAAGGTTGTTTGGAAATGTTGGCTCTAGCTAAGGAAATTAAATCATTTCTCAATATATAATTTTTAAGTTACCACTATGAACAATAATATTGACTATGAGCAGCTAGAAAATATTAGTTCAAGTTTATTAAAAGGTTTTATCAGTTGGATTGAGATAAATGATAGTCAAGAACGAGCTATGATACTTGATAGTGCCTATCAATTTAAATTTTCAATTTTAGAGCAAGATAAATCAACAGTTCAAAAAAAATATTTTATTTCCCCTAAAGATTTATCAAAGGATGAGGCAACATTATTATTGCATCAATGGAAAGATACATTTTCTCAAATAATCAATTCTGATTTAGATAGAATTTCCAAGGACTCTTTTAAATTGTGGTTTCTAAGTCTAGCATCATTTCTTATGCCTATTTTAGAAAATGAGACAAAAGTTTTATGGGATAAATTATTAGAGGGAATTGAATATTGTCAAAATTTTTCAATAAAAGATGTTCCTTATCCACTCAATACAATTACAAAGAACTAAATCAATGTTACAATGATCTATGATAAAGATTTTGTCATTAAGCCTCTCTTTGTTGCTAATTTCTCTTAATTCTCATGCTATAGATCTTTTTGGTTATAAGTTATATGACAATATATTTAAGTATGAAAATGACGGGGACATAAAGTTTAAAAAAGAAATAATTGAAAGCATATCAATTCAAGAAGAAAGAGTTTTGATCTCAAACAAATATCTTAAAAACTATGTTATTAAAGCCACCAAAACTGGAAATATTTATGAAATACACGGCTCAAATAAATTACTTCAATTAAATCCTGTAGAATGCTTGGATATACAAAGTCAATTTATAAAATCTTTTCAAAATAAAAATTCTGATGAATATTCTACTGAAGTAAAACAGTTTCCAAATAAACTTAAGAGTAAAACAACTTGGGAAATTTACCTCGATAGCATCAAAGATGATAACAAGTTAATTTTTTCTGTTACTTGCGACTATAGTTTCAATAACAGAAGGATGGATATTATACTGAGTGATAATTCCTACATGATAAATGAGAACAAAAAATATGATTTCTTATTAGAGGATAAGGGTCAAACTACACAAGTAAAAGAAATTGACACTAGTGGAATTTAGTAACCAAAGATAACATATTTATAATAATGTAAGCCTTAATTTCAGATTTCAACTCTTCATAAGTAGAGGGAAGTTTGTCACTTAATTGAAAAGAAAAATCAACGATCTCATATGCCTCCTCTTTGTGCATACTAATTTCATTTGATAAATCTAACGCAAGCTTTTCTCTTATCAAGAAAAGGGCAGTAATTTCTCTTTTTTTATTTTTTCTCAAATTATTTTTTAGATGGCTTTTTAAGTTTCATACCTGTTCCACCGAGCTGCATTCCACCAGAACCTTTACACAAACTTTTCTTTTCTTTGTCACATTTTTCAATTTTTTTCTCTTCTTTTTTTGACTCTTTTTTCTCTTCTTTTATATCCTCTGATTTCACTACTTTTTCTTCAACTACTTGGTTTGAAGAGGGTTCAATATTTTGAACACTTGAAGTTACTGTTCCTACTTGAATATTTGATAGCATTTCAATTATTTGATCTTGTTTTGATTGTTTATCACTTTGTTTAGATTTCCAAGATTTTGGCAGCTTTAAGTCAATGCAACTTTCAGACCCACAAAACAAGACATCGCCAGTTTCATTATCAAACAAAAAACCACCACAATTTTCAACGCCTTTTTGGGTGCAATTAGGTATATGCATTTCATACTCAGCTTTACCAGATAAGGGCGCTAATAAAACAAATACAAATAGTACCGCTAATAATCTCATCATTGAATAATGTATCATTTGTTAAAATATTTTCTAAAGCTTTTATTCATATTTAAAACTTTCCCCCGGTAAGGTAGATTTCATAAAATTATTCTCAGTTAATCTTTCAAGCCATGTTTTTAGTTTAGGATTGTTCTCACCCCAGTTACTATTAAGTCTCAGCGAAGTATAGTCTAACGCGCAAGCAACCGATATCTGGTCAATTGTAAGATGATCACTAACAAATTCATCAAATTTATTTTCAATCCATTGAATAGATCTTAAAATTTTTTTCTCGTATCTTTCAATTGATTTGGCTCTTTGCTCATCTTCTGGTATCGCTGATGTTTCTATATATCGACTTACTGCATTTTCCATTATTCCATTAGAAATACTAATCATCGTCATGCATTCCCAGTATCGTTCATTTGGATAAATAGACTTTCGTTTTGAGATACTATCAAAGTATAAACAAATATTATCACTATCAGTAATTGTCATATTTCCAACTATTAGGGTTGGGACCTGTCTCAATGGATTAAACTCATCAAGAAATCTGGATTTATAAATATTTATTTTCTCTTCTTCATGTTCAATTTCCAAGACTAAAGCAGCGACTTTACATTTTCTACCAAATGGAGATGTGGGACCATTATATAATAAAGGAATATTGCTCATTTATTCAATTACTACAGCTACAGTACCTGGATTAACTCCCTCTTGATCATTACTGATATTGACCTGAGAAATAGTTCCACTTACTGGAGCATTATGATTTACCTCTGATTTCATTACTTCCATAATAAATAAAACATCTCCCTCGTTCACTTCGTCACCAACTTCGACTAGCACTTTCCATATGTTCCCAGGCACAGAGGTCAAAACTTCAGTGGTCATTGTTAAATAATACTTCCCATTGAGCAAAGAGAGGTTTGCTCAGATCTCATTTCTTGAGCTTCTAGCACACTTATTTCTTTAAATTTAAATTTTTCATTTGGTTTTGCTTGACCTAGTTTCCAAAAAGAGGCTGAGGGAACCGTAAAGGGAACTATAAATCCCCCCATGCTTGGACCATCATTTACAAGGATAATAGGTGTTTGACCTGCGAGATTTATGCCACCAATAGGGTATCCTTGATCTATAATATTTGAGGGTTCATAACCATGCTCAGGTGATTTATTTGTCGCTTTTTCGTTAAAACTAAGTGAAGGCCCATCAAGTCTAAACCCTGTTCTGTCACTTCTGGCTTGAAGTTTCCAATCAGCTTTTAAAAATGTTTCATAACCAGCATTATCTAGCCAATCATCATTTGGTCCCCTGACTACCTCAATCTCCCATACGCCTGAATTAGTAATGTCTGGGATAGATTCAGCTCTTATCTTTCTTCCAATTTTTCCTTTTGAGTTACCAAGTGAAATTTTTTGACTTTCTTTTAAAGCATAACCATCAATTCCTCCAACACCAGCTTTATGAAATGTCGATTGAGAACCCAACCATTTTTCTGAGTCAATGCCTCCCGAAAAAGCAATATAGGATCGGGCACCAGTAACAGTAAAACCAAGTTCAAGAGTTTGATTAGATTTCACCATTATACTTTCCCACATTGGAATAGACCTCCCATCAATTTTTGGTTGCATATCTGCGCCACAAATTGAAATAACATGATCTTTTTCAAATTTAAGAGTAGGGCCTGTATACTGACACTCAAGTGCACCCGAATTTTCATGGTTCCCTACAAGAAGATTTGCAAGCCTAAAAGACCAACTGTCCATAGGTCCAGAAGGGGGGAAACCTTGATTTAGAAATCCAATTCTTCCTGGGTAATCTTGAACAGATGTTTCTAAACCTGGTTTTATAACTTCAAACATTTAAAATTTCTTATTATGGTTTAATTGTGTTAGCCATTGTTTATATTTTTTTATTGAAAATTTGTGCTCATCAATGAGGTCATATTTATATGTTTTCTCTTTAACTTTTTTTTCGATCATCTCGAACTCATCATAATCACAAGGTATAAATTTAATTCTGTCTCCAGGTCTAAATAAACAAATACTATCTTTGAACACATCAAAGTTTTTTTCTGGATCCCATATTGGAACTGGAGTTCGACCAAATATCTGATATCCACCTGGAAGACGGTCTGGATATATTGCAGTTGATGACCCGCCCATGCCAACAGTTCCTTTTGGTGTCCAAGTTCTTGGAGGGTTGTACTTAGGCGCTGTTAACTTACATCGGGGATCTAAAGGCATAGTGAAAGGTAGACCTGGCCAAAACCCAAGAGACGCGACCCAATATTCTGTACCAGAGTGAACTCTCACAAAATGGTCAACATTATCTAAATTATTTAATTCGACAATAAATTCAGGATCAGACTTTTTTAGAGCTATTTTTGAAATATAATCCTCAATTGCTTCTTTTGTCCATTTGTCTAAATAGACAGTAGGGAAGTGAAAAAGTCTGCTATTTACAATAGTATCGTCATTATCTTTGAATTCTTTTACTAAAGATTTAAGTTCTTTTATAAGATCTGTATATCCAATTTCATCGGGATTGTAGTGAACGATCATGGACGCAAAGCATGGTAACGTTTCATAAACCCCATTAATTTTCGCTTGTTCAATTAATTTTGATAAACCTTGTGCTTTAAAATTTAACTCTAGATTCATAATATTACCAAACTCAATTAATAAGTATTTATCTCCACCGGGTAAAAATTTTGGTTCATCATAAATACCATTAAATACTTTTGTTTTATTGGCTGTAATAATATCTTGATCAAAAGAAGGATAAGTTCCATCTTCATTAAGGTGTTTTTTTACAGATAATTTTTTTTTGGTTGTCTGTTCTAAAGATATATTATGGGGATACATATCTTTAAAACCACTGTAGTCATCCACATCAATTTGATTAAAAAAAACACTCTCATTTTTTTTTGATTTATCATTAGTTAATGTGTTCTCTATATTTTTAAAATTATTTACATCTTGAAGTGCATAATTGAAACCTAATTTTTTATCAGCATTTGAAGATTTAATTCTTTTCTTTTTATTTACAAAATTATCCTTTGGGTCTTGGATATTAATTTTTTGGAATAGATCTAAATCTGAATTTTTATATTCTTGAACCATTTAGCCTAAAAATATTTAATTTTAATTTTATCTTTTTGGTCTAATTTTTTACTGAAGTCTACGACTTGAACATTAGAGGGTTTTGATACCTTTTGAACATTGTGATTATTTTGGAGATTATTGCTTTTCGATACTTTTGTATCGTTAGAAACTGAGGTTGAACTTCCATTTGTATTTTTTTTGGTATGGCCAAACATCCCTTCAAGTATAGTGTTTGGATTAATATCGTCTTTTTCAAAAGTTTCAAAGATACTACCGTCTCTAAAAACTAATACTCTATGGCATAAACCAATAAATTCCTCTAGTTCACTAGATAAGAAAATAGCTGTTCCTCCATCATTTACAAAATTCCTTAAGTGTTTGTATAAATCTCTCTTTGCCCCAACATCAATTCCTCTAGCAGGATCATTAAGAATTAAAATTTTAGGAGTGGTTGTAAATGCCCGAGCTATCATTACTTTTTGCTGATTTCCCCCACTCAAAGATGTAATTAGATTATTTTTTGGGCCAGTTTTGATGCTTAGTCTCTCTACCTCCCAATCAAAAATCCCGTTTAATTCCATCCATTTTATAAAACCAATAAAGCCCCCAGAGGTCTTAGCTTGCTTGCCCTTGTATAAAGGGATAACCATATTTTCATAGATACTCATGTTTGGAAAAATTCCTTCTTTTTTTCTGTCACCAGAGACATACCCAATTCCACTTTTTTTTGCATCTAATAAATTTTCAACTCTTGTATAATCTTTTTTCGTTCTTTCTCTTTCTTCATCAGATTGTTTAACTATTACATCACCGCTAATTGGTTGGTCTATGCCAGCAAGGGCTTTAACAAAATTATCTTGTCCTTGTCCATCAAGTCCTGTTACCCCAAGTATTTCTCCTTTGGGTAAATTAAAATTAATATCATTTCCAGTCTCCCAAACTTTAAGGTCTTTTGATGAGAGAACAATTTCATCAGATACAGAATCCGGGGGGGTTGCTTTGATTTCGGATGCAGTAGATATTTTTTTGTCACCTGTCATTAATCCTAATAAATTTTTTTCAGTAATTTCATCACCAGCAAGTACACCAACATCTATACCGTCTCTCATAACTGTTGCACGATCACTTATTCTTACTAACTCTGCAATTCTATGAGTCACAATAAAAATTGCAGCACCTTCATCTCTTAAGGCTCTCATCTTTGCAAAAAGTCTTTCGGTTGAGTCAAAGTCTAGAGCAGCTGAAGACTCATCTAGAATTAAAACTTTTGGGTTTCTCAAAAAGGCTCGACCAATCGTAATCCATGCTTTCATACCCAGTGATAATTGGCTCGCAATAGTGTAGGGATCAACAAACTCTCCGGCTAGCTCTAACATTATAGAAGCTGCTTTCTCAACTCTTTCTCGGTGGGCTAATTTTTTACCAAAAAAACTATCGTATCCAATGAATAGGTTTTCATAAACAGTTGCTTCTTCAGCAATCATTACTTCTTGAAAAACAGTTGCTATTCCAGCTCTTTGAGCCTCTATTGGTGAATTTGGGGACTGACCCATAATTGAAACCTTACCTTTATCTAAAGGTAAAACTCCAGATATTACTTTTGCTAAAGTGCTTTTACCACACCCGTTACCTCCAACGATTGCGTGTATCTCACCAAAATTAGCTTTGAAATTTACCCCGTTTAAGGCTTTTGTTACACCAAAGGATTTAGTGGCATCTTGAACGTAAATGTCTCCCCCAACTTTAGAGGAGTTTGACTGCGCCCCATTTTTTTCTGGGGCGCTGTCTTGATTTTTTTCTTCATTCATTAATTACTAATAAACTAAATTATAGTAATGCCTCACCATTATCGAAGAAATTATTAAGATATTCATCACTTGCCCAGTTTTCAATTCCAACAGTTCTAAACTCACTTGAGTTTCTGTCACAATCTTCAGGAACAAAAGACTGAATAGTCTCTACATCTTCTTCATATGGAGGAACTAGGATAGATTGGATTTTTAGACCCTGACCTTTCATAGTTCTTAAAAGAACATTCATTGCAAATTCTGCATCATCTCCTGGAGGCCATGCATAGACAGCTCTATCGATGAAGTCTGGATTATTTCTCCAGTAACAGAATGCTCCGATTTCTCCACCTAAAGCCATTGGCACCATAGGTCTACCTGATGACTCGAGAGCGTTAAGTGCTCCTGACTCACCTGAAGACTGAACCGCAAAACCATCAACTTGTGTTGTGTTAGCTGATAGCCACTTTTGTAGTTCGGCTTGTGCTATTTGTGGAGTCCACATATGTGCAATTTCTGCAACAACTGTAATGTCTGGGTATTCCGCAAAACCGTCTAACATACCTTGGTGCTGTGAGTCGGATGCTGATGTTCCTGGAATTCCTTCCATGATTACAACGTTACCTTCTCCACCAATGGTCTCTGCTAACCATGAAGCTATATAATAACCCGTTAATTTATAATTAACTGATGTGCTGATTGCATACTCTGAAGTTAAATAACCTGTCATTGATGCAGTTGGAACACCTTTTCCATATGCATATTCAATTGTAGGATTTAAAGCGACAGGATTTGAGCAACAGACTATTAATCCATCAACTCCTTGATCAGTCAACTGTCTCATTTGTTGAATTTGAACTGCGTCTTTCAGGTTCGATTGGGTAACAACGATATCGTTAAGAATACCTGCTTCCTTCATTTTAGGTAAGTAGTCACCATACAATCTCTCCATCACACCTTTTCTCCATAGATTACCTGCGTAAGAGCTTGCATAACCAATAGTCCAAGGAAGCGGTCTATCACTTTTCCAATCTCTGTAAACACTTTCGCCAAGTGGCTGGTTGGGATCCATAAAGTCAGGATTATAAACGAAGTCTCTTATGTCAGCTGGAATTTCGTCTAGGATGTCTGCATTTAAGTTACCTGCAACACCAACAAAACTAACAGCTAAAATAGCTATGAACTTTTTAAGCAATGTCATAGTTTTATCCTCCTTACTTATATATAAGTAATATTATAATATCTAAATTATCAAAAAAGTTATCAAAATTGTTCCAACATGTGGAAAAGATTTTCACATAAAAGCCTTATTTTCTGTAAATTAGTCATGAGAAGGAATTTTAATAAGTATGGTCGATTTGAACTGCGATATGGGAGAAGGCTTTGGTATTTACTCGTTTGCTGATGATGAAGAAATAATGCCATTTATAGATGCCGCTAATGTGGCTTGTGGCTTTCACGCCTCAGACCCAAATACTATGAGAAAAACAGTCGAACTTGCAAAGAAATATAATGTAAAAGTTGGCTCTCACCCTGCTTACCCTGATTTAGTGGGTTTTGGTCGAAGACCAATGAAAATGAAGCGAGAGGAAATTAAAAATTTGGTTATGTATCAAACAGGTGCCATTAAAGCATTCTTAGATGAATTTGATATGCCGTTGAATCACATTAAACCTCACGGTTCATTATATGGAGTATCTGCAAAAGAGGAGGATGTTGCAAATGGTATAGCTGATGCAGCTGAAATTTTTAATGTTGGAATTTTTGGGATGGTCAACACGTTCCATGAAAAAGTTTATAAAGAGAGAGGAGTAAAGTTTTATGGAGAATTTTATTCAGATCTTGAATATGACGAGACAGGATATCTTGTAATCGCAAAAGGCCGAAATCAATATTATCCAACAGACCGTGCTGTAGAGAGATGTATGCGAGCCATTAAAGAAAATAAAGTTCAAACAATTCAAGGAAACGATGTTGATGTGGGATGTGAAACAATTTGTGTGCATTCCGATACACCTAATGCAATTGAGATACTTAAAGCCTTGAGAGATAACATTTCATCAAAAAAAAATTCTAGTGAAAAGTCAACAAACGGCAACCATTCAAAAATGCCGTATATAATTGATAAGAAATGAAAAAGATACTAATCGCTAATCGTGGAGAAATAGCAATACGTATTATTAAAAGCTGCAAAATCTTAGGACACAAATCTGTAGCAGTTTATTCGGATGCAGATAAAAATTCCAAACATGTAAGACTAGCTGATGAAGCTCATTATCTTGGTCCAAGTAAGGCTCAAGAAAGTTATTTGTCTGTCCAAAAAATTATGGATGTAGCTATGAAATTAAAAGTAGATGCAATTCATCCTGGATTTGGTTTTTTGTCTGAAAATGAAAATTTTGCCCAACAAGTAATTGATAAAAATATTGTATGGATCGGCCCAAAACCAAATCTAATTAAATCAATGGGCAATAAGGACATAGCTCGTGAACTGGCACTTAAATCTAATATTCCAATATGCCCTGGTATTTCTAATATTACAAAACTTAACAGTGATGATTTAAAAAATAAGTGCGAAAACATTGGATATCCTCTGCTCGTTAAATCAAGTGCAGGTGGAGGTGGTATAGGTATGAGTGTGGTTCAAAATTATAAAGGTCTTTCAAAATCAATCGAAAAAACAAGTAATTTGGCTGAAAAATCTTTTGGAAATGGAGATGTATTTATAGAAAAATTTATTACGAATGCTCGTCACATAGAAATTCAGATATTTGGTTTTGGAGACAAAGGAGCAGTTCATCTTTATGAGAGAGATTGCTCAATGCAAAGAAGATATCAAAAAATTATCGAGGAGTCTCCGGCACCTGAAATAGATAGAACCCTAATTGAAAGTATGGCCAATGCTGCTGTTAAGCTCTCATCTGATGTCAAATATCAAGGAGCAGGCACAGTAGAATTTATTTTTGATGTGGAACAAAAAAAATATTATTTTCTTGAAATGAACACAAGGATACAAGTAGAACATCCAGTCACAGAGTTAGTTACAAACAATGATTTAGTTTCTATGCAAATAAATTTTGCTTTTAATAGAAAAAATAAATTTTTAAAACAAGAAAAGATTTCTATATATGGTCACTCTATTGAATGTAGAGTTTACGCAGAAGATCCTAGTAAAAACTTTTTACCATCTCCAGGTAAAATTTCTAAATTAACTTTTCCAAAAGTACCAAATGGCATTAGATTAGATTGGGGATATGATGAAAATGATGAAGTAAGTTTTTATTATGATCCTATGATAGGCAAAATCATATCTCATGACTTAGTTCGAGAGGACGCAGTCAGTAAATTAATAAATTTTTTAGAAAAAATTGTCCTTAAAGGGATTAAAACAAATATTCCCTTCTTAATAAGTTTATTGAAAGATAAAAATTTTATAAATGGCACGCATAATACTAAGTATATCGAAAATAATTTAAACACTCTAACTAGTAAGATTATTTCTGATAAAAATACATTATCTGAAGTTGCTATAGACAAAAAAAGAATTAAAATTGTTGAGACAGATAAATTAAAAATTGTGAATAATAGATCTGAGACTGAAACGGGAGGAATTAAAGTCGTTTATTTCGATTAAACAAAAATGGTTAATCAATTAATTACATCAATAAAACCCTCTCAAATTCCTGGTTCTGATCCTCAGTCCACAAAATACTTAATCGTACCTATATTTATATTTTTTGCCCTAATGGTATTTGCGATCATAAGAGGCCCTCAAATAATTTCTGGTTCGGGTATAGGAACAGCTATTATGGTTTCAACACCATTGATTTTAGCTACATATGCACTTACAGCTCTGGCTTTAGCGGGGAGAGTCACAGTTGACCTATCTATTGGACCTTTAATTGGGTTTATTAATGTCACTACAATTCAACTTTATGCGGCGGGATATATCCAATCCCCTGTTGCCTACTTTATCTGTGCACTTGCCATAGGTGTGATTTATCAATTTTTATATGCACTAATTGTGATTTTTATCAGAGTGCAACCAATAATCGTTGCATTAAGCATGTTTTTGGCATTCTCAGGTATAAATCTTGTAATACTTCCGAGACCCGGTGGAAGAGCACCTGAATGGATGCTTTCTTGGAGTGCTGGTACGGAAGTTGTTCAACCTGTCCTTATATTATTAATTTTTTCTACTCTAATTTGGTATGCCTTAACACATACAGCATATTGGCAACATTTGAAATTAATGGGTTCAGATGAGAAATCAGCTTATACAAGTGGAGTTAGAATTTATCTAGTTAGAATAGGGGCACATATAATAGGTGGGGTCTATGCTGCTCTTGCTGCAATTGCGTTTACCGGCCTCATTGGATCTGGAGATCCTACACAAGGCACTACTTATACCCTTATGGCAGTAACCGCTTTAGTTTTGGGTGGTTCCAGTTTAATTGGTGGAAGAGGAGGAGCTTTTGGAGCTATTTTAGGATCTGTAAATATTTATTTAATCAATTTCATTTTATCAACATTCAGATTTGAAAGATTCCAGAGCTTTGTTACTGATCTCTCTTATGGAGCTGTTTTAGTAGCTTCACTATTAATACTTATAGCCCTCCCTTACATCCAAAAAGCTTTTAAAAATTTATCTGTATTTGTATTTTTTATTATAGGCACACTGAGCGCCACTGCAGTTTTAATTCATATGAAGTACGACCAGGTCACAAGAGGAACAGTTGGAGGTTTTGGTGGTAAATCTAAGGATGCAGAAATTTTTGAAAAGGCTCTCGAGTCAGGAAGTGACTGCTTAATTACAGGTAAAGCTTGTTCAGAGGGCGGTAACTCAACTGTTTGGATGTTCATCGCAATAGGCATAGCTGCATTAATTTATTTAGTCTATTTACTAGTTAAACATAGGGATGGTCCAACAGTATCTTTTATAATTGCTTCAATAGTTATTTTCTTTGGATGTGTTTGGAGTGGTACAAGAGAGGTATACTTAGTCAATGCAGACTTAGGAACAAATTTACAATACATACTCAATTATGCGCCACAATATTTTACATCAGAATATCTACGAGTAGGAGCTGGTTTACCAGACTTCTCCTCATCTTCTAGTGTTTTGGTTGGAATGGCATATGCTATCGCAACTTTAGGCGGGATAGTTTTTTTTACATCTGCAATAGTTATTATTGCAATGCCTAGATTTAGAAGTGAAATCAAAACACAAACACTTGTGTTGTTCGCAATTGCTATCTCTATAGTTGTCTTTGCTGCAATATCTTATTATGGAATAGAGTCTAATAGACAAAGTTTCTTTGGCATAGACGGATACGCTGTCATACTTATTTGTTTCCTTCTTTTTTTACTTACCGCACCTACATTATTCTCTCAAGTAAATCTTAATAATGTCTTTATTGTTTTTCTTGGATTGTTGGCAATAATTGCAGTTTATTTTTTAGCCTCTCCTTCTGGAACAATAATTTCTGATGATGGTAGTAGATATTACTCACCAATAATTACAGAATTAATAGTGGGAGATACGTCCTCAGTTTCTTATAATAGTCCCACACGCGGAGTGTTTATATCTGAAAATATTAGTTGGTTAAAAGAAGCAGCACTTATTATATTCGCAATATTTATTTTTCAATTTTTTACATATTTAACTATGAGAGGAAGAATAAATTTTAGTACTTTTAAACCCTATATTCCAATTTTAAGTATTGGCGCTTTAACATGGTCTGCAATGTTTTTTGCAATCGGTTACCCTTATTGGAAAATGATTTTAATAACTGCGATTGGTATTGCAATTTCACCATTAATTTGGCAAGCATTTAGTGTTTATAAAGTAAAATTGAAATCTCAAGAAGGACTTGAAAAATGGGGAGGGTTATCAGAGGATAGAAAAGTTTAGATAAATGGAAAAGAGAACTCATAATTTTTTAAAAGGCCTTGGAATATTTTTTGCACTTGCAGCAGGTATAGGCACAGCTGTCCTTGGGTATGTTGACAGAACTGATTGGATACAAGTTGCATTTTATTCAGTAGCAGTTGTTGCAATAGTCCTTTGGGGATGGCACTTTTTTCTAGTTAGATGGTCTTATACCTCTGAAGAAAAAGACACAAATGTCTCGAGCATTGACGAAACAGAAACAATAAACAAAAGAAGTTTATTTTGGGACTTAATAGCTAGAAATTGGATAGCAGTTACTGGATTTTTATTGTTATTGGGATTGTTTATTCTTCTATGTTTTCTTGTTCCAGGTTTCTTTTCTGGAAGAACTGTTGTCTCGGCAATTATTTTATTAGGATTTTTAATATTAGCTTTTATTGCGTATAAGTTTTTAAATATTAACAAAAGTGTCATCATTGGCGTTGCTGTTTTAGTTGGTCTTTTTATTATTGGCTCAGTTTCCATAGATGGTTTTCTTTCTCTACAGAATATAAAGTCAATGTTAGTCTTCGCCTCATTTCTAGGCTTGGCAACAATTGGCCAAACACTTGTTGTAATGTTAGGTGGCCTTGACTTATCAATTCCATTTTTAATAGGCGCTACAAATCTAGGTTTAATGTCACTAATTTCTCTGGGAGTTCCACCATGGCTTGCATTCATTGTAATACTGGCATTTGGAACTTTAGTCGGACTGTTTAATGGACTTATTAGTTTTAATCTGCAAGGACAATCTTTAATAGTCACACTTGGTGTTGGCTTTATGGTAGTGGGCGGAGTTCAAATATTAGTTTCACTTCCAACTGTTACTGGAGGTACAGTTTTTGGTGTCGTACCAGAATGGTTAAAGAATCTCGCTTCATTAAACGGAAAGTTTTTTGGTTTACCTATACCTCCTGTAATTTTAATTTGGATTCTTGTCTCTATTTTATTAATTGTTGGTTTGAGACACACTAAATGGGGAAGAAATTTATATGCGGTTGGAGGTAAAAGGCTATCAGCTGATAGATTGTCTATATCTGAAAGAGCATATTGGGTTGGAGTTTTTGTTATTAGTGGATTTACATCCGCTGCAACAGGGGCGATGCTTCTTGGTTGGAGTGGAGGAGGCTTTATAGGCGTTGGAGATCAGTATCTCTTTTTAACTGTTGCAGCAGTGGCTGTTGGGGGCACTTCTTTACTGGGAGGATACGGAGGCTATGGTTTTACTGTTATAGGTGTTCTTGCATTACAGGTAATTAGCACCTTTTTGGCAGGATTAGGTTTAAGTTTTGAGGGTCAACAATTCATTTTTGGATTGTTAATACTACCTCTAGTTGCTCTTTATTCCAGAGCTCCTCATATCAGGGAGCAAATTTGATGATATCTATCAACAACTATTTTAATTTTACAAATGAATATTTATTTCAATATATGAAACAAAAATTATTATTAAGCGAATTACATGGTTAATATAGTAATAAGAGGAATAGATTTAAATGAATAAGATGCTTCTTCCCTACGATATTGTAGGGGGGTCTTTTTGGTTAATATCAGTGGGTATGATAGGGGCCACGCTTTTCTTTTTTTTCGAGAGAAGTAAAGTAAGTCCAAGGTTTCACACACCCATGACTATGATTGCGGTAGTCTGTTTGATGTCATCTATTCACTATTTTTTCATTAAAAATTTATGGGTTGTAAGTGGAACAGCTCCAACCCTTTTAAGATACATTGATTGGTTTTTAAACTTCCCAATGCTCGTTCTAATTTTTTACGCGATGCTAATGTCGGTTGTAAAAGTCAAACAAGGAATGTTTTGGAGATTGTTAGTAGGCACACTTGTTTTTGTAGTAGCAGGATTTTTAGGTGCAGCAGGGTATATGAGTAAAACTCTCGGATTTATTGTTTGGTTAGTTGGTTGGTTATACATCTTAGGTGAACTTTATGTTGGAGAAGCTGGCAGAGCAAATGCAAGATGTGGAAATGAGAGTATTCAAATGGTTTTCTTCTCCAATAGATTAATAATTACAATAGGTTGGGCAATTTATCCAATGGGATATTTTATTGAACACTTAGGTGGTGGCATCGACCCAAACAGCGTTAATATAATTTACAATTTAGCAGATTTTTTAAATAAGATCGTTTTTGGTCTTATAATTTACAAAGCAGCAATACAGGACATGAGAGTAAATGGACAGTAACATCGATTTAGGAGGTGATATACAGGTATGAACATTACTAGTGGTGCAGATATTATTGCAGTTATAATTTTAATAGCTCTAGCAATAGCAATTATAGTTTACTTACTTCACTGGCTATACAGGCGCTCCTCAAAAGAAATAGCGTTTGTTAGAACAGGTATGGGAGGTGAGAGAGTCGTGATAAGTGGTGGTGCCTTTGTTCTACCTATAATTCACAATATCACATCTGTAGGCATGAAGACTTTATGCATCGAAGTCCAAAGAAATGGTGGAAAATCTTTTATCACAAAGAACAGAATGCGTGCAGAAGTAACCGCAGAATTTTATGTCAGAGTTGCACCTACTACTGAGGCAGTATCAATAGCTGCCCAAACACTTGGAAAAAGGACCTTAGAACCTGATCACCTAAAAGACCTAGTTCAAGGAAGATTTGTTGATGGATTAGGTGTTGTCGCCGCAAAAATGAGCTTAGATGAAATTCAAGAAAATCGTTCTGAGTACATAAAAAAAGTTGCAACCCACGTAGAGGAAGCTATCAAACACACAGGATTAGAGCTTGAGACTGTATCACTTACATCTTTGAACCAGGCTCCAGTAAGTGTTTTTGATCCTTCGAATACTTTTGATGCAGAGGGTTTGACTCAAATAACAGAATTCACTCAGTCTAGAAAAAAGAAAAGAAACGATATTGAAAAAGATACCGAAGTGAGTATTAGAAATAAAAATCTTCAATCCATCAAACAAACACTTGAGATTGAAAAAGAAGAGGAGTTTTCTAAGTACCAACAAAAACGAGAGATTGAGCAACAAAGAGCAATCGAAAATACTGAAACAATTAAAACAAAAGCCGATAAAGAGAAAGAGTCAGAGTTGGCAGAAATTGCATCTGAGAAAGATGTTGAGATTGCAAAAATCAGTAAAAAAGATTTTGTTGAAATGGAAAAGAGTCTTCAAGAGACTATGCTTATTCAAGAAATTGAAAAAAGAAGAAAAGAACAAAATGAGTTTAGACAACAAACTTCTATAGAAATTAAGCAAAAAGATATCGAAACTGAAAAAACAATACTTGAATTAGAGAGAGATGTTGAATTTAGCAGGTTAGAAAAACAACGTTCAGTAGACATCAAACTAGCTGAAGAAAAAGCTCAGACTGCTAAAGAAGAGGCAAGAAAAAGATACGAGTCTGAAGAGGCATATATCATGGCTGAAGAACAAATTAAGAATGCTAAAACCGCTCAACAAAAAAATGTTGATGCATTTAAGATTTCAGCTGAACAAGAGACCAGAGTCCTAGACATCGAAAAAGCTAAAAGAATTGAAATTGAGGAGAAACAAAAACAATTAGAAGTTCTTGAAAAATCTAAATCAGTGTTAAAGACCAAGATGGAAGAAGAAAATGCAAGAGCTAAAGCAGTTGAAGCTGAAGAAAAAGTAAACACTATTCGTGACGTAGAACAGGCTGAAAAGGCAAAAGCTTTAGGTGTAATTGATGCGAGTAAAAATGCAGAACGTGAGAAATTAGCCTCTATGGCGGCGAAAATTAGATATGAAATTGAAGCTGCAGGTAAAAAAGCTCTTAATGAAGCTGAAAATGCAAGAAGCGATGCAAGTCGAAGAAGCGCCTTAAGACAAAAATTAGCCGAAAAGATTGAGGGTATTATAAGAGAATGGGTAAGACCTATGCAAAATATTGACTCCATAAAAGTAGTAGATGTGAATGGCCTTCCTGGTTTTAGCCAAGGCGGTGGTTCTGCTGAAGGTGGTGGCAGTACTGAAGGTTCATCAGCATCATCTGGGGGTTACTCTAAGAAAGGCTCATTAGCCGACAACGTCGTTAACTCTGCCCTAAGATACAGAGCACAGCAGCCATTCTTGGATAGCTTGTTGAAGGAAATAGGAATGTCTCCAGGAGAAGCGAGTAACATAAGAAATATTTTAGGTGACTACGATGATCCTAAAAAAGACAAACATATGAGATTTGATGAAGATGCAAAAAAAAATCCAAAAAAGAAATAGGTTAGAAAAATGAGTATGGATATAAAATCTTGGGCAAAAAAATATAAAGAGCTTACAGAAAAAGATGAAACGATCAAAGCAATGGCAAAGTACTACACTTGCTCTTTTCTATTTGATATGGGGAGTGCAAAGGTAATAATAGAAATGCATGATGGTAAAGTTAAAAATATAAATACCAACCCTGGTGGACTTGATCCTTATGACTTTGCTTTAAGAGCTTCCGAACAAACATGGAGAGAATTCGCAAAGCCAATTCCAAAACCAATGTTTCATGGTATTTATGCAGCATCATTTAGAGAAGATTTAAAGATAGAAGGAAACCATTTAGTCTTAATGCAAAATTTAAGAAACTTCACTGTACAGTTTGAGCTATTAAGACAATCAGGAGTGCCAGTATGATATTTAATTTAGAAAGGATCAATCAATGGCAGTAAAGCATCACGACCCCATAGGTAGATATGTTACAATTGAAGTAGACGGTCAACAGTATAAAGTTTTTTATCTCTCAAATGGAAAAGGTACGCCATTAATTTGTCAGCACACTGCCGGTTGCCATAATCATCAATGGAGAGGCTTATTAGAAGACGAAGAAATTACTCAAAACTATCAAGTAATTGCTTATGACCTTCCTAGGCATGGTAAATCAGATCCACCGCATAATACAGAATGGTGGAAAGAAGAGTATAAATTAACTGCCGATCACTATTGTAATTTTATTATTGAACTATGTAAGGCGTTGGATCTTGATAACCCAATATTTATGGGTTCATCTTTTGGAGGAAATGTTGCACTTCAATTAGCTCTAAAATATCCAAATAAATTTAAAGCAGTTATCCCCGTCGAGGCAGCGCATTATTCACCAGGCTTTTATATTGATTGGTGGAGACATCCACATGCAAATGCAGCTCAAGTTTGCGGTAGCGGAGTTTGGGATTTAATGGCCCCACAATCCCCAGATATGGATAGATGGCTTACTTGGCATTACTACACACAAGGATCGGAAGCATTCAAAGGCGATCTTCACTTTTACTCTGTCGATCACGATCTAAGAGATGAACTTCAAAATATTGATGGCCATAAATGTCCTGTAATAATGTTAACTGGAACATACGACTATTTAACACCACCTGAAGCAACCGAAGATACGGCAAGACAAATTAAAGGAGGCGTTTATATTGAAATGAGAGATATTGGTCATTTTCCAATGAGTGAAAATCATGAAGTTTTTAGAGTATACCTACAAGAAGCACTCAGAATAATTAAGGAAAAGACTGACTTCAAATCTTAATTCAAAACTGAATTATGGTCGCTAATCTATATTGGTTTTTTTTCTTTCTTTTACTTTATATTAGCTTTTGTCTTTTTTGGGGTGCAAGAACTCTAAGAAAAAATAAAACACCAGAGGCATACTATTTAGCTGATAGAAGTATATCACCTTGGGTATTCTTTTTTTCTGCAACCGTAGCAACGTTTGCAGGTATTACTATTATATCTTTTCCATCTTTGGTCCATGCTGATGGATATTCTTTTCTTGCTACTGCAGCCATTGTAATAACTATCCCACTTGGAAGCATATTATTTTTTAAACGTCAATGGATGTTAAGCAGGAAGTATAACTTCATTACACCAGGTGAAATGTATTTTAAATATTATCAAAGTAATACATTAAGAGTTGTTGTTTTAATTATTGGATTATTTTTTGCTGTTCCATTTTTAGGAATAATCATGGGTTCCACTGGTAACGTAGTTGAATTTATTAGTGGAGGTGAAATTACTAGAGACTCTGCAATGTGGGCCTTAACTGCTGTTGTTCTTTTTTATGTTGTATCGGGTGGCTTTAAGCCAATGGTGAGTGTTGGAGTTTTGCAATCATGGTTATTTTTTGTTCTTTTTCTTGCAATTGGTGTTGGTGCTTTTAACTTTCTTGGTGGATTAGACTTTTTTGAGGATTTATCTATTGCAAACAGTTTTATTTCTTTAGGAGCTTGGGGAAAAACAAATGGCTATGGTGGGGGCGATATGTCAGGATATTTCAACGTCCCTGGAGTAATTCAATGGATAGCCGGAATAGGTAAAAATAACCCCTCTGGAGGTCCATGGACTTCTGTGATGATCTTGTCTTTTACTCTTTCTTATATGGGTATTGTTCTTTCACCAACATTTTCAATGTGGAGCTACTCTGTAAAATCACCAAGATCATTTTATTTTTATCAGGTATGGGGCTCTGGGGCAGTAGTGGGTATATTTTTGTTTATTTTTGTGCCTTTGTTAGCAGTTGGTGCTCACTTACTTGGAGCTAACAATATTATTAATGCTAATGGATTTGCAATAAAACAAATCTTTCCTGAGATAAGTTTGCAAAACATATCAAATTTAGTTTTAGTTTTTATAGAGAGTTTTAGTTCAATATCTCCAATCATTGTTGGATTTTTAGCAATTTGTATAATCGCTGCTCTTCAGTCAACACTTTCAGCTTTCATAATGACATCAGGAAGTATGGTTGCAAGAGATTTATACCGACCTTACATAGACTCTAAACCAACATGGAAAAGAGAATTACTAGTAGCTAGACTAGCTATGTTATTAATTAGTTTAGCTGCATTATATCTTGCAACATATTTTGAAACTTCACTAATTCTCTTAGGGAGTTTAGCAATAGCATTTGGATTTCAATTATTTCCTGTTCTTCTTGGTATGTTATGGTTCCCTTGGATAACTAAAGGAGGCGCAATACTTGGTTTAATTACAGGATTGTTTTTTGTAATTCTAGCGGAAACTTTTGGACAAAAATTAACAGGTAATTCACTCCCATGGGGAAGATGGCCCTTAACAATTTACTCTGGACTATGGGGATTATTTTTCAATGTAATCGTTTGCTTTTTATCATCAATATTTTCAAGCAATGATCTTGATAAAGATCATAGGAAAAGCTTTCATGATTTCTTAAACTTACATATGGGCATTCACCCCTCTAGAAAAAAAATTAAATCATTGGCATATGTTTTTTTTCTAATTTGGGCTTTTTTCTCCATAGGACCTGGTCTTATTTTCGGTAATTTAATTTTTGGAACATCTGATCAAAGTTATGATCAATGGGTGATGGGCGTGCCATCATTATGGGCTTATCAAATTATTTGGTGGGCTGCAGGTGTCTTTATGATTTGGTTCTTGGCAAATAAAATGGATTTATCGACATTACCTAAAAAGCCGATTTTGAATGGAGATGAATATCTTTCACCCGATGATGTTGAGGAACAAGGCAATTACATAGATAGAATGGGAGGAGGGTATGGTTGGCCATTGATTTTAATTGGTTTAGCTGTGGCAACAGTAATACTTTCGGTCTACGCATTATGATGATAAAACCCATATATATATGAATAAATATAGCATTTATACGTATTCTGTTTCAGATAATGAAACAAAAAACTGCTTGAAGGGGAAACAAGATTTAAAATAATTCGATGTCTGATTACAGTTATAAACACCCGTCCAATGTTCAGCTCAACAAAGGCCACAAGCATACTGATAGCTTCATAACAAAAAAATACATTCTTAAAATGCTACGTGATCCTCAAAAATTAAAATCATTAATTGAAGAACACCGTGCGACCCCAATTGGAAGAGCCGCTACAAAAGATCATGGTGTTATTCAACACAGCCAGGATCTTCAGACTTTACTTGATAAATTAAGAAGAGGTAGTAAAGAAAATGGTTTTGTTACTGTATGTTTAAGAAGACATGAAGATTATAGAATAGGAATTACAACAGGTGTTAGAGGTGAACCTGTCGAAATTTTAGAAGACTCATATTCTTCTGAAGAAGCTTGTGAGCATGCAATTTTTTTAAAAAGAATTAATAGATTACTAGAGGAGTATAGTGGAGAAGAATAATGTTAAAAATTACTGGATATAGTGATAAATATTCTGCTCACCCAGGTGAGGAAGTTAAATTTTATATCAATGCTGAAAATAATGATAGCTATGAAGTTCAACTTGTAAGATTAATTCACGGAGATACTAATCCAGAAGGTCCAGGTTACAAAGAGGCAGAAATTGATGCATCTTGTAACGGTAATTACCAAGGTAAAAATCAAAGAATACATGGTGGGTCATATATAGTGATACCCCAACATGATAATTTAAATATTGAGAGCTTCACTATGCAAGCTTATATCTTTCCCACCACACCAGACAAAGGTAGACAAGGAATTTTTACAAAATTTAATGAAGAAGATAAAAAAGGATTTGGCTTATTTGTTGACGACCAGGGATGTTTATCAGTTGAAATAGGAGATGGTTCCCAAGTAACTAGAATATCATCTGAAAAAAAACTTCTAAGAAAAGTCTGGTATTTAGTGATTGCTACTTTTGACGCTAAAACCAGAAGACTTACACTTCATCAAGAACCAAGAGTGACATCAACGAATGGTGGTTTGGGAATGGCAATACTTAACCCTATTGAAGAAACCTCAGCTATTATTGAAACGACTAGCTCTGTTGTTCCTGCTGCAAATGACTCTCCACTTTTAATAGCAGCTTCGACACTTCATAATCGATCTGATCGACATATATCTGGAGGACACTTTAAAGAAGTTTTACATCCAATTGAATTACCAGAACAAACACTTTGCTTTAATGGAAAAATAGACCGTCCAAGACTATCAAATATTGCGCTGACCAAGGCAGAAATAGAGACATTAGCCTCAAGTTATGATGAGTGTAACACCACAGTAAGATCAACTGTTGTAGGTGCTTGGGATTTTCACGCAAATATCGGGAAAAGTATTTCATCAACAAAAATTGTTGATACTTCGCCAAATAATCACCACGGTTTCATTATTAATATGCCTAATAGAGGTATGACAGGACATAATTGGACAGCAGATGAGATGGTATTTCACCACAAACCTGAAGAATATGGAGCAATCCATTTTCATGATGATGATATCGATGACGCCAGATGGGATGTTGATTTCACTCTAAAAATTCCAGAAGGTTTAAAAAGCGGAGTTTATGCTGCAAGACTCAGAGTTGATGGAAGAGAAGAATCTGAATTTGAAGATTATATTCCTTTTTGTGTTAAGCCACCTAAGGGCACAGCTACAGCAAAAGTATTGTTCCTTCTCCCAACAAATAGTTATATGGCTTACTCAAATGACAACCTTGGAACTAACTCGGTGGTGGCACAGTTATTAGCAGGTAAAGTGCCAGTCTTAGAACCAGCAGACTTATATCTAAATGAGCACAGAGAATATGGACTATCAACTTATTCTCTTCACTCTGATGGCCACGGTGTGTCAATATCATCAAGATTGAGACCTATATTAAATATGAGACCAAAATATAGACATTGGCTTTCACCATCATTGTGGCAGCTGAATGCTGATTTACATTTGACGGACTGGCTTGAAGAAAAAGGTTTTGATTTTGACGTACTAACAGACGAAGATCTTGAACACGAAGGAATTAATTTACTTAACAGATATAAAGTAGTGTTAACCGGAAGCCATCCTGAGTACTCATCAGAAAAATATATGGATGCACTTGAGTCTTATCAAATGCAGGGTGGAAGATGTTTTTACCTAGGTTCCGATGGTTTTTATTGGATCAGCGAATACCATCCTGATAATTCAAACATAACAGAAGTTAGAAAAGGTGAGGCTGGGACAAGGGCGTGGACCTCTAATCCTGGAGAATACAATAATGCATTTGACGGTAAATACGGAGGTATGTGGAGAGCAAGAGGAAGAATACCATCTAAGGTATGTGGACTAACCTTTACATCATATGGTTTTGATGTTTCCTCATATTACAAGCGAGAAGAGGATAGTTTCAAACCTGAGTGCTCTTGGATATTTGAAGGAATTGGAGCTGATGAAGTTATTGGTGATTTTGGTCTTGTTGGAGGTGGTGCAGCAGGATTAGAACTAGATCGTTATGATTTAGAGTTTGGTACCCCACATAATGCCTATTATCTCGCTAGATCACAGGATCATTCAAATATGATGCTCCAAGTTAATGAAGAGATACATTTTGCCGTAAGAGGTTATTATGGCGGTGGACACGAAAACCCAATGGTGCGTGCAGATATGATTTATTACAAAACACCAAATAATGGAGCTATGTTTGCACCTGGCTCACTTGCATGGTGCGGAAGTCTTTCACATAATAACTATAACAATAACGTCTCTAAAATTATGGAAAATACTCTTAAAGGTTTTTTAAAAGATGGACCGTTACCGTAAAGTGAAAAAAGAAAATATGCAGGAAATACCATGGGGTAAAGAAACTCTTGGTGCGCTAGATACTCCCTTAAACGAATTAGAAAAGAAAGCTCTTCAAAATTTAGATGTAGACAAACTAAACGACATGGCAGAGTGTTTGTTTGCTCTTAATAATCGACATTATGGACCAATTCCAGGAACGTACATGGTAATGTGTATCGAACCCAATAAAACTTGGTGTGTTGGGCAACTTAGTGCTGATAGAGCTAAACCATTTGTGCTCTTTCCTAATCTAGTTTTTAACTCTGTTAAAGAAGCAACCGAAGCTGCTGAAGCTCTCAAGGCTGAAAAAGCTGAGGGCGTACCTTGTAGAAATATTTAAAGACATGGCTAAAGCCAATGTCATGATTGATAATCAAAAAACACGTGTTACAGAATGGTCATTTGAAGTGGGTGATGAGACTGGTCAACATGTCCATGAATATGACTATGTCGTAGTACCCTTACTTGATGGGGAGCTTAAAATTGTGAACCATGATGGACAAGAAACAATATCAAAACTAACTAAAGGCGGCTCTTACTTTCGAGAAAAAGGAGTTAACCACAACGTTTTAAATAACAATGATTTTATTTACAAATTTATTGAGATAGAATTTAAATAAGTAAAAAATGAGTGAAAGTTATAAGAAATCTGATTTAGATCAATTTGATAAAATCATTGCTAACAAAAAAACTGACCTAAAAAAAGATGAATATTCTATTAAAGATGCTATAGAAAAATCCAAACAAGAACATCGACATCTAACTAACTCTCAAGCCTCTTCTGATATAAAGCTATATATGTTTCAAACTGGCGTTTTAAAAACAAAAATGAAATATATTAAAATGAACCAATCAAACGAGGACTTCGAAATTCCAGTGCCATGGTTTTTAATTAGGCACCCAAAAGGTGATGTTGTTATTGACGGTGGAAATGCAAAAGAAGTAAGTGAGGATAAGCATGCTCACTGGGGCTCAGTAGTTGCAGCTTATGACCCAATCATGGGAAAAAGCGAAAACTGTATTGATCAACTAAACTCTATTGGTGTAAACCCAGCAGGCATTAGGTATGTCCTGCATTCTCATCTTCACCTCGATCATTCAGGTGGTGTTGGAAGGTTTCCAAACGCAACACACATAGTTCAGCAAAAGGAATATGATTATGCTTTCAATCCTGACTGGTTTTCAAAACCGGCCTATATTAGAAAAGATTTTGATAAGCCAGGAATAAACTGGAAATTTCTAAGAGATAAAAATGATGATTTTTACGATTTATATGGAGATGGATCGATAATACTAATTTTTACACCTGGACACGCACCAGGACATCAATCCTTCTTGGTTAATTTAACTAATTCCGGATACGTTCTTTTAACTATTGATGCTGCATACACAATGGATCATTGGAATAACTTAACGCTTCCTGGTCTAGTTTGTTCAGCTGTAGATGTTGTAAATTCTGTTAAAAAATTAAAAAAGGTTGCAAAAGAAAAAGATGCCTTGATTGTTACAGGTCATGATCCTCATGCTTGGCAAGAGTTTAAAAAAGCTCCAATGTTTTATTATGATTAATTAATGTCTGACTATTTTAAAGATATTCCATCGATTAAATTTGAAGGTAAAGACTCAAAAAACCCTCTCGCGTTTAAATATTATCAATCAGATAGAAAAATTTTAGGAAAAACACTCGAAGAACATCTACGTATGGCAGTATGTTACTGGCATACATTTAACTGGCCGGGAGGAGATCCTTTTGGAGGCCAGACTTTTCTTCGTCCATGGATGGAGTCCGGGGATAAATTAGAGCAAGCAAAAGATAAACTAAATAATGCTTTTAGTTTTTTTGAAAAATTAGGAATCCCTTTTTTTTGTTTTCACGATGTCGACGTAGCTCCTGAAGGAGATAATTTTTCAGAAACAGAGAAGTTACAAAAAACCATAGTTGATGAAATTTCAAAAAAATTAGAAACTAGTAAGGTTAAACTTCTTTGGGGAACTGCTAATCTTTTTAGTCATCGAAGGTATATGTCAGGAGCTGCCACTAATCCTGATCCTGAAGTTTTTCAATATGCTGCTGCTCAAGTGAAGATGTGTTTAGAAAATACTCAATTTCTTGGGGGCCAAAACTATGTTTTGTGGGGAGGTAGAGAGGGTTATGAAACAATTCTCAATACGAATATGAAACAAGAATATGACCAGCTAGGTAGATTTTTGAATATGGTAGCTGAACATAAGCATAAAATTGGTTTCAAAGGTTTACTTTTGATTGAACCTAAACCTCATGAACCAACTAAACACCAGTATGATTTTGACTCTGCAAATGTTTTTGCATTTCTCCAAAAATACGGTCTCGAGAAAGAATTCAAACTAAATATTGAGCAAAATCACGCTATTTTGGCTAAACACTCTTTTGAACATGAGATAGCCTACGCTCTTTCCAATAATATTCTTGGGAGTGTTGACATTAATAGAGGTGATTATTTAGTTGGATGGGATACTGATCAATTCCCAAACAATGTTGAAGAACTTGTATTGCCTTTTTATTACATTTTTAAGTACGGGGGTTTTTCAACAGGGGGACTTAACATGGACGCTAAGATTAGAAGACAATCCATTGACCCAGAGGATCTTTTTTATGCTCACATTGGCTCCATGGATACATGTGCTAGAACACTTATTGCTGTTGAAAAAATGATAAACGATGGAAGCTATGAAACTTTTTTAAAACAAAGATATGAGTCTTGGAATGAAAATTCTGAACTGATGAATAAATTATCATTAGAGGATATTCATAATAAAGTCATTAAGGAAAATATTAATCCAAATCCTAAATCTGGTAGACAAGAATATCTTGAAAATCTAATCAACTCATTTGTTGAGTAAAACTATGAAAGTAAATAAATTTTTATTTGACTTGGGTAATGTTTTTTTTGACTGGAGCCCCCACCATGTGTTTAAAAAAATAATACTTGATGATAATAAATTTAATTATTTCATAAATGAAATAGCATTTCCTCATCTTGATACAAGGTGTGATGCTGGCGTTAAAATAGATATTGCCGTTTCTGAGGCTGTTCAAAAGTTTCCTGACTATGAGAGAGAAATAAAACTCTATTATCCAAATCATAGAAATATGGTTAATGGTTCCTACCAAGATTCTATTGATATATTTAAAAAGATTAAATCTCTGGGGCACCCATGTTATGTATTGTCTAATTGGTCAGATGAAACTTATGAAGGTATGGAAGATCAATACCCTTTTTTAAAAGAATTTGATGGTAAAATTATTTCTGGAAGAGAATTCTTAGTAAAGCCTGACCCAAAAATATATGAACTAGCTATTACAAGGTTTGATTTAGTCAGTTCTGAAACTCTTTTTATAGATGATCGTGAAGAAAATATCGAAGCTGCAAAAGAATTAGGTTTTCAAACAATTCATTTAACAGATCCATCTTTAATAAAATCAGAAATCAGTAAATATTTATTTGTTTAAATTAGACAATAAAATCGGGCTAGGCTTGGCCTCTTTAGGTAGGCCTGGTTACATTAATATAGGTCACGATGGTGATCTTGGACCCAATAAAACGAGAGAAAATATGCAAACACACTGTCATGATGTATTAGACTATGCCTACAGCAATGGAATAAAATATTTTGATGTAGCAAGAGTGTACGGAGAGTCTGAACAATTTTTATCAAACTGGATTAGAGAACAATCGCAGTTTGATGGATTTGTTGGTTCCAAATGGGGCTATGAATATCTAGCTAATTGGGAGGTAGATGCTAAAACCCATGAAAGAAAAGACCATTCTTTAAAATTTTTAAAAGAGCAATGGATTGAAACAAGATTAAACTTGGGAAAAAGTATAGATCTATATCAAATTCATTCTGTAACAAATGACAGTCCTGTTTTAGACGACCCTACAGTATTAAAAGAACTTGAGGAGATGAAAAAAAAAGGAATTGAGATAGGAATTTCTACTAGTGGACCAGATCAGGAAATAACAATAGAAAAATTTTTGAAAATTAATGAAAAGACTAAATTATTCACTTTTCTTCAAACAACTATTAATATTTTTGATCAATCTTGCACAGCAATTTTAAAAAATGCTTCAGAAAATAAAATTAATATTATAGCGAAAGAAATTTTTTCAAATGGAAGACTTACTAATGCTAATAAAAAATTTCATCAAAATGAATTAATTGAATTAGTCACTATAGCAAAGAGTGTTAATTTAAACTTAGAAGAATTGTCTTATTTGTGGGTCTATCAATTACCATTTATTAAAATCTGTCTTACAGGTGCCTCTACAATCACTCAGCTTGATACAAACTTAAAGTGTATTAAAAAAAAAGATTTAGAAATTCCATCTTTAGATTCGTTTGCTTTGTCTACAGAAGATTACTGGTCAACTCGAAAATTATTAAACTGGAACTAACTAAAAATTTACCCAGCTAGAATTTGACGAGCTTGATGCGATGGATCTTTCTATAAATTTAATACCCTCAAGACCATCCTCTACGCTTGGGAATTGATGATTGTCGGGGTTAAATGTACCATTTTTCTTATCTATTAATGCGTTCGCAACATCTGTATAGATATTAGCAAATCCCTCTAAATATCCTTCAGGATGTCCAGGAGGAATACGAGTTACTTCATTAGATACATTGAGCGCACCTGCTCCACCTCTTGTAATTTTTTGTTTAGGTTCCCCATATTTTGTAAAGTAAAGATAGTTAGGATCTTCCTGACACCATTCAAGTCCTGCTTTTTCACCATAAATTCTAATTTGCAAATGATTTTCATTTCCTGGTGCTATTTGAGAAGACCATATTGTTCCTTTAGCGCCCTCTTTAAAACGAAGAGAAATTTGTGCGTTATCATCTAAATTTCTTCCAGGAACAAAAGATGTTAATTCAGCAGAGATCTCTTGTGTATCAAGACCAGTGACATATCTAATTAAGTTATAAGCATGAGTGCCTATATCACCAATGCATCCTCCAGCCCCTGATTGACTGGGGTCAGTTCTCCAAGACGCTTGTTTGTTCCCCCCATCATTTATTTTATTTTCTAGATCTTCTGTTAACCAATCTTGAGCATACTCAGCTTGAATAACTCTAATTTTTCCAAGATCTCCGTTATGACATAAAGCTCTGGCATTGCGTATCATTGGGTAACCAGTGTAATTGTGAGTCAGAGCGAATAATACATCATTATCTATTTTACTTTGAACAAGCTCTTCACACTGTTTAAGGTTCATCGCTAGGGGCTTATCACAAATAATGTTAAATCCTTTGTTCATGAAAGCCATAGCAATAGGGTGATGCATATGGTTAGGAGTAACGATGGCAACGGCTTCAATTTTATCTTCTCTAGAACTCTCAGCCTCAATCATCTCATTAAAATTTTTATAATTTCTGTCCTCATCAATTCCAATTTCTTGACCAGAAGCGATAGCTTTTTCCGCATTTGAGGAAAATGCTCCAGCTAAAAGCTCATATCTATCATCAATTCTTGAAGCAATTCTGTGAACAGCCCCAATGAAGGCTCCTTGACCGCCACCCACCATTCCAAGTCTAATTTTTTGAGGCATTTTTATTCAATTCCTAACATCTTTTTGTTAGCTGTCTCATCTGTTCCTGAGTCGGCAAAATCATCAAATGCTTTTTCGGTAACTCTAATAATATGATCTTTAATAAATTGTGATCCCTCTCTAGCACCATCCTCTGGATGTTTGAGAGCGCATTCCCACTCTAAAACAGCCCATCCTTCAAACCCGTATGTAGTTAATTTTGAAAAAATAGATTTAAAATCTACCTGACCATCTCCTAATGATCTAAAGCGACCAGCTCGATTTTTCCAAGTTTGAAAACCACTATAAACACCTTGTCTTCCAGTAGGGTTAAGTTCTGCATCTTTGACATGAAACATTTTAATTTTCTCGTGATAAATATCTATATTTTGTAAATAGTCCAAATGTTGAAGCACATAATGACTGGGGTCATACAGCATATTACATCGATTGTGATTCCCTACACGCTCTAAAAACATTTCAAAAGTAATTCCATCATGTAAATCCTCACCAGGATGAATTTCATAACATAAATTAATTCCGCACTCCTCAAATTGATTTAGTATAGGAGTCCATCTGCTAGCAAGCTCATCGAATGCAGTTTCAATTAGTCCAGCAGGTCGTTGAGGCCATGGATAGACATAAGGCCAAGCTAATGCACCTGAAAATGTAACGTGATCAGTTAGACCTAAATTTTTAGAAGCTTTGGCAGCCATCATGAGTTGCTGGACTGCCCATTTTTGTCTTTCTTGTGGATTTCCTCTTACTTCAGAAGCAGCAAACCCATCAAAAGCAGTGTCGTAAGCAGGGTGAACAGCTACAAGTTGGCCTTGAAGGTGTGTAGACAACTCAGTTAAAGATAAATTGTGGTTTGATAATATGCCTTTAACTTCATCACAGTAATCTTTACTTTCCGAAGCCTTTTTTAAATCAAATAACTTATTATCCCAACTAGGTATCTGAACTCCAATATAACCTAAATCACTAGCCCACTTAGAAATATTCTCTAAACTGTTAAATGGTGCTTCATCTCCTGCAAACTGAGCTAAAAATATAGCTGGACCCTTAATTCCTGTCATTCACCTATCCCCCAAAGTCATATTATTATAGTATATTGCTTTTTCAAACAGCTTAAAACCCATGTAAAATCAACATATATCATTAATCAAAAAACTTGTATAATTAGCTAATAGTTATTGAACTGAGGAGGAAATAACATGAAGAAAATACTATCTGTATTTCTAGTTCCTGTTTTTGCCTTACTTTTTTCTTTAAATGCAAAATCAGAGTCGTTGACTCTCGGTTGGGCCGCTTGGGATCCAGCTAATGCACTTCAGGAATTAAGTAAAGAGTTTACTGCAGAGACGGGTGTTGAAATGAACTTCGAATTTGTGCCATGGCCAAATTTTGCAGAGAGAATGTTAAACGAATTAAACAACCAAGGTAAAACATTTGATTTGTTGATCGGAGACTCTCAATGGATTGGACAAGGTGCTGAATATGGTCACTATGTAAAGTTAAATGATTTCTTTGATGCTAACGGTATTTCAATGGATGATTTTAACCCTGCAACTGTTTACGCATATTCCACATGGCCTAAAGGTTCACCAAATTATTATGCCTTACCAGCAATGGGTGATGCTCTGGCTTGGGCTTACAGAAAAGATTGGTTTGATAGACCAGAACTACAAGCAGAGTTCAAAGGTAAACACGGTTATGATCTAGGTGTTCCAAAGACTTGGGATGAACTTTATGATATGTGTACTTTCTTCCAAGGAAGAGAAATTGACGGCCAGGTAAGATATGGTGCTGCAATTAACACAGAGCGTGGTTCTGAAGGTATTACTATGGGTGTTACAGCAGCTATGTACGCTTGGGGTATGCAATACGAAAATCCAGACAAAGCTTATGATATGGATGGCTACTTTAATTCTGATGCTTCAGTTGAGGCTGTTGAATTTTATAGAAAAATGTACGAAGATTGTGCACCTCCAGGACATTCAGATGCCTACATGGTAGCAAATCTTGACGCGTATAAATCAGGACAAGTCGCATTCCAAATGAACTGGTATGCTTTCTGGCCTGGTGTTTCTAAAGAAGACAGCGATGGAAGAGTTTCTGGTTTCTTTGCAAACCCATGTCAAAATGTATGCGCAGCTACACTTGGAGGACAAGGTATTTCAGTTGTAAAATACTCTGACAAACAAGATTTAGCGTTGGAATATATGAAGTGGTTTGCAAAACCTGATATTCAACAAAAATGGTGGGATTTAGGTGGATATTCATGTCATATGGATGTTTTAGGATCCCCTGATTTTGTTGACTCAGCTGTGTACGCTCAAGGCTTTCTTGACTCTATGGGCATAGTCAAAGACTTTTGGCAAGAACCAACATTTGTTGAGTTGATGCTACCTATGCAGGAGAGAATTCATGACTACGTTGTGAATGGAAAAGGCTCTGCAAAAGAAGCACTTGACAAAATTATTGATGATTGGACTGAAGTCTTCGAAGACGACGGTAAAATTTAATCAGTAAATATATTTTTTAGGGTGGGTTTATTCCCACCCTTTCACCCATACCTAAATTAGAAATATGAAAAGTGCTGTTAAAAAGTTTAAGGGATTGTCCGATAAGGCTATTGCTTGGATTTTTATAGCACCGACATTAATTTTACTTCTTGCTATTAACATATATCCACTCATCTATGCCATAAGAATGTCTTTTACAAACTTCTACGCTAACAAGATTGGAAGAGAAGTAAAATTTGTTGGATTAAAAAATTACAAAAAAATTCTAGGAAAAGAAGAGATTTGGGAAAAGATGCAAATAACTGCCCATTTTGTTTGTTGGACATTAGTTATACAAGCGTTGATTGGTTTAGGATTAGCATTACTTCTAAATAAAAAATTTAAAGGCAATGAACTACTAACAACACTTATTGTTTTACCTATGATGTTATCACCTGCAGTTGTTGGAGTATTTTGGACGTACTTATATAACCCACAAGTTGGATTATTTAATTACGTCGTGAACTTTTTCTATGATTTTGGTATTTTTGATATGATTGGCTCAAGTACGTTGGCTCCATGGTCTATTGTCATTGTTGATACATGGATGTGGACACCCTTTACGATGCTTATCTGTCTTGCCGGTTTAAGGTCAATTCCTAACTACCTTTATGAAGCTGCAGAAGTCGATAGAGCTAGTAAATGGCAACAATTTATTCATATCACCTTACCTTCTGTTCTCCCTTTTTTATTACTTGCCCTTCTTTTCAGAGGTATTGAAAATTTCAAAATGTTCGATTTAGTCGCTGAGCTTACTTCTGGTGGTCCTGGATCGGCAACAGAGTTGGCATCAATTAATTTAAAACGAGAAGCATTTGAGAAATGGAAGACGGGATATAGTTCAGCATTTGCGGTTATATTGTTTGTAACAATATTTGGTTTTGGAAACGTCTATGTGAAAGTGATGAATAAAATCAAGGATAGATGATGGATACTTCAAGATCACCCTCAGAAGCTAGTGGATTTTCAAGAAAATTAGCAGCCACAATTATTATTGTGTATATGGTTGTTACACTTATTCCAATCTCCTGGATGGTAGCAACAAGCTTTAAAAGTGTTGATAGTGCTATCTCATATCCTCCTGAGGTTTTTTTTGAGCCATCATTAGAGGGCTATGTTAATCTTTTTACAAACCGTTCAAGACAACCTAAGGATTATTTAGACTCTCTTCCGCCGCCTGAAACCTGGTACGAGGAATTAGTCAGAAGTAGAGAGATGGTAATAACAGGACCTTCTAAATTCTTACCAAGATATTCTAATTCTTTGATTATCGGATTTGGAGCTACATTCTTTTCTGTATTTTTAGGTTCCCTTGCAGCATATGCATTGTCAAGATTTAAAGTTCCTTTAAAGGATGACTTATTATTTTTTATTTTGTCGACAAGAATGTTTCCTCCCATAGCTGTGGCTGTTCCAATTTTCATAATGTATAGGAAACTTGGTTTAGGAGATACCCATGTAGGAATGATAATTTTATATACGGTTGTAAACTTAAGTTTATCTGTATGGTTATTAAAAGGTTTCATGGATGAAATACCAAGGGAGTATGAAGAGGCAGCCATGATTGATGGATATTCTCGAATGCAGGCATTTTTTAAGGTAGTGCTTCCACAGGCAACCACAGGTATTGCCGCCACTGCTATTTTTTGCATGATTTTTTCTTGGAATGAATATGCATTTGCCGTTTTACTTACACAATTTAATGCCCAAACAGCTCCACCATTCATTCCTACTATAATAGGAGAGGGAGGTTTAGACTGGCCCGCTATAGGGGCAGGCACAACTTTGTTTTTAATACCTGTAATGATATTTACTGTGGTGCTAAGAAAACATTTACTCAGAGGTATAACATTTGGAGCAGTAAGAAAATAATGAGTGAGAAAAAAAGTTTATTAAGAAGAATATTCAGAAGATCTATTTGGGAAAATGCATCTACTGTTTTGATTTTGGTGGGAGTTTTTATGTTAATGCAACCTTTTGCAATGTGGATGTATACCTATTCCTTTATTGTAATTCTTATTGGGACCATAGGATTTGTTATCACAAGTCATTTTCCAGATTAGCCATGGCAGAGATAGAAATTAAAAATTTACATAAATCTTTTGGTGACTTTGTTGCAGTAAAAAACTCTAATCTTGTAATTGAAAATAAAGAATTCTTTGTGCTACTAGGTCCCTCAGGTTGTGGGAAAACGACAACTCTAAGGATGATAGCTGGATTAGAACTACCAACCTCAGGGAACATATTACTTGATAAAGAGGATGTAGGTTATTTGAGAGCTTCTCAACGTGATATAGCCTTTGTTTTTCAGCTTTTTGCCTTATATCCACACATGAATGTTAGAAATAACCTAGCTTTTCCTCTTAAAATGCAAAAGTTTTCCAAAACAGAGGTTGATGCAAAGGTTATGGAAGCCGCAAAGCTATTAAGAATTGATCATTTATTAAAATCAAAAGTATCCTCATTAGCTGGAGGAGATCGTCAACGAGTTGCTTTAGGTAGAGCGCTTGTTCGAAGACCTAAAGCATTTTTAATGGATGAGCCTTTAGGCACACTTGATGCTGAATTTAGAGAATTAATGTGTTTAGAACTTAGAAAACTTCATGATGATATAGATGCCACTACAGTTTACGTAACACATGACCAACAAGAAGCAATGTCAATGGCAGATCGAATAGCAGTAATGAATGAAGGAGAGGTTTTACAAGCCGACTCCCCAAAAATTATTTATAATAAGCCAAAAACTAAATTTGTAGCAAATTTTATTGGATCACCGGGTATGAATTTTATCCCAATTAAAGAAAAAATTACTCCAAATCAATCAAGTATCAAATTACTAGACTCTTCTTTAAAAATACCTGAACAAAGAGAAGGTACAAATTCAAATGAAAATTTTTTAGGAGTAAGACCTGAAAATTTAAGGTTAGTATCCGAAAATGGAGTAAAAGGAAATATCTTCGGTGTTGAGTATTTAGGTTCAAGAAAAATACTCACTGTTGAAACTCAGCTAGGAAATATAAAGATAAGAGTAGATAGTGACACGCAAGTTAAAATTAATGAGCAAATTCAATTTGATACACTGAATAATAATCAAATAATTTTTGATGGATCAAATGATATGGCACTTCAAAGTGAGTTTATGAGTTAATGTCTAAGGTAGAATTACAAAATATTACAAAAATATACGATAAAACAATCAAAGCTTTAGATGACATAAGCTTTACAGTAAAAGATGGTGAGTTTTTTATTTTACTCGGACCAACAGGTGCGGGGAAGACAACAACGCTTAGATCAATTGCAGGTCTTGAAAAAATAGATCAAGGAAAAATTTTTTTTGATGATGAGGATGTTTCTGAGGCTCAGCCAGCCGCAAGGGACACAGCGTTTGTCTTTCAACAGTATTCCTTATACCCACACTACAAAGTATATGACAATTTAGCTTTCCCACTTCGATCTCCTTTAAGAAAACTCCCAGAGTCTGAAATTAATGAAAAAGTCACAAAAATAGCGGAAATGTTGAAGATTTCTGGAAAATTAAATAACAAAGCAACAGAGTTATCGGGTGGTGAAATGCAAAGAGTTGCAATTGGTAGAGCTTTGGTTAGAAATCCAAGTATTTATTTGATGGACGAACCACTATCTTCTCTAGATGCAAAACTTCGTGAAAGTTTAAGGGTAGAGTTAAAAAAAATTCAGTTAAACTTAGGCTCAACTATTCTTTATGTAACTCACGATCAAGCTGAGGCCACAACTATGGCTGATCAAATTGGTGTTTTGGAAAATGGAAAGATAGCCCAAATAGGAACACCTGAAGAAATATATAATAATCCTAAATCTATTTATGTAGCAAACAGACTAGGATCCCCTAAGATTAACATTTTAGATAAATCTTCAATCAATACCTCGTCGCCAAATCAGGCTAGTCAATTAGGATTAAGACCTGAGCATATTAAATTAGGTCAAGGAGAGCTTATCGGTTCTATTAAAACAATTGAGTCCTTAGGAGCTGAAACAGTAGTGGAGTTAGAATATAATGGTTTAGAAATTTTATCTTTATATCAAGGATTATTTCAAGGAGAACGTGGAGATGAAATAAATTTTGCCATCGATAATAGTAAAGTTCTATTTTTTAACGACCAAGGAGTGAGTGTTCAATGAGTGTAGATTTTCTTATCGAAACTGCAAAGAAAATTCAGGTTGTTATTAATGATAATTCCTCTGAAATTGAAAAATTAGATCAAGAAATAGGTGACGGTGATCATATTTTTAATATTCAAAGAGGAATTAAACTCGTTATAGAATTAGAACCAACTATAAAAGATTTAATAATGTCTAAGGCATTAAATCAAATTGCGATGAAGGTCCTTTCTGGCATAGGCGGTTCATCAGGAGCTTTATTTGGAACTTTATTTATGACTATGGCTAAAGGTGATGCTATTGATGAGGGTGTTGATTATAAAAAAGCTATAGAAATTTTTGCAGAGGGTGTGGAAGCTGTCAAACAAAGAGGTAAAGCTGATGTGGGAGAAAAAACAATGATGGATGTTTTAATACCTGTCTCTAATTGCCTCAAAAAAGGTGTTGAGGACGATAAAGATCTTAAAGAAATACTAAAAGAGGCCATAGAAATAGCGGAAAAAGGGATGTTTTCGACAAAAGATCTCTTGGCTACAAAAGGTAGGGCTTCTTTTTTAGGGGAGCGAGCAAAGGGCCATATTGATCCTGGCGCCCGGTCTTCACAATTAATGATAAAAACTGTCTGTGAGTCAGTTATAAATAGTTAGGAGGAAACTATGAAAAAATTTATGAATTCAGCAGATGACTTTTTAAAGGAGAGCCTACAAGGTTTTGGTGCTGCACACCAAGACATTGTTAGTTGTCATTACGATCCAAATTTTATAACCAGAGCCACTCCCACAAAAGAGGGAAAAGTAGCTTTGATAAGTGGAGGAGGCAGTGGTCACGAGCCAATGCATGGTGGATTAGTTGGACACGGAATGCTCGATGCAGCTTGCCCAGGATTTGTATTCTCATCACCGACACCAGATCAAATGTTAGCTGCTGCTGAAAAAGTAGATAGTGGAGCAGGTGTCCTTTTTATTGTTAAAAATTACTCAGGTGATGTTATGAATTTTCAAATGGCTGCTGAAATGATGCAAGGCCCCAATGAGTCTGTATTAACAAATGATGATGTTGCTGTTGAAGACTCTTCATTTACAACTGGTAGAAGAGGTGTTGCTGCCACTGTTGTCGTTGAAAAAATAGTTGGTTCTTTAGCAGAGCATGGAGGTAGCTTACATGAGTGCAAAGCTTTAGGAGATAAGGTGAATAAAAATTCAGGATCTATGGGAGTTGCCTTCTCAAGCTGTACAGTTCCAGCAGCAGGAAAACCAAACTTTGATATTGGTGATGATGAAATGGAATTTGGGGTAGGGATTCATGGTGAACCTGGAAGAAGAAGAGATAAAATGAAATCTGCTCAAGAAATTACAAATGAATTATTGGAAGCAATTAATGAGGATTTAAAACCCGAGGCTAACGAAGAAATATTATTATTTGTGAATGGTATGGGCGGAACTCCTTTAACAGAGTTATACCTAATTTATGATAATGCTAAAAATATGTTAGATAAAAAAAATATAAAGATTTCAAGGTCTTTGGTTGGAAATTATTGTACTTCTCTTGAAATGCAAGGAGCTTCAATTACCCTTACTAAACTTGATGAAGAGCTTGTTAAGCATTGGGACTCCTCTGTTCACACAGCGGCTATGAGATGGGGTGTCTAAAAATTTATAAAGCCTGTAGGAGAACTACAGGCTTTTATACTATTAAGTAATTTCTAATTTTAATGATTAACTTGATTATTTTGCATATCATAAAATTAAAATTATGCTTTATCATTATTAGAAATTTCTATACGAGAGGAGCAAATTTATGAAAATTAATATAGGTGATAAAATAGAAGATATAGAATTACCTGACTCTTACGGGAATATATTTAAACTTTCTAGTACAAAAGGTAAAAAAGTATTATTAACTTTTTATAGACACGCTTCTTGTGCTGTTTGTAATTTAAGAATTAATGAGTTTGTAAAAAAATATCAAGAATTTGGAGAAAATTTTACCATGGTAGGGATCTTTCATGCACCAGTTGATTTTTTAAAGAAAAATATGGATAGACATAATTTGCCCTTTACTATTCTTGCAGATGAAAATTTTGAATATTTTAAAAAATATGATGTTGAGAGATCTTATGGAAAACTCTTCTCTGCTTTTATTTTTAAAGTTCATAAATTTTTTTTAGCTGGAATAAAAGGTTATTTACCTGTTCAGTTTAAAGGGTATGTAGATATTGTTCCGGTTGATATTCTAATTAACCAGGATGGGATCGTTGAGGACGTGTATTATGGCAAAAGTGATATTGCTGATCACATGCCTTTTGATAAAATTAAGGCATTTTCAATAGCCTAAAATTTTAATAATCAGTTATAAAAATAGATTGCAAAACCAAATATAAATATTCCTATCAGAAAATAACTAATTGCAGATTTTTTAAAATATATTTCTGATCTGAAAATAATATTAAATATTTTGTATGATGCATAGGCTATAAAGGCAATTATTATTAAAGTAATTATCCACGTGCCTAAAAATTCTAGTGAAAAAAGTTTATTTAAAGCACCCTCATTCATTTCGATAAGAATATATTAATAAATTTGTGAACCAAGAACCTTTAATGTGACAAAAAAGGATCGTCTTAAATAAATAAATAAATTAATTTCTATTTTTTATAGATTAAAAAAATTAAGACTATGGTGGAGCCAAGGGGGATCGAACCCCTGACCTCTACGCTGCCAGCGTAGCGCTCTCCCAGCTGAGCTATGGCCCCATGCCGTTGATAGTAGGGCATAATAGAACATTGGGAGTTAATCACAAATAAAATTACCGACGTTTTACCGACGTTTTTAAGAAAGAAAGGTAATTTTAAATGGGAATATACAGAAGACGAAATGAACTTTATGAAGCCAAGGTTCAAGTTAATTCAGTCATACATAGAAAAAACTTTGTCAGTAGAAAAGATGCAGAAAGTTGGATTAAGAAAACCGAAATAGAAAATAGATTAGTTAATACTTCAAGAGACTACACAATAGTTAAGCGTATTAATTTAGAAAATCTTGGAGAATTATTTGTTAAAGAATATTTAAGACGTAAAGGTAATAGGGCTAATGATGAGAGAATACTTAAAGCTTTTATAAGAAAATTTAGATATTCCAAAAGTAAATTAGCTGATTTAGATACTATCCACTTTACACAATATCGGGATAAAAGATTGGAAGAAGTGAAACCATCTACATTCAAAAGAGAAATGGATGTTGTATCTTGTATGTTTAACGTGGCTATTAAAGACTGGGGTTATCGTATGGATAATCCATTAACTAGATTAAGAAGGCCTACTTTCAATAATGCAAGAGATAGAGTTCTAACTAAAGATGAAGTTATAACTATTACTACACAAGACTATCCAATTAAAGATTTTGTAATTGTATTAATGGAAACTGGAGTGAGACGTGGGGAGTGTTTACAGATCAAAAAAGAACATGTGGATTTTGAAAACAGATTATTAACTCTACCAAAAGAGAATACTAAGAATGGTTATCAAAGAATTATACCACTAACAAATATTGCTAGAGATATTTTATATAAATCTTTGGAGTGGGGGTTTACGGCTAGATATGTACGTAGGGAGTGGGAAAAGTTTGTTAAGAAATGGGGGATCAAGAACTTACGTATGCATGATTTAAGACATTACGCATTAACCCAGTTTGGTGAGATGGGTCTATCCCCTATGCAGTTACAAATAATTAGTGGTCATAGAGATTTAAGATTACTATTAAGATACTGTCATATGAAACCACAGAACGTATTGAAAGATCAAAAATTTCAATCCACAACTTTATTAGGGACCAGATAGATAACCGTAGCGAAGTTTATTATAGTTTCGCTATGGGTTGGTGGAACGGTGAATTTGATGAGAAAGAGTTAAAACCACAACAAAGAAAATGTGAGAAATGTGGTGAAGCTTCAGATGTTTTAGAGAAATGGAAACATATTGAGGTTCATATTTGCTTAGACTGTAGAAGAGAAATCTATATTGAGAACATTGATTATGTTGGCTATCATTAATGTATGAAAACCCTCTTAGCTCTATTGTTATTACCTATTTTGAGTTGGGCGGGGAATATTGAAAGGCATTACTGTTATTTATGGATGACGACAGAGGATGGTGTAACAACTACATATGAATACAGTAAAGAAGATCCATACCCAACTTTTTATGAGCTAAATCATTCCAACAAAACCTTTGTCACTTTTAGTACGGATACAGGTATTTTACTCGACGAAGCCATTACATTTAAAAAAAAAGGAACTTCTTATATTGTAGAGGATGAATTAGTAAAATCAGAAATTATACAAAGTAAAGATGATACTAGTATCATAGCTCATTTTAGTAAACATTCTGATATTACTTTTGTAGATAAGTGCATTCCAGAAGCTAAATATAAAAGTATCTTTAAAGAAAAAGAGCCGATTGATACAGTAAATCAATGTTTAGATTTAGGATTTAAAAAAGGTACAGAAGGTCTTAAAAATTGTGTATTAGAATTAAGCTAATTAGTAAACTTTTTTTATTGTTTGTGTTTTTTCCAACATTGAGTTGGGGGAATATTGAAAGCACATATTTTTGCGAAAATGTAAAAGCAACTATTGACGGCAAAGCTGTAGATGCAATGTTTGGCAATAGAAAATATATATTTAATCATAGTAAAGGAACTGTTAAACAATTTTATGGTTTTCCAAATCCAGATAAATTTAGCTTTGAACATAACTTTTCTACAAAAAATAATGGGCAGGTTTTATCTATATCAAGAGAGAGTTCCTCAGGTTTACAAGAGAGAAATTTTTTTCTTAATGAAAATCCAATTAGAAAAACGTGGATGTGGTTTGATCCAGTAACAATTGTAGAATTTCATTGCAAACTTGAGTCTTCTAAAGATAACAATGATTTAATAAATCAATGCTTAGATTTGGGATTTAAAAAGGGAACAGAAGGCCTTAAAAACTGTGTGTTAGAATTAAGCTAATGAAAATATTTTTAACAGTATTACTATTTATCCCGAGTTTGAGTTGGGGAAATGTAGAAAAGTATTACTGTAAAAATGAAGGAATGTTGACTGCTACAGGGATGTCTAAACATGAAGATCCTAGTAAAGTTCCATATATTTATTATTTTGAATTAAACCATACTAATAAAACTTTCAAAAAGGGAGATACAGTATCCTATACTAAAGATGGTGATATTTATGAGGCAACTGGGTTTCCTGAACCAGTTGACCCTGATGTAAAATTTGTTTTTAATTCCAAAACTAATAAAATGTATCATTATATGGATATTGGAGTTATTTATTGGTATTGCATTACAGAACCTGAGTATCAAATCTTCTTAAAACAAAAAGAACCTAGTTACAAAATAGATCAATGCTTAGATTTGGGATTTAAAAAAGGTACAGAAGGCCTTAAAAATTGTGTGTTAGAATTAAGCTAATGAAAAAGTTACTATTAATACTCTTACTTTGTCCCATTTTACTGAATGCTAATGATTTAGAACCACATAAAAAAGTATGTTCTGATATTGGCTTTACTGCAGGTACAGAAGATTTTGCTGAATGTGTTATGGATTTTTTTAAAAAAGAAAAAGGAATAGAACAACAATCTGCAAACAATAGTTCTAGCAATAGTAATAGTAATAGTAGTTTAGCCACCCAAAACAAACTTCTTAAAGAGCAATTTGAATACCAAAAGAAAAGAGATGAGAAGGAAGATTTTCGAAGAAGAATGGATGCTTTTGGTAACTTTTTAGACTCACTTACTGGTTCAGGAAAATATTATCAACCAACTCAATACTGTCGTAATTATGGAACCGCAAAGCACCCCAATGTTGTTTGTACTAATAGGTAAACTTTATAATAAATAAAAATGAAAACTCTTTTAGCGAGTTGGACTAATGGCATATAAAGATCCAGAAAAAGCAAAAGCTTATAGAAGAAAATATTACTTAGCTAATAAAGACAATGAAGAAACAAAAGCTAAAAGAAGGGCTTACCAGAAACTATATATAGAAAACAATTTAGAAAAAATAAAAGAAAAAAGAAGAGTCTATCATCAAGAAAATAAAGAAAAGAGAAATGCTCTCTCTAAAAAATGGAATGACGCTAATAAGGGAAAGAATGTAGAAGAAAAGAGAGCTTATAATAAGGCTTACCGAGAAGCCAATGAAGAAAAACTAAAGGCTTATTATAAAGCTTATCGTGAATCCAACAAAGAAAAAATTAAAGAAGATGGAAAGAAATGGCGTGAAAATAATCAAGACAAAATCTGGGCTTACAGAGAAAATAATAAGGAATCAATCAAAGAAAAAAGTAAACAATGGTATGAAAAAAATAAAGATGAAATTTTAAAACGAGATAAAATTTATAGAGAAGAAAATAGAGAAGAGATTAATAGAAAGCAAAGGGTTTTTTCTAAAAAGTATTATCAAGAAAATAAAGAGGAGATCAAAAATCGTAATAGATTATTTAGAAAAACTGATAAGGGTAAGGCAATAGAAAAAAGACGAAGTCTTAAAATTAAATCAATTCCAGAAAAACAAATGATGGTTAGATTGGCAACTAGGGTTAGAGATTTTTTAAGACCCGCTTCTGTTAAAAAACAAACTTTTACACAAGAATTAGTTGGATGTGATCCATTTTTTTTAAAAGAGTATTTAGAAAAGAAATTTCAAAAAGGTATGTCTTGGGATAATAGAAAATTATGGGATATAGACCATATTATTCCCTTAAACTATTTTCATATTAATTTTGATATTAAAGATATTGATGTTCAAAAGGTTGCTTTTCATTATTCAAATTTACAACCACTATTTAGAGAAGATAACTCATCTAAGGGAGATAATATCTATATTAATTCATCTAACTCAAAATTAGGTAGAATCGTAGTAGATATGAAATCTAAAGACTCTGAAATATTCATTTTTTTAATAACTGAAGAGATTCAAAAAAAACTAGATTTACTAAAAAAGAATAAAAGTATTAGAGACGTAGGTAAAATTACTAGCGTTGTATGGAATAGATTTTACAAATTAGTGGACGAATAAAATTTAAAAACCCTGATAATTATAGGTTAGGGGCCGAGAAAGATATGAGTAAGAGAACTAGACCCCAACAACACACACAAGGTTAGTTCAGTTCAGTTTTTTTAAACTCACTAATTCCAGACTTTATAACAGTAAGGTGGTCTATAGAGATAATTGATGGATCAAGTTCAACTTCATCATTTGCTATAAAATCAACCGATGCTTCACCGACGTTTTTCTTAAAGAATTTTTAAAACTATGAAAAAATAAATAAAAAAAAGATTGATAATATTAGATAATTTAATTTACAGAATTAATCCGAAACGCTGCCAGCGTAGCGCTCTCCCAGCTGAGCTATGGCCCCCTATTGTTTAAGCATTTATTCTCAACAATTTTTCAATAGAGATACTAGTATAGCAAGGTAGTTGAAACAATAATTTTTTATTAGTTGTGATACCTTTGTGATGCCCCCATTCATGGGGGTGTATGTACCTTTTTTTATATGTTAAATTAAAATTTTAGGAGGAGAATATGAAAATAATTATAAGTGCAAAAATAACAGAGGGCTACCCAAAGTGGAGAGATGCTTTTGTCAGCGCAGATGCTTTAAGAGATAAACATGGCTTGAAAGTTTTAGCTTGGGGTCATCCTAAGGGTGATGAAAATAAGGTTTACCAAGTTATTGAAGTCGAATCGATGGAGAAAATGCAAGAGGCTATTAAAGATCCAGAAATTGAAAATCTAAGATCAAATGCTGGTGTTGATTTTGAATCTCAAGAAGTAATTGTCTTGGAGGAGTAGAATTGTAAAAAATTGATCATAATAATTTTTGATTAGCAATTATTTTAATAATTTGTAAGCATAATATATAAACTAATAACACAAAATATTATTGTTAAAGATAAACTTAATTTGAAAACTTTATTAATCAAAGAAAACTCTTTTTTCTTAACATACCTCTTTTTTAATATGTAAATCGCTGCTGTGAATATTGAAAGAAACCAAAATGTATTTACAATGAATTCAGCGTTCAATCTATAATCTTTCTATCATAATTCCTGATTAAATTTTGTCGGCTTCCAATTTTTTGGGGCAAGCTCTAAATCCTCAAATTCAAATGCTGGGGCTACTGTACATCCAATTAAACTAAACGATCCAGTTGATTTCATTGCAAACCAAGTATTCTTTTCAATAGTGAACATATACTTATTTTGAGATCCAATTGTATTTATCTCAAATTCCTCACCATTTTTTGATGTAAATATATTCAAGGGGCTTCCTGTATAAAAGTGTATTGTTTCGTTTTTGGTTATTCGATGCCAATGGGAATGTTCATGTTCCTCTAGCAAAAAATATATGTGACTAACATCCTTATTTTTATAGACTTCGACGAAATGCCCTCCCTCTGGGTGGGGTATCATATTATGATTTTCAATAAGTGATTTTACTAAGTTCATCTATTTAATGGGTATATTCTTAGATTTATTCCATAAAATTAAAAATAGTTATATAAAAACATTGTATTTATTATCTTTTTTTACTTTTTAGGAATGTATTTCATTTTTCATCTAAAAATGTATTATAACAGTAAAAATGGCAATGGAAAATTTACAAACAATATCATGCCCAAAGTGTGACTTATCTGTTTCATCAATTTGTTCTAAATGTAACAAAGAGGTTGAAGTATCTCAGCTAGCTGATGGATGTGTAGTTCAAATTACTAAATGTGTTGAATGCACTAATACACCAGTTATTAAAGATGTCTGCGTAGAAAATTAGTCAGTACTTTTAAGCCATTATATATCCTTAAATTATCTAGGTAAGATCTAAATATTACTTTGAACATAAAAAGTAGTATTGGAGAACTAAATTTATGAAAATATTGAAAATACTGGATAGCGCAGAATTAATCATTGTTGATTTAGAGGTTAATTTAGGAGACGAAGTAAGAAATGCTCCCACTCTGTGTGTCAGATATCAGGGTAAAATTATCCCTCTAAATACAGCGCATGACGGTAGACCCATCTTGATGAGAGAAGAAAATGCCCTTCCAAGTGAGAATTAAAATTATATGTTCACTGGAACTCTTTGGATAGATTTGACTATATCTCTTATTCTCTTAGCCACATTTTTTATGTGGATAATGAGAGGGGATTAAATAAAATCAATATCCTAAATGGAGATATTAACCAGCAAAGCTGAAGTTAGAGAAAAACTAAAAAACAACCCTTTACAAGCAGCCCACTTACTTAGACTTAATGGTTACGGGTCTATTAAATACACCTGTGCCTGCGGTGAAACTCATGACGCAAATGGAAAAGACGTAAGCTGCAAGGGATCTGCAAAGCCATTCAAAGCTCTTCTTAAATGTGCCAATGACTTTATGACAATGATTAAAATTGAAGGATTTTTTCGAAAAAAAGCTATCTCTGAGTATGGATTTAAAGCAAGTATAATGGATTAACTATGAAGCTAATTTATATTTTAATATTTATTCCTTCACTAGTATTTGGCAAAAATATTAAATTAATATGTGAAGAAAATTCCTTAATTGATTATGTTGATGATAAATTTATAAATTTTGAAGAGTCTAATATCAGTGAATTTAAATATACTTTTAATAAAGAATTATCTTTTCTTAAAGAGAGTTATCAAGATTTAAATTATGACTACATGGGAGAGGATAAAGTGAGTTATCATTTTAGAATTGAGACTGATTTTTCTTTTAATACATTAATCCTTTATAAAAATATCTATCGTTATGAGAGAAATATTTTTTTCCCTAATAGTACTAGTGTAAAAACAACTTTTTATGGTAATTGTGATAAATTAGATGATTTATTAGCATTTAATACTTTATAAAATTTTTACGTCTCAAATTTTCATTTACTAGCTGAACATTTGTAGCTCACACCACTTTTTAAATATTGATACAAATATCCATCATCTTTGTCTAATTCAAAAAAAACTGCATTATTTATGTCTGAATAGCCTTTGGATCCAATTTTTAAGTCAAAATCATGATCAAAAAGTATTTCAAAATGCATTTCAATTTTTTGTGAGTCCCAAATGAAAGATTTCAGAATATTATCTTTAATTTCTAATTCAATGACACTTGGAGAGGTATTTTTAATGGGAGATTTTTCAGTAATTTCATTAAATATCTTATTACAAATCAGTTCATCAGATTGTGCCTGAACACAAAAAGTAAATGTAAGAATGAATAAAATTATAAATTTCATAAGTTTTTTTTATAACAATAATGATACTTTAAAAATAATAAATGTTAGATAAATTTATCGAAATGCCCATATGGGCACATATTCTCATCAACCTATGGGGCGTACCTCTTTACTTCTTACTTATTTATCTAATTGATCAAAAAAAAATAAGACTAAACAAAAGGATCAATAATAAACAGACGCTATTTATATACTGTATGATAATTGTGGCATTTGGATATGTTGTTTTTATGGATTAATCAGTTAAAAATTTAGAATTATGAATATTAGTTTTATATTGGCATTTATAGCAATCTTTATTGTCTCTTATTTTGTTGGTAATTATATAGCTATTGATGGAGATGAGTTAAGTAAATCTAAAAAACTCTACTATAAAATTATTTCAATTTTATCTGTATTTGTATTTCTGGGAAGTTTTGTGTTTTTTATGTTTCTTGTAAATAATGGAAACTTTGGTTCAAATATAAAAGTATTTTAAATTTATTTGTAACACAATTCAGAAAAAAGATTATTTAATTAATTTTGGCGGCAAATATTTGAGTCACTAGACAATTCTATTCTTTTTATATAATTTTTTCTTATGTCCAGTATTCATAGTTTAATGAAATATTTAACTCCATATGAGTTAGATCATATAAAATTTTTAGCTCATAACGATGAGATCCCCTATGGCGCAATCAATACCCAGTATAGAATTGATAAAAATGACGTAAAAAATCTGATGAGATTTATGCTAAATGATAATGACTATTTGAATTGGAAAAAAATTTATAATAAAAATTCTCAGCAACATTAGCTGAGGCAAAATTCATATAAACACTAATGTTTTAGGCTATTTTCTGTAAAGTCCTGAGCTAATTTTTTACCTGAAAGCCAAGCATCTTGCATACTTGGACCTTCACACCAGTCACCAAAGGAATACAAACGACGATCAATAGACCCAATATATCTTTTTGACTTAATATCCCTTAAACTTTTTTTAGTATAAGAATACCTCCATCTGTGTGATTTTTTAAATACTGCACCAGCATCAGATTGAAAAGACTGTTTCATCTTATTAATCACATAATCTTCGAGCACATAGTTTTCTATATTATAATATTCTTTAGTCCACTCTGCTCTCATATTTATAACCCAGCACTCCTCATTAAAAAATTCATGTTTAAAATTCTGGTTCATTAAGAAACTTATTTCTGGTGTTAAGTGATATCCAAATTGAAATGGAACACCAAGTCGCTTATTAAATGCCACCATGATGGTCCAAATAGCATCAAACTCGATGTCAGGCATGTCACTATAATCGATATATTTTTCTAATAGCGTCTTAGACTGTTCAAATGGCATGCTGCAAAAAATATAATCAAATGGTCCAAATTTCTCTTCACCTGCAATTAGATAATATTCCTTATTTATAGTCTCAATACTAGTTATTTGCTTTGAAAAATAAGTTGGATAGTGAAGTGATTTATGAATGTTAATTGGAATTGATTCATTCCCCTCTTTCCCCACTATAATTTCTTTATCTTCAATGGGTGAATTTTGTGAAATATTTGAACAAAATTGCCCTTTTAAAATTTTAATCGCATCAATTTTATTTAAGTATTCATTAAGACCTATAATACCATGATCTAATTTTAAATAATGTGCGCCATGATCGAAAGCATATTGATTATGCTTTCTAGTACTTATTCTACCCCCAGGCCTCCAAGATTTTTCAAAAAAAGTTATATCCAGAGCAGGTAGGTGGTAGGCTAAAGAAAGCGCACTAAGCCCAGTTCCAATAACTGCTATCTTTTTCAATGTTATTACTTTTTTATATTTCTAGGTTTAATTTCATCGACATCTTCTACAGGACGAAGTATCGGTACATATCTTAGTCGAAGAATTATGACTGCAATAGCTACTAAGACTATGGCACCAGCTTCGTATAAAAGAAGTTCAGGATTTGAGTCTTTACCTTGAAGTATAATAAGTCTTGATAAAGCGGTAATAGCAATAAATAAGGGATAAGTCATTCTCACTCGATTAGACACATAATAAACTCTTACCATTCCGATTACCTCAACGTAGATAAATAATAGAAGTAAATCAGCTAATTCTACATATTGTACGTCTATCATTCTCAGTATTTCAAAGAGAATGGCAGTTATCGTAGCTACTAAAATGACACCAATTACTGCTTTTTCTACAAAACCAACAAAATTTTCAACGTTAGACTTCATTACCACTCAACCATATCAATTTGTTTTGATTTAAGAAAGGCATTTGTCTTAGAAAAAGGTTTGCTTCCAAAAAAACCGCGATGAGCGGATAAAGGAGATGGATGAGGTGCAATTAAAATTAGATGTTTACTCGAATCAATATACTCTTTTTTTGATTGAGCAAATGATCCCCACAATATGAAAACGATATTTTCTAATTCATTACTAATTACAGAAATGACTTTATTAGTAAAAATATCCCAGCCAATTTTCTGATGTGAAAGGGGTTTTGATCTCTCCACCGTTAATGTTGTATTTAACAAAAATACACCCTGTTTGGCCCAATTTTCTAGGTTGCCATTATTAAAATTAACTTCTTTTTTTAAATCATCCTGTAATTCTTTATAAATATTTATAAGAGAGGGCGGAGGTTTGACAGAGTCTGGGACAGAAAAACTAAGTCCGTGAGCTTGACCAGGGCCATGATAGGGATCTTGACCTAAAATAACTACTTTTACATTATTTAGAGGCGTTAAATTAAAAGCATTAAAAATTTGTCTTCCTGGAGGATAGTAAACAATTTTGTTTTGTTTTAATTCTAAAAGTTTTTTTTTGAGATTGACCATATAGTCTTGGTCAAACTCATCTTTTAAATGATTAAGCCATGTTTCAGGGAGTTGAATGGTAGGTTTTTCCACTCAGGTGTATATTAGTTTAAGGTTGCGTCTTTACTTCGACCGTATTTTTCAAGTTTATAAATAATTTTTTCTTTAAGATCATGATTTTCTTCTAAAGCCATTACCAATGCTTGTGTGTAAAAGAAACAAGCTGCTTCAATATCAGCTTTGTCTTCAAAGTAATTTGCTGCTTCGTAGTACAAAGAGCATACTTTGTCCATCTGCTTTTTTTGAAAAGCATCAGTTATATCATTATCTAATTGAAATGCGTCTTTCATTATTAATTTAAAATTAGCACATTTACCTAAAACACCAAGATTAAAATAAATTACTAAAAATTATCCTTTGCAGACCGCATTTTAGCAAAAACTTCTATTGCGTTTTGAGACTCATAAAGTTTCATAAATTGATCCTCATCGCACCTTAGAAATGGATTACACAGTAATTGATCTGAGAGCATTGTAGGTATTGTTGGGCGGAGTTCATTTTCTTGATGAGAAGTCCACTTAGAATACTTTTGAAGTTCCTTGTTATTAGGATCAATGCTTAAAGCAAAATTAACATTTGCCAAAGTATATTCATGTCCACAATATATTTTTGTATCCTTTGGTAATTGTTTGATTTTGTACAAACTGTCCCAAAAAACTTCAGGTGTTCCCTCAAACATTCTCCCACAACCTATGCTAAAAAGAGTATCTCCAGAAAATAAAATATTATGTTGAGGCATAAAGAAATTTATATGTTGAAGTGTATGACCTGGAGTATGAATAACTTTATATTCATTTCCTAATATCTCAAAAGTCTCATGATCTACAACTTCTTTATCTGGTTTAGGAATTTTAGAGTCATTTTTATATCCTATGACTAAAGAATTAAATTTTGATTTAATCTCACCCACAGCAGCTATATGATCATCATGATGATGGGTAATTAAAATATGACTTGCTACGCAGTCATTCAGTTCAAGAATTTTCAAACACATACTCAGATCAGAGGGGTCTACTAGCACCCCTTTAGTTTCATGAGGATTTTTTATTAAATATCCATAATTATCGTTTAATTGGGGAAATAAATACACATTAGGTTTTTGCATAAGAAATAGAATGTTAAGTAAATCTAGTTAAAATACAACTATGGATATTAACGCATCAGATATTTACAGTTTTTACCAATCAAAGTTAGGCACACTTGTTAAACGGAATATTCGTCATCAATTATACAGCCATTTAAATTCTATCAATGACAGTGTTGTCTGTGGATATGGATACACAAATCCCTACCTTTCTTTTTTAAATAAACAAAATAAAAATTTACAAATATCTGCAATGCAGCCAGAATTTTTAGATGGTAATGTCAAAGAGAAATATGATTTCGATCATCAAATTATTCATGAATATTTCTTACCTTTGGATCCAAGCTCAGTAGATGTTGTGATATCTACACATTTACTTGAATTTGTTGATAAACCCCAAAGTAGTATTGAGGAAATATGGAGAATTCTTAAGCCAAATGGGCTTTTTTTAACAATTATACCCAGAAGATCAGGGATATGGACTAGGTATGATAATAATCCTTTTGGATTTGGTAGATCATACTCGATTAAACAATTTAAATCACTGATACAAGATTTTCTAGTTCTTGATTATAGAAAATCATTTCTACATTTCCCACCATGGGACCATTATTTAAATTATAAATCACATCAAACAATTGAAAAAATAGGTGATTTTTTGTTCCCGTATATGGGAGGTTTAATGATTTGTGTTTGTAAAAAGATTGTCTATGCAAAAAGCACTAAAAAACAAAAAAAAATACCAATTAAAAGTTTTGTAGCAACTTAAAAATTATTCATATTTAATTTTTAAAAAGATAGAATTAATCTTTGTTAGATCTTAGTTATTATATAATCGTTTCATTCTCTATTTTATTGTTTGCAATATCAAAATCTGGATTCTCTGGAGGAGGGTTGGCTTTAATTTCAGTAACTTTATTATCTATAACTTACGGCCCATTAACAGCAATAGCCATTTTGATGCCAATGTTAATAGTATGCGATGTAATTGCTTTGTATTTAAATAGAAAATATTTTGAATATAAAATTTTATGGTCAATAGCACCTTACTCTTTATTGGGGGTAGTTGCTGGTACAATCTTGTTTAAATTTATTAATTTATCTATGATAAGTATTTTTATAGGCGCGATCTCATTATTATACGTTGTATTAAATTATTTGATCGTGGACACCAAGATAAAAAAAATACCTTTTTATGGGAGTAAATCCTTTTGGGGTGCATTAGCAGGATTTACTAGTTTTGTTCTTCACTCTGGAGGATTACCATTAAATATTTATTTTATGTCAATCTATAACAAAAAAATTCAATTTGTTGCTGGCGTTGTTTTTTCTATTGCTTTAATAAACTTATTTAAATTAGTTCCTTATTTTTACTTAGAAATATTAGATTTTGAGAAATTATATAATTATCTTATTTTTTCACCAATTGCTGTTATAGGAGTAATTTTAGGACACTGGATGAACAGTAAGCTTTCAGACAATTCTTTTTTTATGATCATTAATATTTTTGTAGTAATAGGATCAATGAGATTAATTTATCTAGGAATAATGGGCTTATAATATTTTTTCTAAAATATTAATTAACTCAAATTCATCTTTATACTTATTCATTTGTTCTTTATTGATTAATATTTTGTATTCACCACAATTTTCTTCAACACAAATAGGTAAGTCATTTTTATAATTTAAAAGATTATATTCTTCTAATTCTTCTAAATGTAAAAACTTAAAATGATGTGGAGAACTTTCAATAAATTCTCTCCAAGCTTCTTTCATTTTTAAATCATGAGTAATTTTACACAAATTACACTCATAAGTACTTGGAGAAGCATATTTATGAACTGTATCGAGAATATAATTCCACTTCCCACCTTTGGCGTTATAAACAAAAATTATATTTCTTTTACTATTCATCAGTAATATGGAACAAAACTTCCTTACAAAAGAGGTTTGAAGGTATTTTGCCATTCTCAAATTTTCTTTGATTAATAACATCAAAAGTTGAAATTATTTTAAGATCTAAATTTTCAGCTAACTTCTTAAAATCTTTAATACTACACGGGTGAATATAATCAGTATTATACCAATGATCACTATCTGCTTTCTTAAGAAGAGAGTCAAAACTTCCTGATAATAAAAAATTTGAAATTTTGCTTAACCGTGCAGAATTAT
>CACDYZ010000008.1 GCA_902557145.1 uncultured Alphaproteobacteria bacterium | reverse complement strand
GTGAAGTTAAAAGTAATTTTAAGAAAAAGATATATAAATCAATATCACCAGAAGATTTTAAAACAACTGAATTAATTGATGTAGATCAGTTCCTCATTGAAGCCAAACCCTCTTCAGGTCAGATGCCTGGAGGAAACAATACAACTTGGGATTGGTCTGATTTTAAAAATAGTAAAAACCTTCCTTATATTTTATCAGGAGGTCTAAATGTCACTAATATCAAAAAAGCAATTAGCTTAACAGGTGCGGATTTTGTTGATATAAATTCTGGTGTAGAGGAACAACCAGGTGAAAAAAGCCTTACTTTGATAGATGGTATTATTTCATCAATTTATAATTAATGAAAACATATAAACAACCTAACACTGTTGGAAGATTTGGTGAGTTTGGTGGCATGTATGTTTCAGAAACATTAATGCCCCTATTATTAAATTTAGATAAATCGTATAAAAAAATTCAAAAGGATAAAAAATTTAAAAAAGAGCTAAATGACCTTTTTAAAAACTATGTGGGAAGGCCCTCCTCTTTGCACTACGCTAAAAATTTATCTAAATATATTAATGGACCAAAAGTATATTTTAAAAGAGATGAGCTAAATCACACAGGAGCCCATAAAATCAATAATTGCTTAGGGCAAATACTCCTTGCAAAAAAAATGGGCAAAACAAGAATTATTGCTGAAACAGGTGCAGGACAACACGGTGTTGCAACAGCTACTGTTTGTGCGCTTTTTGGACTTCCTTGTTATATCTACATGGGTTCTAAAGATATTGAAAGACAAAAACCAAATGTTTTTAGAATGAAGCTTCTGGGTGCCACCATTATACCTGTTGAGTCTGGAAGTAAATCTTTAAAAGATGCGATGAATGAAGCTTTAAGAGATTGGATTAAAAACGTCAGAGATACTTTTTATATTATTGGCTCCACTGCAGGTCCCCACCCCTATCCAAAAATGGTTAGAGATTTTCAATCTGTTATTGGAAAAGAGGCGAGAGAGCAAATTTTAAAAGTAGAGAAAAAACTACCAGATTATTTGATAGCTTGTGTTGGAGGCGGATCAAATGCCATGGGTTTATTTTATCCATTTTTAAATGATAAAAAGGTGAAGATTATTGGAGTTGAGGCAGCTGGTAGAGGTGCTAAAACAGAAGAAACAGCTGCTACAATGACCTCTGGGACTCCTGGTATTTTACACGGTAGTTACAGTTATGTCTTACAAGACAATGATGGACAAATAAAAGAGGCACATTCTATTTCTGCCGGTCTCGATTATCCTGGTGTAGGGCCTGAACACTCCCACTTAAAAGATATTAAAAGAGTTAAGTACTTTGGTGTAACTGATAAAGAAGCTCTTGAAGCATTTCAAACATGTTCAAAACTAGAGGGAATTATCCCTGCACTAGAACCCTCACATGCTCTAGCCTACTTAATTAAAGCATTTAAAAATAAACATAAAAATAAAGTTGTAATTTTAAATATGTGTGGCCGAGGTGATAAAGACTTATTCACTGCAGCTAAGGCTATTGGATTTGATGCAGATGAATAATTTAGACACTCTTCCTAAAAAAAAAATACTCTCCTTATTTATGACATGTGGATTTCCAACATTGTCTCAAAGTAAAAGAATCTTTAATGAAATGCTATCTCATCAACCTGATGTTATTGAATTTGGACTTCCCTTTTCTGATCCGATGGCAGATGGGCCTATTATTCAAGAAGCAAATAAGCTTGCACTTAACTCAAATCTGTCAACACAACAATCATTAAATTTAATTAAAGAATTAAGTAAATCTAAAAATAATACTTCGTTCGTGATTATGTGCTATTTAAATACTGTTCGTAAATTTGGTGTAGATAAATTCATTAAAAGTATAAAAAATATTGTCGATGGAATAATTATTGTGGATTTGCCTTTTGAGGAAGAAAGTGAAATTAAAAAGGCTCTATCTAAAAATAACATTCATTTGATTAAGTTAATTTCACCGATGACAGATAAGAAAAGAGCTCAAAAACTTTTAAAGGGTTCAAAGGGTTTTATTTATTATATATCAGCAACAGGAATTACTGGCTCAAACAAATTAGATTACAAAGAAATTAATAAAAATGTTAAATCTTTAAAAAAGATGTCAAAAATTCCAGTTTTAGTTGGTTTTGGTATAAAATCTAAAAAGGATGTACTCGAAATATCAAAAAAAACTAATGCTGATGGTGTTATAATTGGTTCAGCTCTTATACAAAAATATTTTGATTTAAAAATGGATATCAATAAATATCTTATGGCTCTAAAAAAATTAATTAAAGAGGTTAAAGTTTAAAATGAACTGGTTAACAGATTATGTAAAACCTAAATTAAGTTCTCTTGTTACTCGAAAAGAGCCCCCCTCTGATTTATGGACCAAGTGTGGTTGTGGAGAGAGGACTCTTTATGTCAGTGATTTAAAAGAAAATCTAAATGTTTGTTCCTATTGTGACTACCATATGAATATGGATGTAAATAGTAGATTGAAAAATTTATTTGGCGATAATTCTTTTGAGCTTATAGAAGTACCTTTTGAAAATAATGATCCTTTAAAATTTAAAGATCTTAAAAAGTATTCCGATAGAATGAAGGCTGCACAAAAAAAAACTGATCAAAAAGATGCTGCTATTTTAGCTAAAGGTGAAATTGGAGATACAAAGGTTGTAGTATTTATTTTGGACTTCAATTTTATGGGAGGTTCTATGGGTCAATTTGTTGGCGAAGCATTTAAAATTGGTTGTAAAAATGCTGTTGATTTAAATTGTCCATTTATTTCTGTTGCTTCTTCAGGTGGTGCTAGAATGCAAGAGGGTATCGTAAGTTTGATGCAACTACCCAAAACAGTTGCAGCTGTGAATATGTTGGATCAGCATAAAATCCCATACATTAGCGTGCTGACCCATCCAACTACAGGTGGTGTTAGTGCTTCATTTGCCATGCTTGGAGATATCATTATTGCAGAAAAAGGAAGTATGATTGGTTTTGCTGGCAAGCGAGTGATTGAAGAAACAATTAAAGAACAGTTACCTGAAGATTTTCAAACAGCAGAATATCTTTTAGAGCACGGGATGATTGATATGGTTGTTCATCGTAAAGAATTAAATCAATCTCTCTCAAAAGTTTTATCTTTCGTAAAAAAATAAGATCTTGCAAGATCCCATTTTTCAAAGACTACTAAAACTTCACCCGAAGTTTTCTGATCTATCTTTAGGAAGGATAAAAAAACTTCTTAAAAAAATAGATTTTGATGAGAGTTTATTACCCAAAGTAATACATATAGCCGGTACTAATGGGAAGGGTTCAACAGCAGCAATTTTAAAGTCAATACTCAACCACCATGGATATTCAACACATGTTTACTCTACCCCACACCTGGTAAAGTTTAATGAAAGAATACAATTAAGATCAAAAGATATTTCCAATCAAAAGTTGTTAAAATATTTAAGATATTGTGAAAATATAAATGAAGGAAATTTAATTACTTTTTTTGAAATAACTACAGCGGCAGCTTTTAAAGCTTTTCAAGATCATAAAGCTGACTATTTAATTTTAGAAGTAGGACTCGGTGGAAGGTTTGACGCTACAAATATAATCAAAAAATCAAAATTTGCAGCTATTACTCCGATTTCTTTAGATCATCAAGACTATCTTGGTACTTCCTTAAATCAAATCGCATTCGAAAAATTAGGTATTTTGAATTCAAAAAGTACCATTGTTGTTAACAGGCAAAAGTTAGGAGTAATGAATTATATTAAGTCACAACTAAAGAAAAGAAAATTGAATGCAGATATTTATAATGATGAGTGGAAGGTAAAATCTAAATTTTATATTTCTGATAATGTAAAAATAGATATATCAAAATTAAATTTATTGGGTGCACATCAATTAGTTAATGCTGGATTAGGAATACATTTAGCAAGAAATATTTTAAAAGATGCGTTTGATACGGAAGTGACCCAAAAAGCATTAACCAATTGTCAATGGCCAGGAAGATTACAAAAAATTAAAAGTGGTGTGTTAACTGGAAAGATTAAAAAATTCAAAGATATTTATCTAGATGGATTTCACAATATAGATGGAATGAAAGCCTTGATTGCATCATTAACTAAAAATAAAAAAATATTAATATGCTCTTTTTTAAATAATAAAAAGTATTTGCAAATGCTTACTCGTTTGTCAAAACACTTTAGTAAAATTGTGGTCGTTAGAATGGATGAAGAAAATTCTATTACTAAAGAACTATTGCCCAAAAATCTCTCTTTATATTTTGCTGACTCTTTAGAGCAGTCTTTTAAAACTATTAATAAATTATCTTCAAAACAGACTTCTGTTTATTTTGGAGGTTCTTTGTATTTTATTGGAGAAGTTATAAAAAAGAACCAATCTCGAAAATTAAGTTAGTTAATATTATTTTTTAAAGGCAATCTATTTGATCCATTTTTATGAGATTAGGGTAGATATTGATGATTAACCTTAATCCTCCAAAAACCATTCTTGTGGTTAAACTGCAAGAATGGTTCTCCTCAGATCTTAGATTTATTTTTATAATATAATAACAATGCCATCGTTTCGTATGCGATTTTCCATAATTGCTTAAAAATTGGTAACTTTAAAAATGATGACAAATATTTCCATCTGGGCATGGTATCCCATAAAATTAAAAATGACTCTGATCCGGAAATCAGCCTACCCTGATGGTAAACGTGCATTCTTCTGAATAAATCTTTTTTTGAAAGGTGATTTATATGTTCATCTCTATCTTTGGAGATATCAACGTAGTTTATATCACATGTTTTTTTTTTATAATGACTTATTTCAGCGTTACAAATATTACATGAACCATTGAAATATACTTTCATTTTAATTTACACTTGGCGGCACTGTGCCGTCTTTCAATAAATCGTAACCCTTTATAACAGCAGGTCTAAGTGCAATTTTATTATACCATCTAGTCAAATTTAAATATTTATTTAAACCAATATGGTGGATTGGATGTCTTGCAATCCAAGGGAACGTTGCAATATCAGCAATTGAATATTCTCTTGCTAAATATTCATTGTTAGATAGATGATCATCCAAATTTTTGTAAATAGTTTCTGCTATTTTAAAATATCGTTGTTCTCCAAATTCACTTTTACCTGGGTTGTAATGATGAAATTGATGATGCTGCCCTAACATTGGTCCAATATACCCCATCTGTGCCATCAACCATTGAGTCGTTAAATTTTGATTTACTCCATAAAACTCTCCAGAGAAGTTTGCTAAATATATTAATATCGCACCAGATTCAAAGATAGTCTGTTTTTCATGTCTGAGTACGGGAATTTTTGAAAAAGGAGAGATTTTTTTAAAATCTTCGTGGAACTGTTCTCCTTTATTTAAGTTAATAAATGTAACTAAGTAATTTTCGTTGATCTCCTCTAACATTATTGAAATTTTTCTAGCATTGGGAGTGGAGTCAGCGAATAACTCAAACATTTAAATAAGGCTCATTATGTATTTATGAACAAAATATCCAATTACCAGTAACGTTAATCCGATCAAGTAAATTAACCAAAAATTCATATTAAGATTTTTTGCGAAGAAGAAGGGTAAGAAAAATAAATATGAGACAGGTACCCCAATTAGAATACTTTTAGCAAAAATTACAGTATTTTCTGTATTTTTATGCTCTAAGAAAGAGAAAGCGATGGCGATAATACTCGCGATTGGAAGAGCAATAATAAATCCAGATAGCTCTGGTTTTTTACCAGAAAGCCAGCTTGCAAATGCAATTACAAAGGCTGCTAATATTACTTTTAGAACAAAAATCATGTCCAATATTTTATACTAATAAATGAAAATTAAAGATTATTTTCAGGAACTAAGAACGTTGTAGAGGCCCAGTCACTATGCCAGATTGGTTCTTGTTCATCAGGTTTTGATTTTAATGGATAAATGACAACTGAGTCTAATAGATACTCCTTACCTGGTTCTGTTTCAAAAGTAAATTTACCCTTCTCATCTGTTTTGACATTTGAAACAGATAATTTAGAGTTTTTATATTTTGAGAAAATTGTAATGAGGTTATTTGGAAGGGGTTTTTTTTTATAATATAAAGTTGCACTTATTTGATTAGAGTCAAAATTTGTATAAGGGTTTTGATCTAAAACAAATTCAAATAAAAGTCCTGTTTTTTTATCTTTTCCTTTACTAGCACTACTTGTGGTAATTAAAGATTTTGCATATCGCCGATAACTTTCCATAAAATTACTTTGTGGGAAGTCTTTATCTAAATGAGTTTGAATTAATTGTTCATAACCCTTCTCAGAAACAAAATCCTTAAATTTTTGAAATTTTTTGTAATTTACAAATTTATCAGTAGTTTCATGATAAATAATTAATAAGTCTTCCAACTTTGTCTTTGTGTTTAATGCTGGTACATTTCCAAGTATACCTTTAACTTTTTCTTTTTTATTTTTAGACCCAGATAAAATTTTAAAAGTTTTAAAATCTTGTGGATTATACATTAAGGCCATACCTTGAAATTCTTGCCCCACTCTCAAGTGAGCATTTATGATGTTATCATTAAGCTGGTATTTAGTTGGCTCAATCCAAAATTCGTGAGCACTTGCCTGAACAATGCAAGCAGTGAGGAATGAAAAAACATAAAGAATTCTTAGGTGAACTTTGGTAAACATGACTAAATGATTAAGTACTTATTCTTTTTAATTCTTCTCTTAAGCCCTCCTCTGCATACACATGAAATTAAACCTGCGATCGTAGATATTACCATTATAGAGGAAAATGCTTCAATTGAATTTAAATTGAATGCTGAAACTGTGCTGTCTGAAATTGATGCCTCTATTTATGTTGATACAAATAATTCTCCTCAGTCTCAAAAATATGACGAATTTAGGGCCTTTTCTGTTCAAGAAATAGAAAAGTTAGTATTTAAAAATAAATCTAAATTTATTAATAAGATCCAAATCAATAACGAGAGTGAGATCATACCTCTCTTACTAAATAAAGTAGTGACGTTTGATGAGACAAACGAAGAGATGCCGAGAGATACTGTTTTATATCTCAATTTCGATATTAAAGACTCTTCTTCGTTTACAGTTCAATTTGATAAAAAGATAGGACCTGTTGTAATTAGACAATTTGAAGATTTATCAAAAGAGTCTGTCTTGTTTACAAGTTATTTACAACCAGCTGAAAAATCGCCCATTTTATCACAACAGTCACAATCCTCAGTAGGAAAAACAATAATTGAATATTTAATTCTAGGAATAGAGCACATTGTTCCTAAAGGGCTAGATCATATATTATTTATTATAGGTATCTTTTTTTATGCAATTAAATTTAAACCTCTATTACTTCAAGTAACCATGTTTACGCTCGCACATTCTATTACACTAATTCTTGCTAGTTTTAATTTAATCTTTATCCCTGCAGTAATTGTAGAACCCTTGATCGCTCTATCTATCAGTTATGTCGCAATAGAAAATATTTTTCAAAGACGTTTGTTTGTTCCTCGTTACGTCATAATTTTTATCTTTGGATTAATTCATGGTTTAGGTTTTGCTTTTGTTCTTGGAGATATCGGATTGAATACAAGTCAACTGGTAATAAGTCTAATTTCATTTAATCTTGGAGTTGAAGTAGCTCAAATAGCAATCATTATTTTTGCATCAATTATTTTTATTCTACCCTCACGCCAAAGTTGGTATCGGGCGTTTTTGCAAATTCCTATTTCTGTTATAATCTCCTTGATAGGTTTATATTGGTTTATTGAAAGGGTATTTTTTTAGAAGTTTACTTTTATAGTCCCTAAAATTGATAAAGATTTATCTGCAATCACAATTTCTCCAGAGTTTGGATAATAATCAAGAAAGCCGCCGACTATCACATAATGAGTGACGAAAACTAGGTTCCCCCCACTATCGTCCCATCTATTGATAAATTCACTCAATTCTAACATTTGTTTTGTGTGATTTTTTTGGTACTTACTAGAAAACGTAGAGTTTAATGCACTAAAATTCTCAAAATCTCCAAACGCATACAGAGCTGTATCTTGGCAACGGCACCACTGACTAGAATAAACAAAGTCTACCGGTATAGAATATTCAATAAATAATTTGCCAATTGTTTGGGATTGACGAATTCCTTGTTGATTTAAATTTCTTTGTGTTGAGCAGTCTTCTAGTTCAAAGTTATCAGGATCTCCGCCCCCTGGAGCGTAGGCATGACGAATAAAAACTACTTTTCCGCCATCTTTTAACAAATCCCAACTAGTCTCGTTAGAAAAAGAATGGGGGGTAAATAAAAAGTAAAAAAGTAGAAATAAATTAATAACTCTCATTGTTGAGAGTGATACTGATGATAAGCTTGTTTTTTAACATCATTCCAATACTGATCTGCTTCTTCCGCTGTATATTTCCCATAAAGTTGCATCCAAAGTTCAGTGGTTACTAAAGTTAAGGCCTCATCTTTCTCTTTCCATTCATCATAAATCCAAGGGTCCATAGAAGGCTCAACTCCTTTTTGAGAGAAAAATTTTGCCTCTGAGTGTTTTCCATCAGTCTCAACAGACATTATTTTAGGAGCAAATTCTACATCTTCAAAAAAACGTATGCGTGCAATATCATCATCCGTTAAACCTTTAACCAATATTCCATCAACGCCCGTGTAGCTGTCACCAAAAATTATAACTGGGAAATTCTCATCAATGACAAGGCGTAATTCACTTTTAGGTGCAAAAGCAGAAATTATATCTAAATGGTTAGATGTCTTTCCAATAACTTTTTCTAAAACTGAAATAGAACGAAGTGTGCCGTAAAAAAAATAATTTCCCATAATAGTTTTAAAAAAATTCTGGAAGTGTTACTTGCTTTATCTTCATTTCTTCAAGGAGTATGCAAATTTGTTCAGATATTTCAATACTATTTGGTGTGTCGCTATGTACACAGATTGAATGTATATCTGTTTTTAAAGTATCCCCTGCGCGTGAAATAATTCCCTTTTGTATGAGCATTGCTCGAACATGTTCGCTGGCACTTTTGGGATCTGTTATTAATGAGCCACTTACAGAACGAGGTGTGAGTGTGCCATTACTCTCATAGGTGCGGTCTGCAAAGACCTCAAGGGCAGTAGCAGTGTCACTCTCCGAGCTCATTTTTGCAAGTTCACTTAAAGCTGGCGCAAGTAATACCAAAGAAGGGTAATTTTTTTTTAGGTAGCCTACTATTTCAGCAGAGAGATCTTGGTCAACACAAGCCATATTACTGAGAGCCCCGTGAAGTTTAATGTGAGTCACTGTAGCACTCATTTCTAATGCAAGGTTATGAATAAATAGTAATTGATCGTTGAGAATTTCATGGATGAGTTGCTTGTTCCAATTTATTTGTGACCGTCCAAAGTTATCTCTATCTAAAAATGAGACATGAGCTCCGATTGAAACATTTTTTGTATTACAATAACTAAGTGCTTTAGAAACAACTTCTTTTGAACCCCCATGAAATAAACATGAAATATTGGCAGAGCTAATTTTGTCTATTAGTTGCACATCAACAGACTCATAAAAACTATGATCTTTTTCTGCTATATCAGAATTAAAATTAATTTTATTCAAATGCACCAAAGTTACATTAAGATATTAGCGTGTATTTCAAAGGAATAAATTCTTATGGAGACCGAGGGATGATCCTAGATTTTGGAGATGACTCCTCAAAATCTATATCGCTAGAGGTGAATAAAGCATTTTCTTCTATTTCAAATCTTAGACTGCCTTTACTAAATATAATTCCTTCATTTAATAAAATTGTGATCATTTTTGAAAATTCTGAAATACGCGATCAAAATAAAGAGACAATTACTTTAGAGATGAGTGATATAAAATTTCAATCTCATAAAAGTGCTAATAAAACATGGAAAATACCTGCCTGTTATGATGAAAGTTTCGCTTTGGATTTAAAGTTAATTCAAAGACTTCATCAGATAACAAAAGAAGAGATAATAAACCTCCATACCTCTGAGAGTTACTATACTTATTATATAGGCTTCATGCCGGGATTTCCGTATCTAGGCGACATCCCCTCTCAATTAATTACACCACGATTAGCTACTCCAAGAATTAAAATTCCTGCTCGATCCATTGGAATAGCTAAAAACCACACTTGCATATATCCAAAAATATCACCGGGTGGCTGGAATATTATCGGACAAATACCCTTCGATATATTTGATCTTCAAAACCCTAACCCCTCTCTTTTTTTACCTGGAGACAAGGTAAGTTTTTACTCTGTCAGCAATAAAGAGTTTCAGCAAATCCAAAAGAAACATTTTTCAATTAATGAATTGATCAAGGAGTACTCCTCATGAACTCACTTGTAATCACCCGTACAGGGACTCATTTAACTATTCAAGATTTTGGAAGATTTCATTATCAACACTTAGGGGTTTCCCCCAGTGGAGCTATGGACCAACGAATTATTAAAGAATTAGAAAAAATTATACCACTGCATCATAATCAATTTATTGAATTTGCCTATGTGGGACCCTCAATAAAAGTAAAGGAAGGTTCGGTAAAGGTTTGTGTCGGTGGAAATTGTAATATTAATATACAAAAAAATAATGGTACTCAAATTATATGCCAACCCTATAAGAGTATAAATTTATTTGAAGGGGATGAGTTGAATATTCATAATACAATCGACTCTGTCTATGGTTACATTGCAGTTGAACATGGGCTTGGGTTAGATCCTTGTTTAAAAAGTTTCTCTACCGACACAAAGGCAGGAATTGGCTCTATCAATAGGCCGTTGAAAGTTGATGATACCTTTGAAATTCTGAAGGATGTGAGTTCTTGGGATCTTCTATCCATGCCAAACCCTGCTTACAAAAAGGAGACAAACTTTAAAGTTCATCCTGGTCCTCAACTTCAATTTTTTACAGATCAAGCTCTACAATCATTTATTAGCAGTACTTTTACAATATCGGCTCAAAGTGATCGGATGGGCATCAGGCTCAAAGGAGAGGCCATCCTTAGCTCCCAGTCTCATGATATTTTGTCTGAGGGTATTTTACCTGGGTCTATTCAAGTACCCAGTGATGGGCAGCCTATTGTATTAATGCGAGATATCCCCTGCACTGGTGGATATCCAAAGATTGCAATTTTAAATGGAGAAGATATTTCCAAAATCTCTCAACTTCCTCCTGGAAGCCAAATAACATTTGATTTACAAACAATCTATTAGCCAACATTGTATGTATAATTAGAAATGAAAATTTCAAATATTCAAGATCTCATCCCCTCATCGACTAAATCAAATAGCTCTGTAGCCTCAAGGCAAGATGCTTTAGAAAAATTCAACTCTTTTAATCCATCACTCTATGCAAAGACTAGAAACTTTCTCAATGGACAAATTTCGAGATTATCTGCTCACATCAAATATGGAATTATTTCAAATAAAGAGATCTATGAACATATTCGAGATAAATATGCTTTTAATGAGAGCGAAAAATTTATCCAAGAATTAGCATGGAGAGATTTTTGGAGAAGTTACGCCTATCATCATCCCGATCAACTATGGACAGATGTGGAAGAATATAAAACAGGATTTAAAGCACACGAGTATCAAGATGACTTACCTGAAGACATCATATCTGCAAAAACTCCAACACAAGTAATCAATATTTTTATCGATCAGCTTCTGACCACTGGATATCTGCATAATCATTCGCGTATGTATTTGGCCTCTTATATTGTTCATTTTAGAAGAGTGAAGTGGCAGGCAGGAGCAAAGTTTTTTCTCAGTCATTTACTAGACGGTGATATTGCGAGTAATAACTTTTCGTGGCAATGGATAGCGAGCACCTTTGCAGGAAAGCCGTATATTTTTAATTTAGAAAATGTCCTTAAATACTGTCACCGCTCAATTGAGATAATAACGGAGAAAAATCAAGAAATAGATGGAAGCTATGAGGAGATTAGTTCGAGGCTCTTTCCCAATTTATGAACCTAGTTTTTTTATATGATGAGTTCATGAGAGTGCCTCTAGGCATTGAGGGAAATCCTGTATACATCTTTGACAATGCCTTGAGCGAAGGCTACGAGCTCAGTGAAAAAATCATTGAAAATAGATACTTTATGGCCAAAGAGGCTGAAGCTGAGATATATCAAGGAAACACATATGAAATATTGCAAGAAATTCATAGTCAAAATCCCATATCAAAAATCACAACCAAAGCTACTTTTAGGCCTGTGTACCAAGAGTTATTTCAAAAGCTTGGTGGTGCATATGACGTGGAGCAATTGCCCGACTACTTCTTGTTACAGGATAATTATCTTCATCCTGCAAAAAGATTTTTTCAGTATTGGAACAAAATCAAGAAAAACTTAAAATACTAGAGATGGCAGAGAAGTGTAAATACTGCGAGGGAGAATTATCAGTCATGGATAGCGTCTACATTGAGTCTGAAATTCGAACAGCCCCAAAGAAGGTACAAAACTTAATTAAAAGTCATCACAATCTTGTCTGCTATATGTGTTACAAAAAGCTAAAAGCTATCAAAGTTATCAACACTGAAGATAAAAATAAAAAAGTTAATTAAAGTTTTTTAACTGTTTCTCTAAGTTCGTACTTTTGAATTTTACCAGTTGACGTTTTGGGCAAGACTTGGAATACAAAAGTTTTGGGCATTTTAAATCCTGCTAGATGCTCTCGGCAAAATTTCTTGAGCTCATCTTCCTCAACTGTTTGGCCGTCAGCCAATTCTATAAAGGCACAGGGAGTCTCCCCCCACTTTTCATCAGGTCTTGCGACAACCGCTGCTAGTGATACGGCAGGATGCCTTGTAATAATATTTTCGATTTCTACCGAGGAGATATTTTCACCCCCACTAATGATGATATCCTTTGATCGATCTTTAACTTGGATATATCCACTAGGGTGCATTACTGCCAAGTCCCCGGAGTGAAACCATCCACTTTTCATAGACTCCTTGGAGGCCTCTTCATTTTTATAATATCCCATCATCACAGTGTTTCCTCGGATCATAATCTCACCCATGGTTTCTCCGTCAGAGGGAACGGGTTCGAGTGTATCGGGGTTCATAACCGATACCATTTCAGTGTGGGGATAGCGAACTCCTTGATAAGCTTTTAACTCAGAGCGTTTATCTTCAGCTAAACTATTCCAATCCTTATTCCAAGCACAGTGAACGACGTGGCCATAAGTTTCTGTGAGCCCGTAAACATGCATAACCTCAAAGCCCAAAGACTCCATTTTTTGAAGAATTGAGCTAGGAGGTGGAGCTCCCGCAGTCATCACATAAACCTTATTTTTCAATGCTTTTTGATCTTCAGCTGGAGCGTTGGCGATCATGTTTAGAACAATCGGAGCACCTCCAAAATGCGTTACATCATATTCGTCGATTAATTCAAAGATTTCCTTAACGACAATATTTCTAATAAAAATCACACGGGCGTGCAGCATAGCCAAAGTCCACGGATATCCCCAGCCATTACAGTGAAACATAGGGACAGTGTATAAATACGTCAGGCGGTTAGGCATGTTCCAGGCGCTGATACTTCCCATCGACATTAAATAAGATCCTCGATGATGATAAACGACACCTTTAGGATTTCCTGTCGTACCCGAAGTATAGCTCAGTGAAATTGCTTGCCACTCATCATCTGGTCTAATCCATTCAAATCCTTCATCACCTGTTTCTAAGAAACTCTCATATTCTAATTTACCTATTGCGGGGATATCTCCAAGTCCCGCTTGTTTGTCGTCAATGTCAATGACCATGATCTCCCGGTCAACTTGTGCTAGAGCATCCACAACAACATTGTGAAACTGTCGGTCCACAATAAAAACTTTACAGTCACTATGATCTAGGATGTAAGCTACAGTTCTTGTGTCGAGACGAGTATTGATTGTGTTCACAACACCCCCAGTCATCGGCACAGAATAGTGTGCTTCGAACATTTCAGGCGTATTGGCTGCCATAATAGAGACAACATCACCCTTACCAATTCCTACTTTTGTTAAAGCGCTCGCAAATCGAGTACATCGGTCATAAACCTGTCTCCAAGAATATTTTCTCTCTTTGTATACTAAAGCTTCATAGTCGGGATAGACGTCTTTGATACGGTCAAGGAAACTGATGGGAGTTAAAGGAACAAAGTTTGCATCATTTTTATGCATTCCTTGTTCAAAATTACTCATTAGTTTTTTAGTCTTCTCCCTGTAGACAACATTGCATGGATCCTATCCCTCGTCTTATTGGATTGTATTAAATTTATCAAAGACTGTCGCTCTAAATTATATAAGTCCGCTTCGCTCAATTCATTTGATTTGGTCGTATCTCCACCACTAAGGACGTCCGCTAAATGCAGACCGATATCCACATCGTAGCCAAAAATAATGTTTTTTTGCTCCAAACCTAACAAAACTTGGTGCATTTTCTCTTTTACCTCAGGGCCGCTAAGAAGAAACTTTGGCTTTTCTGGAGCTGAGTAACCTTCTTTTAAAGCAGATACTTGTTTAAACGCTTCGACTAAAAGATTATCTCGGTTCAAAACAAAAATATCACTGTCTAAGAAAAATTTGTGTTTTTTGGCTTGGAGTGGAGAGTGTGCCATCAGCCCATACCCTATAATATCGAATACTTGAAGGGCTGCTTGATCGTGATCGCTTGTATATTTATCGTCTTGCACCCATCTCCATAATAGTTCTTTACAACCTCCACCCCCAGGAACCAGACCCACACCTGTCTCGACTAGGCCCAATGTACTATTCATGTGGGCGACCATTTTAGAAGTTTGGCATGCTACTTCAAAACCACCACCGATAGCAAGTCCTGCTACAGCACTGACTGTAGGCTTGGTTGCGTATTTCATTTTTTTGCATGTAGATTGGAAATCCGATAGGTATTTATCAATCCCTTTCCAGTCTTTCACATCCGCTAGACCAATCATGGTATTTAAATCAGCACCAGCGGAGAAATTCATTGCCTCATTATAGACGACAAGACCTTGATAATTATCTTGCTCAAGGCGATCAACTGACTCCTCTAATATTTTCATCGCATCTGCATTCAGAGCGTTTGCCTTGGTGTGAAATTCACAACACAATATTTTTTGTTCACGCTGCTCGTCGGTAAACTGCCATATCGTAGCTGCGAAATTTCTAGATAAATGATTAGCGTATTTTTTGTGATCACCTAGTCGACGTACATCCTCTCCTCGAGAGATAAACTTCATGCCCGCCTCATGATCATAAGCTCGTGAGGAGGTGGTATCGTAAGGCTCTTGTTTTAGTCCAATCATGGTTTTCAATAATTCGGGGACTTCTTGTTTTTCATCCTGAAGTCGTTGAACAAATTTGGTGAGCCCGTACTCATTCAATAATTCAAATGGCCCTTCATTCCAATTAAATCCCATGCGAAGTGCATCATCGATGTCTGTCACATTTGATGAAACTTCAGGGATGCAAAAAGCGCTGTAATTAATGATTTTGGCGAGTACTGCAAAAGCATATCGACCATATTCACTATCGTCATCAAGAAGGGCTTTGATCCCCTCTTTCTCAACTCTTCGAGCAATTTCTAAATCGACTTTATCGAAATCATAATAACTCATATCTGAGGTGTTCATCGCCTTGACGATTTCATCATCATCAACGACTGTAGTTTGATAAAAACCACCAGGACCCTTATTTCCATTAAATCCTTTTTCAAGCAATTTCTCGACTAAAGGATGAGGTGCGACCACATCCATGAAGGGATCATTTTCTTGTAATTCTTTTTTAAAGCTTGCGAGCACATCTTTCATCAGATCAATTCCAATAAGGTCGTACAATCCAAACACACCTGTTTTAGGAATTCCTAAAGGTCGACCAAATAATGCATCAGCGATTTCTACTGGAAGACCTCGCTCTAACGCTTCATACATCGCGACCTGCATCGCGTACACACCAATACGATTACCGATAAAGCCCGGGGTGTCGTTACAGTTAACAATTCCTTTACCAAGTTCATTTTGACAAAAGTCACGAAGGCCGCTCATCTTATCTTTGTTCATTGTTGGTGTTTCAACAATCTCTAATAATCTCATAAATCGAACAGGATTGAAAAAGTGCGTAATACAAAAATCAGCTTTCATAGTATCTGACATTTCTTGAGTCAAAATTGAAAGAGGAATGGTAGAGGTGTTAGATGAAATGATAGAGTTAGGGCTACGAACTTTATCAATTTGAGAGTAAAGCTTATGCTTAATGTCTATCCGCTCAACAACTGCCTCAATTACCCAGTCTGCATCTTTAATTTCATCAAAATCATCTTCAAGGTTACCAGGTTTAATATGTTCCAGACGAGACCGTTCTACTAAAAGTGGAGGGTCTGATTTTTTTATAATATCAATGGCATTTTCAGAAATTTGGTTAGGCTTGTCTTTACCTTTGAGATCCAGCAGAACTACTTGTCGATTAGAGTTAGCAAGATGGGCAGCTATACCTGAGCCCATCGTCCCAGATCCAATAACTACAATTTTATTAAATTTACTCATTATAATAAGACAGGGATAATAGCAAAAACGTCTATATAGTTAAGATCTTTTAAGGGTAAATTAAGCTTCAAAATCGCCCATTCCATCTATTGATGAAACAACCATTAAGCCCTCAATGTATCTTTTTTTACCACAGTCGTAGCAAATTGTTATCAATTCATCGCTGATTTTATTGATATATTTCTTGGAAACCTCCTTATAGTCTCCACACTCTGAACACTTATTATATGTAATATCGGTGTTCTTGCTTAATTCCTCTTTACCATTCCACCAGCCCATATCTATAGGTATCATAAAATAAAGGTTGTTTGATGGATCATGTGCAAATAGTCAAAAAAAGTTGTTAGTAATTTATTTAGTTAATTGATTGATTAAAATATTAAGGTCGCTGGTAAAGGTTTTCTGATCAATAGAATTATCGAGATACATGGTACAATAATGATTAACGAAGTGATCTTCGAGGAATTCCATTACATTTTCTTCGCCATTCCAAGATTGACTAAAATCTTCAGATGCTTGAAAAAAAGAGCTTAAAGACTCCTCGGAGCAATCATTCCAAAAAGCAGGACAGTAGTTAGTTCCGTCTCCATTAAATAGATTGATGTATGCATCCAACACTAGGATTTCAAAATTAGGGTAATTAACTTTTTTGTATTGGCTGATATCAACACCACTTAAGTCAGTTAAGAACTGTTTTGATTGCGAGTCATAATACAAGTCATAATTTAAACCTTTAGCTCCTTCAAAATTTTCATTGAAGAAGAGTATAATTTGATCTCGTGTCTCAATCTCTTCAATCGGGTCCAAAGACCAGTAAACTTCTTCTAGGTAGCCAACACAGTAATCTTGATCCAAGGAATTAGAAAATAATTTTGAGGAAATTAAAATAGTAAATATGAAAATGAAGAGCTTTAAATACACTATAAAAACTTGTCAATTGAAAAAGCTGGATTGTTTGATGTCTCACCGTTTACTAGTCCAGAGATTACTTTTCCAGTAATAGGGCCTAAAGTCCAACCTAGGTGATTGTGTCCAAAGCCGTAGTAAAGATTTTTTAGTTTTGGGGACTTGCTAATAATTGGCAAACAGTCTGGAAGGGTCGGCCTATAGCCCAACCATGAATTTTGATAATCTTGAAGTTTTGGAATGAGTTGTTTGGCGTAATAATTAATATATTTTAGCCTGGATTCATTGATCTTTTTCATCGTGCCCGCTAGCTCTACTGTTCCCGCAGCTCTAATTCCATATTCAAGGGGAGTCAAGTACATGCCGGATTCTATCAAACAAGTTGGACGAGTTAAATAATCTTGCATTCCGAGAAATTCTAAATGGTACCCCCTTTCTGTTTCAAGAGGTATCCTTTTATTTTCTAGTTGATTGACTAAATCATTTGAAAAGGCACCACTGCAAATAACCAAGCAATCGAAATCTTGATTGTTGATCTTAAATTTCCCGTGACTGGGATTTATCGAGAAAACCCTCTCCTTTAAAAATTGCCCACCTTTTTCAAGAAACTTTAAAAATAACTTATTTAATATTTTATCTGGATTTAAAGTGTGGTGGGCGCGAGGGAAATACCAGCCCCCTTTAATACTTTTGCTTAAATTGGGCTCGAGATCCAAGATCTCGGCTGGAGAGAGACTTACTTGTTCAACATTATTTTTTTTTCTAACATCTATTTGATCAGGAGTTGGCTTTTCTTTCTCATTCATCCAAACATATAACACTCCTTTATGAGTGAGTAAGTCTGTGGCACCAATCTCAGTCAATAAGGTTTCATACGATGGCAAGGCCTCTTTTAAAAGGCTTGTCATATGCTCTGCTGTATAGTTCATTGATTTTGAATTACAGTTTTTAAGAAATTTAACAATCCAAGGAAGCATTTTTGGCAAATAAGACCAACTTATTTGTAGAGGTGAGTCACTATAAAAAATATAGCGCAATAAATTTCTCCAAATATCTGGTTGGTTCAGTGCCGGAACTCCATAATCTGCAATGACGTTCGCATGCCCTCTCGAGGTTCCTGAGCCTGGATCGTTTTGATCAAAAATTGTAACGTTATGGCCTGAGGACTGTAAATAATAAGACGTACTCAGTCCAACAATTCCTGCCCCAATTACAGCGATTTTTTTAACATTACTCATTAATTATTGCTTCGATAGTCCCAGGGATACTCAAATTCCATGGACCACATCCCAAGCTTATTGAATTTGGCGTACTCTTCATCCTCTATATATTTGTTTGAATATTTTCTATACGCAAATGCAAAACCCTCTCTGACTAAGTAACTACTCAAAGACTCTCCATTGACAAAGCACTCACCTAACACTCTTCCATAAAAATCTTTTCCTTCATCTGTGCAACTAATTTTATTATTTGTAACTTTTTCAATTAAAAGATCTCTTGATATTTTTCCACATGCTACCTTTCCCTCACTTGCAACACATGTTTGGTTTATTTCAGGGGCGTCTATTCCACTAAAGCGTATTTTCACATCACCTAATCTAATTGTATCTCCATCAATGACGGTGACATGTGAGGCAAAAAGATTATTTGAAAATAGAAATAAGGAAGATAGTGAGCATAAGATGAAAATTTTCAATGACACGCAATATTATACTTTTTTAATCTCCAGTAATTATAAGGCCAAGGGGTAATAAATCCTACAAAAAGCATAATTGGAACTACCCACCATGTAAGCATTGCCCCTCCAGTTAAAATAACGTCAGTGACATTCATAGCAATTTCCATAGATATCATTGAAATGAAACTCATGCCTAAAGCTGTTTTTAATGCTTGATTAAATTTGAAGTTCTGTCGAATTAAAACAATCGTCTCAAGAACTATGCTTGTAATTAATCCATTAATTATCGCAAGTATCATAATACTCATCACTGGCCAAGGGATTTGGGTGATTTGAAAATATAAAATAGTTCCAAAATCACCTATAGAGCACCCGATCAAGCACCAAGATGTATTTTTTGCACTTTTTTTCCAGGTATGTTTACAGTGCCAATGAAATGTGGATATCGCGTGATTCATGATTAATTAGGTATACAATTATTTTATAGGTAAATTAAATAGTATTAGATTTTTGCCCTTTTTTAATTAAAAAACATTGATTTAACAAGCATTTTACATATTCCATATATGCATAGTAAAATGGCTTTTTGCTATTTGAAATCATATTCAGTTTGTTACATTTTATAATCAAATTTTCTAGGAGGAGGATTTCTATGAAAATATTAAAAACGCTTACAGCAATAATTGCGCTTTCCTTATTTGGGGCAAGTTATGCAAATGCTGGTTCTCACGCATATTCAGGCCCTGACCTGTCGGGAGAAAAATTAACAATCTTTGGTCCTTGGTTAGCACCACAAGATGATGATTTCAGGGATGTCATATCAATTTTTGAAGCAGCAACTGGTGCGTCCGTCGAGTACGGGGGTTCTGATGAGTTTGAATCAATTATTAATATTGACTGTCAAGCAGGAAGCCCAGCGGATATCGCTGTATTCCCTCAACCAGGATTAGCAGCGAATATTGCAGCGACTGGTTGTTTATCCCCATTAGGTGATGATGTTAAACAAATGGTACTTGATAACTATGCTGCAGGTCAATCTTGGGTAGACCTTACAACATATAAAGATCAAACTGGTTTTGAAAAGTTTTTTGGTGTTTTTTACAGAGTGAATGTAAAAAGTTTAGTGTGGTACTCACCAGATAACTTTGAAGATAACGGTTATGAAATCCCAACAAGTATGGAAGGATTATTAGCATTAGCAGATCAAATGGTTAGTGATGGAAACACACCTTTCTGTATTGGATTAGGTTCTGGTGGAGCAACTGGGTGGCCAGCTACTGACTGGATGGAAGACATTATGTTAAGAACTCATTCACCAATAACTTACGATCAGTGGGTGTCTAATGATATGAAGTTCAATGATCAAAGAGTGATCGATGCAATGGAATTCTTTGGTTCAATTGCATTAAATGACTCTTATGTTAATGGTGGAACTAAAGCTGTTGCTACAACTGACTTTAGAGACTCTCCAAATGGGCTCTTTACTTCTCCTGCGGAGTGTATGATGCATAGACAAGCTAGCTTTATTCCTGCCTTCTTTCCTGAAGGATCAGAAGCTGGTGTTGACTATGACTTCTTCTACTTCCCACCTTTTGAGTCTCAAGACTTAGGAAAACCTGTTTTAGGTGCTGGAACTCTTATGGCTCCTACCAATGACAGAAAGATAACTACCGAGTTCATGAAATTCTTGCTTCACACTGAAGCTAATGAAAGATTCATGGAAAAAGGTGGTTTTTTAACACCTCATAAGTATGTGGATATTGACAAATACTCCAGTGAAACCTTTAAAGGTCTGCATGAGATTTTAATGAATGCAACAACCTTTAGATTTGATGGATCAGACTTAATGCCTGGTTGGGTTGGAGCAGGATCTTTCTGGACAGGAATGGTTGATTACACCAATGGTAAGTCAGCTAAGGAAGTCGCAGACGAAATACAAGCTAGCTGGGAAGCTGGTCAATAAAAAAAAGTAATTTTCTTATCTAAGGGCGAATAGTATATTTGCCCTTAGTTTCTCTACATATCCTATGAGTATATTTTCCCTTGCAATAACTGTTCTTATTGGTGTTCTTTTTTTTGTAGCATTTTTTCACTTTTCAAACTTTTTATTGGATTATTTTAGGGTAAGAGCTTCAAAAAAGTTTGCCTTAGAAAATTCAATTAGGGTTATAATTTTCATCGCACCCGCATTTATAGTGCTATTTGTCTTTATATTATATCCCGTCTTTGAAACTATCAGACTGAGCTTTTACGATAAGATAGGTGAGAACTTTGTAGGGTTATACAACTACTCTTGGGCAATCAAAGATCCTGATTTCAAACGAAGTATCATTAATAACTTAGGATGGTTAATAGTAGTACCGACTATGAGTACATTTTTTGGTTTAGTGATTGCAAATTTAGCAGACAGGGTCTGGTGGGGATCTATTGCTAAATCAATTATATTTATGCCGATGGCAATTTCATTTGTTGGGGCAGGTGTAATTTGGAAATTTATGTATGATTACAGAGGTCCCGGCGATCAACAAATTGGACTTTTAAATGCCATTGCAGTTGCACTGGGTTTCGAGCCGCAAGCTTGGTTAACAATACCCATTTGGAATAATCTCTTTTTAATGGCAATTATGATATGGATACAAACGGGTCTTGCTCTTGTAATTTTTAGTGCTGCTCTTAGAAGTATTCCCAATGAAACGTTAGATGCCGCACGAATTGATGGGGCAAGTGAACTTAAAATATTTTGGTCAATCATTGTTCCTTTTTTAGAACAAACTATCTTGGTAATTTGGACCATTATCACAATCTTAGTATTAAAAGTTTTCGACATCATCTACGCCATGACAAACGGTCAATGGCAAACTGAGGTATTAGCAAATCTCATGTACGATTGGATGTTTAGAGGTGGAGGCGACTCTGGAAGAGGAAGTGTACTTGCCTTTTGTATTTTAATTGGAGTGACTCCTATTCTAGCCTGGAACCTATACAGGCATAAACAAGACCAAAAAGTATGAAAAAAATTACATTTACTTCAGTGTTATCACAACTTTTATTACTTTTTTTTGTAGTAGCATGGATTGTTCCTACTTTTGGATTATTTATCAGCTCTTTAAGAGACAAGGACGTACTTGCCATCAGTGGTTGGTGGACATCCTTTACTACCACAGAAATCAACGAGATATATCGAACTGAAGGTAAAGACGCACAAATCAAAGACGGGAATTATTATTTTATAAAAAGTAATTTATTCGATGGGGGTCAAGAAAAAGAGATTTTTCGTTTTGGAGTAACATCTAAAAACATTGATGAATACGAAGTTGGCGAGACTGCGCTATTTAAAGATCAAACAGAAATAACTGTTTTTGAAAACGGTGATTATGTATGGAAATCAAAAGAGGAATTTAAAAAGAAAAAAGGTAAAAGGATTTTTGTGTCTGCTAAGAGCCCGCCTAGCTTTACACTTGATAATTATAAAGAGGTACTCCTAAAAGAGGGCTTGGGGCAGGCTTTTTTAAATACGTTAGCGGTTGCACTCCCTGCAACTCTAATACCTTTAATTATATGTTCTTATTTTGCATATGCACTTACTTGGATGAAATTTTATGGGAGAGATATTTTATTAGCCACAATAATTGCCTCACTTGTTGTTCCCCTACAGATGTGTCTAATACCTGTCTTAACAATTTATAATGACTTTGGGGCATTGTTTGGAGTCAGTGCAAAATCTTTTCCCGGTATTTGGATGGCGCATACTGGATTTGGTCTCGCCTCGACTACTTTTTTGTTATGGAATTTTTTAAAAACACTCCCAAGTGAAATGATCGAGGCGGCTAGAGTTGATGGGGCAACGCATTACGATACTTTTATAAAAATTGTAGTTCCATTATCAATACCCTCATTCGCATCTATTTTTATCTTACAATTTTTATGGGTATGGAATGATTTGCTCGTAGGTTTAGTCTTCTTAGATAAACATCCAAGTGAAATTATCTTAACAGCAAAGCTTAAAGAGCTTCTTGGGTCGAGAGGAGAAAACTGGGAGATACTAACAACTGGTGCTTTTGTCTCAATGACTGTGCCATTATTTATTTTCTTTTCTCTTCAAAGATACTTTATAAGAGGATTGGTAGCAGGATCTATAAAAGGATGAGTAATAGAATAGTAATAATTGGTGCTGGAAGCACAAACTTTGGTCTTGGAATTGTTGGTGATTTTTTTAAATCAAAAATTCTCTCTGGCTCAACATTGGTCTTACACGATATTAATTCTGAAACCTTAAAAAATACCCATAACATTGCACTTTCTTTCAAAGAAAAGCTCGGCGTAGACTTTAATATAGTATCGACAACCTCTCGAACAGAGGCTCTCCAAAATGCTGATTTTTGTCTTATATCAATAGAAGTGGGGAGTAGATTTGATCTTTGGGAGCAAGATTGGAAAGTCCCACTTCAATATGGCATCAAACAGGTCTATGGAGAAAATGGTGGACCTGGTGGTCTATTCCATGCAATGCGTCAAATACCAGCCATTATAAAAATTTGTGAGGATATTGAAAAAATTTGTCCAGAGGCATTTATATTTAGTTACTCAAATCCCATGCAACGTATATGCCATGCATTGACCACACGTTTTCCAGATTTAAAAATTACAGGCTTGTGTCATGAAATTGCTTCTATGAGCCGTCAGCTTCCAACGCTGATGGAAACTGATTTAGACAATATTCAATTTGAAGCTGGGGGATTAAATCACTTTAGTATTTTATTACATGCAACTTATAAAGACTCTGGTAAAGATGGATATCCCTTAATCAATAAAAACTTTGAAGGTTATTATTCTGATTTAGTTAATGATCATGAAGGATTTTTTTCTAATGCCGGTGCAGAGAGAGGTTTATTTTTTGAATTATTTAAAAGGTATGGATATTTACCAATTACAACAGATAGTCATTTAGGAGAATATTTGTCTTGGGCTTATAGTGTTGCTGACCATGATGGAATTTTAGACTTTTACGATAAATATAAAAAAAGATGTTTGTCATTTTTTTCAAACGATGGCTATGAGCAATTTTTTGATATGAGTCATCCTGAACCTCATGAAAGAGCAATACCAATTATTGAGAGTATTGTGGCAGACTTAAATATGTTAGAGCATGCCGTAAACATAAAGAATGAGAATTTCATTGAGTGTTTGCCAAATGATATTGTTGTTGAAGTGCCTGCCATAATAAACAAAACAGGGGTTCATGGTAAAAAATTAGATAATTATCCTGAGCCTTTTGGTGCTCTTCTTAATGCGCAAGTAGGAACAATTCAATTGACTACAAAGGCAATATTAAATGAATCTAAACAAACTGCCATTCATGCTCTTTTGGCTGACCCACTTGTGGAAAACCCAAACTCAGTAGCATCTTTAATGGATACAATGATAGAATTTCAAAAAGAATATTTAGGATATTTAAAATAATAATTTAAAATATGGTTATAAATGTCATCAATTAATATTAAATCTCTTAATAAATATTATGGAAAAACCCATGTTATAAAGGATTTTTCGCTCGATATAAAAGATCAATCTTTCACCACTTTAGTCGGACCCTCTGGATGTGGTAAATCAACATTATTGAGAATGATAGCAGGTTTAGAAGAAATAAACTCTGGAACTATCTCAATAGATGACAGGGAAGTTAATGATTTATCTCCTAAAGATAGAAATATAGCTATGGTTTTTCAATCTTATGCTTTGTATCCCCACATGACAGTTTTTGACAATATGGCGTTTGGCCTAAAATTAGAAAAAAGATCTAAAGAAGAAATCAATGAACGAGTTTTAGAAGCTGCAAAAACACTTCAAATACAAGACTACTTAGAGCGTAAACCCAAACAATTATCAGGAGGTCAACGTCAACGTGTAGCTATTGGAAGAGCTATAACAAGAAAACCTCAAGTTTTTCTTTTTGATGAGCCTCTATCTAACCTAGACGCAGCTTTGAGAGTTCAAATGAGAATTGAATTAGCAAAACTACATGAGCAGCTTAATACCACAATGGTTTATGTTACCCATGATCAAACTGAAGCAATGACTCTCTCTAATGAAATTGTAGTCTTAGATCAAGGAGAGATTTCTCAACAAGGGGACCCCATAGAACTTTACAATAAACCAAGTAATTTATTTGTAGCAGGATTTATTGGTTCACCGAAAATGAATTTTATCCCTGCTCAATACAAATCATCTTCAAGTGAAAGTACAGAGGTAGATGCTCTTGGGACTAACTTAATTCTCCCAAAAAAGACAACAAGCCAATCAGATGAAAAAGTCACATTTGGTATACGACCAGAAGATATTCATATAACAGCTGAGTCAGATCATGACTGGGAAAGTAAAGCGTTTGTTGTTGAAAAATTAGGTTCGAATACTTTTATATATTTAGAACATGATAATGAGCCAGTTGTTGTTGAAGCACCTGGAGATAGTCCTGTTAAAGTTGGCGATACAATTAAAGTGAAATTTGATTTAGATAGATCTAATTTATTCAATTCTCAAAATACTAATATAATTGGATAACCTTTCTGTTCTAAAGGATTTTCCAAATAATTTCACCTTTGGTGCCGCCACTTCATCGTATCAAATAGAAGGTAATAGTTATGGAAGATGTGGGAAATCTATTTGGGATGAATTCGCCCAAAAAAAATTAAAAGGCATTGATGGTTTAAGAGCTTGTAATCATTATGAGTATTTTAGAGAAGATATTAAACTCATAAAAGACCTTGGATTTAAAGCTTATCGTTTTTCTTTTGCCTGGCCAAGATTGTTTCCTGAAACTAATTCTAATTCTAATGAAGAAGGTGTCGATTTCTATAATCGACTTTTGGATGAGATTTTAAACAATGACTTAGAGCCTTTTCCTACTCTTTATCATTGGGATTTACCTATTCGTTTCTCGAGAATGGGTGGTTGGGAAAATCAAGATACCTGTAAGCATTTTGCTGATTACTCATATTTTATATCTCAGCAATTTGGAGATAAATTTGAAAAAGTTGCAACTATTAATGAACCATGGTGTGTCTCATGGCTGAGCCATTATTTAGGGGAACATGCACCTGGCAAGAAAGACCTAAAGTCAGCCGTCTTAACTATGCATAATGTTTTATTAGCACATGGTTTGTCTCTACAAGCCTTGAAATCTAATAGACCTCATAAAATTGGAATTGTGCTAAATAATCAATACGCAGATCCTTTTAATCAAGAACCCGATAACTTAAATGCATTAAAATTATTTGATGAAATCCATAATCGATGGTTTTCCGATGCTATTTTTAAAGGGAGCTATCCAAAATTAGCATTAGAAGTTTTAGGAAATAATCTATCAAAAAATTTTAATGAGGATTTAAAAATAATTTCTCATCCCTTAGAGTGGGTTGGTCTAAATTATTATACGAGGTCAATTATCAAACATAAAAAATCTGAGGATGGTATTGATTATGAAACACTCAGGGGGTCATTAAAAAAAACTGATATGGATTGGGAGTTTTACCCAACAGGTTTGAGTTATTTTATAAAACGAATATCTAACGAGTACAGTAGTCAAATTCCTATTTATATTACTGAAAATGGAATGGCCAATAATGATGAGTTGAATGCCAGAAATGAGGTTAATGATTTAGACCGAGTTGAATATTTTCATTTACATCTTCAAGAAATTTTAAATTGTTTAAAAGAAGGTTTAAATGTTAAAGGATACTTTGCCTGGTCATTACTTGATAACTATGAATGGGCGTTTGGGTACTCAAAAAGATTTGGCTTAGTTTTTGTAGATTTTGAAAATTTTAAAAGAATTCCAAAAAAGTCTTATTATGAATTTTCAAAATTTTTAAATAGAAATTAAATTTCTTATCTTATGCTTCTGCCTCCATCGACAGGTATTGTGAGGCCCGTCATAAAAGAAGATGCTTCACTTGCTAAAAAATAAATTACACTAGCAACCTCTTTGGGTTTTCCGATCCTTCCAATAGGATGGTTTTCCCTCATTCTTTTTTTATACTCTTTTGATGACAAATCTTTTTTAAAGGAAGCTAACATTGGCGTATCTATAGCACCTGGGGCAACTGCATTAACTCTAATATTATGTTTGGATAAATCGAGAGCAAGAGAAGCAGTAAAAGATATTATCGCACTCTTGGATGTTGCATAAGCCAACATATTTTTTACTCCTCGAACACTATTTATTGAGGCCAAGTTGATAATAGATGAATTTTTTGCTTTCTTTAAGAAAGGTAGAATATGCTTACATGAAAGAAAAGTACCAGTAACGTTATTATTTAAGTGATAAGACCAGTCATTCATAGAGGTTGTCTCTAAATTTCCACTTAATCTGACACCAGCACTATTAACTAAAACATCAATTTTTTTATATTTATCTTTGATATAAGAAGCCAGATTTTCCCAGTCTAAATTATTAGTGATATTAATCTTATGATATTCAATACCTTCAATATCTTTGTTCTTATTATTTTTGAGACAAGTGCCTATAACTCTATAGCCATTATCTAGAAATACTTTAGTAGTGCTTTTTCCAATACCTGACTCAGCTCCAGTTATTAAAACAATTTTTTTTTTTGAAATCAAAAAATTAGACGCCTTTGCGCTGTTTATCCTTTCCAGACTCAAAGTCATTTAAAGCTTTTTTATTATCTTCAGTAATTGGGTCTTGCAGTGTTGGGCTCTCCCAAAAGGCTGTTCCCTCTAACCATTCGTAACCATGAGTTTTAATTGCAATGACATATGTTTTATCTGAGTCTTTGGCCCTTTTAAAAGCTGCTTCTAGCTCTGAGGTAGAGCTAACTGTTTCAGCATTAGCTCCCATACTTTTTGCGTGATTTTCAAAGTCTACAAATTGTAAATTTGTTGCTCTCGCAGCACGAAGATTGCAAATATACTCCTTGCCCCCTTTGGCTAGTTGAAGGCGATTGATGACCATATGCCCACCATTATCACAAACAATAATAATAAGTTTTTGATCATAAAGAACTGAGCTGTAGATATCACTGTTGTTCAATAAATAAGAACCATCTCCAACAAAGACCACCACATCTTGATCGGGTTTAGCCATCTTAATTCCAAGTGCTCCTGATATTTCATATCCCATGCAACTAAAACCCCATTCCGTCTCAAAAGTGTTAAGTTGCCTTGGTTTCCAAACTTGAACAACCTCTCCTACGAGGCCTCCTGCAGCTGTAACAACAATATCACTTGGATCTGAATTTCTATAAACCGCCCCTACTGCGTGAGCATATGAGGGCTCTTCTTGATTAGTAGGGCCGCTTTGTTTTTCAACGTATGCGTCCCATTCATCTCTCTCCTTGATTGCTCTTTGGTACCAGGGATCAGGGGCTCTCCAGTCACCCAAAGCTTCTGATATTTTCTGGAGCCCAACTTTAGCATCACTTATAACTGGAGTGGCTAAATGCTTGGTCGTATCATAACGAGCTGTATTAACTGAAACTAATTTGAAATTAGGGTTTTCAAAATTTGCCCAAGAGCCTGTTGTAAAATCTGCAAGTTTTGTTCCTATGGCAACGGCTAGATCTGTATCTTTTGAAAGATTATTAGAAGAGCCCTGTCCCAAAGCTCCTACAGTACTAATATAATAAGGGTCATCTTTAGTCATACATCCGATACCCATTACTGTTGAAGTAACAGGGATGTTGTGTTTTTTTGCAAAATTTGAAAGCTCTTGCTCTGCTTCAGAATAAAGAACACCACCTCCTGAAATAATTATAGGTTGTTTAGAATTTTTAAGAATTTCAGCTGCTTGATTCACTTGGCTTGGATCAGGATGAATTCTTCTTATCTCGTGAATTTTTTCCTCAAAAAATATTTCGGGATAATCAAATGACTCTCCTTGAACGTCTTGTGACATTGCAATGGTTGCTGGTCCACAATCAGAGGGATCAAGCATTACTTGGATAGCTTGAGGAAGAGAGCCAAGAATTTGCTCAGGTCTTGTAATTCTGTCAAAATATTTCGAGACAGGCTTAAAGGAATCATTTGCAGTTTCGATGGGAGAATTGAAATTTTCGACTTGTTGTAATACTGGGTCAGGAAAGCGACTGGCAAAAGTATCACCAGGAAGGAGCAGTATTGGGAGACGATTACTTAAGGCTACAGCAGCGGCGGTGACCATATTAGTTGCACCAGGACCAACTGATGAGGTGGCAATAAAAATTTGTTTTCTTCTCATTGCTCTAGCATAGCCGATGCCAGTCAAGGCCATACTTTGTTCATGATGACCTCTATATCCAGGAAGATCTGATTGAAACTCTTCCATTGCTTGACCTAAGCATGCAACATTTCCATGGCCATAAATAGCAAATGCTCCAGGGAATAGAGGTGCTTTTTTACCATCAACTATAATTTTTTGCGCAATTAGAAATTTAAAAAGTGCGTGAGCACAAGACAATTTGATGGTTTTCATTATTCCTCCAAAAACTTAACCGATAAGATATTACACGATAGAAAGATAATTTGAATGAAAAACCTTTTAAATTTCATACTTTTTTGACATAACAAATAATCAAGAGGTAAAATGAAGATTGCTATTCTAGGTACAGTTCATCCAAAAGGCTTAGAGTTTTTAAAAAACAACAAATTTGAGGTCTTTGAAGTAGATAATTTTGAAATTCAAAGCTTAAAGGAAAGTTTAAAAAATGTTGATGGAATTTTATTAAGAACATCAAAGCTAGATCAAGATATTTTAAAACATTGCGATAATCTAAAAATTATTTCAAGGCATGGTGTTGGCTATGATAATGTTGACTTAGATTTTCTTAATGAGAATAAAATTGCTCTTGGTATCACCTCAACGTCTAATGCTGCAAGTGTTTCTGAGCATGTCATGTCATTTTTTATTTATTTAACTAAAAATCTTTCTTTATCAGATAACTTGGTTAAAGAAGGAAATTTTGATAAAAGATCTCAGTTACCTGACATTTTTGAATTGTATAAAAAAAAAGTTCTTATTATTGGTTTTGGAAGAATAGGGAAAGAAGTTGCAAAAAGATGTCTAGGATTTGATATGGAAGTATATGTTTACGATCCATTTTTAGATAGTGACTCTATAAAAAAAAATAAATGTATCCCAATTGAAAAAAATGAGGGTTTGGCTTTAGCGGACTTCATCACTATTCATTTACCATTAAACGAAAATACAACAAACTTTATTTCTGAAGTAGATTTAAAGCTTATGAAAAAAAATACTGTTCTTGTAAATACATCAAGAGGGGGAATCGTTAATGAAGATGATTTGTGTCAAGCTTTAAAGGCAAAGAAAATTCGGGGTGCTGGGATGGATGTTTATACATCTGAGCCACCTGAGCCCGATCATCCTTTTTTTAAACTAGATAATATTTTATTAACTCCTCACAATGCTGCTTTAACGTTGGAGTGTCGAGAGAGAATGTCACTAGAGGCGTCACAAAATATTGTTTATTTTTTAAAAAATATGAATGAACTCAATAAAGAAAACTTAATTAATAAGAAGTATTTATAAGAGTCAAATATCAGTTAAAAGCTGCTTAAATCCTTTTGTTTCAGTTTTAATTTTATGAAGATTACCACCAGCAGCATCGTTAACTGGATCTGCTCTCAGCGAAGTCACATATAAACTTGATAGATCAGTGTCCCCAAAAGTTACACAAGTTGGCGTATTAGTAGGAAGTTCAATTTTTTCAATGATTTTTCCATTTTCCGTATTTATACATAAGATGCATTTTCCCCTAACCCTTGCCGACCAATAATTATTATTGATGTCTACAGTGGCCCCATCTGGTTCTCCAACATCATCAAAAGTCATATTTGACTCTAATTCGAGTAATTTTTTAAAATCATGGTTGAACTCAAATTTTCGTATAAGACCAGTTGGTGTGTCTGCAAAGTACATAATATTTTCATTTTGAGAAAAGGCTATACCATTTGAAACAGTAATATTTGACAAAAGATGAGTTAAGGAAAGATCTGGAGCTAATCTATAAAGATTTGCAATGGGCTTTCTATTTATTTTATCTGGATCCTCGTTATAAGTGCCAAATACAATTCCACCATAAGGGTCGACTTTTGCATCATTAATTCGAGTTTGTTTTACACTAATTTCAACATCACATATTTTTTCAAAAGAAGAAAAGTCTTGGTTTGAAATAGCAATATGTTTTGGAAAACCGATAATAAATCCATCTTTCTTTCTAGGTAATATAAAACCTGCCCTATCTGGCAAATTATAATCAGAGCTTTGATTTTTTTCATTAAGCTTCCATATCTTTTTACCCTCTATATCTGTCCAAATTAAAGAATTAATTCTCGGGTCCCAAAAACAACTTTCTCCAAGTATGTTTTTACATATAAGAGCTGTGGAGACATCTTTGCTATTCATTATTTTAATTTCTCAGTTATTTAACATTCTTTATGCAATTTTCTAAAATTGGTGGAAGGAAATCAAAGTTATTTGACCAAGCATAATGTATTTCTGTCCTCATAAATTCAATGTCTTCTAAAGGAAAGTGTCCCTCTTCATATTTGTTTAATAGTTCTTGCTTTCTTAAAAAAATGTCTTGAGAGGTTTTTTCATCTTTCATTTGAATAAAAAAATCTATTGCTAGCTCATAAGTTGCAACACAAATTATTTCATCTTCATTATAAGCAAAAAGGTTGTTATAAAAAAATAACGAAATTAGTAAAAATATTTTTCTCACTAGTTGAACATAAATTAAAGTTAAGGTTTTAAAATAAATAAATTTGAGTCTCTTTCATCAGCGATGATATATATATTGCCTGTTTGATCTATTTCTATATCTCTTACTCTTCCAATTTTATCTTTAAAAATAATTTCTTCTTTAATAAATAAGTTATTTTTTCTATGTAAAACAGATAAGTATTGGTATTTCAGAGAGGAAACTAAGAGTGAATTTTGCCACTGTGGAAAAGCATCACCATCATAAAACTTGATACCACTTACTGCGATAGAGGAGACCCATATAAAGTCTGGTTTTAAGAAACCAGGTTCCCAGGCATTGCCATCACCAATTTTTGTACCAGAGTAATTTGTTCCTCCCCATCCTATTTTTTTCCAGCCATAATTGGATCCGCTGACAACTTTTCCAATGAAGTCGCCTCCTTTAGGTCCGTGATTGGATATGTAAATAGATTTTGTTTGAGGATCCAATGTCATTCCTTGAGGGTTTCTTACACCAATTTGGAATAACTCAGGTAACCACTCTTTGTCTGTCAAATAGGGATTATCTTCAGGGTATTCGCCATTTTTGTGAATTCTAATTATTGATCCTATAGAGTTTGTGGGGTCTTGGGCAATCATCCCTTTTCCTCTTTCACCAATACTAATAAATAAATAATCATCAAGAATTTCTATTCTTGAACCAAAATGTTTGCCATTATCGAAATAAGGAATAGCTTCATAAATTAACTTTTCATTTATCAGTTTATCATTTTTAAATTCAGCTCGGTAAATAGCTGTTGTGTATTTGCCTTTTTTTTTGATAGAGCCGGTAACCCATACAATATTTTTTTCACTTGTAATATCTAAAAGTCCTCCCTGTCCGTGTTGAATGAAAGGGATTTTGTGATCAATTTTTGTTTTTGTGTAATCATTTGTATTAACAATAAAAATTTCACCTGATTTTTGAGTTATCAATAAATTTTTATCATCAATCCAGCTCATTCCCCATGGATGATCTAGGGTTACTGATGTTTTCTCTAGGGTTAAAGAATAAGCATTATTATTAAGGAAAAATAAAAAATATATTATAAATATAAAAAATTTCTTAGATAAGTTTATTATCTTCATATATACAGCAATGTTCTGCGGGTAGCTTAAGGATAACTTTTTCTGATGGTATATCTAATTCTCTTTTAACTTTTGCTTTTATTTTTACTGAGTCAAATGATGCAGTAATTAGTTTATAGTTTCCAAAATCTTCGACCTCGATTATATCTGCTTCTAATGAATTATCGCTTAGTTTACTTTCAACTGTAATATATTCTGAGCGAATTCCTAATTTTAAATCTTTTGAGTCAGTATTATTGATATTAGTATGAACTTTAAATGAATTAGAACCAATGGAAATTTGATTTTCTGAGGTTGCGGAACATTCATATAAATTCATTGCAGGAGATCCAATAAAATACCCAACAAATGTTGTTTGCGGTCTCTCGAAAAGGTCCTTGGGTGATCCTGCTTGAACAACCTCGCCTTGATCCATAACAATAATATTATCTGCAAATGTCATAGCCTCATTTTGATCGTGGGTTACATAAATCAATGTCGTCTTATATTTATCATTAATCTCTTTTAGCTTTCTTCTTAGACGAAATTTTAAATCAGGGTCAATCACTGTTAATGGTTCATCCATTAATATCGCAGCAACATCTTCTCTAACTAAACCTCTTCCAAGTGAGATTAGTTGCTTTTGATCAGCAGTTAATCCTTTTGCTCGATTGTCCAAAAAGTTATGTAAATTCAATATTTCTGAGACCTCTTTGACTTTTTTGTCTATTTGGTCCTCTGGAAATTGTCGACATTTTAAGGGGAATGCAAGATTTTCATAAACGGTCATAGTTCCGTAAATAACAGGGAATTGAAAGACTTGAGCAATATTTCTCTCTTCAGTAATCATACGTGTTACTTCACTTTGATCAAAAAAAACTTTTCCATGCGAAGGGGTCACTAGGCCGCTCATGATATTTAACATTGTTGTCTTTCCACATCCAGACGGTCCTAATAATGCATACCGTCCTCCATCAGCCCAAGAAAGAGACATTTGTTTAAGAGCAAATACTGGGTTACTTGCATTAGGGTCATAAGAATGTGCAATGTTATCTAAAACTATTTTTGCCATTATTGCTGATAGGGAGAGTGTAATAGTTCTCCTGTCTCCTTAAATAAATAAATTTTTGACTTATCAAAATTTATTTTAACAACTTCATTAGCTTCATATGTTTTTACCTCTTCTATAGTTGCAACACATTTCAAATCGTTATTTCGTAAATGAAGGAAGGTCTCAGATCCTGAAATCTCAGAGATTTCTACATCAAAGCTAAATCCATTATCGTCTAAATATAAATCTGTGGCTCTTATACCTACTTGGTAGTCGCCATTAGGAATTGATTTAAGTTGATCGGGGATTTGAATTTGAACATTGTTGTTCATGACAAGAGTATTATCTTGTATATGGCCTTTATTTATATTCATCGCAGGGTCATTAGTTATTTCTGCAACTTTAGCTGTGGCAGGATTTTCAAAAACATCTTTAGCTGAACCAGTTTGAAGTACTTTACCCTCATCAATAACAATGATGTCTCCATTGAGCTGCATAGCCTCTAAAGGGTCTGTACTTGCATAAATTAAAATTGAGTTTGAAGCCTCAGATCCACTAAAAAGTTTTTTAAATTCCTCTCTAAGACCCTCCCTTAATTTATAGTCAAGATTAACTAGTGGCTCATCCAATAGAAGTATTTTAGCTTTTTTGGCTAGCGACCTTGCTAAGGCCACTCTTTGTTGTTGGCCGCCTGATAATTCTTGAATTTTTCTTAACTCAAAACCAATTAAACCCACTTTCTCCATGGCTTCTTTGACCTCTTTTTCAATTAAATTTTCTTCCATTTTTCTTTGTTTTAGAGGAAATGCGATATTTTCTATGACATTTAAATGGGGGTAATTTATAAATTGCTGATAAACCATAGCTACATTTCTATTCCAAACTGGGACAGATAAAAAATCTGCTCCTTCAAAATTAATAGACCCTGAGTCAGGCGTTTGTAGTCCAGCTATAGTTTTTAAAAGTGTAGTTTTGCCAGATAAAGTTCTCCCTAAAATGGTATACATCTTTCCAGGATTAAAATTAAGAGTAACGTCGTTTAGATGATATTCTTCAGTTGGCTTAAAAGAAATATGGTCAATTAATAATGACACTATTTTAGAGCTCCTGATAAATTACCCTTAGATAAATAACGTTCTACGATAAATGCTACTATTATTAATGGTGCAACAGATACTAATGCTGCTGCAGATAAACTCCACCAAGGTGTAATTGAGGAATTTAAGGCTACGATTTTAACTGGGAGTAGTTGTACTTTTGTAAAAGTTAAAATAAATGCAAAGAAAAAATCAATCCAACCAAAAATTATACAAAATAAGCCAGCTACTAACATACCTGGAACAGAATTAGGGAGCACTACTTTAAAAAAAGCTTGGAAAGGATTACATCCATCAATTAAAGCTGTCTCATCAATTTCCTTTGGAACACGATTAAAAAAGTCAACCATAATCCAAACAGCGATTGGCATTAATAAAACAATGTAAACTAGAATTAAACCAGCAAGACTATCGAGAAGACCCAAAGTACTTAAAAAAAGGAAAAAGGGAATTGACAATACGACAGGTGGCATAATTCTTTGCGAAATAAAGAAAAAAGTAATGTCATTGTTTTTTACAAATCCAGCTTTGAAAGTGTAACGAGACAGAGCATAGGCAGCTAGTGTGCCCAACACAATACTAATCAGACTTGCCGTAAGTGTTACAAAAATACTATTAAAGTATGGGCCAATAATGTTGATACCACCTTGCGAGCCAGGCTTAAATAAGACACTCCATCCATCTAATGTGGGTTCAAACTGTAGCCATGGAATATAAGTTGCACCTCCAGTTACTGAATTAAAATCTTTAAATGAGGTTGAAATTGCCCAGAGAAAAGGAGCTATAACAAAGCAAGCCCACAGTATGACAAAAAAATATTTCAAAAATGTATATAACTTGGGCATTTTTACTCTCTCATTAATACCTTAGTTAGAACTTTAACAATAATTGTAAGACTTATGATCATAATAATGAGGTATGTAAAAGAAGCTGTTGCCGCATATCCCATTTGAAATTCTCTTAGTCCCTTTATAAAAATAAAAAAACTAGATGTCTCAGTTGATGTTCCTGGGCCACCACTTGTCAAAACGAAGACAGTATCCATGATTTTAGAAGCTTCAATAAGTCTAATTATAATTGCTCCAATAGAAATAGGCGCCATAAGTGGAAAGGTGACATAAATAAATTTTTTAAAAGGGCTAGCACCATCAACAGCAGCAGCTAAAAAGGGTTCTTTAGGTAAACTTAGAAGCCCCGCTAACATTAATAAAAACATGAATGAAGTCCACTGCCAAACTTCCACAACAATAATTGAAACTTTCGCTAAACTAGGACTTGAAAGCCATGGGGGTTGCACTCCAAAAATACTTAAAAAATCATTTAAAGGGCCTAAAGACTCATGAAAAAAAGTTCTCCAAATAACAGTCATAATTACTGGGGTAGTCATCATGGGAATAAGAAATAAAACTCTGAAGAATCTTTTAAATTTAATATCTTTCCAGACCATATGAGCTAAAGCAAAGCCAATTATGTATTGAAGAAAAACTGTTGTGATAGCTAAAAAGCTTAATCTAAAGAAAGACTGCCAAAAACGAGGATCGTCAGTAAATAACCGAACATAATTTTTAAAACCTATAAAGTCTAATCCTGGATTAAAGCTATTCCATCCTGATAAACTCAATCTTACAGTGAAAATAATGGGAAATATTAAGATGCCGATTAAAACAATTAAACCCGGAAGTAAAAATACATATTTATGTTTAAAGTTCATTCAGCTATTAGTATAAAAAAATTAGTCTTTGAAGTGATCGCTCAATTTTATGAGCGATCACTAAATTAAGTATTTTATAATTCGTTATCTTCCATTTTTACACCGACTGCATATGCATCTCTTACGTTATCAGCACCAACTCTTTCAAGAATTGCTACCCATTCAGCATATACTTCGTCAAGTGCAGCTTGTGGAGATAATTGACCTGCTAAAGCTTTTGCAGTACCAGTTGCTAAAGCACTGTTGAACTCGAAAGTTCCAGGAACTCTTAATGGAAATACTCTATTAGTACTTTTTTCCATATCAGCCAGTGTTTCAACATATGATTGAGCAATATCTTTGTCCCAGCCAATTTGTGTCCAAACATCAGCTTTAAAGTCCTCTTCCATAAATGGATTTACACCAAATCGGCCAATTCCGATGTCTGCTTGGTGGTTAGCGCCATTTGCAAAGAAGCAAAGATAATCAAAGGCAACGTCTTTGTTATCTGATTTACCGGCAACACCAACTGCCCATCCCCAAACAAAGAAAGGAGCTTGATTAGACTTAGCGTCCCACATTCCGTTCTCTCTGTTCCAAACTTTATCAGCGCCAGGAAGCTGAGCGGCACCTACTTGATTTGAAATTGGACTATCAGGTTGCATTGCTGCAACAAAAGCATCGTCCCATGAAAAGCTGAATAAAGTCTGACCTCCGCCAAATGAATTAATTTCATCACCGAGACCAAAGTTAATTCCTCCAGGAGGAACATAATTAACAGCATCAACCCAATCAGTTAAAGCTTCAACGAAACCAGGATTATTGATTAGAGGCTCCATAGTTTCTAAATCAAAAAAGAAGCCACCAGGTGTGCTAGGATTTTTAGCATAAGCTACAGATCGAGAGTAGAATGCAGCATACATAAGATCATCTTTTTTCATAACCTCAGCAGAGCCGTATTCTGGTTCTCCATCGCCATCCCAGTCCCAACCATTAAAGTAAGAAGCCATTTCCCCATACTCTTTCCAAGTTGTTGGTACTTTTAATTCGTTACCTGTGTCTGCTTTATATTTAGCTTGCATCTCAGGATTATCGATAACGTCTTTTCTGTATTTCAAATAGTGTCTGTCACCATCAACAGGATATTGGTACATAACACCATCCCATGAGGCGATCGCTTTATGTGAAGCTGAAACGCCTTCCATTTGGTCAACATACTCTTGTGGTACTGGAGCTAAATATCTTTTCCAGTCATTGATGAAGTTTGAAAAACCAAAAACAATATCATAAGGAGCCTGACCAGCTTGGAAAGGAACCATTGCCTTTGAGTATAGGTCTCCAGCAGGAGTATGTGTTACTTCTACTTTGGCACCTGTTAATTTTTCGAACTGCTCAGCGTGAAGAGCTGTTGGCTCACCCATAACAGGTATCGCGTGTGTGTTAATAGTAAGTGTTCTTCCACTATAGTCTTTTTTTGACATAGATTCATATGAACACATTCCAGGAATGTCTCCTGTTGCTGCAATATGTGGAAACTGATCTCCCCACTTATCTGCATGTGCAACCTGGCTGCCAATCAAGAGGACAGACGCCAAGGCGCTTATCAAAGTTTTAAGTTTCATTTATTTCCCTCCCTTAATACTTCGTATTTTGCTCAGAACTTAATCTGGTAACAAACTTTTTATGGTACTAAAACGGCTCTACCTTTAACTAAACCGCTATTAAGATCGTGCAAGGCCTTATTAGCTTCACTTAGCTTATACTCCTGCATAGATAACCTAACTAAGTCTTTATTCGCTAACTCCATTAGTTCATAAAGCTCAGACCACGTACCAATTAAATTTCCTATGATATTTCTCTCAGAGATAATCATATCAACAGATTTGATTTTAATGTCTTCTCCGTATCCAACTATATAATAAGACCCAGTGTTTTTTGTCATATTAAGCCCCATTGAAGTTGAGCCTTTTTCTCCCACCATATCAATAACAGCTTCTGCACCTAGGCCTTTAGTTAACTCCATTACTCTTTCCACTTCATTGCCATCAATCAAGACACCGTGATCTCCACCAAGAGGCATTGCATGTTTTAGAGCAGTTTCAGATTTTTCAACAATAATTATGTTGGCAGCGCACATTGCCTTCAAACACTGAATGGCTATGTGACCTAAACCTCCAGCGCCAATCACAACACAATTTTCTCCAGGTAAAAGATGCCTAGTTGCTTTTTTAGCAACTCTATAGGCTGTTAATCCTGCATCGGAGAAAGGTGCTACGTCTTTTGGGGTTAAAGTATTTGGTATCTTAATAAGATTTCTTACACTAGTCTTTAATAATTCGGAGTAGCCACCCTCTTTTACATTAAGTCCTGGAAAAATTCCATTTTCAGCATGAGTGTCTAACCCTTTTCTACAACTAAGACAAGTACCGTTAGTTCCAGAGATGATTGGATGGAGAATAACTGAGTCCCCTTTTTTAAAACCCTCAACGTCACTTCCAACTTCTTCAATCCATCCTGCATTTTCATGTCCCATGACACAGGGTAAAAGTTTATCATCAGGATCTTGGATATGTCTCCATTCTCCCTCTATAACATGTAAATCTGTTCTACAAACTCCTGCAGCGCCAATCTTAACTATGACATCTGAGGCCTTTTCTAATTTAGGATCTGGAACCTCTTCTTCCTTTACCCAAACCTCCTGCTTCATATCAGGATCGTAATTATGTAATACTTGAGCTTTCATTAGTTCCTCCTAGGTTCTTATGTAATTATTAAACTATAATTTAGATTTAGTTCCAATGTTCAAATTTGACATATGTTACTTTTTTTAATGAAAAAACTATTTTTTTGTTCATTTTTTGAACAATCTTTAAGTTGTATTCATCCTGTGAAATTGTTAGCTTTGGCCCATGCAGTCCTATAGGCAATTAGTGGAACAAGCAAAAATTTTGGAAAAGCATAGAGGTTTATCTCTAGATTTCACAGATAAAAAAATTGTTGATAGTTGGGTTCGATGTTTTGAGAATGGACTTAATCCTCGAGATCAATCAGTTGATGCTGTTTTAAGTAACTCAGAGTTGAATGAAGCACAGGAAAAATTTAGCGATGTTCGGAAATTCATTTTACCTGAGTTGGAATTACTGCACTCACAAATTGCAGGTACAAATTTTATGGTAGCGTTTGCAAACACTGATGGTGTTGTATTAGACACTCTTTATGATAATGAGTTTTATAACAGCAAGGCTCGTAAAGTAGTCATTCCTGGATCAATTTGGAAAGAAGAATTTCGTGGAACAAATGGATTGGGTTTAACGCTTCAAACAAAAACACCGTCCATAGTTGCTGGTAATGAACATTTTTATGATGAACATTGTAATTTATCATGTTTTGCAAATCCTATTTTTGATCATAAACAAAATATTGTAGGCATTATTGATGCATCAACTGATGCCACATCCAGACAGGATCATACATTAGCCCTAGTAAAACTTTCAGCTAAGTCAATTGAGCAAAAATTATTTCTCAATTTTTTTCAATATGCAGACATATATGCTTTTCACCCTCGTAGTGAGTATCTTCATACGAACAGCATAGGATTAATTGCAGTCAATGAAGAAGGGTTCATAGAGGGAATGAATTTAAATTCAAAAATAATGTTAAGTGGTATCTTGATAGATCCTAGTGATAGTTTTTCTGATTATTTTGATACAAGCTTTCAAAAAATTGCTCATGAATTAAATTCCAACAAAACTCTTCAAATAAGAGATAGATTGGGATCTAGTGTATTTATCAAATTATTTCAAAGACAATCCTCTTCTTTTGGGCAACATAATAATCAAAAATCAACAAAGGCCTATGAACCTTGTGACCAATGTGATGGTTCACCGATTAGAGAACAACAATGTCTTTTAATTCAAAAGACTTATAAACAATCTGGAAAAAAAGTTAGTGATGTCTCTAGAAGATTAAATATCTCCAGAACCACAGTTTATAAGCATATTCTAAAAAAACAGAATATTTATTAATATAAAAAAATATGATTATCAATATATCTTAGTGGGTAAGTCTTATGCAATATTTGTTAAAAAAGGAAAAAAGTATTATTGGTGTTCATGTGGTCTTAGTAAAAATCAGCCTTTTTGTGATGGCTCTCATAAAGTAACTGGGTATTCAAATGTTCCTTATAAAGCCATTAAGGATGAAATTGTTTTTTTTTGTGGTTGTAAAAAGAGTTCTAACAAACCTTTATGTGACCCACAATTAAACTGTAAGTCTGAGTGAATTATTTCACACCTAATTTTTTTTGTAAATCGCTTGATGAAGTAGTGTATCTAAAAACATACTTTTTATCACTATGACAGTACTCAAACATTTTTTTTGCAGCGAGTGCAGCTTCATGAAAACCACTTAATATCAATTTTAACTTACCTGGGTAGATACAAATATCTCCCACAGCAAAAATTCTTGGTATCGAGGTTTCAAAATTTTCAGTGTTAACAGATATATGATTCTTTTCTAAGTTTAATCCCCACTCTGCGATTGGTCCTAATTCTATTTTTAAACCAAAAAATGGAAATATTGCATCAATGTCGTCAATTATTTTATCATCATCAAGAGTGACTGTTACTTTGCCTTTTTCATTAAGAGAAACATTCTTAAGGCTTCCCATATTAAAATTTACTTCCCCTTTATCTACCAACGACATAACTTTATTTACTGAGTCTTGAACGCCTTTAAATTCTTTTCTTCTGTGAATCAGTGATACTTTTTTAGCAATACCTTGAAATCCCATAACATAATCCAGAGCAGAGTCACCCCCACCAATAATTAAAATATTCTTGTCTTGAAAGTCTGTTCTTTTTTTGACTGAATAAAAAATATTTTTATTTTCTAATTGATTAGCACCTTCTGCTGGAAGTTTTCTTGGAACAAAGCTACCTGCTCCAGCAGCAATAACAACAGATTTGCACTTAATTGAGCTACCTTTATCTGTTTCTACCAAAATATCATTTTCATTAATTTCAATTTTCGAGGTTAATTGGTTCAGGTGATAAGTAGGGTTAAAGGGTTCTGCTTGTTTTATTAAATCATCAGTTAATTCTTGACCTGTAATGGCTGGTCTACTTGGAATGTCATACAAGTTTTTATCAGGATAAAGCTCAGCACATTGTCCACCAATCTTGTCTAAATTGTCAATGAGATGAGATTTCATATCTAAAAGGCCCAGCTCAAATACTTGGAAGAGACCACAAGGCCCAGCACCAATTATGACAACATCTGTTTCGTGACTAGATCCAGGATTTACAATATTATTCATGTCTTATATTATAGTAATATATTAAATTTAAGATCAAACAGTTATATATTATCAATAGTTATTAAGGAGAAATGAATAAATGAAGACCTTTCCAGAGCTTTTAGAAGAAGCAAATGCTGAAATCAAATCAGTGAGCCCAGAGGAATTAAAACAGCAATTAGATAACAAGGAAATCATCCTTGTTGATGTTCGATCAAAAGATGTCATTGAGGCTGAGGGTCAAATAGAAGGATCAGTTCATATTCCAAGAGACATGCTAGAATTTCACGCCGATCAAAGACCAGATAATCCTCTTAGAAAAGAAGAGCTTAATCCCAAAAAAAAAATTGTTGTTTATTGTGGTGTCGGCGGTCAAGGAACTTTATCAACTAAGACTCTTCAAGATATGGGTTATAGCGATGTGTCCAATCTCACAGGTGGAACGAAAGCTTGGGTTGAAGCTGGGTTTAATTTAAAAAAATAGATTAGTAATCTCTTCTTATTTTTTTTAAGTAAAGTCTATTATGGAAATATTTCTATTTCTAGTTTAAAAGAAGAGTAGGAGAACAAAGGTGGGCGCAAAAAAGGCAGATTTTTTCGACTCAAGGGACAAATATCTATCATTCGTAAATTCGACAAATGAAAAGAGTAAGATTGCTTTTGAATTAGCGAAATACATTAAAAAATCAAAAATAAGCAAAGATGCTTTTAGAATTTTTGATGCTGGAACTGGTGATGGAAGTGTAATATCTACTCTCTTATCTGCAGCACACGAAAAATTTCCAGAAGATCCTATTATAGTTGTGGGAAAAGAAATAAGCATTGATGACATCAATAGCTTACTTGCTTTTTTAGGTTATAGATTTTACGAGCACAAAAATTTAGTTTTTTGTATAACTAACGCCTCTTACAGAGATATTTATGAGAAGGAATTCAAAGACTGCAAATTGATAAAAAAAGAATTATCTGGAAACTCTAGCTTTAGTTTTAATCTACAACTTATGAATATGAGTGACATCATTAAAAAGAACTGGGCTATAAAAGAGGATACCTCCTCTACGATTTTAAGACCAAAACACAAAAGCTTTATGGTTATTTATAGAAAAGACCAAAAGATTTCTTTAAGTCATCTAATTCCTAAAAAATTAACAGATGTACCCAAAGTCTATGATTTTATTATAGCATCACAAGCCTTTCGATTGCGATCTCCTTATCAAAGAACTCTCAATCTTGTATTATTACCCCTAATTAAAATGCTAGATTATAAGGGCCAACTGTTTTTTATCTATTCATCGGGAAATGATTTTACAAAAAAGATACTAAAACAATTTTTTCCTAAAATTAATCCCTTTCAATATAATGATCCAAAAACTTTTATTAAAACTGCCGCTAAAAATATTCCTGAATTTTCAAAAAAGTATAGTGTAAATATATCAAGTTTTCTTTTTTCTTTCCTAAATATATCTCTTTCTTCAAAAAGAAGATTTTCACCTATGAATTCATTGGGACTATGGAATGCTATTACTTATGTTGGTCAAATATCTGAAAATGAGCAAAATAATATCAGTATTAATGTTAAGTTTTTAGATAAGATTAGTACTAGCGCAAAAAAACTTTCTCTGAACTTTAAAGATCATTTATTGAGGTTTGAAAAAAAAACAAAGTAATGAAAGTAAATATTTAAAAGATTAAATTTTACTATTTATCCAATTTTTTAAATCAGCTTCTGAGCCCATACCAATCTTGGCATCAGCCATTGATCCATCTTTAAATAAAATCATTGTTGGAATACTTCTAATACTAAAATTAGCTGGAGCTTGTGGATTTTCATCAATATTAATTTTTTTAATAGAAATTTTATCTCCCATCTCTAATGCAATATTATCTAATATAGGAGCTATTGCCTTACACGGCCCGCACCATTCTGCCCAAAAATCAACCAAAACAGGTTTATTTTTAGAGGATTCCATAACTTTTTCTTGAAAGTTAGCATCGTTAATTTGTTCTACTGACATAATTTAAATATGGTAATTATTATTGGTATTTCAAATATAATTCTTTTGTTCCCACGTGTGGATTAATACTAACAGTTTCATATCCATATAATTTTCCCTCAATAGAGCTATTAATCCAATAATCTTGGATGTTAAAAATATCCGGATAATGGTTAAGAGATTTATTTCTGATCAAGTGACATCCCTGAAATTGCGTGTTGTGATTGAATGATGGAAAATTTATTATATTTTTATTTTTCATTTCTAAATCAAAGATTTCACTATTTGAATTTACGAGTAGTAGATTTTCAACGTTCTTATTTTTATTAAAAAAATTTATGGATTCTTTTATTTCATTTACAAATGTCTCTTGCCATAAATTATCAGTATTTAAAATCAATAAATCATCATTTTGTATTTTTTTTATAGCGCCTCCTGTTCCTAGAATATTAGGTTCATGAGATATAAAAATATCTAAGTAATTTTCTTTTATATAACTTTCTAAGATTTGGTTTTGATAATGTGTATTAACAAAAATTCTTTGATGAGAAATTTTTTGTGCTATTTCTATTGCATAATCAATAAGCATTTTCTGGTTTATCTTGAGCATAGGTTTAGGAATATTTTTTGTTAAATCATCCATTCGATTTCCATAACCAGCTGCTAATACTAAAATATTCATTTATTTTGTTTTTTTATAAATATCCATAAAGATTTCTCTTAAATCCCAAAAACGTAAATATTCAACATGCTTAAAAATTTGTTTCCAAGTTTCTCTTCTATATTTTTTTAAATACTTAGGCTTTCCGACATCAAATAGTTGTACCCAGTTTCCTAAAATTCTTAAATTTCTTAATAAACTTACAAGATGAATGTTTTCTTTGAATTCTTTTAAATTTATTTTCTGTTTTTTTGCATAAATTCTCATCAATCTTTCCTCTATAATTTGTGAATATGACCTTCGTGCATCAAAAATTAATGATGCTATGTCTAAATGAGGATGATTGTAATGTAAGTCTTGATGATCAATGACATATAAGAGACGCTTATAGTAAATAAGATTTTCTAGGAAAAAGTCTCCATGTGTAAGAACTGGTTTATATATTTGTTGATTTTCAGTATTTTTCTTTAATGATAAAACAATTAGTTTGTTTAAATAAAAGCCAATTTCAATTTTATGATCATAATGTTGGATATATTTACTAACTCCCCTGATGGCATCATTTAGTAAATTTGAGTGGGGTTTTGTTTTAATACCAGATATTTTTTTTTTCGTATTTTGTAAATTTATAATAGCTTGAGTTGCCAGAGGAAGTATTTGCTTCATGTAATTTTTTTTAAAATATCTTGCTGTATTAGTAGTTGGAAAATAGTCCATAATTACAAATTTATGACTACGGCTAAGATCTATAATACTAGGGGTATTTACTTTTTGTTTTATTAATACCTCCGTGGCTTTTACATATTTTTTAAAATCATTAGGTTTGTTTTGAAATGATAGTAATAAAAGTTTTTTATTTGCAGTTTTACAAATTTTAAATACTTTATCTGAAGCATCAGACTCAAAATTAATAAAACCTCCAACTTTAAAATTCTTACTTGAAAGATGTTTTTTTATTTTTATTAAATTTATTTTATTTTCTGGAGCCATTTGTTGTTCCGTGATTGAATTTTAATTTCTCTAATTTTATTTTTCAAATCGATTTTGATAAATAAGGCCTCATCAAAATATTTACTTTTTAAAGCTTCTAAAGGCCACTCAATAAAAATACACTTATTCAAAAGATATTCATCAATATCTATTGTGGAATTATCAACTTGATAAAAATCAAAATGAACAACGTCAAATTTTTTAAAATTATAAATATGCTCTCGTTGGTAAGTCGGACTTCCTTGAAAAAATAGTTTTTTATTCTCAAGTTTTGCAATACCTTCTAATAGGTGCCGAATAAGAGTTGTTTTGCCTGATCCCACCTCTCCTTCAAAAAAAAATATTTGATGCGCAGAAATAGATTTAATTAATTTTTTTACAATTTCATCAAGTTGTTTCTCTTGTGAGATAGAAAAATTTAAACTCAACTAAGCGAGGGATTTAAAATCAGAGACTAAATCTAAACCCTCCCATGAAAAAGCTCCATTAGAACTATCATGAGTTCTGCCAAAGTGACCATAAGCTGCTGTTTGTTCGTAAATTGGTTTATTTAACTGCAGTTTCTCTCTAATTCCTCTTGGCGATAAGTTCATAATCTCAGGTATTGCTGCCTCAATTTTGGCTTCATCTATTTTATTTGTGCCTTGAGTGTTAACATAAATTGACAAAGGCTTAGCCACTCCAATTGCGTATGACAATTGAATTGTGCATTGATCACACAAACCTGCAGCAACAATATTTTTTGCAAGATATCTAGATGCATATGCAGCAGAACGATCAACCTTTGTTGGGTCTTTTCCTGAAAAAGCTCCTCCACCGTGTGGTGCCGCACCACCATATGTATCAACAATGATTTTTCTTCCGGTAAGGCCTGTATCTCCATCTGGTCCACCTATTACAAAGTTTCCAGTCGGATTCACGTAATATTCACTATCATCTAAGTTTTTTAAAAGCTCTTCAGGTATTGCCTGTTTTAAAGCTGGATTAACAATTTCTTTGACATCACTAGGAGAAAGTCCATCAGCGTGTTGAGTTGATATCACAACTGATGTTACAGCATTAGGTTTACCATCTACATATTTCAGAGTTACTTGACTCTTAGAGTCGGGCTCCAATCCCTTCATGCTGCCATCTTTTCTTCCATTAGCCATTAACTCTAAAATTTTATGAGAATAGAAAATCGGAGCAGGCATTAACTCTGGTGTTTCTGTGCAAGCATATCCGAACATTATTCCTTGATCACCAGCACCTTCATCTTTGTCAGATGATGAGTCTACACCCATTGCAATATCAGCTGATTGTCCATGAAGTAGATACTGAACATCTGCGGTTTGCCAATGAAACCCATCTTGCTCATAACCTATATCTTTAATGCAGTTTCTAACTTTTGAGATAATTTCATCTTTATCTTCTTGAACTGGGCCTCGAATTTCACCTGATAAAACTACCTTATTGGTCGTAGTGAGTGTTTCGCAAGCTACTCTTGCATATGGATCTTTTGCAATAAAATGATCAACTACTGCATCTGAAATCCTATCAGAGACTTTATCTGGGTGACCCTCAGATACTGACTCGGATGTAAAAGTAAAATCTTTTCTCATGGCTAGTACCTATATGTATCTTTCTTAAATGGTCCTTGATTTTCGATTCCTAAATAATCACTTTGATCTTTTGACATTTGGGTCAATTTTGCCCCAACTTTTTCTAAATGAAACATAGCTACCATTTCGTCTAATTTCTTGGGAAGAACATAAACTTTATTTTCGTAGTTTTTGTAGTTTTCCCATAACTCTATTTGAGCTAAAACCTGATTAGAAAATGATGCACTCATAACAAAACTTGGGTGACCTGTTGCATTACCTAAGTTCACTAATCTTCCTTTTGAAAGAATAATGATTTTTTTGCCATCTGGGAATGTTACCTGATCAACCTGTGGTTTAATTTCTTCCCATTTGTAATTTTGTAAATCATCTATTTGTATTTCATTATCAAAGTGACCAATATTACAAACTATGGCACGGTCTTTCATTTCTCTCATATGATCTTGTGTGATAATGTCTTTGTTACCAGTTGCAGTTACAAATATATCAGCATACTTACAAGCCTCATCCATGGTAACAACTTCATACCCCTCCATTGCTGCTTGTAAGGCACAAATAGGATCAACCTCTGTTACTTGAACTCTGGCACCAGCTCCTCTTAACGATGCTGCGCTACCTTTTCCAACATCTCCAAATCCTGCAACAACTGCAACCTTACCAGCCATCATTACATCTGTTCCCCTACGAATACCATCAACCAAACTCTCCTTACAGCCATATAAATTATCAAATTTACTTTTTGTAACAGAGTCATTAACATTTATAGCAGGTACTTGGAGAGTTCCTTTAGCTGCCATTTGCTCTAAACGAAGAACGCCCGTTGTAGTTTCTTCGGAAAGTCCTTTAACATTTTTAAGAAGTTCAGGATATTTCTCATGCATGCGAAGAGTCAGATCTCCCCCATCATCAAGAATCATATTTGGTTCCCATCCTTCAGCTTCGATAGTTTGGTCTATGCACCACCAAAACTCTTCCTCATTCATTCCCTTCCAAGCAAATACAGGCGTACCACTTTGAGCTACTGCTGCAGCTGCGTGATCTTGGGTTGAATAAATATTACACGAACTCCATCGACACTTAGCTCCAAGTTCGACGAGTGTTTCAATTAAAACTGCTGTTTGTATGGTCATATGAAGACATCCCATAATATTTGCCCCAGCTAATGGCTTTGATTTACCATATTGTTCTCTTATGGCCATTAATCCTGGCATTTCAGTTTCTGCAATTTCGATTTCTTGTCTTCCGAAACCATGTTCAGAAATATCTTTTACTTTGTAATCCACATAACCCTCCTTTTAGATAGACTATTTAAAATAAAATATGATTTATTAAGTGTTATCAAGCTCTTTTTATCCTTGGTCCTAACTGTTGAATGACTTCAACAGCCCTTGTGTTTCCGTTAATTAAAGCTTCATCGACAGACTTTCCTGACAAATAGATATCTAAAAAACCTGCTGCAAAATTATCTCCTGCACCTGTAGTATCAACTACATTTTCTATTTTTTTAGAGGGTTGATGACTCACATCATCGTTATAAAAAAAATAAGCTCCCTCAGATCCTGAAGTCATGACAATTTTTTTTCCATAGTCTTTAAAAAATGAACTCACATCTGCCATAGTTTCAGATTGTGAAAACATTTTAGCTTCATCGAAGTTACAAAAAACCAAATCTACATTCTCTTTTATAAAATTGTTTAATTCATCTCTATGTCGATCAACACAAAAAGGATCTGAAAGAGATAATGAAATTTCTATATTTTTAGATTTGGCTATATCTCCAAATTTTTTTAAAGTTTTTTTTGTTAATTCATGATCCCAAAGATATGACTCCATATACATGTGGTCAATATTGTCGAGAATATTTTCACTAACCTCATCAGGTTGCAACTGAGATCCGATACCAATGTGTGTTGCCATAGTTCTTTCACCATCAGGTGATACTAGTATGTTACAACATCCCGTAGGTAGGTCACTTTTTCTTGAAACTCCCTTAAATGAAATATTTGCTTTTTCTAAATCTTGGATAAAAGCATTTCCATATTCATCATCGCTCACCTTTCCATAAAAACTAGCCTCATGGGAACCAAAATTAAGTTCATGAACGGTATTGCAAACAGATCCACCTGAAGTGATTAAAGGGTTGGTAAAATTTGCTCTTATTTTTTGGATTTGAGACTCATCGATTAGAGTCATTGAGCCTTTAGATAAATTTAAGATACTAATTATGTTGTCTTCCACCTGGCAAATGACATCAACCAAAGCAGTTCCTACTCCAAGAATTTTTTTCACTAGATGAAATTAAGGAATTTTACTATGAGGTCTATATAAAAATGCTTATTTTGCTATGAAAGTTGTACATAGAACTTTTCATTCAAAGTTATGTAACCGCTCGAATCAATTATTTAAAAAGTGGCTAAACTACTTAAGGATTAGAGCTTCTCTAAACATATTCGTATGCCAAGAAAAATTTTATAAAAACCTGTGAATATTTCCGATTTAATTGTTAATTGAATCTCCAATTTCTAATTGAATTTATTAGGTTTTCAGAATTAAATACAAAATGATTTGACTATGATTATCTATAAATTGTATAGTCACTAGGCAATAAACACTACATCTAGTGCTTATATGCATTTATACACGTAAACTTGGTAGGTAGAATGGAAACAAATAACGCAGAATCATTAGAAATTTCAACAAAAAACACCGTAATAAATAAGCAAAATGAAGAAATAAACTTGTTAAGTTTGAGCGTTGTTCGACGAGACGGCTCCATTACACCCTTTAAGTCAGATAAAATCGCTAATGCCATCAGAAAGGCTTTTTTAGCGCAAACCGACCTTCGAGATAGTAAGCAAATTGACAAAAGTGTTTCTGATCTTACTGAGACTGTAACAGCAGCTCTGACAAGACGCATTGCTAACGGTGATATGATTCATATTGAAGATATTCAAGATCAAGTTGAATTAGCATTAATGAGAGGGGAACATCACAAAGTTGCCCGTGCTTATGTTCTTTATAGAGAGCAAAGAGCAAACCAACGTTATAAAACCGCTCAACTTAATGAACAAATAGGTGCCAAAGTTTCAACAATGGCAGTTACCAAAAGGGATGGTAACAAAGAAGACATTTCTTTAGAAAAAATTACAAACCGTATATCTATTTTATCAAACGGATTAGAGATCGACCCCATTACGATTGCACAAAAAGCTATCCAAGGTTTATACGATGGTATCACAACAAACGAAATTGATACTTACTTAGCTGAGACAGCCGCTGCTTTGACAGTGGAACATCCTGACTACTCTTATTTGGCTGGTAGAATTAAAGCTAATGCATTACACAAAGAAACACCTGGTTTTATTATTGCAACAAAAAATCTTTACGAAGATGGTTTGTTGCGCGATGAGTATTATGAAAAGGTAAAAGCTAATGCTGAAGAAATAGAAAAAATTATCGATTATGATCGAGATTATTATTTTGACTATTTTGCATTAACTACCTTATTTAGAGCTTATCTTCTCCAATCAAATAACAAAACTGCGGAGAGACCTCAGGATTTATGGATGAGAGTAGCTCTGTGTGTTTCGGGTGATAAGTTTGATTTTTATCAGGTTAAAAAAACATATGACAGTTTATCTCAAGGTTTCTACACTCATGCAACACCTACTCTTTTCAATAGTGGATTAAAAATGCAACAGTTATCATCTTGCTTTTTAATTGGAATGGAAGATGATTCTATTGAAGGGATTTTTAATACAGTGAAAGACTGTGCTTTGATTTCCAAAACAGCGGGTGGTATTGGACTTCACGCCCATAACATTAGGGGTGGTGGGAGTCGTATTAAATCAACAAATGGTAAATCGAATGGATTAATTCCATTTCTTAAAATTTTTAACGAAACCGCAAGATCTGTTGACCAAGGAGGTGGCAAGAGAAAGGGCTCTTTTGCAGTCTATTTAGAGCCATGGCATGCTGATATTGAGTCATTTTTAGAGCTTAGGAAAAACACAGGTGCTGAAGAATTCAGAGCCAGAGATTTATTTTATGCTCTTTGGATACCAGATTTATTTATGGAAAGAGTTGAAGAAGATGCTGATTGGACATTAATGAGTGAACATGAATGTCCTGGATTATCTGACACTTATGGGAAAGAGTTTGTAGACCTATACACCAAATACGAAAATGAAATGCCTGATCTTAAAAGAATTAAGGCAAGAGCCTTGATGTCAAAGATCATTGAAGCACAAATTGAAACTGGTCAGCCGTATATGCTTTACAAAGATGCCGTAAATAAAAAATCTAATCAAAAGAATATTGGGGTAATTAAATCGTCTAATCTTTGTGCTGAAATTGTTGAATACTCTGAAAAAGATGAGACAGCTGTTTGTAACTTAGCATCAATTGCATTACCTAAATTTGTTACAGATGAAAGTAAATTTGATTACCAAAACTTATACCAAGTTGCGAAACTAGCTACAAAAAACTTGGATCAAGTTATAGATATTAATTTTTATCCTACAAATAAGACAGAGAACTCAAATAGTCGTCATCGACCAATTGGTCTTGGCATACAAGGTCTAGCTGATGTTTATTTCAAAATGAATATTGCATATGACTCTGTTCAAGCACAGATTATTAATAAGCAAATATTTGAAACAGTCTACTTTGGTGCCTTAGAAGCATCAATGGAGCTAGCAGCTGACAAAGGACCCTATTCTACTTTTAAGGGCTCTCCTCTTTCTGAGGGGCAATTTCAATTTGATCTGTGGGGCGTTAAACCATCAAGTATGTGGGATTGGAAAGGCCTAATGGAGAAGATTCAAAAACATGGGGTGCGTAATTCCTTGACCACAGCATGTATGCCAACAGCTTCAACTGGTATCATCTTGGGTAATACAGAAACCTTTCAAGTGCAAACATCAAATATTTATAAAAGACAAACTCTCTCTGGAGAATTCTTATTAGTAAATCGTCACCTTGTAAAAGAATTGATGAAAAGGAACCTTTGGAGTAAAGAATTACGCGATCAAATTATATTAGAAAATGGCTCCGTTCAGAATATTGAGGGTTTCCCAGAAGACCTTAAAGATGTTTACAAGACTGTTTGGGAAACATCTCAAAAAACAGTCATTGATATGGCAGCGGACAGAGCACCATTTATCGATCAAACCCAATCCATGAACTTATGGTTGGCAACCCCTACTTTTGGAAAAGTGAACTCTATGCATATGTATGCATGGAAAAAAGGCTTGAAAACAGGCATGTATTACCTGAGAAGCCGATCAGCTGTAGACGCAGTTAAAGTAACCGTGTCTTCTGAAAAAAAAGCAAAAGAGTCTTATGTGAAAGAGGCGCAATCTAATGAACCAGAAGATTGCGTAACATGTAGTGCGTAAGATTTTCTATCAATTTATTATAAGGAGTAAGTCATGATATCTAAAGGATGCAAATCAATTTTCCCTATTCAACATCAAGAAATTTTCGATCGTTATAAACAGCACGTACAAGCATTTTGGACACCCGAGGAAGTTTCACTCCAAGATGATTTAAGAGATCTAAAAACACTAGGTGAGGGAGAAATACACTTTATTAAACATGTGCTTGCATTCTTTGCAAATTCAGAGGCTATGATAAACGAGAACTTAGCTTCAAGATTTTATAATGAAATTTTAATTCCTGAGTCCCGATTATTTATTACCATGCAGATGCTAAATGAATCTATTCATGCTGAAATGTATGGTTTACAAATAGAAGCCTACGTCGAGGACCCGTCAGAAAAAGATAAGTTGTTCTCTGCAATTCAAAATGTTCCCTGTATTAATAAAAAAGCACAATGGGTTTCAAAATGGCTTAATGGAAATCAAAATTTACTTATGCGATTAATAGCTTTTGGTTTGGTTGAGGGGTTATTTTTTGCAGGATCTTTTTGTGCCATTTATTACTTTAGAAAAAGAGGTCTGCTTCCAGGCCTAGCACTTTCTAATGATTGGATTGCAAGAGATGAGGGGATGCATTTTAGTTTCTCTGCTTTAATGTTTAAGACATTAAGTGAAAAGTTTAATAAGGGAACATTGTCAGATGAAGATATTAAATCAATGGATTTAATACCAGGCTCTGTGAATCAATCAGAGTTTGAGGAAATTGTTAGAGAAGCAGTTGAATTTGAAAAAGAATTTGTCACTGACGCACTACCCGTTGATCTTATTGGAATGAACAAAGAGATGATGTGTATGTATATCGAAGCAGTATCGGATCGTATAGCTGATCTTTTTGGATTTGATAGAGTATTTAATACAGAAAATCCATTTGACTTTATGAGAGCTCTAGATGTTCAAAATGTGACTAACTTTTTTGAAAAAAGGGTTAGTGAATATCAGCGGCCAACAGATCGCTCCTTGTCATTTGACGAGTCTTTCTAAGTGGAAGTAAAGATATATAGCAAAGATAACTGTGTTTTTTGTACTATGGCTAAGTCAGCCTTAGCAACCCATGATCCTGAAATATTAATGTTAAATCAAGATTATAGTAGAGAACAATTTTTTGAAATATTTCCAACTGCTAAGACTTTCCCACAGATAATTATCAATGGTGAAAAAATTGGTGGATACCATGAATTAGAAAAATGGATGGCCTTTAATAAACCTGATGATGATTTCTAATAATCAATGTAAATTAAAACAAGTTCTCTAAATAATTTTTTATATTTTTACTTTTAGTTTCTTCTATTGAATAGCAATGGGTTAAGGTTACACCATGATAGCCACCAAGTGAGATTTTTCCTTTACACGTAGATTTTGTCAAATTTATTTTTTTTACAGTGTCTATATTTTTAAATACATCATAATCTTTTGGAGAATTAAAATTATCTTTATCGTGTGTCAGTATTAAAGCATTTAGATTATTATATTCCCCAAAACCATAATACCTAACGTCTGTCCACCATGGCCAATCTTTTCTATTTTGTACTGTTCCTCCAGCACCAGGATTTAATCCAATAACTCCAGTTATCAATTCAGGATACAAAGTTTTAAGTTTTAAAGACTGCCAACCTCCAGATGAATGACCTGCAAGGATAATTTTATCAAAACCAAGCTCTATGAGCTCATCTAGTTTATTTTTGATAACTATTAGCTTTTGGTATCCTTTTTGTTTATTCATTAATTGGGCTCCGTCACTAGCCATAAGATTAAGATCTAATTTTCCTAATTTTCCATGGGCCCTCCACATTCTTTCTTGTTCTTCATTAGTCCACCCTCTTACTCCAGAACATAATCTGTATATTTTTATTACATAAGATTTTATTTTCATATTATGTAAATCTCTTATTACAGGTGGAACTTTTGCCCAACTACTCAAACACTTATCTATTCTTTGATCTCCTTGAGCTCCATGACTGTAAATGATAATTATAGAATTTTTTTTGTCTGTTATCTGATCTCGGAAATATATTTTTCCTTCTTGATCTATAAAACCTGAGTCTTTTGAGACCCTCTCAAGGTCTTTTTCAAATTGAGATATATTTACTTCAGTACTTTTACTAGTCTCTATAATATTTCCTTTACCATCAACAACTGAACCATCACTTTTAAAAGTTAAACCCAAAGCAACGTTGGGTAATAAAAAAATTAATATTATTAATGTTCTAATGAGCCTCACCCCAATTTAATCCACCACCAAAGTCAACTTTTATAGGTGTTTTAAATGACTTATATTTTTGATGTGATGTTTCCATCAACTTTACTATTTCTGGAATAATATCTTTTTCTTTTTTATAAATTTCGAATAAAAGCTCATCATGAACTTGAGATATCATTTTAGATTTACATTTATTTTTCCCTAAATAGTTATGAATATCCAACATAGCAATTTTTATTAACTCAGATGCTGTGCCTTGAATAGGTGCATTGATAGCTTGTCTTTCTGCAAAAGATCGGAGCATAAAGTTTTTAGCATTGATGTCTTTAATGTGAGACTTTCTTCCAAAAAGGTTTTCAACGTAACCTAGTTTTTTTGCTTTGTCGGTGGTTGCTTTCATAAAGTCATTAATGTTTGGAAATTTTTTAAAATAGTTATCTATAAAAAGCTTTGCTTCCGCATTGCTAACACCTAACTGTTTAGCTAAACCATATTGGCTAATTCCATAGATTATTCCAAAATTAATAATCTTGGCCATCCTTCTGTCATTATCGTTAATTATTTTTTTATTAAAAACTAATTGGCCCGTACTTTCATGAATGTCCTGATCTTCTTTGAAAGCTTTCAATAAATTTGGGTCTTCACACGCCTCACATAAAACTCGAAGTTCAATTTGTGAGTAGTCAAAACTATAAAGCTCATGATCTTTTTCAGCTATAAAGGCTGTTCTTATCTTTTTTCCGATTTCAGTTCTGATTGGGATGTTTTGAAGATTAGGTTCAGATGAACTTAGTCGTCCTGTTATGGTTGCTGCAATATTAAATGTGCTATGAACCCTATCTTTTTTATCTGCGTGATCAGCTAATGACGAGGTATAGGTAGACACAAGCTTGGAATATTGTCTCCATTGCAAAATATGTGAGGCTATTTCAACATCTTCGGACTCTAACTGCTCTAATACTTTCACATTTGTTTGAAAGTCTCCTGCCTTAGTCTTCTTTGTGACTTTAATATCTAATTTCTTAAAAATTTCAGTTAATTGTTTTGGGGACCCAATATTGAATTCTTCACCAGCAATCTTAAATATTTTCCGCTCAATTTTTTCAATTTCTTTGTTGAGATCTATTTCTAGCTTATTTAAAAATTTTAAATCAATTTTACAACCATTGCTTTCTACTTCTTGGAGAACTAAGCTTAGTTTTTTATCAATATCATAATAAATCCAACAATCTAAGGACTCAGCTATCTGCTCATTGAGAGTTTCATATAATTTAAAAGTGGCATATGCGTCATGAGCGGCATAATTTGTTGCGGCTTCTAATGGCACTTCAGAAAAATCTTTATATTTTCTTTTGGACTCATTTTTTATAACATCTTTGAACTTTTCTTTTTCTTCTCCAAAATAGTAATAATACAAATCCTCTAAGTTATGTTTTGTTAAACCATTGTTAACAAAAAAAGACATAAGCAATGTATCTTGGAAAGAGACAGTGTTGACACCAAAACGTTTTAAGATTACAGAGTCATATTTTGCATTGTGAAATAATTTTAATATGGATTCATCTCCACACAGTTCACTAAGATTTTTAAGAACACTTTCTTGATCTTTCTTGGATAATTCATTTTCTGGGGATTTAAACGGTATGTAATAAGCTTGGTCGGCCTTCGATAAAGATATGCCAATAATATTTGCAGTATTTACGTCTAAACTGTCAGTTTCTAAATCTATAGCCAATATTTTTTCAGATTTAAGAGAATTTAGATATTCTATTATTTTTTTTGTTTTAGTTAATGATTTAAAATTTATATTTTTTTTTGATGCATGAGGTTTTGTTTCATTGGCACTAGTTCTTATAAGTGATTTAAATTCGTACTTTTTGAAGAAGTCATTCAGCTTTGTGGAGTCATCAAATTGTTTTAACTTTTCTATTTTAATAGGTAACTCAAGATCGTTTTTTAAAATGACAAGCTTATGGCTAATTTTTGCAGACTCCTCATGATCATGAATAAGTTTTTTTATTCTAACATTTGAAATTTGATCTTTTTTTAACAAGAGTTCCTCAAAAGTGCCGAATTCATTTATTAATTTAGCGGCTGTTTTGGGACCTATTCCTGGAACTCCTGGTATATTATCAACACTATCTCCTATAAGAGCTTGAACATCTGTAATTCTATCTGGGCCAACTCCAAATTTTTCCATTACTTTTGCTTCATCAATCTCAACATTTTTCATTGGGTCCATGATGCGATTGTTCGCTGATAACAATTGAAATAGATCTTTGTCAGAACTGAATACAGTAGTGGGTATTTTATTATCCTCTCCATATTTAACATAACTTGCAATAACGTCATCAGCCTCAAAATCTTTTTTTTCAATAACGTCGAGTCCAAATGCTTCAATAGCTTCGCGAATGATACTAAATTGGGGTATTAAATCCTCAGGTGCCTCTCCACGGTTCGCTTTGTATTCAGAAAATAAAGTGTTTCGAAAAGTATTCTTACCAGCATCAAGTATTATTAGTATTTTGTCACTGGGGTGTTCTTCTATTAGTCTAAGCATCATATTACAAAATCCATAAACAGCATTAGTGGGTATACCTCTGGAGTTATTCATTGGGGGTAAGGCGTAGTAAGCTCGGAAAATATATCCTGAACCATCTACAAGGATTAACCGAGACTCAGACATCTACGCAGAATAACAAAGATTGCAGGTATATACTATTCTTTAGGGGCGTGCTTGTTTAGAATTCTTTGAAGAGTTCTTCGATGCATTTTTAATCTTCTTGCTGTTTCAGAGACGTTACGGTTACACTGAGTAAAAACTCTTTGTATATGTTCCCATCTAATTCTATCTGCAGACATTGGATTTTCAGGAGGTGGGGGCAGAGATGTAGCTGTGGAGGACATTAGTGACTTTTCAATATCATCGATATTAGCTGGTTTCGTTAAGTAATCATCAGCGCCTAATTTTACGGATGACACTGCTGTAGCTATGTTGCCGTAACTAGTCAACATAACTGTCCGACACTCTGGGTTTTGCTCTTTTATTACCTTAATAACATCGAGACCAGAGCCATCTCCCAAACGAAGGTCTACTATGGCGTAATTGAAGTTATTGCCTGATAAAACGTCTAATGCCTCTTTTTTAGACGCAGCTGCTGTTACTGTGAAATCTTTTCGTTGAAAAGAAGTGGTTAGTCGCTCTCGAAAGGGCTTATCGTCCTCAATTATAAAAAGTGTTTTATCTTTTGTTACTGCGTTTTGTTCTAAATCTGCCATGTTAAAGTTACTTCTGCTCCATTATTACTTTGTACTGATATTTCACCATTTAGATTTTCAATCATTTGTTTTGTTATGAATAAACCAAGGCCCATATTTACCCCTTTTTCAGCCCTGCTAGAATAGAATGGTTTTCCAAAATTAGCTATAAACTTTTTATCAAAACCTGGGCCGTCATCACGGATTTTGATGGAATATTTATTTGTTGAAGTTTCTGAAATTATCAATATTTCTCTATACGCAAAACTAATTGCATTTTTGATTATATTATTCATAGCGATATTAAGCTCAGGTGTAATTTTAATATTAATATTTTTAGAATTTTCATCCGATCTATAATCTAAATTTACTGCGCGATAATTATTCGAGAATTGTTCGCACAAAGATTGTGTATATGCATCTAATGACATATTAGTTATTTCAGAGGAGAGTTCTTTTGACTCTGGATTAGTTGAAAGTTCTTTAAGTATTGCCTTACATCTATCTAATTCTAACAATAACGTTTTAATGTCTTTTCCATAATCATCTTTTAGCTTTTTATCTTGGTTAAAATCTCCAACAATTAGGTTTATTGTATTCAATGGTGTCCCTAGTTCATGAACAGCTGCTGCCGCTAACCCACCTACTTTTAAAAGTTCTTTTTCATTTTGAAGTTGCTTGCTTGCTAATTCATATGCTTTTTGAGTGTTTTTGTAGTTTAGAGAAAAGTAATAAAGATAGAAAACTAAAAAGATGCTGCTTATAAAAAGAGAGATCATGATAGCTAAACTATATGTAAAATTAATATTTGGGTGAACAGATGGAGGAAGAGTAATAAAAAAATTAAATATTAAGGCAAAGCAAACTAACGCCAAACTTAAAATAATAATTATTCTTTCTATCGCTAGGTATGATGCTGCAATAGCAATAGGGGCCAAGATGATAAATATGAAAGGATTAGTGTATCCACCGTTCAAGGCAATTAAACTCGAAATTTGAATGATATCAAAACATAAAAATATGAAGACTTGTTTTTCTGAAATAATTTTATCACCTTTGTTTAAGTAAAAACCTAGGATAATGCTGGCCATCAAAACAAAGGCTATAATCCACGAGGCAGTTGCAACTACTTTTGAAATTTCGAAAAAATACTGTGTAATTGATAAAGTAGCGGCCTGACCGCCAAAAGCAATAGCTCGTATAATTAGAAAGTCGGAGGAATTAACGAAAAGGAAGTTTTTTTGATTATCCAACTAAATATCTAAGTTTGCTACTTTGACTGAATTTTCTTGAATAAAACTTTTCCTATCAGTCACATCATCTCCCATAAGCATGATGAGTTGTCTTTCGGCATTAATTTGATCTTCGAGTTTAACTTGAAGCAACTTTCTATTTGTTCGATCTAAAGTTGTCTCCCATAATTGTTCAGGGTTCATTTCACCAAGGCCCTTGTATCGACTTATTGATTGACCTTTTTTACTCATCTCAAAGAGGGTATTAAAAAATTCAACAAGTCCATAGCAATTAAAGTTTTCTTTTGATGATAGTTTAGAAATCCCAAAATAAGCATCAGTAGATCTTGAAAAACCCATTTTGTTATAAAGGTTTAAATTTTCTATAGAAATGAACTCTCTTAAATGTAGTAATTTATCTAAGGGCACTTTTATAATTTTATTATAACCTTCTTTCTCTTGTAAAAAAACAAGTTCATTACTAATCATACTTTGAAATGTAAATTTAATATTTTGTGATTTATAAACCTGATTCAAATTGGAGAGAAAAGTTTTAAATTGAGACTTTTCAATTTTGTTTGGAGGAAAATCCAAGAAAAATAATCCGGTATTAATGATTTGATCAAAAAATTGTGTGTCTAAATATGTAAGATCTAAATTTTGATATGCAGAATTTGCTCGAGAAGCTAAATCGATTAACTCATTTAACTGCTCCTCTTTCAGTTGGATTTTTTTCTTTTTATTATAAATGTTAAAATCAAGATCCTCTTTATTATTTAAAAGTAAAAACTTTGTAAGTTCCTTATCATCTAATAAATAATTTTCTGCATTTCCTTTTTTTACCTTATAAAGAGGCGGTTGAGCAATATACAAACGTCCAGTTGTTATGATGTCTCTCATAAATTGATAAAAAAATGTGAGTAATAACGTTCTAATATGACTACCGTCGACATCGGCGTCTGTCATAATAACAATCTTATGATAACGCATTGAGTCAGGGTTAAAATAATCAGATGGATTATATTCTTTATCCTTTGGCGGATTTCCATATCCAGCACCAATTGCAGTGATAAGAGCAGAAATTTCATTATTTTCTAATATTTTATGAGGATTGGCTTTAATTACATTTAATATTTTACCTCTAAGTGGAAGTATGGCTTGAGTTACTCTATCTCGACCTTGTTTAGCAGAGCCACCAGCAGAGTCACCCTCGACTATGAAAAGCTCTGAGTTAATAGGGTCTTTTTCTTGGCAGTCAGCTAATTTACCTGGAAGTGATGATGTCTCTAATACATTTTTTCTTCTTGTTAGCTCCCTAGCCTTTCTTGCTGCTTCTCGAGCGCTTGCGGCCTCAATAATTTTTGATACTAACTTTTTTGCTTCTCCTGGTGTTTGTTCAAGCCAAGCACTTAATTGTTCTGAGATGATTTTCTCAACAACAGGTCTGACTTCTGATGAAACTAATTTATCTTTTGTTTGCGATGAAAACTTAGGATCAGGAACCTTAACAGATAATACACATGTCATGCCCTCTCTTGCATCATCTCCTGATATAGTAATATTACCTTTCTTTGAAACAGCAACGGTGTTTGAATATCCAACTAGTGAGCGAGTAAGTGCTGATCGAAAACCTTGTAGGTGTGTTCCTCCATCTCCTTGGGGTATGTTGTTAGTAAAACATAGCATATTTTCATTATATCCATCATTCCATTGCAAAGCTCCTTCAACTTTAATTCCATTAGACTCACCATTAAATGGAATTATTTTATTTAAAGTTGATTTTCTAGAATTAAGAAATTGAACATATGCTGTCAAACCTCCTTGATAATAAAACTCTATTGGTTCTGCCTTAGGAGTGCGTAAATCTGCCAATGTTACACGGACGTTAGAATTAAGAAAAGCTAATTGACGAACTCTATTTTCTAAAGTTTTAAGTACTAGAGTTGTGTTAGAAAAAATTTTTTTAGACGGCCAAAATTGAACAGTGGTACCAGTTCTCTCAGTCTTTTTCATAACTCCCACCTCTGTTAATTTTTTTGATGTAACGCCGTCTTTAAATTCCATCGTGTGAATTTTTCCACCTCTACGGATAGTTAAAGAAAGTTTTTCAGATAAGGCATTTACAACAGAAACACCGACTCCGTGAAGGCCTCCCGAAATTTTATAACTATTTTGGTCAAATTTACCTCCTGCATGTAATTGAGTCATTATAACTTCAGCAGCGGGTACTTTTTCAGTTTTATGCTTATCTACGGGTATTCCTCTACCATTATCAGAGATTGTTGCTGAACCATCTTTATTTATAATTAATTGAATATTGTCACAATATCCTCCAAGCGCCTCATCGATAGAATTATCAAGCACCTCGTAAACCATATGATGCAGACCTGTGCCATCATCAGTATCACCAATATACATACCCGGTCTTTTTCTAACGGCCTCTAAGCCCTTTAAGACCTTAATTGAGGATGCTGTATATTGATCTGCCATTACAAAATTTCCTTTATTTCTAAATTGTCTATATTCCCTTTGAGCGTGAAGTTATCAGTGGTTGAGAAGAATGTCTGAAATTTATTTTCTGCACAGTATTCAATAACTTTATTAATATTTACCATATCAAAGTTATCAAATATTTCATCAATTAAAAAAATAGTAATTCTGTTACGATTTAGAAATTTTGCACAACTAAGAAGTAGGCTTAAAATTAACATTTTTGACTGTGCAGAAGATAGTTGAGAAATATATTTTTGATTGTTTGTAATCTCAAAAATTGATTTTTTTGGGTCATGATCTGACTGAAGTTTATGATCATTAGGCCATTGACTCTCATCCGAAAGACCTCTTTGAAATTTTTCTAAAAAGTTTTCTTTTTCTGATAAGCCAAAACTTGGAATAATTTCAAAATCAAAGAACTTTTTGCTATCATCTGATAAAAAATTTTGAAATTCTTTGAGAAACTCTATTTTGATTTCAATAATAGACTTACCTATGTCAAAAAGTTGTTTATCGATTGAAATAAGCCATGAATTATCCTGTGAGGATTGCAATATTCTTTTTTTTTCTCTTCTTAGTTTGGTATATTGATTCAATAAACTAAATAATTTTGGTTCAAAATAACAAATAATTCGATTAATAGTATTTCTTTGGTATTGGGTATCTTTAATAAAATAAACCTTATCTATCTCCGTAAACCAAAACAGTTGAAAAATATCCAATAATTTTTGTTGTTGTATTTTTTTATCATTTAAAAAATATTGTTTAGACCATCTTTCATCTTTGTTACTTAATTCAATAGTCAAATGATTTTCTAAATCCTCATTCTCAAAATCAAATGTAATAGAACTCTTTAATTTTTCTTGTTTTTGAAAAATAAAATTTTGTATTCCATCTTTTCTAAAGCCTGTGCCGGGGCATAAAAAACTTATGGCCTCTAAAATATTGGTCTTTCCAACGGCATTCTTTCCTTTAAACAAAGTATGTTCAAATTTAAAAACTTCTTTTTTGTTTATGAAATTTCTGTAGTTAGATAACTGTAAACCCTTCAGTGGTGGGGACAATTAAATTCTCATTGGCATTAAAATATATAAACTTGTTGAGTCTTTAGGGTCCTTTACTATGACTGGTGATGATTGGTTGAGTAACTCTAAGATCATAGTATCTCCTTCAATCACGTCTTGTAAATCCAAAATATATTTTGAGTTAAAAAGTATTTCTAAACCCTCAGCAGCGTAGTTTGCTGCAACCTCTTCGTCTCCTTTGTTGCTGTCTGTGCTTGTAGCCATAATCTTAATACTATTATTTTCAAATTGTAATTTAACTGTGGGTGTTTTGTCTTGATTTACAGTCGAGACTCTATCAATAGCATTAAAAAATGGTTCCGCTTCAACTTGCAGTAATTTATCATTAGATACAGGTATTACTTTTTCGTAATCTGGGAAAGTTCCATCAATAAGCTTACTTATGATTATGAAATTATCTGCTTCTAAGCTTACCTGAGTATCTGTGCATATTATTTTTACCTTACCTTCAAAGTCCCCTAACATACGGTCTAACTGAAGTATAAATTTTCTTGGGAGAATGATACCTGATATGTTGATAACATTTGCTAGATCTAACTCTGTCTTAGCTAATCTATGACCGTCAGTAGCAACGCATCTTAAAGTAGACTTTGCTCCATTGGTGACAGTATGAAAGTAAATACCATTGAGATAATATCTTGTCTCTTCGGCAGATATTGCAAATTTTGTTTTATTAAAGAGTCTTTTAATCTGAGGTATAGATAGCTCGAAAGAGTTTGTTGGGTCTAACGGTACAAACTTTGGGAACTCGTCTGCAGTTAATGCGTTTAATTCGAAAACGGAGTTATCAGAGTTTATTATTAGTCTATTTCCCTCTAATTTACATTTTACAATAGAGTTTTTTTTTGTTTTACGAATTATATCAGTAAGTATTCTGGAGTTGACCGTTGCTTCACCGTTTTTTGAAGAGTCAGTTGAAACAAACTCTCGAATAGAGATGTCCATATCTGTTGATCTTATTTCAATTTGGTTGTTGTCACATTTAATATAGATATTGGATAAAATCGGAATAGTCGATCTACTATCAACAATTGAACTGACATGAGTTAAAACTCTTAAAAAAGCCTCTCGACTAACTCTAAAATCCATTTAGGAAGTTTGCAATATTCTAGTCAAAAGTTCAATATCTTCTGCTAAGTTAGGGTCATTAACCATAATTTCTTCAATAGTCTTAATAGCATGGATAACGGTAGTGTGGTCTCTGCCACCAAATTTTCTACCAATTTCAGGCAAAGATCTTGTTGTAATTGATTTTGCTAAATACATAGCTACCTGTCTAGGACGCGCAACAGATCTTGATCTTCTAGGAGAATGCATATCTGAAAGTTTAATATTGTAATGCTCAACAACTTTCTTTTGGATTTCATCAATTGTAATTTTTCTAGAGTTAGTTCTAAGTAAATCTTTTAAAACATCTTTCACAAGGTCAACGGATATTTCAGAGTCCTGAATTGATGCATGAACAGCCAATCTATTTAAGGCTCCTTCCATTTCTCTGACATTATTAGTAATTTTATTTGCTAAAAATTCCATCACTTCTTGTTTTAGTTGTAAAGATTTTTGCTCAGCTTTTGCTTGAAGGATACCTAATCGTAACTCGTAGGTTAAAGGATGTATATCAGCAACTAATCCCCAGCCTAATCTAGATTTTAATCTATCCTCTAAGCCATCAAGATCTGCGGGTGATTTATCTGCTGAAATAATAATTTGTCTTTTTTTGTCAATTAGAGTGTTAAAAGTATGGAAAAATTCCTCTTGGGTGTTGTCTTTACCAATAATAAATTGCACATCATCTATCATAAGAACATCTACTGATCTGAACTGTTCTTTAAAACTCATAATATTTTTAAACCTGAGGGCTTTGATAAATTGATACATAAATTTTTCTGCAGTTAAATAAACAACATTTTTTTTTGGATTTCTTTTTTTTATATTCCAAGCTACTGCATGCATTAAATGTGTTTTACCTAAACCAACGCCTCCATACAAAAATAATGGATTAAAACTTACTACCTCCGATTGCGCAACTCGTTGTGCAGCTGCATATGCTAGCTCATTGGGCTTTCCAACAATAAAATTATCAAAAGTAAATTTTGGGTCTAATGGTGCAGAGATGTCATCATAATATGTGTCTTCATCATCATCTTTATCTTCATAAATTACTTCTGTACCAGGAATAATACGATCATTATTCTCTTTTACGAGTATAGCTAGTTTATCAATACTATGACCTTGGTCCATATAAGCTTTTTTGATAACTGAGGCATAGTTTTTTATTATCCAATCACGTAAAAATCTTGTTGGAACTGAAAGGGTGAGAGAAGTATCTATATGAGATTCAAAATAAATTGGTTTAATCCAATTTTGGAAGGTATCTTTGTCTAGAGATTTTTTTAATTCAGATGTTATCTTGGACCAGGACACATCTATGCCACCTTGATGCAGTTCTTCTTCCACTATGTATATTCCTTCCTCTAAACGAAGGCGTATTTAAACATGAAAAGTTAAAAAAGAAGAATAAAAAAAAACGTTTTTTTTAAAAAAAATATCTTGAAAAAAAGAATTATTTAGAAATTGCAGAAATATCTTTTTGTAGTTTGGAAATAGTTCTTGAGGCTTTATTAAGATGCATAATTTTCTTCTTAGTAGACTTATGCAAAACAGACATAACCATTTTTAATTTTTCCATTGATTCATCTACTTTTTTATCTTTGATGAGTTTATCAATCGCCTTCAATTGGGTTGATACATTGGATTTTACTGCTTTGTTAACAGTTTTTTTTCTATCAGATTGACGAAGTCTTTTTTTGGCTGATTTATGTTGTGGCATATTAAAATATTGTTAACAGGTTGTTCGTTTAATAACGTTAATAACTTATATAGATTTTTTTATTTTTGTAAAGCAGGTGAAAAAAAGGTCGAACGACCATTTTGAATGATTTTTTTTATTTTATAGGATTTTTTTTTATAAATTACATGTTTCTTTTGGTAAACCTTAAACAAACTCTGGAAACTTCCCAGTGTTCCGTCTGGAGATTTGTAATCATTTATAGATGAGCCTCCGTTCTTCAAAGATAATTTTAATACGAATTTGCAAGAGCTTATTAGCTGAGTCAATTCTGCTAAATTAAGAGAGTTCGTAAGCCTCAGAGGGCTTAATCTTGAATGAAAAAGTGCCTCGTTTGCATAAATGTTTCCAATCCCTACTATCAAACTTTGATTAAGCAACGCCTGTTTCAAAGATACTTTTTTGCCAATGAATTTATTATATATTTCTTTAATCTTTACCTTATTTACTAATAGATCAGTGCCATAATTATTAAAAAAAATTTCTACCTCATTTATATCTTCAAGTCTAAAAAACATGCCAAACCGACGAGGATCATTAAAGACTATTTTAAATTTATCAAATTGAAGAACGACATGATCATGTTTCTCTTTTTTATAATATTCATTTAAATAAAACTTTAATCTTCCACTCATTCCTAAATGAACTATTAAATAATTATCATTATCTAGTCTTATAACGATATATTTTGCAAAACGTTTTACAGATATAATTTTTCTCTGAGATATAGACTCAAGATCTTTAAAATTTAAATTTTTCCTTAATTTTTTTTGTGACTTGCTAATGGAAATAATTTTTTTTCCTTTAACTTTTGAGATTAAATATCTTATTGTAGTTTCTACTTCAGGTAATTCAGGCATGATGTCTAAAAATAGTTCAAATCAATATAATATTACAGATATTTTTGAAAATGTATCTCATGCAAAATATGACCTAATGAATGATGTTATGAGTCTAGGCATACATAGACTTTGGAAAAAATATTTTGTAGATCTTGTCTCATCGAAACATAAGGCTAATGAAAAAATTTTAGATATAGCAAGTGGTAGTGGGGATATCTTCAATTTACTGCCTATGACAAAAAATCTTTATGCCATAGACCCTGTCTCTGAAATGCACAATATATCTCGAAAAAAAAATAAATCTAAAAATATTAATTACCAAGTAGGATATGCAGAAAACCTACCATACACGAAAAATTTTTTTCAAACTATAACTTGTACTTACGGTGTGAGAAATTTTAAAAATCGAAAAGATGGCTTTACTGAGATCTATAGATGCTTAAAAAAAAATGGTTATTTTTTAATTATGGAATTTGGTATACCAAAAAGAGGTTTACTTAAGAAACCATATAAAAACTTTTTAAAATATGTTTTGCCTTTTACTGGTAGTATCGTCGCTAATGACAGACACAGCTATAAATACTTAGCTGAGAGTATTATTTCTTTTCCCTCTCAAATTAGTCTTGTGAATGAGCTGAAAAATATTGGTTTTTCTCATGTTAAAACTATTGATTTCATTTCTGGAGCGAACAGCATATATATATTGCAGAAAAAATGAAAATATTAATCATTATTACGGGAAGTGTTGGCTGCTACAAGTCTTTAGATTTAATTCGTGAATGCCAAAAAAAGTCAATTGACTATGAAGTTATTGCAACAAAAAACACATTTGAATTTATTTCTAAATTATTACTTGAAACAATTTGTAATAAACAAGTTTATTCTGAACTTTTTGATTTAGATATGGAAAAAAAAAATTGGACATATAAAATTAGCCCGAGATAATTCTCATATTATTGTTTACCCTGCAACAGCTAACATTATTTCTAAATTCGCAAAGG
>CACDYZ010000007.1 GCA_902557145.1 uncultured Alphaproteobacteria bacterium | reverse complement strand
AATTAAAGAAAACTTTTTTTTTGTTTTTTCAAGTTATATTAGGGCACTTTAATTGGATTTTTGGATTTATATCAAGGCTTTTGACTTCAAAAAATAAATATAATTAGAGTATTTTTTTATTATATGTCGTTTTTTTCTATATAAATTGATTGACTAGGAAAGGCAAAATTTAATCCTATCTCCTCGACCTTAACTTTTATTTCCATACCGAGCTTTTCTTTTATTTCTAAATACTTATTCCAATCTTTAGTTGATGTAAAACAAAGAACTAAAATATCTATAGAACTATGGTTAAATTTCTCTAGTCTAACAAATGACTTATAATTATCGTTGACTATAAAATCTTCACTTGTATCTATATATGAAGAAATAGCCTCAGTAAGTTTTTTAATTTGATCTAAAGTTGAACTGTACTCAAGACCAATAGTCCAATTAATTCTTCTGTATTTTCTATTTGTATAATTTAGAATTGGCGCCTCAGCGAATATGTAATTTGGAATTGTTATAGGAGTTGAATCAAACTTTCTGATTAAAGTTGATCTAAAGCCGATGTGCTCTACTGTACCTTCAGTATGACCAGGTACATTAATCACATCCCCTAGTTGGAATCTTTTTTCTAATAAAATCATTATTCCTGATATTAAATTTTTAAATAAATCTTGAGCTCCAAGTGCTACAGCTACTCCAAATAAGCCAAGTCCTGCTATTACAGGCCCAATTTTTATACCCCATACTTCTAGAACCGCTACAATTCCTAAAAAAATAATTAGATATTTTAGTGATTTCACAATCCATAGCACAAGTCCTTTGGTTAAAACTTTTTCTAATTTATTAAATAGGTTGGAAAATGGGATAATAGCTTGATGAATTAACCAAAAAACAAAGATGGTTGAAAGTGTGTTGTTAATTTTTTGAAAATAAATACCCAATGTTGACTCAATATCAAAATATAATGTTATAGCGAGAAAAACAATAACGATAGGTAAAAGTCTAAATGGAGGAACTAAGGCCTCAAATAATTTATCATCAATTTTATTTCCTGTTTTGGAAACTATAGACTTTACTTTGTTTACTAAAATTCTAGCAACTATACTTCTAATCAACAAAGAAATTATTATTGATAAGAAAATAATAGCTAGGTCTCCTAAGCTCATACCGAATACTCCGTCGCTAAAAACTTTTAATATTTGTAAGTAAAGATTTTCAATAAAGTTCATAAAATAATATTATACTAGTTTAAAAAAAAAGCCGCATAAAGCGGCTTTTTTTGAAGTTCCTCAAAGGTACGATTTTACATCATACCGGGCATTCCACCGCCCATTCCACCCATTCCGCCCATATCAGGCATTGCAGGAGCAGATGATTTATCTTCTGGTTTATCTGTAATCATGGCTTCAGTAGTAGTAAGTAAAGCAGCAACTGATACAGCATCAATCAAAGCAGTTCTTACAACTTTGGTAGGATCAACAATACCAGCTTTAACTAAATCACAAAATTTTCCGGATTGTGCGTCAAAACCATGAGAGTTGTCCTTACTTTCGAGAATTTTTCCAGCAATAACAGCGCCATCAAATCCGGAGTTCTGAGCTATTTGTTTTAAAGGGGCTGAAAGTGCTTTTCTGACAATATCAACACCGTATCTTTGGTCGTCATTATCAACTTTCAAGTTTTTTAGGACACTAGTAGCATATAGAAGAGCTGTGCCACCGCCAGGTAATATTCCCTCTTCAACTGCAGCTCTAGTTGCATGCATAGCATCTTCAACTCGGTCTTTTTTTTCTTTAACTTCAACCTCAGATGCTCCACCAACTTTAATAACAGCTACACCGCCAGCGAGCTTTGCTAGTCTTTCTTGAAGCTTTTCTTTATCATAATCAGATGTTGTTTCATCAATTTGTTTTCTAATTTGTTCACATCTAGCCTCAATATCTTTTTTCTTACCCGCTCCACCAACAATTGTTGAATTTTCTTTATCTACAACAACTCTTTTGGCTTTTCCTAACATATCCATAGTCACTGTCTCTAGTTTGATACCTAAATCTTCACTAATAACCTGACCACCCGTCAAAATAGCTATATCTTCTAACATTGCTTTTCTTCTATCACCAAAGCCTGGGGCCTTCACAGCAGCGATTTTTAATCCACCCCTTAGTTTGTTAACAACTAAAGTTGCTAAAGCTTCGCCCTCAACATCTTCAGATATTATAAGTAATGGCTTTGTAGACTGAACTACTGACTCTAAAAGTGGTAACATCGGTTGAAGACTAGCTAGCTTTTTTTCGTGTAAAAGAATTAAGCAATCTTCCATTTCTGCTTTCATTTTATCGGCATTAGTAACGAAATATGGGCTTAAATAGCCTCTATCAAACATCATACCTTCAACAACGTCTAGCTCTGTATCTAAGCTTTTGGCTTCTTCTACTGTAATGACTCCCTCTTTGCCCACTTTTTGCATTGCATCAGATATCATTCCTCCGACTTCACCATCTCCATTTGAGGCGATGGTTCCTACTTGCTGGACTTCTTTGTCTGATTTTACAATTTTAGAGTTTTTTTGAAGCTCAGATATAATTGCTTCTGTAGCAGCATCCATTCCTCTTTTTAAATCCATTGGGTTTAATCCAGCAGCTACTGCTTTCATTCCTTCGGTAGCTAAAGCTTGACATAATACGGTTGATGTTGTCGTTCCATCACCAGCAGAGTCGTTTGTTTTGTTAGCAACTTCTTTGATCATTTGAGCGCCCATATTTTCAAATTTATCGGCTAGTTCGATTTCTTTTGCAACTGTAACACCATCTTTTGTTGTTCTTGGAGAACCAAAAGATTTATCAATTACAACATTTCTACCCTTAGGGCCTAATGTTACTTTGACTGCATCTGCTAATATATTTATGCCTTTAAGCATTTTTGCTCTAGCATCTGTGCCAAATTGAATTAATTTTGCTGACATTTATATAATTCCTTTCAATTACTTCTCAATAATTCCCATGATGTCTGACTCCTTCATAATTAGAAGCTCTTTACCATCAATTTTAACTTCTGTACCAGACCATTTACCAAACAAAATTCTGTCACCTTTTTTTACATCTAAAGCAACAACTTGTCCGTTTTCGTTTCTAGCACCACCACCTACAGATATTACTTTACCTTCCATAGGTTTTTCTTGAGCAGTATCAGGAATAATGATACCGCCTTTTGTACGATCTTCTTGTTCAACTCTTTCGACCAAGACTCTATCGTGTAAGGGTTTTAAATTCATTTTTTTACCTCTATATCTAAAATTTAGTATTTAGCACTCACTTTTATAGAGTGCTAAGTCTAATTAGTAAATGGTAAATATATTTCTGGTTTCAAGTCAAAAATGCTAGAAATAATGAAAAATATTGAAATTTACTCCTAATTACATAATTATCCCTATATGCAAAATAGCTCAAAATTAAATAACTTAGTTGAATTATTCATTTTTTATAGTCTTTTTAAAGATTGGCTTTCATAATTGTTTGAAAATAATTTCACTAAACAATTAGTTTTGATAGGTGGCGGGCATGCAAATGTTCAAGTTCTTAGGAAACTATGCATGAACACTGTAAAAGGGCTCCATACAATTTTAATCAGTGAGAATTTTGAGGCTACTTATTCAGGTATGACGCCTGGGTATATTCATAAAGATTTTAGCAAAGAGGAAATAAGTATAGATCTTCAAAGACTATGCTTTAATGCAGGAGCAACATTTATCAGGGACAAAGTCGTAAAGATAGAAACCAACTATCAAAAATTAGAATTGCAAAATTTGCCATCAATACATTACGATTTATTATCAATTAATACTGGTTCAATATCAAATACTAAAGGAATAAAAATAGAAAATTCCTCTAAATGTTTTTTTGTAAAACCTATTAGCTTGCTTGTAAAAAATCTAAGTGAGATCGATCAAATTATAAAAAAAAAGAAAAGTAAAATTGCTATTATAGGTGGAGGAGTAGCTTCTTATGAATTAGCTTTTAGCTTGTCAAGAAGACATAAAAATAATTTAGAAATATCTATTGTAGGAAAAAATATTTTAAATGAGAAAAACTTAAACAAAAAAACAAAAAAACATATAAAAAAAATTTCAAATCATTTAGGTATCAAAGAACTTCTAGGAGAAGTTATTTCAATATCAGAAACACATTTAACTTTAAAAAATGGTGATACATTTAAGTGTGATTTAAGTTTACTCTCTTCTGGCGCTGATATTGAAAACTGGTTATCAAATAGTAACCTTAATAAAGATAAGAATGGATTTATATCTGTTGATAATAATCTCTTGTCCACTAATGATAAAAGTGTTTTTGTTACAGGTGATGCCTGCAGTATAGAAAATAACTTCAGACCAAAATCAGGAGTGATGGCAGTACGACAAGGAGAAGTATTAAAGGAAAATATTTTTTTAAAATTAACTGGTAAGTCGCTTGTTAAATTTAAGCCACAAAAAAATTGGCTTTATTTAGTTGGTACATATGAAAATTATGCATTATTAAACTATTTTTTCTTATCTTTTCATGGTAGATGGTGCTGGAAATTAAAAAAGTGGATTGACAGGGGATTCATCAACAAATTTAAATTTACTAATCACATGAGCATGACTAAAAAAAATCTAGAATTAGAAAAATCAAAGGATGTTAAAATGTATTGTCAAGGATGTGGCTCTAAAGTTTCAAAAAATACATTAGTTAATTTTTTGAATGAGGAAAATTCAAATCCTGATTTATTAGATGCATCTATAATAAATACTAATTCCTCAAATATATTACAAAGTATTGATCACATAAAATTATTTACATCACTCAATCCTTATGATTTTGGAGTTATTAGCTATCTACATTCTCAAAATGATATTTTATCAAGTGGTGGCTCTGTTCAAACAATCAGTGTTTCACAAGCCTTGCCTTTCTCAGAGGGGATAATAGAAAAATTTTATATGGAATATTTTATGAAGGGTATAAAATCAGAGTCCATTAAAGACGACTCAGTTATTGTTTCAGGACATAGTTATCAGTCAAAAGAACCTGGTATTACAATTACTATGAATGGGGTCTTTGAAAAACAAATTTCTAAAAACCAAGGACAAGAAGATGATCTTATCTATCTTTCAAAACCTTTAGGTACTGGATATCTTTTAGCTGCATATTTTAATAATTCAGATTTTCTATCAAGTATCGATTTTCAAAATTTACTTGAATGGCTCAAAAAAGGAAATAGTAAAGCATCTGAAATTTCAAAGAGTTTTAAAAGTAATATCACAACTGATATTAGTGGATTTGGACTAGCATCTCACTTATCAGATATTTGTAAATCTTCAAAATTATCTGCTGAAATTAAACTCAATGAAGAGATAATGATCAATAAAAACATTAGAATATTAGAAAACTTTAAAAGCACAGGCTTTGATAATAATTATTCATCTTCTGTAAATAAAATTTTAATATCTGATAGTAATAAGTTAAAAAATATTCTCTATGACCCACAAACTAATGGCCCCCTTTTATTATCTATTCATAAAAAAGATCAAGTTGAGTTTGAGAAGAAATTTCAATTAGAACTTGGATTTAGCCCTATACTTATAGGTAAATTCAAAAAGTCTGGAGATAAATTAATCAATGTAATTGATTAATAGACTTACCTTTTAAACTTTTTTTTAAAAAGGATTATCATAATTATCAAAAAAGCTATAAATCCGATAGGTATTAAGTACTCTGGCTGTGCTATAAGAGAAAAGCTAAGTTCAGTTTTGTTAACAAAAATTTCTTCTAAACCTTGGCCTATGCTCCCAAAAATAAATGACCAAGGGGCTAGTCCAATTAAAGTGGTATAAAAAAATTTTTTATTATGGGCTCCAAGACCAGCTAAAATTAAATTTTGTAAAAAAAATGGAATGGCTGGAATAATTCGAATTAACATCATTAACTCTAGATCATTTTTATTAAAATAATTTTCTATATATGAATATTTATTTAAGAATTTATTTTTAATAAAATCTAAAAAAAAGAATTTAGCAATTAAAAAAACACCGAAGGCTCCAAGCGTTCCTCCAACTATAGATATTGTACCCCCTATCCATGTTCCAAATAGGAAACCATTAATCATTGATAACAAAGAAGCAAATGGAAAATTACACATTATTAAAAAACTATATGAAAAAATAACTATAAATATTGAAACAAAGAAATTCTGTAATATGAAGTTTTGTATAATTTCTAAATTAGAAAAAAAAGTGTGAAGTTGAAAAAAATCTTTATTTAAAAAATATATTGTCCATAAAATTAATATTATTGTTAATAAAAAAAAAATTAATAATTTTTTTGATAAATTCACTAGATTAGAAGCATTTCTAATGAGGGTAAAATTGAATTAAGTTGAAAACCTAAAGATTGAATTGACCCATTAAAAATTAACACACCTGTGATAAGTAGAATTATACCAGTAATAAATTGAAAATAGCGAATGTATCTATTTAAAAAACTAGTCATGATCAATAATTTACTCATCATAAGACCAACAATTATAAAAGGTACTGCCAAACCCATTGAGTAAAAAGACAATAATATAACTCCATTTACACTATCTTTAATAGCAATAGCCAATACTGATCCTAAAATTGGTCCTATACATGGGCTCCAACCAAAAGCAAATGCAACTCCTATTAAAAAAGGAAAAAAATGGTTATTTTGAAAACCTTGTAACTTCAATTTACGTTCAAAATCCAAAAAAGGGATTTTAATTATACCAATGAAGTAAAGTCCTAAAGTAATGATTAATATTCCTGATATAAAATTTAACTGTCTTTTAAAATCAAAAAAAATATCACTCAAAAAATCGATTGAAGCTCCCATAATTATAAAAACAGACGAGAAACCTAGTGTAAATAACAAGACATAGGGCAGCAATTTAAGACTTTTCACACTTGATGAGTTTTGTAAATCAGCAAAAGATTTACCAACAATGTATGATATAAATCCTGGAACAATAGGTAAGACACAAGGAGAAAGAAAGCTTAAAATACCAGCTAAAAAAGCAATAGTTAGGGGAATATCTTGGACCATAAAATTATAGTAACATTATACTAATCTCACAATAACACAGATGTTTGATCGCCAAATTCAAAAATTCACTCAAAAACCACTAGTTGTTATAGCAAAAATTTTTATAAAACTAATAAAACCAAATCATATGACCATATTAGGGTTAATATTTGGTCTATCTATGTGCATTCTTATTTTTTTTCAATTTTATCTTCCTGCTCTTGTAGTATTTATGCTAAATAGATTTTGCGACGGTCTAGATGGAACAATGGCTAGACTTACTATTCCTACACCATTGGGAGGGTACTTAGATATTGTCTTTGATTTAATTATCTACTCGGGATTTGTTTTAGCTTTTGGATTGAGTAATAGTAATTACACAATCATATCCATGATTTTACTTTTTTTGTATATAGGTACAGGTACAACATTTCTTGCACAAGCAGCACTACAGACGCAGTTAGATAAAACGCATCATAGCTCAGAGTTAAATCAAGAATTACCTAAAAGTTTTTATTACTCATCTGGGTTAATTGAAGGAACTGAAACAACTATTTTTATGATTTTGTGTCTGTTATTGCCTAATTTTTATATTTTTATATCAATTATATTTGGAATTTTATGTTTAATAACTTTCGTCTCTAGAATTGTTGTTTGTTACAAAGAGTTTATTTGATAAAGGCTAAATAACCTTCCATAAATATTTTTGCTATAACTAAAGTAATAAAAAAGAATATTAATTTTAAAAATATTCTTGCAATTCTTCCTGGCTCAAAACCAGCGTAATAAGCTTCAAAAATATTAAATCCATCAAATAAATATTTGATAACAATTCTTTTTGATTTATGAAGAACGTAGGCTAATGGTTTGCAAACTAAATGATATCCAAGAATACTGAATAAAATCACTATGATAAGACTTATATTCATCATAAAAGACCAAATAATTAAAGAAAGTATCCAGTATCCAAGAAATGTCATACGTTCAACTTGATCTGGACGAGAAAATATTTGGAAGTAATTCAACTATTGAAATCCTGCCTCAGCTAGTTCATTCGAAGAAACGGTTGTAAGTTGGTTTTTTTCTTTTGAAAGAGTTAAAATTTTAATTAGCTGGTTTTTGATTCCAATAAGTTTATTTTTTGCTTCAGTATCTAAATATTCCATATCCTCTTTAATACTTGAACGTAACGCTAAAATAATTACCCCTCCAGCATTTACACAATAATCAGGACAAAAAGTAATACCCATATCAAATAAATTTTTCTCAATATTATTATTTTCTAATTGGTTATTTGCAGCACCAATAACACAATCGATTTTAACAGAATTTGCAAACTCAATAAAATCTGTATTTAAATCTCCTCCTGTTGCACAAGGAGAGAATATATCTATGCTATCGAAAGATGTATTCTGATATTTTGAAAGGAATTTAAATCCTGCGTTCTCAATAAGACTTCTATTAGACTCAAAATCAACAATCTCTACTATAGCCCCTACCTCTTTACAAAAATGAGCTAGTCTAGATCCAACTTTTCCAAATCCTTTAAGAACAATTTTTTTATTTTCAATAGAACTTGAGTCATATTTAAATTCATTGTAGCCCAATATCGCATTAAAAACACCGTATGCTGTGCTTTGACCTGAGTCTGTTCCTTTTGTACTACAAACATAATTAGTATATTTTTTTAGTTCGACCAAATCTTGATCCACGATGCCTATATCTCCAGCAGTAATGTAAGAACCATCAAGATGATCCAGCATTTTTCCATAAAGTTCATACATTTTATTTTTAGAAACCCTAGAGTTAATAGTAGCTTTTCCACCTCCAAAATCTAAGTCAGCTAAAGAATTTTTATAGGTCATAGCCTTTGAGAGTTTCAAAACATCTTTTTTTTGATCATCTTCACCATGGTAACCAAAAAAACGACATCCCCCTAGAGCAGGACCTCTTTTTGTATTATGAATAGCTATTATAGAATAAAAACCAGTTACATGCTCTTCAGCTAGTAATACTCTTTCGTACCCATCTTGTTTTAAATCAGTAAATTTTAAGCTCATTATTGATAATTTGATCTATAATTTTTTTATCACCTTCAAGAAAATCATAGCTAGGTAAGTCCTCTTTTTCAATCCAATTCAGATTATTATGCAAATTATTTTTAATTTCACCTTTATACTTTGAAATCAAATAGAAATTTAAATGAATGTGCTTATCTAAGTCTTTGTATGTGTAAAAGTAGTCTGTCAAAAAACTATAATTCTGAATAGTTATTGATAGCTCTTCTTGTATTTCTCTAATTAGTGCTATCTCCTTTGTTTCTTTATCCTCAATTTTACCTCCAGGAAATTCCCATTTTAAACTATGATCTTTATTCTTTGTTCTCTGACAAATTAATAGTTTTTGATTTTTAATAATCAAACCTCCTACAACATTTATAATGTTATTTCTCATATTTTGTTCGAGCGATATAAATTCCTATTAGTATTAATGCACTTCCAAAAAACTGAATTGTTGTCAGTTTTTCTTGAAAGAAGAAGTAGGCTAGAACTGTTGCGGCGATGGGTTGAATTAAAAGACATAGAGATGAGAGAGATGCAGATAAATATGCCAAAGAATACGTAATAAATGATTGTCCCATAAATTGACAAATAAATCCTAAAAGAAATATTATCGTAATTGTAAATAAGGATTGTGGAATCAAACTTTGCTCAAAAAGTATTGAAACAATTAAAAGAATTATAGCTGTCACTATACCTGAAAGAAACATAATAGAAGTTGAGTTATATTTTTTTCTTAATTGACTAATTGTAACTATGTAGCTTCCGTACCAGACTGCTGTTAATACTCCTAAAAGATCTCCTATGAATTGTGATTTGTTAAATTTAAAGCTCTCACCAAGCAACATTAACATTCCCACCATAGACAGTAATGCTGCTAAATAAAAAAATTTAGAAAATCTCTCTTTTAAAAAAATTAAGGAAAAGATAATAACTACTATTGGAGCGAGGTTTGATAAAAAGGTAGCTTTCGAGACAGTAGTAAGTTTTATTGACCAGTGCCAACAAATCAAGTCTAGAGCAAAAAAAATACCTGAAACTAGAAAAATTACGTAACTATTATTAAATTCAGGAAATTTAACTTTCTCAATTATATTGAAAGATGAAAAAAATAAAAAAAATGGCAAGCTTATAAATATTCTATAAAAGGCAGTCATTATTGGATCTACATCAGAAAATCTTACAAAGATCGGCGAGAAAGCAATTGCAATGGCACCTATTATTAAAATAAAGAATGGGTTAACTTTAGGCAAAAACTTCTTCTGATTTTTCTTTTTCTACAATAGGTAGGTGAATAAAAGCAGAAAATAATGAGATAACTATTGCCATTATCCATGCTAAGTCAAGAGAACCATAAGCATCTATTACTAAGCCACCCACAAAAGATCCAAAAAAAGCACCTGCTTGATGAGAAACCATTACAATACCAAAAAGAGTTGATAGGTATCGTGTTCCAAATCTATTTGCAACAATACCTGAAGTTGGAGGAACTGTTGAAAGCCAAAGTAAGCCAATTAGACAGCTAAAGCCAATAACAACAAAATTATTAGTTGGTAAAATTAATAGGAAGAATATTACTATGCTTCTTGAAAAATAAATAAAAGAAAGGACGTATTTTTTTTTAATAATTCCAGAAATCTTTCCTGATATTAAAGTACCCATCATGTTAAATATTCCAATTAATGTTAATCCCGTTGCGGCAATAGTAGTTTCAAGTCCTTTTAATTTTGTAAAAACTGGAAGATAATTTGAGATTAAAGCTACATGTAAGCCGCAAACAAAAAATCCTAAGATTAAATATTTATAACTTTTATCTTTGAAAGCTTCTTGAAGAACATCTGAGATTTTTCTTTTGGTAAATACTTTTTTATTTTTCTTTTCAGGTTTAGGTAGTAAAAAAATTAAAGATAAAGGAATCATAAATAAGAAAAATATAGATGTTATTTGAAATGATAAACTCCATTGATATGTGGATACTAAAAATTGATTTATCGGTGTAAATATGAACATACCAGAGGCAGCAATAGACATTAATATCCCTGTTACAGTACTTTGTGTTTTATCATCCGCATAAAACTTTGACACTCCTCCAATAATAACTGGTACAGAAATTACTCCAGCAGAAAGTCCGCCTATAACGCCAATGCCAAATAAGAAATGAATCGGGTCAACAGCGGATGATGCTACATAAAATGATAAAGAGACACCGATAAATCCTACGCAGAGAGTTTTTACATACCCTTTTTGTTCAGCAAATGCCCCTGCTATAGGTGACATGGAGCCCCACAGTAAATTAAAAATTCCATATGTTAGTCCGATTAATGAAGCACTAAAAACAGTTGAACCTAATAAATCAGGAACGTAAATACCTAAAGACATTCTAAAACCATTCCCTACACATAGTATTAATCCACTGATTAATATGAGGAAAAACGATTTCATCTGCATAAATTATATTAATGGTAGAAAAAAAATATGTTTATTTTTTAAGTTAAATATCTATTATACGCCGTCATGGGTTATCCTAAAAAACATCGTGGCAGACGTAAAATCGGTTCTCGAAAACGTCGTGCCAAACGAAGAGCAAAAAAGAAATAATTATATTCATTTTTAATTTTTTATTCTTAAAATAGAACTAATATTTTGAATAGAAGATTTTTTTTAACTTTTACTTTAGGAGGGTGTTTAGTTGGGTTGAAACCTTTATTATCCATGGAAAAATTAGTGCTAACAGAAACAGAATGGAAAGCAAAACTCACTGAAGAGGAATATTATATACTTAGACAGTCAGGAACAGAGCGCCCTGGTACTAGTGTCTTAAATAACGAAAAAAGGAACGGTGTCTATCAGTGTGCTGGATGTGATCTTCCTTTATTCAATTCTGATATGAAATTTGATAGTGGAACTGGTTGGCCATCATTTTTTGATTACATTCCAAATTCATTGGGTTTTAAAACAGATTTTAAAATTGTAATACCAAGAAAAGAATATCATTGCGCCAGATGTGGCGGTCATCATGGCCATGTCTTCAAAGATGGTCCAGAACCAACTGGACTAAGATACTGTAATAATGGTTTTGCTTTAAAGTTTATTCCAAGTTAATTTTTTTTTATTAAAAAATAAGAAATTGAGATAGCTAATGCTATTTTTAAAAGTTCACTATAAACAAAAGGATATAAACCTGCTTTAATTGATTTTTCAAAACCAATAAAACCAGCTAGATGAGATAATCCACAAACAAAAATTATAGCCGCCCCAATCAATATTGAAAAAGTAACCTTTAATAAATTTTTATTAAATAAATTTTTTGAAAAATAAGCGATTACGAAAGAAGCTAAAACCATGCCATACAAAAAGCCAAAGGTTGGCGACATCATATAACCAAATCCTCCACCAGCAGCAAAAATAGGCAGTCCTATTAACCCGAGAATAACATAAGATAAAGTTGAGTAGAACCCAACCATTCCCATAGAGGCAGCAATAAAATAAACCACAAAGGTTTGAAGAGTCATAGGAACTGGGTAAAATGGAATACTTATTTTACTAGATACAGACAAAAGGATAATGCCTAATAAGAAAAAACCTAATTTCGAAACATTGCTAGATAAATATTGACTGAGAATTGTGATATTTTTTCTATTTTGCATAGATATTATTTATAATTTTGTTTGAAGTTTGGCAATAATTATAATTGTTCTCTAATAGTTTCCTTAAGTTTTAGTAGGTCTTTGTTGAATAATCTAATTCCCTCAGCAAGCTTAAAGGAAGCCATTTGATTCTCATTTAAATGCCAACGAAAAGAACTTTCGTTTACATTTATTCTATCAATATCTATTTGGCTAGACTGATTTTGTGATAGTTTTTGATCCAAATCCCCTTCTGATTTATTTAATTCTTCAAGCAGAGATGGGCTTATTGTTAATTTATCACATCCTGCTAAATTGATTATTTCCTCTTTGTTTCTGAAAGATGCAGCCATTACAATCGTATTATAATTGTACTTCTTAAAATAATTATAAATTTTCTCAACACTTTCGACACCAGGATCGTTAGTTGCATCATAGTCTTTTGAGCTGTTTGCTTTGAACCAGTCAAGAATTCTTCCAACAAATGGTGATATCAAAAAAGCACCCGCCTCTGCACACGCTACAGCTTGGGTTAAAGAAAATATTAATGTGCAATTACATGATATTCCCTCCGCTTCTAATTTTTTAACAGCTTGAATGCCTTCCCAAGTTCCAGCTATTTTTATTAAAATTCTATTTCTAGGAACTCCAGATTGTTCGTAACTATTGATAATTTGTTTGGCTTTTTCAACAGTTGCCTCTGTATTAAATGATAAATCAGAGTCCACCTCGGTTGAAACGTAACCTGGCACTATTTTTGTCAATTCTATTCCAAAAGCTATTGCAAGTTGATCTGCAATATAATCAACTTGATCATTTAATTTATTAAATTTTCTACTTTTTGAATTAGCTAATACTTCATCAAAAAGTTTTTTATATTTATTGGATTGAACTGCTTTAAATATTAAAGATGGATTTGTCGTACAATCATCAGGGCTAAATTTTTGTATACTGTCTATATCTCCTGTGTCAGCAACAACTGAAGAAAATTTTTTTAGACTTTCTAATTGAGATATCATGAAAATAAATATTGTTTCTTAATACTTATTAAAGCTATATATTAATAAAACTTCTTATGCAAAAAAAAATAATTATATGTGGATTAGCAGATATTCAAGATTGTGTTGACAAATACAATCCGGATAAAATGCTAACCATCATTAATAAAAACTTTGAACCTGAGACACCCTTAGGTATGGATAAAAATAGACACCTAAAAATGTTAATTGATGATATATCTGAGCCTAGAGATGGATTTATATTACCTGAAAAACATCATGCTCAAAAATTATTAGATTTTACTGATGACTGGGATAAGACCAAACCTATATTAATTCATTGCCATATGGGTATAAGTCGCTCTACCGCAACAAGTTTAGGGGTTGCAGGAAAATTTGCACCTGAGAACATTGAATTAATCATTGAAAATCTAAAAGAAATAGCACCACACGCTAGTCCTAATAAAATTATGATGAAGTATTACGATGAAATATTGGACTTAAACAACAGACTTTATGGGTCTGTCGCTTATTTTAACCCTGAACCAATTGAAGAAAGTAGAATTGTAGAATTAAAATTTTAAGATAATTTTATGAATAATAATTGTGAAGTATGCAAAAAGAAAATTATAGAACCACTATATTGGGCCGATCCAAAATTTTACAATATCCCAAAAAAGGTATTTTTTTGTGGTGCTGATTGCTCACTAATTTATTATAAGAAAATTAAAAAATTATTTAAAATTCAATAAAATCAATATTTATAGCTATGCATATTTTGCACAGCTACTTTTTAATTTCTGCAATTTAATTTTTAACAGAATATTAGTATTTGTATTTATTATTAAAACTAGCTCCAACCTTATTCCTATCCTTACTTATTCCTCCGGAGCTAGTTTTTTTTAAATTCTCAAAATATTAAATTTTTTAAGTAGAACTTTATTATGCAAATTGAATGCATATAATTTTTAAAATATGGGTGATCGTTTTATTTTTTGGGATCTGGAGACGACAGGGCGAAATGATAAATTTAATCAAATCACTCAAGTAGGCGCTGTATTAACCGATCATAACTTTGAAGTAAAAGATAAATTAGAAATACATAGCAAATTAAGAGAGGGAAAATGGTTTGAGCCAGGTGCGTTAATCACAACTGGTGTTGATCCAAGAAGTTTAATACAAAATAATTATCCAAATTATTACGAAGCAAGCGCTCAATTATATGAAACTTTTCAAGAGTGGTCATCATCATCTGCAATTTTTGTAGGTTTTAATAATATAAACTTTGATGAACCCTTTTTAAGACAGGCACTTTATCAAAATTTGTTACCTGAGATTTATATGACAGTAACAAACAATAATGTGCGTATGGACGTTTTTGATATATTAAGATTAGTCTCAGTATACAGCCCAGAACATATAAAATTTAATACTGACGATCAAGGTTACCCCATACTCAAATTAGAAGAAGTTTTTAAGCTCAACAAGATTTCAATAAGCTATGAAGCAGGACCACACGATGCTGTTTTTGATAGCCTTGTCACCTTAGAGCTTAATAAGATATTAAATGTGAGATGTCCAAAAATTTGGAATGCAGCCTATGAATTTCGTCATAGAGATACTCCTAAAAAATTCATGTTAGAAAATTTAGTATTCACCAATACTACTTTTTGGGGAAGAAGACCAACGATTAAATCTCAAACTCTTATAGGTGGTATTCCAGGAAGAAATCATCACTATCTAGTTTATAATTTGCATACTGATCCAACTAAGCTTATGGATTTGGATGACAAAGATCTACTTAAAAAGATGAATGATGGGGCTAGGAGAATTTGTGAGGTTTTTGATGGCTCAAAATCAAAAACACTTTTGAATGAAAGTTATTCATTCAAAGATACTAAATATGCAGAATTAGGTGTGGATGAGTTAAGAAAGAGAGCAAATGTTATAAAAAAAAATGAACAGTTTTGCTCAAGGTTGATCAAACTCCATCTTTCTAATCAAAAAGAGTGGCCTGAGCCATTTAATGTTGAAGATAGAATTTTTGAAAGCTTTCCATCACATCAAGATAAAAAACTAATGATTGATTTTCATACTTCTCCGAATGAAAAGAAGTATGAAGTTGCAAAACACTTTAAAGACGACCGATACAAAGAAATTGCTATAAGAATTTTATATGAAATAGCTCCTCATACTCTACCTGAAAATGAAAAGAGAAATTATGAATTTGAAATAAAAGAACGTTTTAATGATGATGATAAATCTAAATGGAATTCTAAAAACAAGATACTTTCTAGCTTAGACACTGACTTAGATAAAATGATAACAGATGAAAATGAGAAAGTTCAGTTTAAACAAAAAGTTATAACCTTTTTAAACAATGAGTCAGCAAAATGGGATTAAAATTAGATATTTGTTAAATATTCTTTAATATATTTTCCGTAATCAGATTTAATTAATTTTTCTGCTATATTATTTAATTCATTTTTATTGATAAAGCCCTGTTCAAAAGAAGCAATTTCATAAGAACCAATTTTTAATTCATTATTCTCTTCATATAGTTTTACTTTTTGGGCTGCTTCTAATAAAGCATTCGCATTTCCAGTATCGTGCCAGACAATTGAGTTATCTAAAATTTCTAAAGCTAGTTTTTTTTTGGATAAATAAATCTCAATTAAATCAGTAATCTCTAACTCGCCTCTATTCGACGGTTTAAGTGTCTTGGCATACTCTGAGGCATCTGAATCAAAAAAGTAAAACCCTGGAATAATCAAATTACTTTTAGGCTTCAATGGCTTTTCTTCTATGCCAACAATATTATTATTTTCATCTAATTCTATGACACCAAATTTTTCAGGATCTGGAACTGGTAATCCAAATACACTTCCGCCCACATCTTGCATCTTAAGAAAAGCTGAATTGGCATAATCAAAATATTTTTTGCCAAGAAAGATATTATCGCTCAATGCTAATACTGAGGAACTCCCATCTAAATACTTATCAGCAATAAAATATGCATCAGCTATACCTCTTTGTACTTTTTGTATTTCGTAAGAAAAATTAAGACCAACATCAGAACCAGAACCAAATGTTTTTTTAAATGTTAAAAGGTCATCCTCCTGAACTATAAATAAGATATCTTTAATACCTAATCTTATTAGTGTTTCTAAAGGATAATAAATCATTGGCTTATCATACAATGGTAATAATGGCTTTGAGGCAGGGATTGTTGCAGGCATTAATCTTGTACCCTTACCAGCGGCAAGAATAATCCCTTTAGTTTTCATATCCAGCCGAATGATTTAGTTAAAAATACTATTGGGATGATCATACAAATAAACGTAATCAAAATTATATTAAGCTTAGTACTCCCTCTTACAGAACTAATTAAGTCTCTGTGAGATATAAAATTAATTAGTTTATTTTGGTCATCAACAACCGGAAGGTGTCTAATATTATTTTCACCCATAATTTTAATTGCTATTTCTGAGGACATTTTTAAATCTACAGTTATAATTTCTGTGGTCATGATGTCTGAAGCAGATACTAAATCAGGATCTCTTCCATCTTTAACACATTTTCTTACTATATCTCTCTCAGATACGACACCTAATAATGTTTTGTGTTCATCTAATATTGGAACTGCTCCAATATTTTTTAAATCCATACTGTCAGCTATTTCGCTGACAATTGAGTCTGGACCAAAATGTACGAACTCATCGTTTAATTTAATTTTTTTTATATCTTTAATACTAGGCATTGTCTTATTATATAAGTAATTAGGCATTGAAATAAATTAAGCGTATTGAAGCACTTTTACCTCTTCAAAAAATGTTATTTTTCACATATTGTTGCAAAATAAATGTTTAGATTTTTTAACTCAAAAAAATGGTTTTTATGGGCTTGGGCTGGATCAGCCGCGATTTTAGGAAGCCTATGGGTTCAAGTAGAAATCGATGTCAAAATCAATGAGTGGTTTGGAACTTTTTACGACATGATTCAAAAAGCTCTAGCTGAACCAAATTCAATTACTATTGAGGAATATTGGGCGGGCTTAATGTCTTTTATAACTCTTGCTGGTATTTATGTATTTATTGCTGTTTTAGTGAGTTTCTTCACTGCCCATTTCTTATTTAGATGGAGAACTGCAATGGTTGAGTGGTATCATAGCGTTTACAACTATGCTCGTACAATTGAAGGAGCAGCTCAAAGAGTTCAAGAAGACACTATTAAGTTTGGCAGGATAATGGAAGGTCTTGGAACTAGTTTAATTGAGTCTGTTATGATTATTGTTCAATTCTTACCAATTTTATTAGGACTCAGCGCTGGTATTCCAATATTCTTTTTTGGTGATTGGGAATATGGCTTAGTTGTTGGTGCTTTAATATGGTCAGTTGGTGGAACTATTTTTTTAATTCTTCTTGGAATTATCCTTCGCCTTGTAGGTGTAGAGTATGATTTACAAAAGCAAGAGGCAGCATACAGGAAAGTGTTAGTGATTGCTGAAGATGATGAAACAGTTCGTCCTAAAACAATTGAGGAATTATTTGACGACGTTAGAAAAATTCATTTTGTATCATATATTCGTTACCTATATTTTAATATTGGTAGAATTGCCTATTTACAAGCTAATGTTTTAAGTGCTTATGTATTTTTAGCACCAGCAATAGTCGCAGGCGTAATTACTCTTGGTGTAATGCAACAAATTATCCGTGCCTTTGGAAGAGTTGAAGGATCAATGCAGTATTTATTAAAATCTTGGCCGACAATTATTGAGTTAGCTAGTGTTTATAAAAGACTAAGAGAGTTTGAGAGAAAACTTAAAGCTACTGCAGGTACTGCCAAGGTGTCTGAATAAATATTTTAGACATTACATAAATAGAGCTCAACGTAATTAGAACAATTATAATCCATACCCATCTATTTTTCTTATCATAGTTTTCACCATTTTTATTGGGATCAGCCATAATATTTAAATATAATATAAATTAATCAAAATCAATTATGCTTTTTTAGATATCTCGTCCTGTTAATTACAGTATAATTTTTAAAAAGCTTCTGAGCGAGTAAATTACTTTTTTCTACTCCTTTAATAATGAGATCAAGCTTTTGATCTTTTGCTATTTCTTCTATTTTGTTCATTAAAGATCTTGCGACACCAATTTTTCTAAAATCTTGTAATACGTATAGAACATCTAGAACAATATTCTTTTCATAATAAGTCTCATTAATTTTAGCCACAACAATTCCCATAAATTTATCTTCATTTTTTGCTGCAAAAGCAAAATAATCATCCTGAAATATACACTGCCAAAATAAACTAAAATTAACTTCGTCAAATTGAAAAGAATTTGATGAGGCACTCTCATTGATTATATCTTTCCAACTTTTGAGGTGTATTTCTTTTGGTTTTTCTATTGTGAACATTTAACAATCAATCTAACAATTAATTGCTTTCATTTACATCAATTATTCATTAAAGACTTGATCTTAGAGCGATAAGCCTTATCTGTATAATAGATATGTTTGAGAATTTAAAAAAATATATTGAGTCCATTAAAGCCAGAGATCCTGCAGCGACCTCGTTATTACTTGTTATTTTAACATACCCGGGAGTTAAAGCAGTGTTCTTTCATCGGATAGCAAATTTCATCTGGGATCTTAATTTAAAAATTTTGGGAAGAATGATCTCACAATTATCTAGATTTTTGACTGGAATTGAAATTCACCCTGCTGCAAAAATCGGAAAAAATTTTTTTATTGATCATGGAATGGGTGTCGTGATCGGAGAGACAGCTGAGATAGGCAACAACGTCACTATTTATCATGGAGTAACTTTAGGTGGAATATCTCCTGCTATTAAATCCTCAGAACAAGTAGGTATTAAAAGACACCCTACTCTTGAAGATGATGTGATAGTAGGATCTGGTGCTCAAATATTGGGACCTGTTTTAGTAAAAAGTTGCGCACGTATTGGCTCAAATGCTGTAGTTACTAAAGATGTTCCCAAAGGTGGAATAATGGTTGGTATCCCTGCTAAAAATATTAGTTCAGGAACTAAGAAAACTGATGCTACGTTTGCTCCATATGCTGTTACAAAAAAATAAAAAAATTATTATATTTGATCAATACGACTCATAAGTTCATCTGAAATAAAAATATCATTATCAATATTTTCATTAAATGCCTTCAATCGCTTTGAACCAGGTACTCTTGAACCTTCCTGGGAAGAGATAGATATAAGAAGTCGCTCTAAATGAGCCTCAAAATCTTGATTAAATTTTTTTGGATTAATAGCTATAAAAAATTGACCTGTAGATGGAGGGCCACCATCCTCACCTGCAAATGATGAAGCTTGTGTGCCTAAATTTCCTCCAGCAACACAAGCAGTTAAGATTTCAACTAATAATCCCGTGCTGAAACCTTTGTGGCCACCACTGGGAGCCATGGTTCCTTTAAGTGCTTCTTTTGCATTTGTTGTAACTTCACCATCTTTATCAAAAGCCCATCCCTTTGGAATTGGCTCATCTGTTTTTGCTCTCACAGAAATTTCACTTTTTGCAACAATGCTAGCTGATTGGTCTATAATAATTGAGACCTTGCCATTTAGCGGTGCTGCCATTGAATAAGGATTTGTTCCTATTACTGGCTTAATGCCTCCAACGGGGGCTATTGAAGCTGGTGCATTTGTAAAACCTAATCCTATTAAATTTTGTTCAGCAATTCTTCTGGTGTGGAAGCCTAGAACTCCACAGTTATATGAGTTGTATATTGACAGGCAAGAGATTCCCTCAATAGAACTCATTTTACATAAATGCTTGAGGCCAATGTTGATTGCCGTATGGGCAAAACCATTGTCTGCATCAACCTTTACAGATGAGTTTGAAATTTGTTCAAATGTTGGAGAGGCATTTCCATTAATCTTTCCAATTTTAAGGTGATTGCAATAAATTGGCAAATAATGGAAACCATGACTTTTAATACCACTAAATTCTGCATCAAGTATGCCCTCTAATATCCCTGAAGAGTTATCCTCAGAACAGCCTGATTTTGCTAGCTTTTCAAGAATAATCTCACTAGCCTCAGCTTTAGATAGATAAGTCACTGCAAAATTAGATATCTTTTTTCAGATGTTTCAAGGAAAATAGAAAATTTATGACAATTTAACCTGAAAAATAATTTGCATGATAATTGCCTAAATGTTCTACTAACCCCAGATATATATCTTTATTAAATTTAAGGAGGAAAAATGAAATTTATTAAAGCTCTTTTTCTCTCATCTATGCTTACTCTTGGCTTTGGTGCTTTCACCTCAGCTAATGCAGGTAGCCATGAATGTGGAGACGTTACTATTGCCGAGATGACTTGGCAATCAGCGGCCGTTTTAGCTCATTTAGATGCTCAAATTTTATCTACTGGTTATGGCTGTAATGTTGAACTAGTACCCGGTGATACAATGCCTACTGGAACTTCAATGATTGAAAAGGGTGAACCTGATATTGCCCCTGAATTATGGACAAATGGACTTGGTCCTCTTCTAAAACCTGCTGTTGAAGAAGGTAGAATTGCTTCTGCTGGTGAGTCAATTGCCGGTGGTGCTATTGAGTCACTTTGGATTCCAAAGTATATGCTTGATGCACATCCAGAATTAGCAACTATTGATGGTGTTATAGCTAACCCTCAATTATTCCCAGACCCAGAAGATCCAAGCAAAGGTGCTCTTTATGGTTGCCCTGCAGGTTGGAACTGTCAAATTACGACACACCAATTATTTAAAGCTGGTGACATGGCCAATAAAGGATGGAATTTAATTGATCCAGGTTCAGGTGCCGGTTTAGCTGGTTCCATGTCAGAAGCCTACAATAAAGGTGATGGATGGATTGGTTATTATTGGGGTCCAACAGCTATCTTAGGACAAGTCGAAATGGTTCAAGTAGATCAAGGACCATATGATGCTGCTGAGTGGGAAAGATGTATTGGTATTGATATGGATTGTCCAGATCCAGTCATGATGAACCATCCCGTTTCAACTGTTGAAATTTATGTTTCCAAGAAGATTATGGATAACGATACAGTGATGACCTATCTTGGTAATAGAGGTATGACAAGTGCTGAAATCAGTGTGCTTTTAGCTGCAGCTGATGCAGATCAACTTTCACCTGAAGAAGCAGCTGAATACATTTTAGAAAATAGATCAGATCTATGGACTAGAATGGTTTCTGATGAAGCTGCAGAAAAAATTAAGCAATCCTTAATTTTTGACTAAGATAATTTAATATTAGACAGGCCCTACTATTGGGCCTGTTATAAAATATTTCCATGGCAAATCAATCAAACTTCTTCTTTGACTTTCCAACGCTACCTAAAGAGTTAATTCGTGCCTTTAAAAAAAGCACTGATGCTGCTTATAAAACTTTTTCTAGGGAATATGGTGACTACATTGAAACGTTCTTCAACCCCCTTCTAAAATTTTTAGTTTTTTGGGAAAAGTTACTTGTTGCTACACCTTGGTTAGTCATTATTGGTGTTGTTTGTGTTTTTGCTTACTATGGAACTAGGAGTTATAAGATTGTTATTGGAATAATCATTTCCTTTTTCTTTGTTGGATACATGGGTATGTGGGAAGACATGATGGAGTCAATGGGCTTTATTATTGTTGCAACAATTATGGCAATTGCCATTGGTATTCCTACAGGCGTTTGGATGTCAAAATCTAATCGAGCTCAAGCGGTTATCACACCTATATTAGATTTTATGCAGACACTTCCACCATTTGTTTATCTTATCCCTGTTGTAATGTTGCTGGGTATTGGAAAGATACCAGGTTTAATTTCTGTAATAGTTTATGCAATTCCCCCAATGATAAGATTAACAAATTTGGGAATACGAGAAGTGGATAGAGAAATTCTTGAGGCAGCAGACTCTTTCGGAGCAACGCCGTGGCAAAAGCTTACTCAAGTTCAATTCCCTTTGGCTCTCCCTACAATTTTTGCAGGCGTCAATCAAACGATCATGATGGCACTTGCTATGGTTATTATCGCCTCAATGATTGGTGTTAAAGGATTAGGTCAAGAAGTTCTAAGAGCAATTACTAATCAGTACTTTACACTTGGTATGCTTAATGGACTAGCCATAGTTATCCTAGCAATTGTCTTTGATAGAATTTCTCAAGCTTATGGAAAGAGAATTCAAAAACATCGATCTGGAGATGCTATTTAATAATGTCTTCTGATAATAAGATCGAAATAAGAAAATTATATAAAATTTTTGGTCCTAACCCGTTACCTCTCATTGATAAAGTTAATAATGGTATGAGTAAGGATCAGCTGCTTGAAGAACATAAACATGTATTGGGATTAAGTGATATTCACCTTGATATTCCAAATCAGTCCTTACAAGTTATCATGGGGTTGTCAGGTTCAGGAAAATCTACTTTGATTAGACATATAAATAGACTTATAGAACCCACATCAGGTGAGATGATGGTCGATGGTCAAGATGTTCTGACTCTCTCCCAAAATGATTTGTTAGATTTTAGAAAAAATAAAACAGCAATGGTATTTCAAAAGTTTGCATTACTTCCTCATAAAACTGTTTTACAGAATGTCTCTTTTGGACTATTCATAAAGAAATTTGACCCCTTAGAAGCAGAAAAACAATCTATGCATTGGATTGATCGAGTTGGATTATTGGGTTTTGAACACAGATACCCTCAACAATTATCTGGCGGCATGCAACAAAGAGTTGGACTTGCAAGGGCATTAGCCAACGATCCAGATATCTTGTTAATGGATGAAGCTTTTAGTGCATTAGATCCTCTGATTAGAAAAGATATGCAAGACATTTTACTTGAGCTACAATCTGAATTAAAAAAAACTGTTGTATTTATAACTCATGACCTTGATGAAGCGTTGAAGCTTGGTGATAATATTGCTATTTTAAAAGATGGTTCTATGGATCAAGAAGGTGATGCTGTAAATATTCTTTTAAGCCCAAAAACTGAATATGTCAGAAAATTTGTTGAAGATGTCAACAGAAGCAGGGTATTAAAAGCTAAAAATATCATGCAAAATTCCTCAGAAATCTCAAAAGATCTTATGAATGGTCAATCCATGAAGGTTAAGGGCGATGATGTGATTGAAAAATTTATTGATCGAGTTGTTGTTGATAAGCCAACTTTAGTGGAGGTTTTAGGTGAAGACGGCTCTGCAATTGGATATCTGAGTGCTGAACGATTATCTGAAATCTTAAGAAAATAACAAAATGAAAAACTGTAATTATGTGGCTGGCCAATGGGTTGCTGGTGAAGGATCTATTAAAAACATTAATCCCTCAGATACTAATGATGTTATCGATGAATATACAAATGCTACATCGCAGCAACTTAATGATGCAGTAGAGTCTGCTCAACTTGCCCAAAAAAAATGGGAACAGGTTGGTATAGAAAAAAGAGCAAACATTTTGCATAATATTGGAAGTGAGCTTATTAAACAGTCTAAAGAAATTGGCACGCTTTTATCAAGAGAAGAAGGGAAAACTCTTCCCGAAGGTATTGGTGAAGTAGTTAGATCAGGACAACAATTTCAGTACTATGCCGCAAGTGCCCTTAGACAGTTTGGAGAAAATATAGCCTCAACTCGTGATGGCGTCTCTGTAGAAATGACTCGAGAACCTGTTGGGGTTTGCGGTATTATTTCACCTTGGAATTTTCCCATCGCAATAGCTGCTTGGAAGTCAGCACCTGCAATAGCTTTTGGTAACGCTATAGTTTTAAAACCAGCTTCGCAAACACCCGCTAGTGCGATTGCATTAACAAAAATAATTAGTGAGCAAAAAGATATACCTGAAGGATTATTTAATTTAGTTTTAGGAGGTGGTGGAACAATTGGTCATCAAATTTCAAGTCATGTAAATATTAATGCCATCAGCTTTACTGGCTCGGTCGGTGTTGGTCAAACCATTTACCTTGAAGCAGCAAAATCTATGAAAAAAATGCAGTTAGAAATGGGTTCAAAGAATCCATTAGTAATAATGGATGATGCTGATTTAAATATTGCAGTCGCCTGTGCAACAAATGGTGCTTATGGTGGGACTGGACAAAAATGTACTGCAAGTTCAAGATTAATTGTTCATGAGAAAGTCTATAAAGAATTTAATGAAAAACTAATTGAAAGTATTAGCTCCTTGAAAGTAGGTCATGCTCTTGATGAGGGATCTCAAATGGGACCAGTTTCAAGTGAAACACAATTACAATCCAACCTTGATTATATTGAAATTGGGAAAAATGAAGCAAAACTTGCTTATGGGGGAAACCCAATGAATATGAGAACACCTGGTCATTATATGGAACCAACTCTTTTTATTGATGGTGATAATAAATCAACCATCAATCAGGAAGAAATGTTTGGTCCAATAGCTTGTGTTATTCCAGTTAAATCTTATGAGGAAGGTCTTGAGGTAGCAAATGATACAATTTTTGGACTATCTAGTGGTATTATAACTCAGTCTCTCAGTAAGGCTGCTGACTTTAAAAAGAATATAAAAACTGGGGTAACTACTGTTAACCTACCAACAGCAGGTTTAGATTACCATGTGCCATTTGGTGGACGAAAGGCTTCTTCTTTTGGGCCAAGAGAACAAGGTACTTATGCTCACGAGTTTTTCACTCATGTAAAAACAACTTATGTCAGCCCTGGCAAGATCTAGTGAACTACAGAGTAGATAATTTACAATACTGCAACTGGTCTAAAGAGATTTTTGAAATCAATCATGAGGCAAAGCTCGATGCTGTTCATGCCACCATTTGTTACCATGAAGATTTTGATGAATTAAAAACTAATATTGCACAATGGAAAAATTATTTTAAGGAATTTTCCTCCTTAATTTTTCAAGGTTTTAATTCTCAAGACATAGAAAAAGCTAAACTTGAAAAGAAGACTGCTATTTTTTACGGCCTTCAAAATTGCTCTCCTATAGAAGATAATATTGAATATGTGGAAGTTTTAAAGGACCTAGGAATACTTTTCATGCAACTGACATATAATAATCAGTCACTTCTTGCAACTGGATGCTATGAAAAAAGAGATACTGGCATCACACGAATGGGAAGAGAAGTTATCAAAGAGATGAATAGAGTAAAAATGATTATTGACATGTCTCATTCAGCAGAATTTTCAACATTGGAAGCAATAAAATTTTCTGAGCAACCAATTGTAGTCAGTCATGCAAATCCTTTATTTTGGCATGAAGGACTACGAAATAAGTCTGACAATATACTTAAAGCACTTAATGAAAGTGGTGGAATGATTGGTTTTTCATTATATCCTCATCATTTAAAAGGGTCGTCAAATTGCTCGCTTCAATCTTTCTGTGAAATGATAGCAGACACAACTAAAAGAATATCAATCAAGCAAATTGGTATTGGGTCTGATCTTTGTATTAACCATCCAGATAGTATAGTTGAATGGATGCGCAATGGTACGTGGACTAAAACAAAAGATTTTGGAGAAGGTACAGCAGATAATGCAGGTTTTCCACCTCAGCCATCATGGTTTGAAGATGCTCGAGGATTTGAGAATCTTCATAAAGGTTTAAGAGATACTGGTTTCAGTGAAGAAGAGACGCACGACATCTTGGGAAATAATTGGTACAATTTTTATAAGAAGTTTGATTAATGCATATAGAGCTAAGAAAACCCGAAATAGTAATGAAATTAGATCGATTAGGGTCATTTCATCAATCTAAGTTATCTTTTTTAAGAAGTTTCATAAGAGAATTTAAGAGTTGGGATTTTAAGACTAAAGAATTTTTTTTAAACGACCAAGGCTTTGGTCACATTGTTTATGAGGTAAATAAAGGGCAAAAAAAGTATTCCCTGATTTGTTTTTCTAATCATATCGAAAATAGTGAGAGATCTGATCGAGTTATAGCCACGAAATGGGATGCCTCTTTTGTTTTATTTGATGGAGTTCCAGCTAAAGCAGATATTGAAAGACTTAAAGCGAATGTTCCACTTCAAGAACAAGGAAGAGTAAGTGAAAAAGAACTTTGCTTATCTCGTGCTAACAAGTCAGTTCGTGTCTTTGAACATGTAGTGGATAAACTCTCTCAAGGTGAACAGCCAGATACTAAGCTTTTATACGATGTGGGCTATCTTTATCGTACTACCGCTGTGTATGGTTCAGGTAAATTTGGATTAGCTGATCGAATTAAAGTTCAAGATAGAGAGGAGCTTAAAGGACCCTTTAGATTAGAGATGATGCTTGTATACCTTGCGCGACAATTTACTTTTGATGTGGTCAACCACGTCGCTCACTTTCGTTCACCAGAAAAAGCAGTAAGACTTAGTGAAGATATAGCTAGAAACTTAGGTATCGGTAATTCTACAGGTTTGGGTATGGCTCCGTTTATCGTAAATCATCCAGCGCTCCTAAACCAATGGATTATTGCAAAAGAAAAAGCATTAAAATTAATTCGTTCCATTTCCTCTGTTAACCAAAATGATAAAAATACTTTTCAATTATATTTAACAACTATTCAGGAGAATATTAAATTTTGGAAAACAGAAAGTGAATATCAAAAGAACAAAAATAGACAACTCTTAAAAGATCTTGATAGTTTTCAAAGGTTCTTTTCAACAACTTCTTTAGATAAATTTTTTTGGAATACTATTTACAAATGGACAGAGGCTAATACGCAAGCTGAGTGCTGCGAGTTTATTGTCTCATTAATGATGGAAGTTTACCCAGATATTGTTGAGCCATTAAGTTATGAAATGTCAATAAATGAAGATGAATACTTCGATATTGATACATCAAGGACAATTGATGAGATATGTAAGTTAATTGAAAATCAATATACTTGGCTGTTAAATATTAATTTCGATAATAAAGAAAATGTATTCAATTTTTGGTATTACTCAAAAAACAAACAAGAACCTCGAATGTCTGATAGATTTACCGAAGAGGGTTCAGACTTAGAGCTGCCTCTTGCAATAGCAAGAGATATAAGTGCACTTTATAACGACTTAAAATCTTGTAAGTTAGATAAAGACTTAGGGTATTATTTACTAAAAAACCAAGAATATCGACATGTTTTAAGAAGGGTTCTGATATGCGAGCAACTGCCCTACTCTGAAATCCAAGATAATACTATCTCAAAAACCTTAATACCTGTTGATATGCTCCGACTAAAACTATCCTTTTTTGGTGCTACGCGCTTTGACCCTCGATCAGATCGATGGGTAAGAATTACTATGTACCAAGGTGCCCCGTTAATGAAAGAAATAAGTAAATCAGATGATACTTGGTCTTACAAAAAGATAGCTTAATGCATTCTTTATATGAAATTGAAACTACAGTTAAAAGATCATCTCGTGCTAAAGGATTAAGTTGGGGGCTTTCTGAGGAAGCTGGAAAGGCAGTTAGACTATTAGAGCAATCAGAATTTCAAGGACTGGAGAGTTTTAAGAGACTAATTGATTTGGGACTAAGTGGTCTTAATAAACTTTTGGATATAAATCAATCTGATACAAGCAATCTTTGTCCTATACATTTTGGGATTTTCTTTCTCGATCAATCTCACAATGAAGACATACATCGTAATCATAATTTTAAGAATTTAAATGAACCCCTATTAATTCTTCCTTTCTTATCTAAATCAGCAAAAAATAATTTACTCTACTTTCATTTTTATTCATCAAATTTAAATTTTACCATTAGTCCCGGTGATATTTATTTTTTTGATCAAAATATCTTCCCTGAATATATATCAGATTTTTCAATTAGTATAACAACTCAAAGAAAAAGTATTTATTCTCAAAGTACTTGGGACTATCTATATAAACTGTCACTAGAAACTTTTGTTGAAGAAACAGAAGAGAAAAAAATTTCAGGAGCTGGTGCTGGTTTAACTGATAATGACTAGTAGAAACTATAATGGAATTCTTGTTATAGGTCTAATTTACTTATTTGCAATTTTTTTAAGACAACCCCTGAGTTATATTTTAAATTTATCAATTTTACCGTTAAGCTTACTCTGTCTTATTTTAGGGATATTATTTTTCAATGTAATTAAATTTTCTGAAAAAACTCTCGAAGGACGAGATTTCATTAAAAAGGACATTCTTCAATTAGCGATTATTTTGCTAGGTTTAAAGATAAGTTTTACTCAACTCACCAGTGTAAGTATTCAATCGATAGTAATCATAATTGTCACAATTTCATTGATTTTGTTGGCTTATTTCGCTCTCTCAAAGTTATGGCCAGCACAAAAAGAGTTATCAAAGTTACTAGCAATTGGGACATCAATTTGTGGTGTAACAGCAATAATGGCCTCATCAAGTGTTTTAAAATCAAAAGATTATGAAGTTGGGCTTGCTGTTTTGGTCGTTATTCTTTGGGGTAGCTTAGCTGTATTCATTTATCCTGTATTTATTGAATGGTATTTTATATCTGATTTAGCTAAGGGGGTTTTTTTAGGAATTGGTATCCATGATACAAGTCAAGTATTGGCTGCTGCAATGGTGCATAGCGATTTATATCTAAATAATAAAGTTCTTGAAGTAGCGACTATCACCAAACTACTTAGGAATTTATTTCTAGTATTATTAATTCCAACTTTAGTTATTTTAAAAAATAAGGGTAATAATGACAATCCCAAAAATTCACCTCTTATGAAGAGTATTATTAATTCAGTACCATTATTTGTTTTAGGTTTTATTACTTTAATTTTTTTTCGTTCAATGATTGATACTTTTTATTTAAACTCTGAGATCTGGGGAAATATTTTTAAAGTCTCAGAAAAAATTACAACTATCTTATTTGGTTTGGCACTAACGGCACTTGGTGCATCAATCAATTTAAAAAAGATTTTTAATCAGAGCTATAACCCTTTATTGATAGGAATGGTTTATAGCCTTGTTACTTTTTTTTCAGTCTGTATTTTAATTTTTATTTTAGGATTAAATATTTAATAAAGTAAAACTTCTAAGGACCTTATAAAAATATTTCATTAAGAGAAAGTATTTTTGAGACTTTTTAAATAAATAGCAAACATCACTTTTTTTAATAAAACCATTCTTTTTAATAAGTCAAAATGTTTTGTCTTAATAGAAGAATTTATTGATTTCTTTTGAAACTCTTTATTTAGTGGGCTTTGCGATTATTCAATAAATTATTCTACTCGATTAGAATTAACCTTACATAGGCTTGGAAAATACAATTTTAATTAAATTATGATGATGAAATAATTAAAAATTATCGTTTGATTTGTAGCGATAATACATATATTAACTAATCCAAATTTTATGAACCATTTAATTGCTAAAAGCGCCCGACTCCGCTCCACACCATATACAAAAAGGATTGAAGAATATGGGGTTCAGTCTTATACAGTTTACAATCATATGATCTTACCAGCATCTTTTAAAGGTGTTGAGGAGGACTGTCTTCATCTCAAAAATAATGTTCAAGTTTGGGATGTATCAGTTGAAAGACAAGTCCAATTTCAAGGACCTGATGCTGCTAAGCTTACACAACTTATAACGTGTAGAGATTTATCAAATGCAAAAGACTATCTTTGTTACTATGCACCTATTGTTGATGAAAAAGGAAAGATACTTAATGATCCGTTAATTATGAAAGTGAGCTCTGATACTTGGTGGTTATCTATAGCTGACTCAGATGTTTTATTATATGCAAAAGGAATTGCTATTGGAATGAAATTAGATGTCGAAATTACTGAACCCAATGTCAACATTTTAGCTGTGCAAGGGCCTAAATCCTTTGATTTAATGGAAAGAGTTTTTGGTGAAGAAATAAAAAAATTAAAATTTTTTAATTTCAATAGATATGAATTCCAAGGTCATAAATTACTTATTGCCAGGTCAGGTTGGTCAAAACAAGGTGGATTTGAAATTTATGTAGATGATGATGAAGTCGGTCTGAATCTTTATGATAAACTAATTACTAATGGAGAAGATTTAAATGTCAGACCGGGTTGTCCAAATTTAATTGAAAGAATTGAGGGAGGCTTGCTTTCTTTTGGGAATGACATGACGATGGAAGATACTCCCTTAGAATGTGGTTTAAAACCTTTTGTTTCTTTTAATCCTGAAATACAATATTTAGGAAAATCATTACTAGAAAAACAAAATCAAGAGGGATTACAAAGGTCCTTGGTTGGTTTAAAACTTAAGCTTGATAGTTTAAGTATAACAAAATTCCTACCTATTCAATTAGATGGACAAATTATCGGTGAATTAAGGTCTGGTTGTTTTAGCCCTGATTTTGGGTGCTGTCTTGGTATCGCAATGATAGAAACCAAGTTTCAAAATTTTGATGATGTCAAAACATTGTTGATTGATAATCAAGAGGTACAAACCCAAATGACCTCATTACCTTTTTCAAAATAGATATTGCATTCTTAAACTAAAAGTTTATTTATGCGCGAGTGTTTGGAACTATTTTAAATTCATGGGCTCTTTTTAGTGGTTTTGGGCTAATAATGTTGGCCAATGCTCTTCAAGGAACTTTACTAAACATCAATTCTGTTTTTTTTAATTTTTCAGATTTTGAGATTGGTTATGTATTTACAGGATATTTCGTAGGATTTCTATTTAGCTCAATTCAATGTCCTAAACTAATTAAAAATGTTGGGCATATTAGAGTATTTGCTGCATTCGCATCTTTAGGATCAATAGCTATTTTATTACATTGGATTTTTGTCGATCCAGTTCTTTGGTTAATCTTTAGAATGATTACTGGTTTTTCTTTTGCTGCAATTTATATAGTTTGCGAAAGTTGGTTAAATGATCGTGCAGATAATCAATCAAGAGGTCAATTGATTGGCTTTTACATGATTGTTTTATATTTCTCGACCAGCATTGGGGTAATGTTGATCAATTTACGATCAACTACCGAGGCTCATCTCTATATTCTAACATCTTTGTTAATCTCATTAGCTTTAGTTCCTATACTTCTTACAAAAAAACCTGCTCCTGAATTCACAACACCTAAATTTTTGAGTCTGAAAGAGTTATATAATAAATCACCGATGGCTTTTATTGGATCTTTATCAATTGGGATGGTTTACAGTGCTTTATTTGGTCTATTGGCAGTTTTTGGTGCTAAGATAGGCTTAAGTATATTTCAAATTTCAATATTAGTTTTTGTTAATATGTTCTTTGGAGCTATTTTTCAATATCCTGTTGGAAAGATCTCAGATCGTTATGATCGAAGAACTATTTTATTTGCGCTAAATTTAATAGCTATTATCTCTTTGATTTTGACCTTTATTTTTGGTTCCTTTTCTTTTTATGTTCTATTAATATTTGTTGGTATCCACTCTGCAGTGTCATTGCCTTATTACGCCGTTGTTATCTCACATATGAACGACTTCTTAGAAAAAGATGAGATTGTTTCGGCTAGCTCAACATTAACTCTTGTTCACGCTTTAGGGATGGTGGCAGGCCCAATGTTGGCATCAGGTTTTATGGCTTATTTTGGACCGTATGGATTTTTTATTTATATGATAGTTGTTTATTCTATAGTGGCTCCATATAATTATTATAGAATTAAGGTTGGAAGAACTAGCGATATATATGAAGAAAATACACCTTCCATGATTATCCCCAGAACTACATCATCAATTGGAATGCAATTGGCCACAGAACAGATTATAAATAAAATTGAAGAGGAAGAGGAAGTCTCAAAGTGAGTATAGAAAATAAGTTACAAGAGTTAGGAATTGTTTTACCCAACCCTGCAAAACCGGCTGGAAGTTACAAACCTTGTGTAATAGTAGATAATATTGCATATATTTCTGGCCAAGGCCCTCTCTTAGAGGATGGAAGTTTTGCAAAAGGTGTTGTAGGTAAAGATTTGAGTTTAGAATTAGCTCAAGAACATGCGCAAAAATGTGGTTTGGCAATACTATCTGCCCTAAAAAATGAAATCAAAGATCTGGATAGAGTAGAACAATTAATAAAATTGACAGGTTTTGTAAATTGTTTAGATAATTTTACCCAACAACCTCAAGTTATTAATGGTTGTTCAGATCTTATGCAAAAAATCTTTGGTGAAAAGGGCATTCATGCTCGTGCAGCAGTTGGGGTGAGTTCTCTTCCTTTAGGCTTCTCAGTTGAAATTGAAGCTATATTTAAAGTAGCACCTTAATTTCTTAATTGACAAATATCATTAATTAACAAAAAGTCTTTTTAAGAATTAATTTTGAGGGTAGCGCCATGAAGGTTCAGTTTTCAAGTGACTCACTAAAAGTGACACACCAAAATCATGATTATGAATTACATCCTATTTGGTTAAGGGAAAGATTACCAGGAAATGACTATATCGACAAAGATACAAATCAAAGGCTCTATGAACCTTCTTCCATTAAATTAGATTTAAAAATTAAAACAGCAAAAATTTTAGAAGAAAAACTTGATATTGAATTCAATGATGGGGCTAAAGGCAAATACAATATTCAAGATCTTTTAATAGAGTTTGATAACGATAAAAATAAACGCGGCCCTTTACCCAAAAGACTACTTTGGAACTCAGATTTCAAAGAATTTCCAAATATAGAGTTTGAAGAGAATATGGTTGAGAAAGTGTCGATGTATAAACTTCTAGAGGATTTTTATAAATTTGGCTTTGTAATTATTAAAAACGTTCCAACAAAAGATCGATATTTACTTAAATTTGTGAGTTCAATAGGCCCTGTAAAAGTAACTAACTTTGGAGAGTATTTTGATGTGATGTCCAAACCTAACCCCAATGATTTAGCTTATAAGCCTATTGCTCTCCCTCCACATACGGACAATCCCTATAGAAAGCCAGCTGCGCCTGGAATTCAATTTTTGCATTGTCTAAAAAATGAGGTGAGTGGTGGTTTTTCTACTCTGGTAGATGGTTTTGCAGTTGCTGATCATATTAAGATCAATAACCATGAAGCTTTTAAATCTTTGACTAAAACTAATCTGAGATATCAATTTCAAGACAAAGATATTATTTTAGAAAATTGGGGAGAGCTTATTGAGTTGGATAAAGAGGGAGATTACAAGCAAGTAAGATATAGCACAAGAGTTGATTACGTTCCGCCACTTGATCAAAAAAGTCTTACAACTTTCTATCAAGCTAGAAAACTACTAAGTGATTTATATTCTTCATCAGATTTTGAGATTAGTTTTAAGCTTAAACCTGGGGACGTTATGATGTTTGATAATCACAGACTGCTTCATGGAAGAACCGCATATGACTCTAATGAAGGTGCTAGACACCTCCAAGGTTGTTATCTAGATTTTGACTCAACGGAAGGTAAACTTAGGCATTTGCATAGAAAATATACACAAAAAGGATCTAAAAATTTTGGTTGATAAGAATGTAAAATTTAAACATATGAAAGATGGTGATAAGGATGATTATTTATTACTTCAAGAATATGAGGAAAGATATGTCTCTTTGACTTATGAGAGGATTATCGAAGAACTATCAAGACAAGGACAAAATACTATGGAGGGCTATAAAATTACAAGATTGGATCATGGACTTCAATCAGCTACGAGAGCATACAACGATGGGGCTGATATTGATTGGATTGTTGGAACATTACTTCACGATATTGGAGATGGACTTGCTCCTCAAAATCACGATAGATTTTCTGCTGAGGTCATAAGACCTTATGTTAGAGAAGAAGTAACTTGGGTGGTTGAGCATCATGGAATTTTTCAAATGATTTATTACGCCCATCATTATGGTTGGGATAAAAATGCTAGGGATAAATTTAAAGATAATATTTATTTTCAAACATGCGCTGATTTTTGCGAAAGATGGGATCAAAAATCTTTTGACCCAGAATATGAGAACAAAGATTTAGATTTTTTTAAACCTATGATTAAAGAGATTTTTAAAAGACCTCCATATAAAGAGGAATTTATTAAAAAAAGCGAAGTTTTGGGATTACCAAAAATTTAAGATTAGCAAATCCAGATTATTTAAAGTCAGTATAAAATGACATGAGAATTCTCTTGATAACCTTGAGTGTTTTACTCACAAATATAGGAATTATTATGGCACAAAACCTTCATAACTTTAGTATTCAAGACATTGATGGTAATCAAATTAATCTAGATAAATTTAAAGGTAAACCGGTTCTTCTTGTGAATACTGCTAGTAGATGTGGTTTCACAAAACAATATGCTAATTTATCCAATCTTCATCGTGAATATTTAGATAAAAATTTAGTAATTATTGGGACTCCCTCAAACAGCTTTCGACAAGAGTTAGCTGATGAAGAGGATGTTAAAGAGTTTTGTTTAGTTAACTATGATACAAAATTTATTATCTCTGAAATCGTAGATGTGGATGGAGACGACGCCCACCCAATATATAGCTGGATGACATCAACTTATAATGAAACTCCAAAATGGAATTTTTATAAATATCTTTTCGATGGTGAAGGAAATCTTGTCAAGAGTTGGTCTTCTATGACTAAACCTGATAGTTCAAAAATAACAGACTTAATAGATGAATTAATATAAAAAAAAAGGGCGCGGTAAGCGCCCTTTTTTTAAGGAGTACTATAATTAGAATTATTTAAATTCTGGGTAAGCTTCTGTTGTTAATTCAGCTTTATCAAGACCTGAAGCTTCAGTTTCTTCAGACACTCTTAAACCAACTGTTCCCTTTAATATAAAGAAGAATATTCCACTTAAAGGTACAACTAATACACCAGCTGCGATAATACCAATCAATTGTACTAAGAAGTCACCACCGCCGAAAATACCAACAGCTAGAGTTCCCCATACACCTGCAACTAAGTGAGCTGAGATTGCACCCACAACATCATCAATTTTCATTTTATCGAGCATTGGGATTGCAATTGTACAAAGAACACCACCGATAGCACCAACTATCATTGATAAGAAATGGTTACTTAAGTCAGGGCCAGCTGTAATAGCAACTAGACCAGCAATAGCACCATTTAAAGCAATCGATAAGTCAATCTTCTTGTACATTAATTGAGATAGAATTATTGCAGCTACCACACCGCCACAAGCAGCGATATTAGTATTAACAACAACAATGGACATCGCAACAGCGTCAAGAGCACTTCCTAAAGCTAATTGGGAACCACCATTAAAGCCGAACCATCCAAACCAAAGGATAAATGTACCAAGACAAGCTAAGGGCATATTAGCACCAGCTATTGGCGAAATTTTTCCATCAGGGCCATATTTTCCTGATCTTGGTCCAAGTATTAAACAGCCTGTTAATGCAGCCCATCCGCCAACTGAGTGAACAATTGTAGATCCAGCAAAGTCAGAGAAACCCATCTCTGTTAGCCATCCACCACCCCAGGTCCAAGAACCATAGATTGGATAAATAATTCCCGTCATGAATGCTGCAAAAATCATAAATGGCCAAACCTTAATTCTCTCAGCACAAGCACCAGATACAATAGAAATAGCTGTAGCACAAAATACCATTTGGAAGAACCAATCAGATGCAACTGAGTAACCAGTGTCTGAAATAGCATCAGCATTATCAGCACCATCTAAAAGTGCTAATTCATCTGCTGAAGGGTTATAAAAGGCACCACCTAAAGATCCTATCCAACCAGAAACGTCAACATACATTAAACTGTATCCGATTAAATAGAACATAATTCCAGCTATTGAATATAAAGCTATATTCTTTAATAAAATAGCTGATGTGTTTTTTTTACGAACAAAACCAGCTTCTAACATGGCAAAACCTAGTGCCATAAACATGACTAAGACTCCGCTAAAAACAAACAAAAATGTATTAAACACAAAGGCTGTTTCTGCAGATACTTCCGCACTTGCAACTCCGGAGAGAAGCAAAGTAGGGATTAAGAAAGTTAATATTTTTTTCATTGGATCTCCTTATTTAATTGCCTCAGCGCCTCGTTCTCCGGTACGTATTCGGACAACTTCTTGCACTTCAGTTACAAAAATTTTGCCATCGCCAATTTTTCCTGATTTAACTGCCTCAGAAATTGTAGTAATGACCTTTTCGACGTCTGCAGAATCTACTAAAACCTCTGCTCGAGATTTAGGAAGAAAATGTACCTCATATTCTGCGCCTCGGTACAGTTCGGTATGACCCTTCTGGCGCCCATATCCTTTAGCCTCAACAATAGTTAAACCTTGAATATCAACACTTGTGAGTGCTTGTCTCAAAGCTTCAACCTTATCGGGCTTGATAATTGCTGTTACTAGTTTCATAAATACCTCTCTAATATTTTTTGAGTAAGAGAAACTTATAAATTCTGAATCAAAAAAAAAATAATGCTAAGAAGTTAATGAAACTATGCATCTAGTGAATATCAAAAGATATTCAATAAAATCAACAATATTTCTATTATATCAAGAGCTTGGAAGTGATTTTTTAGGATCGAAGAATGGCTTTTCTACTATGATCGCCTCTCTGGAATCCCCATTAATTTCAACTGAAACTTTCAAACCTATTTTTATGAAATTTTTATCAACCATTGCCAATGCTATATTTTTTTCTAATCGTGGTGAAAATACTGCAGAAGTTACTTTTCCAATGATTTTATCATCACAGGATACTTCCCAAAATACTGTGTTGGGACCTTTCAAAGAATCGCCCGCTATTTCCAAACCAATTTGCTGACGTTTAATTCCATTTTTATGTATTTTCATAAGTGCTTTTTTACCGATGAAATTAATATCACTATTCAGAGATACTAGTCTTTCAAGTCCCATCTCAAACGGGTTCGTGTGTATATCTGCATCTGCGTGATACGACAACATACCCCCTTCAATGCGTCGAATGCTTGATGTGTGTCCAGGCTGAAGACCATATTCATTACCTGCTGTCATGATCATCTCCCATAATCTATCTCCCTGAGTTCCATCACGTAAAAATAATTCGTATCCAAGTTCTGTAGACCATCCGGTGCGTGAGACAACTAACGGAATACCATCCAATTCTAATTCTTTAAGCCAGTAATATTTTAAATCTTTAATATCTTCTCCAAATAATTTTACCATAATCTCCCTTGACTTTGGTCCTTGCAACTGAAGAGGCGAAACATCTGGTTCTTCGATACTAACATTTAGTCCAGAATTTACTGCAACGCCTTGAGCCCATAATAAAATATCGCTGTCAGATAGAGATAACCAAAAATGATTTTCACCCAGGCGTAGTAAGACAGGATCATTGAGTATTCCCCCTTGTTCATTGGTAATAAGTACATATTTACACTGCCCTATAGATATTTTACTAAGATCGCGCGGTGTAAGTAATTGAATAAACTGGAATGCATCAGGGCCAGTTATCTCAACTTGTCTTTCAACTGCTACATCACATAAAATCGCATCATTAACTAAATTCCAAAAATTTTTCTCTGGGTCACCAAAATCCCTTGGGATATACATATGATTATAAACAGAAAATCCAGTGGCCCCCCATCTAACTGTAGCATCAAAAAAAGGAGATTTTCTAATTTGAGTGCCAAATCCAAAATTTTTATGTGTGTTTTTACTTTGCATCAAAGAGGCTCCTTCCAATCAACTAAAAAAATTGCTTCATTTCTTCGAAGATTGGGAAGTGTGAAAGGGCCATCATATGTAGCTTTAATAGCAGAACCTAAAACTTTTATATCATCGGCATTTAATTTGTTTTTTAAAATTTCTCTATGTTTGTGAAAGTTTTTATCTGAGGCAAAACCTGAATATCTAATTACCGCAAAATATCCTGGTTCTATTGTTGAAATTTTTAATGATTTATCTGAGGGCAGAGGTATCTCATTTTGTTGAAATCTCTTAGGTAAGTAAAATTGCATAACAAACTGATTTTCAATTTCTGTAACATTAACAGGTGTGGTCATTTCAATTTTTTGACTTTGTTTGTTGTTACCTGAAATGTATTTAAAGAGTTTCTGAAATCCATTATTTTGATTAGAGTATTGAGTTTCTACTATTAAGCGTTCCTCATAATATCGAATTTCATAAGTGTCCGTTTGATAAACAACCTTATAAGGAGATTCACTGTAAGCCATCAAGTTTTGTACCATGAGAAACAACAATAGTAAGTATCTAATCATTGATAAATTGTGTTTCTTTATGAGAAACACCCCACAGTCTCTTATCTAAAGGTATCCAACCTTTAATCGAAGATTTTTTACCTTCTGGAATACTTATCTTTACCATTGTCTCATTAACCTCCAATAAGTTTACAATTTTTGGAGCAAGAATTAATCCTTTTTGAATAGTCAAAAGAGACTCAGGATCATAAGATCTCATAGCATATAATTCAGTATCCTCTAAGACTAACAAAGTTCTTTTTTTAGATAGCTGATTATGTGCAATCCAACCCTGTATCCCATTAAATAACTCTATACGATACCAGTCAGTATATGAACTCCAACTATTTTGAAATTCTTCAATAACCTTCACAGGCATATTTTCTTCTGTGAGAAGAAATTTCTCTGTTTGCTTACTCAAATCTTGATTTTCTGGATAATGACGTAGCCAAGACTCATCATGAGCTAAAGACTTATAATAAGGGATGTGTTTATCTGAATAAGCAATTATTGGGAATATAAATAAAAAGAGAATGAGTCTGATCATCAATTTTATCTCTGAGAATTCTGCCAGTTTGGATGAGTATAGGGTTGTAAATTAGATGGAGCTAAAAGAGGTTTTCCCAAAATATGATCCGATGCTTTTTCACCAGTCATTATGGAGGGTGCATTAAGATTTCCATTACAGATTTGAGGAAAAATGGAGGAGTCTGCAAGGTAAAAATTTGAAAAACCCTTAACTTTACAGTCATTTTGAACAACCGATGAAGGATCGTCTTCTTCTCCTATCTTGCAAGTACCACATGGATGGTAAGCACTTTCACAGTTATTTTTTATAAATTCATCAAGTCCCTCATCTGATACAACATTATCTCCAGGTTGAATTTCACTTCCTTTAAAAGGAGCTAACGCATCTTGGTTAAGAATTTCTCTAGAAAGTCTGAGTGATTTTCTAAAGTTCGGAAAATCATCTTCATGAGACATATAATTAAATTTTATTAAAGGTGCCTCAAAAGGGTTGTTAGACTTTAATTTCACAAATCCTCGAGATTTTGAACGCATGGGTCCCACGTGTAATTGAAAACCATGTCCTTTACTTGGTGCTTTACCATCATATCTTATTGCAACAGGGAGAAAATGAAATTGAATATCAGGATATGGAATATTTTTATCTGAACGAATAAATCCAAGTGTTTCAAATTGGTTTGTGGAACCTGGCCCACTTTTAAGAAACATCCATTGCATTCCAATTAACAATTTAGAAAATGGGTTTAAGTACTTGTTAAGTGTTACTGGTTGTAAACACTTCACTTGAAAATAAACTTCTAAATGATCTTGTAAATTTTTACCAACTCCAGGTAAGTTTTTAATAACCTTAATTCCTAAGTTGTTTAAATCATTGGCCTCTCCAATTCCTGATCTTTGAAGAATTGTTGGACTATTTATAGCGCCGGCAGATAAAATAACTCCGATATTGGCATTAAAAATTTTTTTTTGACCTTGATGAAATACTTCCACCCCTTTAGCCTTGTCTTCACTAAATATTATTTTATCGACTAAAACTTTAGTTATTAGATGTACATTTTTCTTCTTTAATGCAGGTTTTAAATAAGCTTTAGCTGTAGAAAAACGTGAACCTTTCCAAACATTCATGTCAGCGGGCCCAAAGCCCTCCTGTCGAAAACCATTATAATCTTCAGTGTAAGTATACCCTGCTTGTTCAGTTGCTTTTACAAACGCGTTATGTAAAGGATTATCTCTTTTGCCATGAGTTATATTTAATGGGCCAGATTTCCCTCTAAATTCAGAATTTCCTCCATGGCTTGCTTCCATTCTTTGAAAATATGGAAGAACATCTGGATAATCCCAACCTTTCGCTCCGCTTTCTGCCCACTGATTATAGTCACCAGCGTTTCCTCTTACATAAATCATTCCATTAATTGAAGAGGATCCTCCAATAACTTTACCTCTAGGACAGGCTAAAGATCTTCCGTTTAATGCTTGCTCTGGTTCAGCTTTATAACCCCAATCGAACTTGTCCATGTTCATAGGGTAAGAAAGAGCGGCAGGCATTTGAATAAATGGACTTTTATCCAGTCCACCAAATTCCAAAACTAGAATTTTTAACTTTGGATTCTCCCCAAGTCTGTATGCTATTGTCGATCCTGCCGATCCAGAACCAATTACAATATAATCAGGATTTTCAAACATCTAAAAAGAGTTAACAGGTTGTTTTAAAAAAAGTAAACTTCAAAAATCTATTAAAATTGTTATCTATTCTGTCTGCTACCATGTCTGATAAAAACATTTTTGGCCATCTTTTGATGCTCTGGGAGCTTCCTAATACTAAAAATTTTATCTCTCGCGAACTTTGCTGTTTTAGTGACATCAACTATTGTTTCAAGTTTAGAGTCGTTAAATAGATTTTCATTATTAGATAGTTCAGGAGGTTTAAAAAAAAAGCTAGGTGGAAAATTATTATATTCAGGTAATTGTGATTTTATAAATTTTGCCTCAGGGTCTTGATCTAACGCTTGTTTATATGGATTATACATTCTGATAGTATTTATTCCGGTCGTTCCTGATTGCATTTGTAGCTGGCTGTAATGTATCCCAGGTTCAAAGTCAGTAAATAAGGCTGCTAGGCGTGGGCCGAAATATCTCCAATCTAGCCATAGATTATAGGATGCGAACGAGGCTAGCATTGCCCTCATTCTAAAATTAATCCATCCATGATTTCGAAGATAAATCATACATGCATCTATAAAATGTACGCCTGTTTTACCCTCTATCCATGCATCTAATTTTCTAAAATCTTTTTCACGTATTTGGTCATAGACTGGAATAAAACTCTTGTGCTCGATTGATGGTTGGTCCTCCAATTTTTGGATAAAATGTGATCTCCAATGTAAACGAGATAAAAAAGAATTTATAGATTTAGCGAAATTTTTATTAGTCAATTGTATCTTTTCTTTTTTTTTAGTAGCTTCTTGGAAAACTGAACGATGCGATATCGTCCCGTAGGTCAAATGAGTCGATAATCTTGAGCAACTTTTTTCTGCACTTATAGGACTAGACATCTCATATTGATAGTTTTCACCTCTACTGTTAAGAAAAGTGCTTAATAATTTTTCTGCCTCTCGTGAGCCCCCTTTCTGCATATTAGGACAAGGAGTTGTGTCATAGAAAATTTTTGGTAAATCGTAATTTTTTAATCCTAAATTTATCGATTGTTTAATGATAGGTAAATTTGGATATCTAAGAATATCCTTTCTAAAAAATTTTGCCCATTGATTTCTATCATGATGTCCACGTCTTACGCCTGGATAGGCACACTCAATCCAATGAATATCATTTTGGAGAAAAAAAGATTTTAATTTTTTATCTCTTTCAAAAGTCCATTTAATTCCTGTTTCTTGTTCGCTTATGACACTATCAAAATTATATTTATCCTTTATAAACTTAAATATCTCTAAGGCATCACCATATAAAATATTTAAATATAAATTATTTTTTGTTAATTGGTGTTGAAGATCTTTTAAGCTGTCTAAAGTAAATTGCCATTGTCTTAGAGACATGTCCTTTTGTTTCCAGAGCTCAGGTTCAATTATATATATTAAGATCGATTTTTTATCTTGATCGATTAAGGTTTCATTATCCTTATACCTTAAATTTTTTTTAAACCAGACGATCCTATTTGACATCTGAAATTAATCTTTGATTTTAAAACCCTTAGAGAAAATATAAATAATTGCAGTGATATTAAGTATTAGGAATGTAAATATCATAATTAGACTTGTGGTAATGCTTACATCAGCCATTTCATAAAAGCTCCATCGAAAGCCACTCACTAAATAAAGCACAGGATTTACTAGGGACACATTCTGCCAAAATTCTGGTAGCCAGTTTATGGAGTATAGTGAACCCCCAAGAAAAACTAGTGGAGATAAAATAAGAGTAGGAAATATAGAGAGTTCTTCCCAATTAGTTGACAGCATTCCAATCAAAAAACCAAGTAAACTAAAAGTTAAAGATGTTAAAACAAGCATTAGGATCATCGCAAATGGATGCATAATATAGATATCTACAAAAAATAAACCTGTTGCCAATATTAAGCTTCCCAGAATTATTGATTTGGTAGTAGCTGCTCCAACAAAACCAATAACAATTTCTGTTGTTGATAAGGGGGCGGCATAGATTTCGTTTATAGTACCTAAAAATTTAGGAAAGAAAATTCCTGACGAAGCGTTTGAAACACTCTGTGTAAGTAGGGCTAACATTATCATACCTGGAACTATAAAAGATCCATAAGAGATATCCTCAATTACAGGTATTCGGCTACCGATTGCTGCACCAAATACTACAAAATATAAAGAGGAGGAGATAACAGGGGAAAATATACTTTGAACTGTTGTCCTTCTCATACGGTCCATTTCGTGCAAGTAAATTGCTATGATACCTGTCCAATTCATGCACTTTCCTCCAATAATTTTTCAAATATTGTCTCTAAAGATGTCTGAGAAGAGTTTAAATCTTTTAGTTTAAGGCCAGCTGATTTTATATCTTGGAGCAGTGCGGTAATACCTGTTGAAGACCCCTGAGAGTCATAAGTATAGGTTAATGAAATATTATTATTCATTTTAAGATTGTACGTTCCAAGAGAAGATGGGATTTCATTAAAAGGCTCTTGGAATTCTATGGTTAAATTCTTTTGGCCCATTTTCTGCATTAAATCATTTTTATTATCTGTAATTATGATTTCACCATTATTTATCACAGAAACTCTATCAGAAATTGCCTCTGCCTCTTCGATGTAATGTGTTGTAAGGATTATTGTTACGCCCTTTTCTTTTAATTCTCTAACTGCTCTCCACATGTCTCTTCGCAAATTAATATCAACACCTGCAGTGGGTTCATCTAAAAATAATATTTTTGGTTCATGACTTAGGGCTTTCGCGATCAAAGCTCTTTTCTTCATACCCCCGGAAAGCTCTCGAAGTTTACTATCTTTTTTATCCCAAAGGCTGAGGTCTCTTAAAATTTTTTCAATAAAAGCTGGATCTTTTTTCTTACCATAAAGGCCTCTGGTGTAAGATACGTTTTGAAAAACTTTTTCAAAAGCCTCTAAATGAAGTTCTTGGGGCACAAGTCCAATCATAGACCTTGTTCTTCTATAATCTTTAACAACATCGTAACCATCAACTGTAATGCTACCAGAGGTGGGCAAGACTATTCCGCATATCGCATTAATGAGTGTAGTTTTTCCAGCACCATTGGGGCCCAAAAGTGCTAAAATTTCACCTCTTTGAATTTCCAAATTAACTCCCTTGAGAGCCTCTAGGCCTCCCTGAAATGATTTTTTTAAATTCTCAATTTTAATTAGAATATCTGCTGACATAATTAGATTGCGTACAGTATATTATAAGTCAATAACATCAAGATAGTTTATCTGTAACTTTTACTTTTTTACTTTTTTCAATTAGATAAGTACTTATCAAAACAGCAATCAATGCCACTATTATTTTATAAGTTATTTTTTCATCTAAAAAGAGATAGCCAAATATTAGGCCAAATATTGGGATGATGTAGGCAACTTGAGATTGAAATACTAACCCATTATTTTTAAGAATATAAAATCTCATTAGCCAAGCAATCGCAGTAGCAACAATTCCCAGATAAATAAGAGAAATTGTAGCATTCAAAGAGGGTCTTAATTCAGTTGGATTTTCAAAGATAAACATAATAGGGAGTAAGATAATTACAGCCCAAATTAGAATACTAGAAGTGAGTACTTCATTTTTTATATGTTTTAGCTTAAGTGAAAACAGACCGCCAATGGTGTAACAAACTGGACCTAAAATTACCATGAATGCATAGAAGATATTTGATTGATTAATTAAAATATTATCTGAGAACAGATAAACAATCCCTAGAAAGCCAATTAGGATTCCTAGAAATTTTAAAAGATTAATTTTTTCATTTTGAATAAACAAATGGCCCAATATTGTTGCTGCGATAGGGGCTGTGGACATCAAGATAGCAGCTAGATTGCTTTGAACTTTTACTATTCCAAATGAGATAAAAAAAAAAGGTAGAACTAAATTTACAAATCCTATAGTTGCATACCATAGCCAGTTTTCTCCAAATGCTTCAATAGAAATTTTTCTAATCCAACAGTAAATAAGCATTACGATTGCAGCAAAAAAAATTCTACCAAAAGCAAGAGCCATTGGGGTATAACTTTCTGATGCGATTTTAATATTAAAGAAGGCGCTGCCCCATATACCAGCTAATACAAATAATAGTAAAAAATCTTTAAGTGACGCTTTATGCATTATATGAGAGTAAACTGAACACGCTTATTCATTTTTCCTTTACTCTCATATTTAATAAATTTAAATTCTCCAATCTCACTAGTATTGGCTACATGAGTTCCCCCACATGGCTGTAAGTCAATATCTCCAATTTTAACTAAACGAATTTTATCATTTGTTCTAGGAGGTTTGACAGAAAGTGTGCGAACCAATTCAGGTTTTTGATCAAGCTCTTCATTTGTAATCCACTGATACGAAATCGAGTGGGATTGTTGAATAAATTCATTAATAATTTTGTTTAACGTTTCAAATTCAAATGTTTCTTCTCCTAAATCAAAATCCAATCGGCTTTTTTCTAATCCAATTGAACCTCCAGTAACATAATAAGGTAATGCTGCGCACAAAAGATGCATAGTGGTGTGCATCTTCATTAAACGATAACGGTGGTCCCAATCAATATGCCCTTTGATATCCCCTGAAAGATCACTAATTTCTGTATCAACAACATGGGCTATGCCTAATTCATGCTTAATTGTATTGATAACATTGAATTTTTGATCATTGATTTCCAATATTCCTTTATCTCCAGGTTGCCCGCCACTTTGGGCATAAAAAGAGCTATCTTGAGTGATGATTTTGTCTTCCTCAATTAATACAATTTTCTCTTCAAAATTCTTGATGTAGCTATCTTCAAGGTAAATCATTTTTTTGCTTCTTGTATCTTATAATCAACACAGGACTCGATACCTCCTTGGGTATTACTTTGTTTTTCACATTCCTCATAGTATTCATGGTATTCAAAAGTTGAGGAAATATATAAACCAATACCAATAATGCTAAAGACTGCAATACTATATAAAATTTTCTTACTCATCTTAAATTAATCTATCCTGGAAACCTATCAACTGATTGTTAACAATGATATCAGATTTTTTAATAGGTCTTAGAAGTTCTATACCCTCTAAACTTATACATCTACTTAATGCAACATAAAGCTGTCCTGGAGCAAAGGAACCTTGGCTCATGTCTATTATTACTTTTTCAAAGGTTTGTCCTTGGCTTTTGTGAATAGTAATTGCCCAAGCTAATCGCATTGGATACTGTTTAAAAGATCCTGTTATCTCTTCTTGAACTTCTTGTTGATCATCATCATAAGTATACTGAATGCGATCCCATTTTTCTTTTTTGACTTCAAAGATTTTGTTATCGATTTTTACTTTGATTTTTTTTTGTGCAATATCGTGAATAATACCTATTGATCCATTAACCCATCTTTTTTCAGGATCATTTTTGATCATAATTACTTGGGCCCCTTTTTTTAATTTCAAAATTTCATCTGTGGGAAATAATTCTTTGTAAAACTGACCTGTCGCCTGTCCTCGGTAGGAAAACTCTTCTTCATTCAACTGACTTAGGTATTTTTGATTAATACTACTGGCTCGAGCGTTGGTAGTAGTAAGTATTATTTTTCCCTCGTCCATCTCAATATGATCAATTAAAGAGTCATTGATATTATCTATTTGAGAGTGGGTTATAGAACCATCTCGAACAGAGTTAAGTAAATGAATAAAGTGATCATCTTTTTGACGATATATACTATATAATTCAAGGGTTTTAAATTGAGCATCCTGAAAAATATTTGAGTGAAAGAAGAAATGACCTTTCGAGTAAATACGCTGTAGAAGACCAGACTCATCCATGTTGACGACTGGTGGGAGTTGAAATAAGTCCCCAAATACAACCAACTGAACTCCTCCAAAAGGCTGAGTAAGTTTTTTGCGATGAACACGAAGACTATAATCAATTGCATCAAAGACATCAGCACGCACCATTGATACTTCATCTATAATGAGAGTTTCTAAATTTTGGAGCACTTCAATTTGTCTAACTTTTTTTATATGTCTTGTTTGGATAACCTTGGGTGGAAAACCAAAAAAGGAATGAATAGTTTGGCCCTTAACACGTATTGCAGCGACACCTGTAGGAGCAAGAACAGCAGTATTTTTTTTTGTGATGGATCGAAAATATGCTAACAAAGTTGACTTACCACTTCCTGCTTTTCCTGTAATATAAAAATGATCTTTTGTATTTTCTAACTGTTCGATAATTGTCTCAAATTCCTCACTCAACACAAAATCATCAGGTAGCAAACTATTATAATTTCGCTTATAGCTCATTGATAATATCACTAGCCATTTGTAAGCATTCTTTAACAGTTTTAATTTGAATTTGTTTTCGTGAAAGACTTGAATTAAAATTTAACTTTTCTACATAAATATTCTTTTCAAAATATATTCCAATGAAAACTAAACCAATAGGTTTTGACTTTGTGCCCCCATTTGGGCCCGCTACACCGGTTGTAGAAAAAGTTAATTGGCTTTGGGTAATTTTATGTAATTGGTAACACATCTGAGCACAGACTTGGCGACTGACAGCACCATATTTTTTTAGAGATGAAGGTGATACTTTGAGTTGCTTAATCTTTGACACATTTGAATAAGTAATGAGACCAGTATGATAAATTTTAGATATACCCGAGAAAGATGTAAATTTTGAAGCCAGAAGTCCTCCTGTACAAGACTCAGCTGTTGATACAGTTATCTTTTTATTAAGAAGTATTTGAATGATTTTAGATTCAATAGACATCTGCTAAATATACTTATTATAAGGTATAGATAATAACAACTGACATATTGGTATAAATTTATTGCATATTTAAAAAATAATTTAATAATAAAATCAACATTTATTTCTCAATAGTTATAATTTAATATGTAATTATTGCATATTAATCAAAATATCAATATTCTATTAAATGAATCGGAACCAAGGAGGTCTCAAATGGCAGATATGTTTACAGGACACTACCCTTTTCTAATAATGATTATATGGCTAATTGCAGGAATAATTGGATCAAAATTATAAAAAAAATGAGGGTAATTAAAAGTTACCCTCAAAATTTTCTTAAAACTTAAGAAAATAATTAATTTCAGCAAAATTATGAATTGAAACTATAATTAACTTAGTATTACTTTGATAATAAATTGTTTTAAGAATGATAGATGCTAAAGAAATTGAAAAATTAGAAAAAAAATACTTAGGAAAAATTAATAGCACCTTAGACCACCACCTAGACAAAATTATTGATGAGCTGAACTCAATGAATAAAATTTTTAAGTATTGGAATAATATCCCATTTGACAAGGGCATGGACTCCGGTGCGGAAAGGGTAATTTACTCTAAGTTACATTCTGGATCTCTGGGAGACCCTAATTCAAGTCCAGTTGCTTCTGATTTATTTTTTGAAAATAAAGAGGCATTTATACATATAGATCTGAAAACAAACCAGCCATATAATAATTTATCTGATCATTGGAGAATTCCGATTGGAGTAAATCAAAATTCCTATAAATGTAAATTCTCTGTCCGAAAAAAGGCACCAAGATTATATAAGCCTAATTTACCAACGTATTATAATGAAAAATTATGTCTTACATATTTCATAAGTATTTTATACACAAGAGATAATAAATTTGATGTTTTAAATATTAATACCAGCTGTGTACCTAACGGTGAATTGTTAAATATTTATGGTGGGGATATTTTAGCAGCAGGAAAAAATCCTGAAAAAAAGAAAAAGACAGGAAGCGTAGAAAAAGATAAGGCAAGATATTTAACTAGGAAAAACCTTTACTTTGAATTGCTTTGTTCTGATAAAATAAAATATAAAAGGACTATAATTTCACATAAAAATATGGATCTAATTAATAGGCTACCTGATTATCACGTTGATAGAATAACTAAGGGTAAAAAAAAAGGACAGTCAAAAAAAACTAAATGTAAATTAGCTTTGTTAGAATATCTTGATGATTTAAATACTTAAATTAGCTTTTTTATACCCTTAGCAATTTTATAAGCTAGATCTACTGGTACAGCATTGCCAATTTGTTTATGCATGCTTCTAAATGTGGATCCTTCAAAAATAAAATTCATTGGGAAACTCTGAAGAATAGCGCACTCTCTGACAGATAGTCTTCTTGTTCCATTAGGATGGATTTCTGGGCTCGTTGCAGTAATTGTATCACTTGGCTTATCCCAATTAGATATTCTTAATGACTGTTCAAAAGATATTTTCTTTTTTACAAATGTAGTTACCTTCTTGTCATATTTGGAGTCAAATTTTAAAAGCTTTTTTAAACCCCACCAATCATCTGGGTTGGGTATACTGCCTGAATTATTATCTTTTCTAAACCAATGTCCTGCTGTATGAGCATAACCAAAATACTCGTCTATTCTTTTGACACTCCAATCACTTTTTGATCTCCAATGTTTTAAATAATCACAAACATCATGCTGATTGACATCATACTTTCTACCCCAAAATTCATCTTTAACGTTAGTATCTGCTACATGATTATGAATCCACTGATTTTTGTGCAGGAAAGATTTATCTCTAGTTCTAACTTTTGATAGAAAACTTATTGCTTGTTCTGTTGAAACATGTCTTTCGTACTTGCTATAATCTTCTTCGAACAAAGATAAGTCTTTTGTCCCATTTACATAACCAAAATGTGATGGACTTGGAAAAGGATTTTTCTTTCCAAGTCTATTACCTATAATAAAAACTCTTTTTCTGGATTGAGGAACACCGTAATCAGCAGCATTAAGTAGCTTCCAATCGATCTGATATCCAAGTTTAGAAAAATCATGAAGAATCTTTTGCATAACTATTCCTTTACCGAGAGATAAGATCCCTTGAACATTTTCAGCAACAAAGTACTTGGGCTTTTTATCTCTGATCACTCTTATCATTTGCTTGTATAATTTATTTCTTGAGTCATCGACAGATCTTCTGATTGAATTGGCTATTGAAAAACCTTGGCATGGAAAACCACCTAAAACGATATCTGGTTTGTCAGGTATGTCTTTTGATTGAATTGCTCCAATATCACCCAACACTATGTCTCCTATGTTACGCTTATAAGTTCTAGTGCTATCTTCATCAAAATCATTAGCCCAAATAGTTTCAAAACCCGCTTGTTCAAAACCTAAATCCATACCCCCAGCACCAGAAAAAAGTGAAATAATTGTTGGTTTTTTTGATTTTCTGGTCATTAATTTGAGAGACTAAATTGATTCACTGATTAATACAGTAAGTTAAAATAATAAAAAAAACACTAATTTTTCAAAAGTTTACATAAGCAGAGTAAAATCTACTCTTGAAAAGATTTAAAATTTTTTACTAGGGCTTTTCCTTTTTCTCTAAGTATAAACTTTTGTATTTTACCTGTTGACGTTCTTGGGATATTTTCAAAAAAATAATATTTAGGGATCTTAAAGGATGCAAGGTTCTCCAAGCACCACTGTTTAGCTTTTATCTCATCCAAATTATGGTCTTTCTTAACTTCAATAAAAGCACAGGGAACCTCTCCCCATTTTTGATCAGCTACAGCTATAACAGCAGCTGCGTTTACACAATCATTTTTTAATAGAACTTCCTCGATTTCAATTGATGAAATATTTTCTCCACCAGATATAATAATATCTTTTGATCGATCTTTAAGCTGAAGATAACCATCGGGATGCATCACTGCCAAGTCTCCTGAGTGAAACCAACCTCCTGCAAAAGCTTTTTGATTTGCAGATTTATTTTTTAAATAACCCTTCATCACAATATTTCCCTGAAACATAACTTCACCAATTGTTTTGCCGTCGGCAGGAACCTGCTTCATAGTATCTGGGTTAAGAACTTTGAGATGTTCTAGGGGAAGGTATCGAACACCCTGCCTTGCTTTTAGTGATGCCTGTGCATTCATGTCTAATGAATTCCATTCTTGATGCCACTCATTGATAACAGCTGGTCCATATGTTTCAGTCAAACCATAAAGATGGGTTACTAAAAATCCTGACTTTTGCATTTCTTTAAGAATATTTTCTGGTGGTGGTGCAGCTGCAGTAAAAAATTGAACCTCATGAGTTATGTTAAATCTGTTTTTTTGGTCTTGTGATAAAATAACTGACATTACGATGGGTGCCCCACATAAATGGCTAACTTTATGGTTTTTTATGCTGTTCCATATTGGTTCTGCCCTAACTTGGCGTAGGCAAACATGAGTTCCAATAATTGCTGACATAGTCCATGGAAAACACCAGCCGTTACAATGAAACATTGGAAGTGTCCAAAGATACACTGAATGTTTAGGCATAGAGGCAACCATTGCATTACCTTGAGCTAATAAATAAGCCCCACGATGATGAGAGACTACCCCTTTGGGATCACCGGTAGTACCAGAAGTGTATCCAACAGAAATTGCATCCCACTCATTTTCTGGCATGAGCCATTGATAATTACTATCTCCTCGATCCAAAAATTCCTCATAATCTATTACATCTAGATCAAAATTATCTAGAGATTCATAGGAATATTCTTTATCTATAAATTCAATTAATTGGGGTTTGACTTTGCATTGACTCAAAACTTCTTTTACAGTTGCTGATAACTCTCGATCAAATAATAAAAACTGTGAGTCAGCGTGCTCAAGTTGAAATGCAATAGTCGCGGCATCAAGACGGGTGTTGATGGCATGGATTACTCCTCCACACATTGGAATACCATAATGAGCTTCGAGCATTGGAGGTGTATTCAACAACAAAGTTGATATTGTACTTCCTCTTGTCATGCCCTGCTGAGATAAAGCTGAGGCTAATTTTTTAGAGCGAAGATAAAATTCAGCATAGGATCTTCGAAGATTACCATGAACAATTGCAGTAAACTCTGGAAATACATCTGCAGCTCTTTCTAGGAATGATAATGGGGTGAGAGGTTGATAGTTAGCAGAATTTGCATCCAAATCCTGATTATAGGGATTGACCATCTTAAGATTTTATTCTTTCCAATTTGGAGATCGTTTTTCTAAAAAAGCTTCTATTCCCTCTTTAGCATCTTGGTCCAACATGTTTTCAAGCATTACTTTTGAAGCATACTCATATGCTTCAGCTAAAGGCATTTCAATTTGTTGATAAAATGCTTTTTTACCAATTTTTAATGTGGTACCAGATTTTGAGCTGATTTTAGTTGCTTTTTCTAATATTAGGTTTTCTAGCTCTTCCTCATTAACACTCTTATTAATAAGACCTTTTTTCTCTGCATCGTCAGCAGATATTAGATCCCCTGTAAGAAGCATTTCCATGGAATGCTTTGAGGTTGTATTTCGAGAAAGGGCTACCATTGGAGTTGAACAAAAAAGGCCAATGTTTACTCCAGGTGTAGCAAACCTTGAGTTAGAAGAGGCATAAACCAAATCACAACTTAGTGCCAATTGGCATCCTGCAGCTGTAGCAACTCCATCTACCTGGGCTATGACAGGTTTCGAATGGTTGACTATTGTTTGCATTAATCTTGAGCATTTTTTTAAAATTGATTGAAAATACTCTTTGCCCTTATCAGGATGAGAGCGAGCAGCTTTAAGTTCTTTTAGATCATGACCAGCTGAGAAAACTTTTCCTATAGAAGATAAAATAATAACCCTACTAGGACTAGAATTGAAATGATCAAATGCAGATTGAAGCTCATCAATCATTTTTTCTGATAAGGTGTTTTGATGACTTGGATCGCTGAGGATGATTTTAAATATCCCGTTTTCCAATTCCGTGATTTTTACAAGTGATGATTGTCTATCTGTGCTCATAAACTAACTTCAAATACAACTTCATCAGCCAACGAGTTAGCAACAAAACAATATCGATGAGATCTATCATGCATGTCCTTCATATCTTGGTCACTAATCGTAAATTCTCCACTAAATGTCACAACAGGATGAAGGACTATCTTAGTCACAGCCATCTGCCCTTTGGAATTTTTGCCTAAATAAGCGTCAGCCTTATCTTCATAGGAATTTACTGGCCATTTCATTTTGGCTGCTAATGCTAAAAAAGTCATCATGTGGCAACTGCTAACTGAGGCTGCCAAGGCTTGTTCTGGATTTGTATAATCAGGGCTCCCTCCCCAATCAGGGGCAGCATCTGCAGTAATATTATAATTATCATTGAAAGAAATTTCATGAGAATTGGAGAATTTGCCTGGCGCTAATTCACCCTCTCCAAGTTTCCATTTTAAGTTTATAGATAATTCAGACATAGTTAAAAATAGTATGGAAATTTATAAACGCCATCATAAAATCTAAGAATGAAATCTAATTTGGATAGGGAAAAAACTAATATATTCGCACTTTATCTGTATTTTTTACTAAGGAACAAGAAACATAAAATCAAGGAGGATAGTTTTTCAAAAATAAACGAAGAGTATTTTTATAAATTACTTCAAAACGGTGAATACAAAGCATTTGGCCTAGAATGGGATTATGAAGGCATCTTAAAAGAGGACAGTCATTATCCTGAGTTCTATAAGAATGAATATTCTAAAGTAATGATATCTGTAATGGTTGATATTTATTTGTCGGGCTATAAGTCCTAAAAACAATCATAGACAGAATGCAAATTCAGGAATAAGATTTTTAACAGTATATGAATAAACCTAATAATTTAGAACCGCTATGGATGCCTTTTACTCCCAACAAGACATTCAAAAAAGACCCTCGAATTATTGTTGGAGCCAAGGATATGCATTTTATCAGTGATGATAATAGAGAAATTTTAGATGGCACTGCAGGACTGTGGTGTGTAAACGCTGGCCATGGTCGAAAGAAAATTCAAGAAGCGGTAAATGAACAAATTGAAAATCTGGATTATTCTCCTCCGTTCCAATTTGGACACCCTAAACAATTTGAACTGGCTAATCGCTTAGCTGAAATATTTCCTGAAGGAATGAATCATGTTTTCTTTTCTAACTCAGGATCAGAGGCAGTAGATAGTGCCTTAAAAATTGCTCTTGCTTATCAACGAGCACGAGGACACTCTTCTAAAACAAGATTGATTGGCCGTGAGAGAGGATATCACGGTGTTGGCTTCGGTGGAATATCTGTCGGGGGTATGGTGAAAAATAGAATGTACTTTGGCTCAATGCTCAATGGTGTTGATCATTTACGTCATACTCATAATCTGGAACTGAATGCTTTTTCAAAAGGTGAACCTGAACATGGCGCTGAACTTGCAGACGACTTAGAACGTCTTGTCCAATTACATGATGCATCAACTATTGCTGCTGTAATCGTTGAGCCAATTGCTGGATCAACTGGTGCACTTCCACCTCCAAAAGGTTACCTCAAGAGACTCAGAGAACTATGCACGAAGCATGATATTTTATTAATCTTTGATGAAGTGGTAACAGCTTTTGGTCGTATGGGAAAAGCCACTGGATCAGAATTTTTTGGTGTAACTCCTGATATAATTTCATGTGCTAAAGGCATCACGAACGCGACTATTCCAATGGGCGCCACGATTGTTCAAGACTTTATCTATGAGTCGATGATGGAGAACGCAGATGCCCCAATAGAATTATTTCACGGATACACTTATTCTGGCCATCCTGTTGCGTGCGCAGCAGCTTTGGCAACACTAGATATTTACAAAGAAGAAGGGCTTTTTGATAATGCAGCTCATATAGCTCCTGTTATTGAAGAAGCTGCCCATAGTCTCAAAGGCACTAAACATATTATCGATATAAGAAATTTAGGTGTTATTGCTGCTCTAGAACTAGAACCTAAAAAAGGTGCCGTAGGTGTCAGAGGCTTTGAGACGATGAAGAAGGCTTGGGATCTTGGTCTTATGGTTAGAGCCAATGGAGATACTCTTGCATTTTCTCCCCCTTTAATAATAAACGATAGTCAAGTTGATGAAATGTTTACGAAAGTAAAAAAAGCCTTGGAACACGTAGACTAAAGACATCTCCGCTACAGCCATACCCAGTTTCAAAAATACCACTCGGTTGATAAAAACCACACAACATAATCCATCTGTATATAAAGACTATTCCCGGAACAATGATAATTGCATTAATAAGAAAAAGAGCCACTGAAATCACAACCCTCATTGCAAGGTTTGTACTCATGTATTGTTTATAAAAGATACGAATTATTAAGCCTGTAGTTACTGCTGAAAGTAATAAAAATGGGGCGTCTAAGTGTGTAACTAAAAATTCATAATACATCGCTTTAAATTAAAGCAATAATACAGTAAGCCTTTTAAAATGCAAAAATACATATCAGAGTTTATAGGAACATTTGTTTTATTAGTATCCATCGTAGGTTCTGGAATTGCAGGTCAACAATATACAAATGATCAAATGGTTATTTTGGTTAGTCATGCTGTTGTCATAGGTTTAACACTTATTTTTATAATTGGAATATTCGCTAATTTTTCTGGAGCACATTTTAATCCTATTGTTTCAATTTTGTTTTTCTTACAAAAAGAGCTAAGCAAAAAAGATCTATGTCTATTCATTTCAATACAAATTACTGCAGCTATACTAGGAACAATTTTTGCAAATTATATTTTTGGCTTAAGCATTGTAGAAATCTCCTCAAATATTAGAAGTGGAACAAATATTTATATTTCAGAGATTTTTGCTTCCTTTGGACTACTGATGGTTATTTTGCTATCAAAAGTAGGTGGTAAAAATATTGTTGCTTTTAACGTTGGTATTTACATCACAGCTGCAATAATTTTTACATCCTCAGCTAGTTTTGCAAATCCTGCCGTATCGATTGCTAGAATTTTTACTGAGTCATTTGCAGGGATTAATCCCTCAACTGTAATATTTTTTATTGGCTCCCAAGTAATAGGTATGTTTGGGGCATACTTTTTATATAACCGCCTGTTTAAAACTAAATAATATCAAGCTTTTTTTAATTATTAACAGAGACAATTCGTTATGTTGACTTAATAACAGGTTAACTTTTAATGATATTAAATTTATTTAAGTAGGAGAGAAAAAATGAGCGAAGCCAAATGTCCCGTTGCTCACGGAGCTAATTCAAACATGGAGAAGTCATCAACTGATTGGTGGCCTAAAAATCTAAATCTAGATATTCTCCATCAACATGATCAGAAAACAAAACCATTTAATGGTTCTTATAATTATCGAGAAGAAGTAAAAAAATTAGATTTCAAAGCATTAGAATCTGACATGCATAAATTGATGAAAGAAAGTCAAGATTGGTGGCCAGCTGATTGGGGAACATACGCTGGTTTAATGGTAAGGCTTGCTTGGCATTCTGCTGGAACCTACAGAACTGCTGATGGACGTGGTGGTGGTGGGACTGGTGATCATCGATTTGCCCCTTTAAACTCTTGGCCTGATAATACTAACTTAGATAAAGCCAGAAGACTTTTATGGCCCATTAAAAAAAAATATGGGAATAAAATTAGTTGGGCTGACCTGATGATCTTAGCTGGTAACATTGGTTATGAGTCAACTGGATTTAAAACTTTTGGTTTTTCTTATGGGCGAGAAGATATTTGGCATCCGAACAAAGATATTTATTGGGGACCTGAGACAGAAGCTTTAGCAACTAACAGACACTCTGACAAAGAGGATGCTTCCTCTTTAGAGAGTCCGCTAGCTGCAAACCATATGGCATTAATTTATGTTAACCCAGAGGGATTTGAAGGTAATCCAGATCCTTTAAAAACTGCTCAGCATATTAGAGAAACATTTGCAAGAATGGCTATGAATGATGAGGAAACAGTTGCTCTTACTGCGGGTGGTCACACAATTGGTAAAAGCCACGGCAATGGTAATGGAGATAATCTTGAAGCTGAACCTGAAGGTGCTCCAATTAAAGAACAAGGTCTTGGTTGGGTGAATAATACTTCTCGAGGAGTGGGTAGAGATACCGTAACCTCTGGTATTGAAGGTGCGTGGACAACTGAGCCAACAAAATTTGATAACGGATATTTTGATATGCTTTTTAAATATGAGTGGGAGCTAAAGAAAAGCCCTGCAGGAGCATGGCAGTATGAGCCTATTAATATTAAAGAAGAAGATAAGCCTGTGGATGTTGAAGATCCCTCAATTAGATATAACCCGATTATGACGGATGCTGATATGGCAATGATCAAAGATCCTATTTATTTAGAAATATCTAAAAAGTTTCGTGAAGATCATGAATATTTTTGTGATGCATTTGCCAGAGCTTGGTTCAAACTAACTCATAGAGATATGGGTCCAAGATCAAGATACATAGGTCATGATCTTCCAAATGAAGATTTAATTTGGCAAGATCCAGTTCCCTCTGGAGCTGCTAGCTATGATATAGAAAGCCTAAAAGAAAAAATCAAAAATAGTGATTTAACTGTTCAAGAGCTAGTCTCAACTGCATGGGATAGTGCAAGGACATACAGAGGATCTGACTTAAGAGGTGGAGCAAATGGAGCAAGAATTAGATTTTCTCCTCAAAAAGACTGGAAGGGTAATGAACCTCAAAGATTATCCAAAGTATTAGGTGTGCTAGAACCTTTGGCAAAAGAAGCTGGAGCAAGTATCGCTGACACCCTTGTATTAGCTGGAAATGTTGGTCTTGAAAAAGCTATTGAATCTGCAGGATTTACCGTACCTGTTCCTTTTAGTCCAGGAAGAGGAGATGCTTCTGATGATATGACTGACTCTGAGTCTTTCTCACAGCTGGAACCGATACATGACGGATTCAGGAATTGGCAAAAAGATAACTACGAAGTAAGAGGAGAAGAGTTGTTACTTGATCGAGCACACTTACTTGGTCTAACTGCAGTTGAAATGACTGTGCTAGTTGGAGGAATGAGAGCTATGGGAGCTAACTATGGTGAGAATAAACATGGTGTTTTTACTAATCAGGTAGGAGCTTTAACTACTGACTTTTTTGTTAACCTAGTTGATATGGGCAATAAATGGAAAGCCTCAAATGGGCACTATGAAGTAATCGATCGCAAAACAAATGATGTTAAATGGACAGCAACCTCAACAGATCTTGTATTTGGATCAAATTCTATCCTTAGATCTTATGCGGAGGTTTATGCACAAGATGACAACAAAGAAAAATTTGTTATCGATTTTGTAAAAGCTTGGAACAAGGTGATGAATGCCGATAGATTTGAATTGAACAATAATTAATTAATGTTCAATTATGGTAATATCCAGCTCAAGGTTTGTGGTATTACAGATCAAAAATCGTTAGAGGTAATACAAAAGTATTCAGTAAGAACAGTGGGCCTTGTAAGTAATTACTTATACGGCCCCAATACACTATCTACTGAAGAAATTCATAACCTTACAATTGCTTCCTACAATTTAAAATTAAATCCAATTCTATTGATTGGCAATATTCATATGCCAAAAATAATCGACATTATAAAACAAGTAGAGATAAAGGAAGTATGTGTATCTAATCAATACAAGATTGAGGATATCAAATTACTAAATAATTCAACAAATTCTAAAATATCAATTTCAATAAATTACGAAAATTTTGATTATAATTTTTTTGAGCAAATCAAAAATAATGTTAGTAGTTTTTATTATGATCTTAATATTTACAGAAAAGATGTAATTGAGAAAAAATCTCTAATGGAGTGTGAGAGTCAAATTAATCAACTTAAGAGTTTTGCAAAGCCTTTATACCTTGGTGGAGGTATTAATATCAGTAATGTCAAAGAGGCAATTAAAACTATATCTCCACACGGAATTGATATATCGACAGGGTTAAAAAAATCAAACAGCGTAGATGAAGAAAAGCTTAAAAAAATTCTTGATAATCTTGGGTTTGACGAGATTTCTTAACTATAAACCTCTCCTCTAAATTATTTAAAAGGCTTTTATAAGAGTTATGGGTTTTTAAATCTATGAAATCTGGGTTTAAATCTAGGATAGGTTGTATCACAAAATCTCTTAAATGAGAGGATGCATGAGGAATAGTTATTAGGTGGTTTTTGATTTTCAAGTTTTCAAATTGAATAAGATCGAGATCTATTTTTCTTGGCCCATTAGTTACAATTTTATTTTTTTTAATTTGTTTTTCCACAAAACACATTTTTATAAATAATTCATTGAAGTATAGATTTGTAGTAAATAAAAAGGCAGCATTGTGAAAATATTTTTGGTTAGTTATCCCAAAAGGTTTAGTAAAATAGACTCTGCTAACCTTTTCGACATGTCCGAATTTATTCATTAGCTTTAATGCTAAATTAAAATTACTTTTCCAGTTGCCAATATTTGATCCAATAGCGATATATGATTTATATCGATACGCTGACTTTTTTTGCATTATATTTTTTGGCAATCTCAATTTTATTTATTTCCAACTTTTCTATTTTAATTGGAAATTGATTGTCCAATTGTTTTTTTAATTCTGTAATTAATTTTTCCAGTGTTTTGTATTGAGATGCTGAAACAAATGTTACTATTTCTTTTTTAATATCAGAATAACTTGTAACATTTTCAATATTGTCAAGATCTTGATTGTGATCAAGATCTAATTGGCATTTTATACTAATTAATATTGTTTGTGGTTTTAACCTTTCTTCATCAAACACTCCAATGATTGTGTCGACCTTTAAGTCCTCTATCTCTATAAAAAAATTCATTTATTTAAAACTTTCAAAACTTTTATCATTTGATTTGTCTCTTGGACATCATGAATTCTAAACGTATTGACATTTTGTTGTAAGGCATGAGTAATAGAAGCTAAAGATCCGCCTATTCTTTGATCAGCATTTGAAGGATCAATGAAGTTTATCCAACTTTTTCGTGATGAACCTAAAAGTATTTGTAGGTTTTTGTGACTATATTTTGATAAGGATCTCATTAATTGTAAATTTTGGTTTAGTGTTTTGCCAAAACCTATTCCTGGATCAAACCATACTTTTTTTATATTAAATTTCATTTTATCAAGTATTTTCAGTCTTTTTTCAATAAATTTATCAAACTCTTTTACCATATTAGCTCTTGGATTTAGTTTTTTTTGCATCTCTTTTGGAGTTCCTCTTTTGTGCATTAAGAATAATCCTGAATTGTACTTTTTTGTAAGTTTGAACAATTCCTCTGAACCACCATTTATATCATTAATAATATGCACTCCTTTTTTAAGGGCATATTCTTGAGTTTCAGGTTTATAAGAGTCTAATGAAACAAGATATTTCTTATAATTTAAATACGGTAGAATTTTTGAAAGTCTACGTATTTCTTCTTTGTATGTAATTGGTTCACTATTTGGTCTAGTACTCTCAGCTCCAATATCGATAATTTGTGCTCCATCTTTAACCATTGAGTTAATATGATTAAGTGCAGAAGTACGAGAAAAGGTTTTGCCCCCATCACTAAAGGAATCAGGGGTAAAATTACAAATACCCACTAATAATGGTTTTTTTAGAGTAAATAAATTTTTATTGAATTTCATAGTAATTATTTTTTACCATAGTTTCATAGTCTTTTTTAAATTTTTGAAAATATGTTGTAGATTTTCTTTTCCAAAAAATACTTTGAATACTTTTTATAGACGTAATACCTCTTCCAGAACCTATTGATAATATTTCACTATATTGGTTAAGATCTTTTTCAAAAATTGTTTTTTTAATAAACTTAAATTTAGATATTTTCTCTACAAGTTTCAAAGTGTTACCATAATAGTATCCTATTTTTGGAATATATACTTTTCCTTCTTTAATAAAAATTAAATTTGTTACTGCACCCTCTGTGATTTCACCATCTCTTGATAGCATAATTTCATTTTCAGAGTAATTTATATCACTCATAAATTTTAATATTTTTTTGTAATATAAATTTTTATTTCTAAAGTCTTTTCTTTTATATTTTTTTATAAATCCAATTACACTGCTCTTTGTCCTTGTTCTTTTTCTAAGTGATATTGATAAAGTTGTTCCATTAGTAGCAATTCTTAGCAAGTGGTTAAAAATCTTAATTTGCTTAATATCTTCTCCAATTAATTCACTGATCATTTTTGGATTTAGTTTGGCATCAAATTTATAATCACGGCATGTATTATTAAAAGTGCTTAAATAGCGGTTTAAGCCTATAAATCTTGGTTTTTTTCCTATGACAGGTATAGAAGTAAAAACACCCTTCTGACCCCAAAGTGGTTTAAATTTAGAGGATAAATAAGAGTTATTTTTTAAATTGAATGATTTTTCGAATAAATTGTTTGCCATTTGGAGTTAAAAATGAGTCCGGGTGAAATTGTAAACCACAAATGTCATATTTATGGCTTTCCAAACACATTGCTACATTAGTTTCCTCACATCTCATTGTAATATGCATTGAAGAAGAATTAAATGGCTCTTTTAGTTTCAAAGAATGGTATCTCCCTACTTGATATAAAGCATTATTAGGAAATCTTAAACTTTGAGAATTTGTTCGTATATACGTTTGATAACCATGAAATATTTTTTCCTGTTTAGAAATAGTTCCCCCTTCTCCGTTAGCAATAAGTTGAAATCCAAGGCAGATACCAATAATTTTCTTCTTCGATTTATAATTATTATAAATATCCAATGATATTGGATAATCTAAGGGCTTTCCAGGCCCTGGAGAAAAAATTATTACATCTGACTTTTTTACAGAATTTTCTTTTACATCATAAAAATTTGTAACTTCAAGGTTGCCAAAACTAGATAGCAAATGCGCAAGATTATAAGTAAAGGAGTCCTCATGATCTATAAGTAATAAATTCATTTTAATAAATCTAATAGCGATTTAGCTTTTAAATAATTTTCATGATACTCATTTTTAGCAGTGCTATCTAAGATTACTCCACTAGCTGCGAAGACTTCATTATTTTTTTTAAAATTTAAAATAGACCTTATGATGATATTAAAGCTCATATCTTCTTTAGAGCGAAAGTAACCAAAAGAGCCAGTATAAATTCTTCTAGGCTCTTTTTCCTCTTTGTTAAGTAATTTTAAGGTATTAATTTTTGGGCACCCAATAACTGAACCTCCAGGCATCATTGCCTTAATTATTGCTGATAGTCTTACATTATCAAGAAGGGTTCCAGAAATTTCAGAAACATTATGAAAAATATATTGGTATTTTTGTACAAATTTTAAATTTTGTATTTTGACAGAATTTGGTTTTGTAATGCGACTAAGATCATTTCTCTCTAAATCAACAATCATATTGTGCTCTTTATCCTCTTTTTGATTATTTTCAAAAAAACGCCTCGCCTCTTTTGTTGATTTAATTTTATCCCTACTCACAGTTCCTGCTATTGGTGATGTAACTATTTTTTTTCCTCTTACTTTAAATAAGTTTTCAGGTGAGCAGCTAATTATATTAAAGTCTTTTGTTCTTATACAAAAAGACTCAGGGCTTAGATTTTTTTTCATCAAGTCAAAAAATAAATTAATGATATCTAGGTCTTTTTTATTTGAATATTTTTGAGCAATTTTAATTTGATAGGTTTCACCTGCCCTTATATTTTTTTTAAATTTATTGAAGATTTTTTCATAGACTTGGACATTTGGACTTACAGTCACTTTGTTATTATTTGAATTATTAGTTTTTTTTAAAACTTTCAGATCTTTCAATAATTCAGTTTTAGATTTTGTTATAACTTTAATTTTTTTATCTAAAATAATTTTAGTTTGAGGTCGAAAAAAAACACCCTCTGGAAAAGATGAACTATCTTTATTTACTTTTAAATTAATATTTTTACATAGTAATTCGTATCCAAAGAAACCAATGTAACAATCGTATGGCTTATTTGATTTAAAGCTCTCTAATTTATTTAAAAATTTTTGTAAGTTGCCTATATTTAAATCAACTTTTTCAACAAAATCTGTAAAAATTTCAAAATTGTTTTTATCTGAGTTTCTGTAAATTACTAAGTCTTTATCAGAATTAAGTAAGATATTTAGTACTTCAGAATTGTCCATGAACGAATTCTATTTAAATAGACTATTTATTCAACAAATGCGATTGCTACAATTTTACTTTGACTCACATTAAACAAGCACCCTGACCTTTGGGGTGCTGCGGATCTATTTGAAGCGACCAACCTATTTAACCGTCAAAATTAATTTTATTTAAGATATCTAAAACGGCTTTTCTATTTGAGGCAATTTCTTGTAAATCTATAGAGTCAAATTTTGCATTATTTGCTAGTGCTTGTACTCTTTCTGAAGCTTTGACATTGATGTTTACCGGAAACTCATTGTTATCATTTGCATATATTTTTTGAGCTTCCTCACTCAATAAAAATTCCAAAAAGTCTATAGAGGCGTCATAATTTTTATTGTTGATAATAGCGATTCCTGAAATATTTACATGACTACCATAACTGTCTTGATTTGGAAAAATTGGGGACACTTTTTCAAGCCAGATAATTTGGTTAGGATCATCCATCATTTTAAAATAATAATAATGGTTACCAATGCTAACATCGCAAACTCCTGCATAAATTGCTTTTACTTGATCCCTGTCATTTCCTTGCGGTTTTCTAGAGAGATTAGCTTTCAATTTAACAATATAATCTTCGAACCATTCCTCTCCATGATGGGCAATTAAAGCTGAAAATAGTGAAATATTATAGGGATGATACCCAGATCTAGTACAAACTCTGTCTTTGTACTTTGGAAGAATAAGATCTTCATAAGAAATATTTTCTAATTGAAGATCATTGTGAGCATAAATTACTCTTGCTCGCATTGTTAAGCTTGTCCAGTCATTAGTTTGTAGATTTGAAGGTACATTCTTTTGTAAAGGTATTTCTAAATTTGCACCTGCCTCTGTAATATCGATTAATCTTGCTATATCAGAGGATAAAAAAATATCTGCAACCGGTCTGTCTTTTTCAAGAATTGTTTTTTGAACTAATCCTTTTTTTGAAAAAATCCATTCTATTTTATTTCCAGTTTGTTCTTCGTATTGGTTAATTAAGGGCTCGATTAAAAATGGCTGTCTTTCAGAATAGACTTTTATAGTTTCTGATGCATAAGCTTTTGTAAGAGCAATGTACATTGATGACAGACTTATGAGTATAGAAATAGTTAAAAGTATTATTGATTTATTTTTCACAGCACTCTTTATAAAGGAGACAGTAATTATTGAAATGAATAAATTTTTAATAGCTTAATAACAACTATTGTGGTGATTTATTGTAGTATATTTCAGATTTATTTTTGTTAATTTTTTTAAATAGGAATACTTTTATGAAATACTTCTTTAAAAATTTAAAAGACTCGATAAATGGAGTTTGGTAAAGTTCTTTTAAAGTATGTTTTTTTTGATCATCTTTGGTGCCTAAACCTAGTGTGAGGTTATCAGTGTCTTCAGAATGGTGTAAGGATCCAAATATCCAATCCCAAATAGCAAGTGCTGCACCATAGTTTTTATTATAGTGCTCTTTTGCTATTGAATGATGCAAGTGATGCTGTGCGGGTGAAATAAGAACATACTCTAACCACCTCCAGTAACGAATACCAATATGAGAATGTCTTAGATTAGATCCAAAGACATTGAAAAAAAACACAAATAAATTTGCACCAAGTATGGTGTATAAATCAACACCACCACCAAATAAATAAACAAAAGTTGAAATTGTTACGCCCTGAGCAAAAGCTGATCTTAGTGTAAATACTAAACCCTCTAAAGGATGGGTTCTAAAAACGGTCATAGGAGTAAGGTTTGTTGCTGAGTGATGTACTTTGTGTAATGCCCATAAAAATGGCCAATTATGCATCCATCGATGAACAATATATTTTGAAAAATCATCTACTATAAAGTGAGTTAGGGTGAATAAACTGACTATTAAATATTTAGGAGAGGAAGCAAATAGGCCCATTTCAATAAAATTTATTTCAAAAAAGAAAAAATATAATGCGGTTGCTATTGTTATCTGAGTAAGGAGATGTGGTGAGATTAATAACATTATAATCTGATTAATGAAAAATACTTTATAGTCACTCGTTGCTGATTTTGAGAAAAAGACTTTTGGATTGAAGATAAATTTAATTGACTCCTTCAGTGATTTCTTTTTATGGAAAATGAGCCAAGCTACTGCAATTAAAATAGATAAAAATAAGTAAAGAATAAATACTCTTTTTTTTGGATTAGTAAATTGATCTATTGTATTTTGAAATATATCAAAAAAAAATTCCATGAATTATATTAATATCATAACATGGCCTTCCGAAGAAGGCCATGCAATCGTCTCTTTATGTGTCAGTGTAGGAGAAGAGACAAACTTTTATTTAGTCGTTTTCTGCAGACTCAGATGTACCAATTTTAGATGCAAGATCTGCCATATCTGAGAGCATGTCGTTACCTCTTGCTTCTACACCAAATTGATCAATCATAAGTTTTTGTATTTTTAACATATGAAGTTTTGCATCATTCATGGAATAAACTTTATCCATTACATAATTGCCATTTACATCAATGCCTACAATTTGAGTTTCATCTAAAAGCATTGGGCCAAAACCAACCATTCGATTAAGCTTTGCTCCTGTTTCTCCAATATTGTTTTTTCCAACTTGAAGAGCCATTGAGAAGCCTTTTAATTCTCCCCAATACTTCATGTACTTATCAAATTCTTTAGCTAAATCAGCATTGCTTACATCCTCAAGAGCAACAAGTGACTTATAAGTTGATCCAGCGTATTTAAATACAGACTCTGCAATAACTTTTTCCCAATTAGAGGAAATATCGTCTACATATGCCATTAGTCTTGCTCTTGACATATCAGAGAGTTTTTCTCCGTTTGCTGATGTAATTAATTTTCTACCATCAAGGAAAGCTCTAGTAATATCTTCTAAATAAGTTGTTTTACCACCTTTATCAAAACTAGAGGCATAATACGCATGAGCAAAAACATACTCCGATTTAAGATCAACAACACCATCTCCGTTAAAATCTGCAGATGCTAAATCTTTTTTCTTTGCTACATTGTAGTTTTGTTCAGCAGATAACAACAAAGAATGTGCTGCAGCACCCCAATATCCAAATGCCTCATCCCAACTATGCTCTTTACCTGTGTAGCAAGCTCCATCTTTGTATGGCTTATCATTAGGCTTTGTGTCTGCCTCCATTTTTTCATCAAGATAATTGTCAACAGCTTGGTTGTAGAACACTGCCCCCATAATAAACTTTGAGAGAAGCTGCTGGTAATTTAATCCAACTGAGACATCTTTTGGATTGCTCTCAGCTTTACTCATCCAAAAATCAATTACTTCTGGTCCTGTCATGTTGTTGGGCCAAGATGTAATAGTTCCTTTATAAGTTTTACCTGAAAGATTCTTACCAGAAGAAATATCATTTAATAATGTTTGTTTAATAGGAAAACCGTCCTTAGAAGCCGGCGCCCAAATTTGTTTATTCTTATCTGAGCCACTATAGTAAGAATTCATTTCAGAATAATCACCTTTTGTGGAAAGATGTTTAAGACTATCGTGTTGTACGTGTCTTGCTATCTGGCCGCTGTAAGAAACAGTATTTGTGCAATCACCAGAGTAACCTTTTAGAGTTACTGGGAATGGGCCATATACATCTTCACTATGTGCTCCAGCATTGGCAAGACCAGTCAAGCCAAAGCTAAGACATGTTATGGATGCCAAAAGTTTTGTTTTCAATTTAGATTTTTTCATAGTGTTTGAGAAAATATTGAAAAAAAAATTAAAAAAAATAGAAAAAAAATAAGATATTGCTGCGTCTAAATAAGCAATGTTTACTGAAACATATTACAAATAATGAATTACTTCTTTTTTTTGAGATTTATTACCAAAGAATATTCCTCAAGCAATGATAGGCAAGCTGGTATAGGCAAGTCTTTGTGAAGCTCTATGCAATCGTCGTAATCGTATATTTTATTCTCTTCTTGATGATAAACATGAATATGATTAGTTGTGTTAGTATCGTAGAATGATTGTTTATCAACAACAATTTGCTTTAAATATCCTTTATCAACTAAAGTATTCAGATTTTCATATAGTGTTGTTAAAGAAAAATAACTTCTGTTATCTTTCAAAGTTTCATTCATTTGATTAATTGAAAAGTGTTTGTCTTTCCCATCAAAAATCGATTTTAGGAGAACCACTCTTTGTTTAGTTTGTCTCCATCCGCACTTCTCTAGAACAACATCAATCTCTTTTTTACTAGCTTCTGATAAATTCATTGTTCTAAAATAGGCTAAAAATGGTTATTATTCAATAGCATCTGGCATATTATATTAAGACAAAACAGCACTAGCTAGAATGTAATATATTCCATTAAACGATGAGTTAATAGGTAAATCAGGTTTTATTTAAGTTAGCTGATAAACTAGGCAAATTCTCATTAACCTTTTTTTGAGAATTTAATTGATACATAACATTTACTCTTTCAATAAATGATATGGGATAATACTTCTCTTCGACGATTCTTTTTATTTTGTGATTACAAACCTTGTTTTTAGTTTTTCTCATAAGGCATATAAAATGCCTATATGAGAAAATTGTAAATTAGTTTTTTTTTTGACTTTAAGTTTCTTAGATTATTGAAATTATCTGAAACTTATTTCAAAATTCCTTAGTGACACTCTTTAATAGAATTTGCAATTCCATTAATTAGTTCAACATACATTGTAGGTCCTGCATCTATGAAAGCTCCTAAAGGATCCATAACACCAGTAGAGATATTCATATCGTTGCCGAGTGTCTCAATTATCTTTGGATTATATTGAGGCTCAGAGAAGATACACTTAATACCCTTGTCACTAATTAAATCTTGTATATCTGCTATTTGTTTAGCACCAGGTAGGACGTCAGGATTTAAAGTTAACGCTCCTGCAGATTTCACACCAAATCTTGTTTCAAAATATTGGTAGGCATCATGGAATACAATGTAACTAATGTCTTTAGATAATTCTGTTTCAACATTATTAATCAGATTATCTAGTTCCAAAGTAGCTCCTGCTGCATTTACTGAATATTGCCTTTGACCCTCTGGATCAATTTTTATTAATTCATCACGGATAATTTTAACCATCTCTTTAGCGTTCTCTGGGTCCAACCATATGTGAGCA
>CACDYZ010000006.1 GCA_902557145.1 uncultured Alphaproteobacteria bacterium | reverse complement strand
GATGAAATTGCAAAACAATACCTTAACTTTTACCAACAAGATAAAAAAGCCTGGTCTTGGGAAATTGAAATTAGAACTAATACTGAAAAATTTTAGAAGAATACTTTGGAAATAGGTATAGACAGTTTTGCTGATAAAAGAGAAGGATCAGATAGTGTCAAAGCGATAAATAATGTCATTGATAGAATTATTTTTGCTGATGAGGTTGGTCTAAATTCATTTGGAATAGGCGAGCACCACCGAAAAGAATTTTTAGACTCTGCTCCATTCATGATTTTATCTGCAGCTGCTGCAAAAACAAAAAAAATAAAGTTGATAAGCGCAGTAACTGTTCTAAGTGCGGCAGATCCTGTTCGTGTATTTCAAAATTTATCTACTCTTGACTTAATATCTGGCGGTAGAGCAGAAATGGTTGCAGGTAGAGGGTCATTTTCTGAAGCATTTCCTTTATTTGGTTTAGATTTTAAAGATTACGACGATTTATTTATTGAAAAACTTAATTTGCTTCTGAATATAAGAGAAAACGAATTTGTTAGTTGGTCTGGTAAATTTAGACCCCCAATAAATAATTTACCTGTTTATCCAAGACCTATTCAAAATCCAGTACCAATCTGGTTAGGTGTTGGTGGTACCCCTCAATCTTTTGCAAGAGCCGGATCAATGGGCTTGCCTTTAATGATTGCAATTATCGGGGGTAATACTCACCGTTTCAAACCTTTGGTAGATATTTATAGGCAAGCTGGTAAAGAAGCTGGATATCCTCCTGAAAAACTTTCTGTGGGACTTCATTCATTAGGCTATGTTGCAAATAGTATGGATGAAGCAATTAATTTGTATTATGAGGGTTATTATAAAATGTTTACAAAAATTGGAAGAGAAAGAGGCTGGGGCCCTGTCACTAGAGATCAATTTGATAATCAGATAGGTCCATTAGGTGCAATAGTCTTAGGAGATCCTGATCAAGTAGCGAAAAAAATTATTAGACATAGCGAAGCTCTTGGAGGAATTGATAGATTCCAATTTCAAATGGATATTGCTGATATTACTCATGAAAATTTAATTAAATCCATTGAACTTATTGGCAAAGAGGTAATTCCTAAGATAAATAGGACAAAAAGCCCCTAAATATAAGCTTTATGCGTCTTTATTGCAGTATCTTTTAGAATAGTAAAAAATACATTAATATTTGTGAAAAGTCATAATTGGAAGTCTAACTACTTAAGCACCCTTCAATCTGAAATTGATAAAATTAAAGACGAAGGTCATTACAGAGTATTTAATAATATTGAGAGAAAAGCTGGACAATTTCCAAAAGCCACAAGACACAGTGGCAATGGCCAAACAGAAGAAATAGATGTTTGGTGCTCAAATGATTATTTGGGTATGAGTCAAAATAAAAATGTTATCTCCGCAATGCAATCTGCTGCAGAAAAGCTGGGCGCAGGCAGCGGCGGGACAAGAAATATATCAGGCACAACAAATTTTCATATACAGTTAGAAAAAGAAATAGCAATTTTACATAAAAAAGAGAGAGCTTTAGCATTTAACTCTGGCTATAGTGCCAATGAATCAGCTCTTAAGTCAATCATCTCAGCTTTTGACAATTGTTTAGTTTTAAGTGATGAACTCAATCACGCTTCTCTTATAGAAGGTATTCGAACTAGTAAAAAAGAAAAAGCAATTTATAGACATAACGATGTAAAACACCTTAAAGATATTTTGAAAGGTGTTGATTTTATGCGACCTAAAATTATTGTTCTAGAATCTGTCTACTCCATGGAAGCTGATTTTGCACCTCTAGAAGATATCATTCAAGTTGCTCAAGATAATGGAGCACTAATTTATTTGGATGAAGTCCATGCTGTGGGCTTATACGGTCCCAATGCAGCAGGTGTTGCTGATCAAAGAGGCTTAGCCGAACATATTGATATAATCAATGGTACCTTAGCAAAGGCTTTTGGGCTAGCAGGCGGATATATAGCTTCGACTGAGACCATAATTGATTTTGTCAGAAGTTTCTCAAAAGGATTTATTTTTACAACTTCTATGTGCCCTGCAGTTGCTGCTGGAAGTTTAGAAAGCATTAGACAAGTAAAGAAAAGTAATGAAATTCGATCTACATTTTTTGAGAATGTTGATTTCGTTAAAAAAGAGCTTCGATCTGCAGGAATACCTTTTTTAGACTCAGGTTCTCATATAATACCTGTCTTAATTGGAGATAGTAAATTGTGTAAAGAAATTAGTGATTTTCTTTTAAACGAACATCAAGTATATGTTCAACCAATAAATTATCCTACTGTTCCAAAAGGAACTGAAAGAATTCGAATAACCCCAACTCCATGTCACGACCCAGAGTCAACTGAAAAATTTGTGGATGCTTTAAAAGATGCTTGGTTCAAATTTATGCCTCAGTTATCCAAATTTGAAAATCAATTTACTAATAAAATCAAAGTTGTTTAAACACCATATTTGATCAAATATTATATTTGTTATAAAACATAATAATGCGTGTCATAGCATTTTATAGCTTTTTTGTTATTTCCAATCCTAAAAAATTAAAAGAAGAAATAAATTTATTCTTTCTTTTGAAAAAAATAAAAGGATCAATTCTCGTGAGCAAAGAAGGGCTCAATGGAACTATTACTGTTACACAAAAAAAAGAAAAAAATACAATTAATTATTTAATCTCATTGGGTGTTTTAAATGAAAATATCAAAATATCTAATTATAGTGGACAGGAAATATTTAAGGAATTTAAGATAAAACTTAAAAATGAAATAGTAACTTCTGATTTTGGATTAAAAATTTCTGAGATTAAACAAAGTAAATTTATACAACCAAATGATTGGGATAAATTTATTAATAAAAAAGATGTAAAAATTATTGATATAAGAAATAATTATGAGTTTAAAATTGGACATTTTAAAAATGCCATAAATCCTAAAATCGACACATTTAAAGAGTTTAATGAATATATAAAAACAAATAAGGACCAATTTCAAAATAAAAAAGTAGCTATCTATTGCACGGGAGGGATTAGATGTGAAAAAGCTGGACCCTTAATGGAAAGATACGGAATAGATACTTATCAACTTAAAGGAGGTATTTTAAAATATTTTGAACAAACTAATTCAAAATTATGGAATGGAGAATGCTTTGTTTTTGATTATCGAGTTTCACTGACCAAGGAACTTTCAAAAGGAATAAGTAAGCTTTGTTATGGCTGTAATACGCCCTTGACAATTAAAGAGACAAAATCACCAAAATATGAAAAAGGATTTACTTGCCCTGTTTGTTTTGACAATATGACAGAAAAAAAGAGACGTTCTCTCAAAGACAAGCGAGAACATTGGAAAAAAGTCTTTTAATTTTTCTAATATCAATCTTGACCAAATTTAAAATTAGTTTACTTTACGCCAATGGCTAAAAAGTCCACTTATCAGTTAAAACAGTTGATACCTGAAGAAAAACCAGAAACTGGTACAAAATATATTGTACGTAAGCCCACAAAGGGTTTAAAAGTTTCTGACAAACTTCGTCAAAGAAAGTATGACCCCGTCTTGAAACAACATGTTTGGTTTGTTGAAAAGAAAATGCCTCCTCATAGTAAATAATTTTGTTATTCTCTAACTATCGAACATAAAACTTTATACTGGCTGAGAAGAGACTTTAGGATCACAGACAATCCATGCCTTGAATTTATTTCAAACCAAAAATCTGAAGCCCTTCTAGTATATATATATGATGACATAGAAAAAAAAGCTACTGGAGATGCTGGGCACTGGTGGCTTGAAAAAACTCTTAGATTACATGCTAAAAAATTAGATCAGTCCTTCAAAATAAAGTTAATAATACTTAGAGGAGAGGCAAAAAAAAATATCTCTGATTTAGTTAAAAAATATAAAATTACATCTTTAATTTGGAATAGACTTTATTCTCAACAATCGATTAGACGAGACACTGAAATAAAAAAATTTTTTAGAGATAGTAGTATTCAAGTCGACACTTTTAATTCACATTTATTAAATGAGCCTTGGGAAGTACAAAACAATTCAGGGCAATATTTTAAAGTCTTCACACCTTTCTGGAGAGCAGCTTATAAAGTTTATTTAAATAAGAAATTTAGTTATAAAAAAAAAATATTTATAAAACCTTTAAGACACAATCAAAAAACTGATCTTAGCTTTTTTGATAACAAAAATTGGTTCGAGAAGTTTGATAAGCACTGGAGTCCAGGAGAAGACGCAGCTTTAAAAAAAATTGATACTTACATCTCATCCGATATTGATAAATATGAGGTTAATAGAAATAGACCAGACTTTGACAAAACTTCCAGAATATCTCCTCATTTAAGATTTGGAGAAATCTCTCCTCGTATAATAATAGAAAAGATCCAAGACTCAAAAAAAATGAATAGTTCAATTAACACATATCTTTCAGAGATTGGATGGAGAGAGTTCTCTTATTCTTTATTGTATTACTCGGAAGATTTATCCAATAAACCGATAAATCCAAAATTTAAAAAATTTCCATGGAGAAACAGTAAAAAGGATTTTACTATTTGGACTAAGGGAGAAACAGGTATTCCACTTGTAGACGCTGCGATGAAACAAATCTATGAAGAAGGCTGGATGCATAATAGACTTAGAATGGTAGTAGGAAGCTTTTTAGTTAAAAATTTATTGTTAAATTGGACATTAGGTGAAAATTATTTTCATAGAAGTTTATTAGATTATGATGAGGCCAGTAATGCTGCTGGATGGCAATGGATTGCAGGTTGTGGCGCAGATGCTTCGCCATATTTTCGAGTCTTTAACCCAGTGCTTCAATCTGAAAAGTTTGATCCTAAAGCCCATTTTATTCTCAAATATATTCCTCAATTAAAAATTTTTAATTCTACGAAGACAATATTTGAGCCATATCTAGACGAAAATTTGTTAAAAAATTTAATCAAAGATAAAAAATATTTTAACCCTATTGTAGATCTAAAAGACTCTCGAAACAGAGCTCTTGAGGCTTACCAACAAACCAAATCATAATTTGAAACAAAAAGTAGCTATAATTGGATCGGGTATAGCAGGGCTATCATCAGCATATTTTTTACAAGATAAATACGATGTTACACTTTTTGAAAAAAATGATTATTTAGGGGGTCACGCTAATACAAGAGAAGTTAAAGATAATTCTGGAAATACAATCCCTATAGATACAGGTTTTATTGTCTATAATGAATTAACATATCCAAATTTAACTAAATTTTTTGATTGTTTAAATGTCGAAACAGTAGATAGCAATATGTCCTTTAGTTTCTTTAATGAGGAAAGCAATTTTGAATATGGAGGGGGAAGTTTAAGTGCATTGTTTGCTGACCGTAAAAATTTTTATAATTTAAAATTTTATAAAATGCTAAAAGACATAATTATTTTCTATAAAACTTTTCAAAAGAAAAATATACTTTCAGATATTTCTATTAGAAATTTTCTTAAAACAAAAAATTACTCTGATGAATTTATTAATTTTCATTTACTTCCTTTAATTTCAAGTATTTGGTCAACTCCTGATCAGGACTCTCTTAATCAACCCTTAAAAAGTATTATTAATTTTTTTCAAAATCATAAACTATTTAATTTTATAAATAGACCACAATGGAAGACTATAAAAAATGGATCTAAGCAATATATTAAATCTCTTATAAGATCTTCTAAATTTAGTATAAAAAAATCTTGTAGGATTCAAAAAATCTCTAGAACTGATAATGTTGAAATTTTTTTTGAAGGAAAAAAATCTGTTTTTGATATGGTAATATTTGCTTGTCCTCCAAACCATTTTTTTCCTTTGTTAGACAAAATTCATCAAAAAGAGTATGAAATTTTGAAAGAATTTAATTTCCAAAAAAATTTAGCTCAATTGCATCAAAATACCTCTTTAATGCCCACTCATTTAAAAGCTTGGTCAAGTTGGAATTTTCATACCAATAAGAATAATAAATGCACACTCAGTTATTGGATGAATAAACTACAACCTCTAAATACGGTAGATGATTTTTTTGTTTCATTAAATCAAGAACAAAAAGACAACCATTATCAGACACTTTATGAACATCCAATATTTTCACAAAAGACACTAAATGCTCAAAAAAATATTTCACACATACAAGGTCATGATAAATCTTACTATGTTGGTAGTTATCTAGGTTATGGTTTTCATGAAGATGGAATTCAATCAGCTATAAAAGTTTGTAATAAGTTAGGTATCGATTTAAAGGGATTTAATAATGCCGATACATCAAGAGTACAGTGGAGTTAGTTTCTTCTCATAGTCTTGGAACAGGTAAAATTGTCCATAAAAGAACAAGAGATACAAAAAACTTTTTTCAATATAATGCACCTTACTTAAGTATTAATCTTAACAATACTTCAAAGATACATCCTTTCATATCGCTCAATAAATTAAATTTTTTTTCTATATTTTATAAGCAGCATGGATTCAGAGATAAAAAAAAGAATTTGTACGATTTTGCAAAAAATATTGCAGATAAACACAATATTATTTTTAATAATGTACAGTTTATATGTATTCCCTCAATAATTGGCTATTCTTTTAATCCAATTAGTTTTTATTTATATCTTGATGATCAAAACAAAGTGAAATCAATTATCTATGAAGTTAAAAATACCTTTGGAGATCAAGTCCATTACTTAACTATAGATAAATTTAAAGATAAAGAGTTTAAAAAAAACATGTATGTGTCACCTTTCATTGAGATGGACTGTGTGTATAAAATTACATCAAAAAATAAATCTAAATACCATTTTTTTTGCAATATTAATCAATTTAATCTTAAAAATGAGCAAATATTTTATGCTTCAATTGATCTTAATTTAAAAGAAATAACGTATTTAAACTGTATTTTATTTTTTATTTTAAATATTTTTGGGAGTATAAAAACGATAACCTTAATTCATTACCAAGCTATTAAGCTTTTACTAAAAAAAAGTAAATTCTTTAAATATTCCAATAAAATAAAAGATAATCTATACTTAGATTAGAAAAGATTATTAAAAATTGTTTATTGACAAATATATACATAAAGTTTGCTCTAAAATAAGACACGGATCCTTGAGCTTAGACGTAAAGGGAAAACCTTATAAATTTCATGGTGATTTAGAGGGTCCCTCAGTGCATTTAACAATTAACCACCTTTCCATGATATGGGATTTATATTTTCGTGGATCAGTTGGATTAGGAGACGCTTATATAAAAAAGAAATTTGAAGCTGATGATTTAAGCAAATTTTTGGAATTTGGAGCTTTAAATGAAAAAGCTTTTGGTGGTGAGATGAGCGGATCTAAATTTTATAGGCTCTTATCTAAAAAATATATGAACAAAACAAAAAATTCTTTATTTCAAAGTAAAAAAAATATTCACGCCCATTATGACCTTGGTAATGATTTTTACTTGGAGTGGCTTGACGATACCTTAACATATTCATCAGGTTTTTTTAAAACAGGATCTGAAACATTATCTGAGGCACAAAAAAATAAATTTGAAAGTCTTATCAAAGGCAACGAGCCCAAACCCGGTGATCATGTTTTAGAAATAGGATCTGGGTGGGGAAGTTTTGCTTTTTATCTTATTTCAAAGTATCCAGATATAAAAATTGATACTTTAACTATTTCAAAAGAACAATATGAATTTGTGAATTCAAAAATTAAAGAATACCAGTTACAAGATAAGCTAAATGTCATTTATAAAGATTATAGAGAGCATAGAGGGAAATATTCTAGAATATACTCCATCGAAATGTTTGAGGCGGTTGGAATTCAATATTGGCAAACCTATTTTGAAAAAGTAAAAGATTTATTAAAACCATCAGGTGTTTTTTCAATGCAAACTATTGTAATTTTTGAAGATTTTTTTGATAGATACACACAAAAAATTGATTTTATTCAGAAATATATATTTCCTGGTGGAATGTTACCTTCAGTGAAAGCTCTTGAGAAAATAGCTAACCAAAAAAAATTTAATTTTCAAATAAAAAATCAAATGGCTGATAGCTATTATCAAACACTTGAAATGTGGAGAAATAACTTTAATAACAAATGGGATAAAATAAAAAATTTAGGTTACTCTGAAGATTTTAAAAGAATGTGGAATTTTTACTTATCATACTGTTCAGGAGGTTTTAAGGCAAAAACAATTGATGTCTATCAAATAGATTTTACCAATAAGTAAAATACTTATGATTAACATCTACTTTTTTAAAAGACCGTATTGATTGTGTGTATGAGAAATGTATTAATAGCGAGTATTTTATTAATATTTCTAAGCGGATGTAATAATATGAAACTTGAAAATTTTGCCGACAAACAACCCACACTCAAAATAGAAGAATACTTTTTAGGTAAAACAACAGCCAGTGGCCTTTTCATTGATAGACTTGGAAAGGTAAGACGACAATTTACTGTTGAAATGGAGGGTATTCAGCAAGAGGATAACTTTATTCTTAATGAGACTTTTCTTTATGACGATGGTGAAGAAGAATTTAGAAGATGGGAAATTAAAAAGACTGGTGAAAAAACCTATGAGGGTACCTCTGAGGATATCAAAGGTATAGCTCTGGGTGAGAGATCTGGTAATGCAATAAACTGGCACTATACTCTTAAGCTTAAATATGGGGACGGCATAATGAACGTTAAGTTTGATGATTGGTTAATTATGCAAGATGATAAAAACGTTTTTAATAAAGCGACAATGAAAAAGTTTGGAATTAGGTTAGGAGATGTTTATTTATTTTTTACGAAGCAATAGTAGATTGTAATTTTTCTGCTTTTTCTTTTGCTTTTCTTTCACGCTCAGCTTTACGCTGACCTTTATCAACTAACGCTTCTAGCTCTTCATAGGTACATAGACCAAGATCAGTAGGGTTTCTAAATTCCGTAATTGGTTGAGATTGGTTGCCAGCTCTTATATTAGCAACTGTTGGTTTGGTAGAACTTGTAAGTTTAGCAATTTGGGTATCAGTTAATATTTTACCATACTCTCGAATTAGCCAAGCAATAGCCTTGGGCCTTTCTTGTCTAACTGATAATGGAAGATATTTTTTTGTTTTGACACTAAATTGAATTGACTCAGATTTTTTATTTTGCAGTTGTAACTCTTGTGAGTGATCGACTTCACATCGTTTAATCTCATCCATCGTAAGTTGACCACTTGCAATAGGATTTAATCCCTGCATACGGTATGCATCTTCACCATCTGCAATACTTTGTACTTCTAGTTCGTGGAGCTGACAAAACTGAGATATTTGAGGGAAACTTAAAGCTGTGTTGTCAACTAACCAAACGGCTGTTGCAAGTGGCATTAAAGGTTTATTATCAGACATAATTTTTTAAATTTAAATATTAAATGACTTATATTTATTTTTAAAACGTGCAACTCTTCCACCAGAGTCGACCATTTTACCAGATCCTTGATTCCATGCTGGGTGAGATAGAGGATCAATTTCAAGCTTCATAGTATCGCCAGCTTTCCCCCAAGTGGATCTGGTCTTGTAAGTAGAACCATCAGTGCGCTCCACAGTTATCTCATGATAATCAGGATGAATTTTTTGTTTCATGGTTATCAGAAAATAGAGACCAAAGATTAAAAAATCAAGTAAATATTTATAGATTTTTCAGTAATTCGCTGCTGATAGCAGCACTTGAGGCTACTAAACTCTCATCTTTTAAAGGATCAAAATCATTTCCTTTTTTATTTAAGCATATTCCACCGGCCTCTTTTACTAAAATAATACCTGCTGCAATATCCCAGAGATTTAGTCTTAATGACCAAAAACCATCAAATTTTCCTGATGCGACATTAGCTAAATCAAGTGCTGATGATCCCAGTAATCTAACACTTGTTTTTCTTTGAAGGGCTCCTATTTGCGCAATACCTTTTTCGAGAATGTCTTGGTGCTTAATTTGAACACCAGATGTAAACATACATCCATCTAACTTATCTCTTTGAGATACTCTTAGTCTTTGATTATTAATCCAAGATCCAGAACCCTTATGAGCCCAATATAATTCATTTAATATTGGGTTGTACGTAACACCAGCAATAATTTCTCCTTTTTGCATCAAACCAATAGTCACTGCAAAGTATCCATTGCCGTGTATAAAGTTTTTTGTACCATCAAGTGGGTCTGTGATAAATACCGGAGTATCACCTTTAAGTTTTTCTAAATCCTCAGAACTAAAAGTCTCTTCATCTATTTGATGAAAATCAGGTCTATCTTTTCCCAAATTATAACTAATTGTTTCAGAAGCCCTAATATCTGCAGAGGATACAAAGTCATTTTTATCTTTTTTAGAAATTTGAAGTTTTTCAAGTTCACCAAAATCTCTAATCAAAGACTTGGCAGCACTTCTGCATGCTTTTTCCATTACAACAATTACTGGAGGGACAATAGACATAGAAAATTTATTTTGCTTTTTCTATATAAGTTAATTCACTTGTATTTATTCTGACTTTATCACCTGTTTCGACGTGGGGAGGGACAGTAACTCTTACACCGTTAGCTAGCAAAGCAGGTTTATAGGAAGAAGACGCAGTTTGTCCTTTAACAACAGCTTCTGTTTCGGCAATTTGCACCACAAGACTTTCAGGGGGATTAACATTCATTGGTTTTTCATCATAAAACTCAATAGAGACTTCCATTCCATCTTCAAGAAATTTAGCTGTGTTCTCATTAACTTGAGTAATATTCATAATTATCTGTTCGTAAGTCTGGTTATTCATAAATGTAAATTCTTCTCCACTGCGAAATAAAAATTGGTGATTTATCTCTTCAGCTCGAATTTTTTCTAGAGACTCTGAACTTCTAAATCTCTCATTTAATTTTGACTGATTTGATATATTTTTAAGTTCTGCTTGAATATATGCACCACCTTTACCAGGTTGTGTATGGGAGAGTTTAGCAACCTTCCACAGAGAGTTATTATGCTGGATTATATTTCCAATCTTTAAATCGTTAGCATTGATTTTCATTTAGATTTATAGATCTGTACCATTTGCTCTAATAAAGCCAATGCATCAGCTCTAGATCTTTGAAAACAATTTCTTCCAATAATGGATCCATTACCATCTCCTTGATGAATTGCGAGAACTTCATCCATTAAAGATTGATCATCTTTTGCATCTCCACCAGAAAAAACAACTAAGCGCTTTCCATCAAAAGCAACTTTTTTAATGTGGGCTACACGATCTTTTAAAGTATTTATATTTATATTATTATCTTCAAATGCTTTTTTAGTTGGATCATCTTCTAAAAAGTCACTTGGTAGCTTAACTTTAATTATATTAGCTCCCAATAAAGCAGAAATGTGTGCAGCATATGAAATTATATTCATTGCAGTCTCTCCTTTTTTAGAAATGTTTGACCCTCTGGCATAGGCCCATAATACAACTGCAAGACCTTTTTCTTTAGCCTCAAAACTTAGTTTTTTAAACTCTTCCATCAAATCAAAATTATGTTCAGATCCAGGATAAATAGTAAAACCTATCGCTGCACATCCTAGTTTTAATGCATCATCTACACTCCCAGTAACAGCTTGATCTAGAGAGGTTGCTAGAGTATTTGAACTATTAATTTTTAATATTGTTGGAATTTGACCATTAAAGTTTCCAGAACTTGTTTGAAGTAACCCAAGAGGTGCCGCATAAGCTGACAAACCAGCATCTATTGCAAGTTGATGATGATAGTTTGGATCGTATGCAGGAGGATTAACAGCAAAACTTCTATCTGGGCCATGTTCAAAGCCTTGATCGACTGGTAAAATGATCATTCTACCAGTTCCTCCAAGCTTTCCTTGTCCTAAAATTTTCATAAGATTTGATCTCACACCTACGTTTTCATGCGTGTAGTTTGAAATGATTTTTTTGGTAGTATTTGTTACTTTCATAATTGCTCCTATAAATTACATACTTGAGCGGTTGTCTCAAGCATTCTATTTGAAAATCCCCATTCATTATCATACCAAGTGAGTATTCTACCAAAATTATCAGATACTGTAGTCGTTTCACTCAAGTCTAAAATTGAACTTCTAGAGTCATGATTATAATCACTTGATACTTTTGGATCTCTATCCACTCCTAAAATATTTTTAAGAGAATTATTGGCATATTCTTGAAATTTATTATTCAAAGACTCAACTGAAATATTTTTTTTTGTATTAAATTTAAAATCTACAAGAGAGACATTTGGTGTTGGAACTCTTATTGCGGTTCCATCTAATTTTCCTTTTAAATGAGGAAGAACAAGGCCAACAGCTTTTGCTGCACCTGTGCTTGTAGGAATAATATTGTTAGCTGCTGCTCTAGCACGTCTAAGATCTTTGTGAAATGTATCAACTGTATTTTGATCTCCTGTATAAGAATGAATTGTTGTCATGTATCCATTTTCAATTCCGAACTCTTGATCTATTACGAAAGCCACAGGGGCTAAACAATTAGTTGTACACGAAGCATTTGATATGACTTGGTGATCTAAATTAATATTTTTGTTATTTACACCTTGAACAACTGTAATATCTGCACCTGAACAGGGGGCTGAAACGATCACCTTACTAGCACCACTTTCGACATGTGACATAGCTTTATCTTTAGATGCGAAAACCCCTGTGCACTCTAAAATAATATCTACATTCTTGTCACTCCACTTTAAATCAATTGGGCTTCTCTCAGACGTAACAGTTACTTTGTTTTCTTCAATTGAAAACTGTTCGTTTGAAATTTTATTAATCTCCTTAGAAAGAGGTCCGTGAATACTGTCATATTTTAGTAAGTGAATATTTGTATCAATATCAGCTAAATCATTAATATAAGCAATTTCATATTGATTACTAAATTCATTTGACCTTTCTAAAAACGCTCGATAAACAAGTCTACCAATTCTACCAAATCCATTAATTGCTACTTTTTTTTTCATTTTGTTTTAATTTTCCTTAATATTTTAGTTGATATAGTTTTTGTTGTTAACCCAAATTTTTTAAATACTTCACTCCCAGGAGCACTTGCACCAAAAACATCTAATCCAAAAATATTTTCTGAATTTGTAAATTTATTCCAATACATGGTTGAGCCAGCTTCAATTATAAAAGTTTCATCTAATTTAGAGTCCAACAAAGTAATTTTAAAAGATCTCGATTGCTTTTCAAAAATTGATGTAGATGGCATAGATATTACTTTTGCGATAATCCCGTTATTTTTCAAAATTTCAGCAATATTTACAGCTAAGGATACTTCTGAACCAGTTGCTATAATTGTAATATCATTATTTTTTTTTGGCCCACTTATTACATAAGCCCCCTTGAAGTTTTTTGAAACTAATTTTTTATTGGAAATTTGCGGTAAATTTTGCCTTGAAAGGCATATAAATGATGGAGCATTATCAATCTTTAAGGCCTCTTTCCAACACACTATTGTTTCTTTAAGATCACAAGGCCTAAAAACATAACTATTTGGTATTATTCTTAACATATTAATTTGCTCTATGGGTTGATGAGTAGGTCCATCTTCACCTAAACCAATGGAGTCGTGCGTGAAAACTTGAATAGGATCAATTTTCATTAAAGCAGCAAGACGAAGACTTGGCTTCATGTAATCGGCAAAACTTAAAAAAGTCCCTGAATAGGTTTTATAAATTTTAGTAGCTGCAATTCCATTCATTATAGCAGCCATTCCGTGTTCTCTTACTCCATAATGAATATATTGACCTGCAATATTTTTACTATTCATTACAGACATCTCTTTACCTTTTGTATTATTAGAACCAGTTAAATCTGCAGAGCCCCCAATGATTGGATGATCTCCTTCGATATAATTTAAGATTGCTTCAGAGGATTTTCTAGTAGCTTGATCAGAATTAAAATTTTTCAAATCTAATTCTATCTTGTTGAATAACTTATCTATATCTTTTTTAGATAAATTTGAATGAAATGTTGATTTCGACTTTTTGTATAACTTTTTATTCTTATCAGCAGATCCTCTCCAAATCTTTAAGAGTTTTTTGGGTATTTGAAATGGTTTTTCGCTCCAAGATAATTTACTTCTAGTTAAATTAACTTCATCTGAACCTAAAGGTGAACCATGTGATGATGCTTTGGCAGACTTGTTAGGTGAACCAAAACCAATAGTGGTTTTAAAATTTAGCAAACATGGAGCGTTTGATATTTGCGCTTTTTTAAATAAGTCATAAATATTTTGATGGTCATGACCTTTACCACTATACACCTCCCAATTAACTGACTTGAACCTTAGGTTTGTATTATCACTAAAAGCTAAGTCAGTGGACCCGTCGATACTAATATTGTTGTTATCGTATATTAAAATCAAATTATTTAACTTTAAGTGTCCAGCTAGACTTATTGCCTCTTGGCTAATTCCCTCCATCAAACAACCATCACCACAAAAGACATATACTTTTGGTGATTTTGATAATTTTTTTTCTTTTGATAATTTCTTAAGTGCTATGGCCATTCCAACTGCGTTTGAAATCCCTTGTCCAAGAGGACCAGTTGTGATTTCAATACCTGCATCTGGTTCATATTCTGGATGCCCCGCAGTGATAGAGTCTAATTGTCTGAAATTTCTAATTTGAGACAAAGTCATTTTTTTATAACCCGTGAGATATAAAAGGGAGTAAAGTAACATAGAGCCATGTCCGTTAGATAAAACGAATCGATCTCTAAGCAACCAACTTGGATCATCTGGGTTATGTACTAGAAAGTTATGAAAAAGAACTGTAGCTATGTCTGCCATTCCCATTGGCATACCAGGATGACCAGATTTTGCTTTTTCTACCGCATCGATTGATAAAAATCTGATACAATTTGCTAATTCGTTGTAATTTTTCAATGGAATAACTTTACTTAATAACTAATAATTAAAGTATGAATGAATTTCAACAACAAATACTTCAAAAAATAGAGCAAATTGCATCAAAACTTCAAAATTACAAAACTAACAATCAAGAATTGATGAACGAAAAACAAGAATTAAAAGCCAAAGTAGAATATCTCGAAAGAAGGGAGTCAGAATTAGTCTCTGAACTAGAAAATAATAAACTTGAGTTATCAGAAAAATCTCAACTTATAGATCAAGCAACAAATAAAATTGAGGAACTTTTAGGTTCAATTGATATAGATGGCTAATTTAACTCTAACAATTGGAGGAAGGCCGCTAAAAATACAGTGCTCTGATAACAATGTTGAAGCAGTTAAAGAGATCGCTTCTACTATTAGTAAATTAATAGAAGATGAAAAAAAAGAAAATGTTCCCTTTTTAACCTCTACTCTTATTGCTTATTTAAAATCTATGGAGGACGTATTAAAAAAAGAAAAAATACTACAAGACTCTTTGAATAAGAAATTATTTTATGAGAGCCGGATTCAAGAGTTACAAAATGAAAATCATAATTTAAAATCTGATATTGAACAAATTTTTAAAAAATTAAATGACAATCTAATTGTTGAATAAAAAACAAATACGTAATTACCACCTTGACCTAAGAATGAAACTTAGCATTTCGGACTTAGACACTTATTCTAGTATGATAAATTCAAAAATTTTAGAAATAATAGAAAAAATTAATCCACAAAAATCTGTTGGTTTGTTTTATCCATACAAAAATGAAGTAGATGTATTGAAGATATCAAATGATTTAATAAATAAAAATATCACATGCTCGCTTCCACGAGTAATATCAAAAGGAACTGCTTTAAAGTACTTTGAATATAATCCTCACAATCCAAGCTTAGAAAAAGGTTTTGGTGGAATAATGGAACCTACCGGTGAAGTGGCTTTAAATCCTGATATAATTATTGCATCTTGTTCCGCATTCAACGAACAAGGCTATAGAGTAGGTTACGGTGGAGGTTTTTTTGATAGAACAATTGAAGAGTTAAAAAAAAAAGGAAATTTAAAAACTATTTTAGCTGCTTTTGAAATTCAAAAAACTAACTTTAATTTTCAAGAAAGTTTTGACCAAAAAGTTGATTACATTTGTTCAGAGCAGAGAGTCTATTCCTTATGAATTTTTTAGTTATAGGAGATGTTGTTGGAAGATCAGGTAGAACAGCTCTCAAAGAAAATTTAAAAAAAATACAAAGACAATTTAACATTGATTTTACTATTGTGAATGCTGAAAATTCAGCAGGTGGTTACGGGCTTACAGGAAAAATATATGAGGATCTCATAAGCTGGGGAGCTAATGCTATTACTCTAGGAAATCATGCTTGGAAACAAAAAGAGATCATTGACTATATGGAGAGTAATCCAAATCACAGTATTATAAGACCTTTGAATTTTGAAGCTGGTTCACCAGGTAAAGGATATAAAATTTTTACTCATGAAAATGGTAATAGAATATTAGTAAGCCAAATTCATGGTCAAACATTTATCGACCTTCCTTTAGATAATCCTTTTAATTCTATTGACACGCAGCTCTTATCTATAATTAATGACCACAATATTGATTTTTCATTTTTAGAGGTCCACGCGGAGGTTACTTCTGAAAAAAATGGTATTGCTCAAAATTATGATGGAAAATTTACTGCTATATATGGAACGCATGTTCATATCCCAACTTCAGACGCAAGAGTATTGGAAAAGGGTACTTGTTTTCAAACTGATATTGGCATGACAGGTGATTATAATTCTGTTATTGGTATGAAAAAAGAAAATGCTATTAAAAGAATGAGAACCGGATCTAATACTCACAGGCTTGAACCAGCCGAAGGAATTGCAACTATCTCAGGAGCAATAATCACTACTAATGAAGAAAAGAAAAATTCCATTCAATCTATTCAAATAGGTGGTGTTTTGGACAGTAATTTATTATCTTAGATCATGGCAGGGCATTCCAAATTTAAAAATATACAATATCGTAAGGGTGCTCAGGATAAAAAAAGAGCAAAACAATTTGCAAAAATAGGAAGAGAAATTCAAATAGCTGTTAAAATAGGAGGAACAGACCCAGAGTCCAATCCAAGATTAAGACTAGCTATAACTAATGCTCGAAGTGTGAACATGCCTAAGGACAATGTAGATAGAGCAATTAATAAAAATAATACTGATACTGCCGATTACTCAGAAGTACGTTACGAAGGGTACGGTCCTTTTGGAACAGCTTTTATAGTTGAGGCTTTAACAGATAATAAAAATAGAACAGCCTCTGAGATAAGATCTATTTTTTCTAAAAATGGAGGAAATTTAGGGGAGACAGGAAGTGTAAGTTTTAATTTTAGTAAAGTCGGAGAAATACAAGTAAAAAAAGAAATTGATGACAGTGTATTAGAAGACTTACTTGACTATGGATTAGAGGACTACAACACAGATGATGATGCAACATATATTTATTGTTCTTATGAGACATTAGCATCATTGGAGAAAATAATGCGAGAAAAAAAATTTGAAATCGAAAGTGCTAATATTATTTGGAAACCAAATTTGACTGTAAATATTGAAAAAGAAGAAGAGCTTACAAAACTAGTCAAATTAAATGACGAATTAGAGGATAATGATGATGTTCAAAATTGCTTTTCAAATCTAGATTTTGACTCTAGTTTGTTAGAGGTTACTAATGCCTGATAAAGCATGGAAGAATAGAGAGAGACTTGTTGCAAAGTTTTTTGGGGGTTTGAGAAACGCTCTAAGCGGGATTAATTCAAAAGTTACTCATGCAGACGTAATTCATGATAATTTATTTATAGAGTGTAAGTTAAGAGCCAAGCATTCAGCAATTAAATTATGGGATGATACAAAATTTTTTGCTGATAAGGAAAAAAAAACCCCAGTTATTGCATTATGTGAAAAAAATAGACCTGGTTTTTGGATAATGGTACATTCAGATGATTTTGATAAGGTTTCCAAAGAGCTGAAAAACAAAAAAATAATTGAAGAAGAATAATTTATGGAAGAAGTAGTTAACTTAGCCGCCCTTGAGGGTTCTGTAGATTTCTCAATGATGGGAATGTTTCTCAAATCTGATTGGGTCGTAAAATTTGTAATTATATTGTTAGTTATTTTTTCAATTCAATCTTGGAAGACAATTATTCAAAAAATTCTCCTAATAAATAAAATTAAGAAAATATCCAAAAAATTTGAAAATCATTTTTGGTCTGGTGTCTCTTTGGATGAGCTTTACCAACAAATTGATGATTTCGATCAAGAAAGCTTTTCAAATATTTTTAGAAATATTATGAATGAGTATGAAAAATCTCGAATGCAAAAAAATAAAGTCGACTCTGCTTTTATTCAAAGACTTTACACATCTCTTGATTTAAGTATTGCTATTGAGGATACAAATTTAAATAAGGGGCTGTCATTTTTGGCTTCTTCTGGATCTGTAGCACCTTTTATAGGTTTATTTGGAACAGTTTGGGGAATCATGAATAGTTTTCAAGCAATAGCAATTGCTCAAAATACTAACCTTGCAGTAGTAGCACCAGGTATTGCAGAAGCTTTATTTGTGACTGCTTTAGGTCTTTTTGTGGCTATTCCTTCAACTGCCTACTACAACCTGATAACGTCAAAAATTGATAACTATTTGTCAGAAGCTGAAAGTTTTGGAAAGGATTTAGTAAATATAATTTCACGCCAAGTCAAATAAGGATATGAGAAAAAAACATCGACCTGTTTCAAGTATAAATGTCACCCCTATGGTTGATGTGATGTTGGTTTTATTAATTGTATTTATGGTTACCGCCCCTCTTCTTACAGTGGGGGTTCCTGTAAACTTACCAAAAGTTGAGGCTAATTCTTTAGATTCACAAAAGGAGCCTCTAGAAATTTCAATTAATGAAAATAATGATATTTATTTAGGTGAGGAACTAATACCTTTTGAAGAGTTAATACTAAAAGTGAAAACTATCGCTGGCTCTAACACTGATATAAGAATTTTTTTAAGAGCTGATACCACAATTAATTATGGAGAAGTGATGAAGGTTCTTGGTGCTCTGAATACATCAGGTTTTTTAAAAATTGCTCTCGTTACGAAAAAACCAAGTTAGTTGTCTACTATTACACTATTTAACCCTTTCAGAAATTTAGTCTTATTCATCGAAAATTTTAGTTATAAAAAAAGTGATTTTTATTTCCAAATATTTTCTTTTCTATTACATCTTTTAATTTTGATACCGATGATAAATTTTACTTTTGAAAAAAAAATCAGCGATATTCCAATGATTTTACCTATCGAAATGTTCATTATTGAAGAAGAGACAGCTGCACCTGAATTTGTTGAGGAGATAAATGAAATTGTCCCAACATTTCAAGAAGAGTCTCCAAAGCAGAATGAAACTAAGGCTATTGAACCAGAATTAAAAGAAATAACTTCACAAGAACCAATTGATCAAATAATTCAGGACACTAATGAAGAAGTATTGATTGATAACTCTGCAGACAAAACAAATGAATTTATAATTGATGAGAAAGTAAAACCTGAAATTAAAAAGCCAGAAGAGGAGACACCACCGCCAATTGAAAATGATTTTGAGATTAAATTAAAACAAAAACCTGAACCTAAAGAAATACTAGAACCCAAAAAAGATATTGAGATTGTTGTAAAGAAAAAGCCTGTAAAGAAAACTTTCAATGTTAGTACTGTTCTTAAAGACTTAGAAAATCAGAACAAAGAATTCAAAAAAGAACAAGAAGCATCTGAAGTCAAACAAGAGGAAGTTTTCACAGAAAAAGTTGGACCAACGATGACTATTTCAGAAATTGATTTATTAAGGCAACAATTACATGGCTGTTTAAATCTTAATGTTGGTGTTGCTAATTTAAAAGAAATAAAACCTGTCATTTACATTGAAGTTAACCCTGATCGAACAGTAAAAAGTTCTAAAGTAGTCAATAAAGAAAAATTGAATGATCCATCATTTAGAACTGCTGCTGAAGCTGCAATGAGAGCAGTGAATAATCCAGATTGTAGCCCTCTTTTATTACCTAAAGATAAATATGAACAGTGGAAAGAAATTAATTTTACTTTTGATTTCAGCTGGATGTTTGATTAATAAAAATTTAAGATATAAATTGCACAATCTATCAGAAATATTCTTATGATTAAAAAAATCCTATTAATTTTGTTTTTTTCACTAAACGCAAACGCTGCTTTAGAGGTAACAATTGCACAAGGAAAAGTTGAACCCACTCCCATAGCTATAACTCAGATATTTGGTGCAGACTCAGACACTGCTAGATATGGGAACACGCTAAGGCAAATCATTAACAATAATCTCACAAATTCAGGTCTTTTTTACACAGTCAATGAAGATCTTTATATTCAATCTGATAATTTAGTTGAAAAAGTCCCACGTTTTGAAGACTGGAAATTAATCAAAGCACAGTTTCTATTAAGCGCAGATGTCAGTAAAACTGATAAAGGGATTAGACTACGAATGAGGCTTTATGATGTCTTTAACGCAAAAGAGATAGAAAAATTACAACTTACAATACCTGATGAAAATTTGATAAGAAGAGTAGGTCATACTGTAAGTGACATCGTTTACGAAAGAATAACAGGCGAGACTGGTTATTTTGATACAAGAATTGTTTATGTTTCAGAAATTGGTCCACTAGATCAAAGAGTAAAAAGATTAGCAATCATGGATCAAGATGGACATTTGGATAGTCATCAATTTTTAACAGACGGAAAAAATTTAGTTTTAACTCCTCGTTTTGCACCAAATAATCAAATAGTAACCTACATGGAGTACAAAAATAATCTTCCAAGAGTTTATATTTACAATCTTAAAACTGGTGAAAGGGAAATTGTTGGAGACTTTCCTGGAATGACTTTTGCACCAAGATTTTCACCAGATAGTCAAAGTGTAGTGATGTCTTTTTCAGATCCTAATAATGCAGCAAATTCTGAGATCTATTTAATGGATTTAAACACTCGATCTCGCTTAAGATTGACAAATGACTCTGGAATTGACACATCTCCATCTTTTTCTCCTAATGGAGAAAAAATTGTTTTTAACTCTGATCGTGGAGGGAGTCCCCAATTATTTATTATGGATAAGAACGGAGATAATATTAAAAGAATTTCAAAAGGTAGAGGTGTTTATGGGAATCCAGTATGGTCCCCAAGGGGTGACTTGATAGCTTTTACTAAGCTAACCCAGGGTAATTTTCATATTGGAGTCATGGATACAAATGGAAATAATGAAAGAGTAATAGTCAGGGACTTTTCTCTAGAGTCTCCAGCATGGTCTCCAAATGGCAGGTATTTAATATTTCACAGACAAAAAAGGTCAAATCTTGATGGAACAGGCGGAGAAGTAACTATACATTTTATAGACATAACTGGATATAATGAAAGGGTCATTCCCACTCCAAGAGATGGAAGCGACCCAGCTTGGTCACCTTTATTATAAAAATTCATTAAAAATCAACAAATTTTAGTAAAAATTAAATAAAAATTGTCTTGATTTCCAAAAAATTCAGTGTTTATTTACCTAAACTATAGTAAGAATATATTTACGCGGAGATTTAAAATAATGTTAAAAAAATTGTTTATGCTTATTGTTGCGGGTTTTTTCCTTGCTTCATGTGCTGCCACTAAGACAGAAGAAGGTGGAAACGTTGATGCAGCTTCAACTAGCGCAAGTTCATCCTCTGGAGGTGAAATTACAGCTGGCACTCAAGAAGATTTGATTGTTAATGTAGGCGATAGAGTGTTTTTTGAATTTGATAGTTCAGAACTCACTGTTGATGCTCAAGCAACACTTGACGCTCAAGCAGCTTGGTTAATGCAGTACCCTGACACTAACATAACTGTTGAAGGTCATGCAGACGAAAGAGGTACCCGTGAGTACAACTTAGCTTTAGGAGATAAAAGGGCATTTTCTGTTTACTCTTATCTCGCTCAGGCAGGAATTGACACCAATAGAATGGAATATGTAAGTTGGGGAAAAGAAAGACCAGATGTTATTGGGTCTGACGAAACTGCTTACAGTCAAAATAGACGCGGCGTTACAATAGTAAGTAATTAATAAAAATTTCATTAAGGTGCTCTTTTTTTTGAAAGAGCACCTAAAACCTTTATGAAAAAAATAAACAAAATATTGGTTATTTTTTTTCTTCTCTTTATTACCAATCAAGCACAATCTGAAAAACACAATCAAGTATCAGTAGAATTAGACAGAATTAAAAATGATATTATTGATCTTCAAAAGTTTGTTTACAAAAATGAGTCATCATTAAATAATTCTAATGACTCAAACGACAATATTGAATTAGATGAATTAAAGATACTTATTAATGATATTTCAAAGAGTATAACTTCATTGGAAAAACAAATTTTGGATATTAAAGATGATGTCAGTAATTTGTACTCATTATATACATCATCAAATGTTGATGAAAAAAAAATAATCAGTACATCTGATCAACTAAATATAGAAGAAAGTTCCTCAAATATCGTAGAGAACTCAGAAGATGATCAGTTATTAGGTCAAATTAGTCTTTCTGAACTTGAGAAAGATAAAGTAAAAACTCCTGACAATTCTAGTTTAGAGGTTGAAGAAAAAACTTCCTCGTTAAGTATTGAAAAAGAGGAATTAGATGTAATCGAGATAAAATCTATATCAGAAGTTAATGTTTCTATGCTAAATGATTTGGATCAATTAATAAAAGATAGAGAAATAGAGCTAAATAAGCCGATAATTAACGTCGAAGAAGAACTAAAAAATGCTAAAACAAGTTTCGCAAGTCTTGATAATATGTCTGCTATTGAGAGTCTACTCCTAATAGTCAATTCAGACACAGATCAAAAAGAATATTTGGCTGAAACTTATTATCTTCTTGGTAGAACTTATTTTATGGAGAATGAGATAATTGAAGCTGTAAAATATTTTGGTATTAGACATAGAGATTTCTCTTCATTTCCAAAATTTAAATCTGAAAACTATTTTTGGCTGGGAAAGTCACTATTTAGTATTGGTGATCAAGAAAATGGCTGTTTAATTATGGAAGATCTAATTTTTTCAAATACTTACATTGATAGCAAAGAAGTCATTGATTCAGCAAAATCTCTTCAAACCGACAAAGACTGTGGTTTGATTATTGATTAATGAAACACCACTCTCTCTTGGCGTAAAGGATTACCTTAAAAATAATATATCAACTAACGAAAAAATATTAATTTCAATTTCTTGTGGATTAGATAGCACTGTCCTCTTTGATTTGATTACAAAATCAAAATATTTAAAAAATAAAAATATATATTATTTGATTTTTGATCACCAAAAAAGAGCTGAAGGAAAATATGAAATTAAACAATTTATAAAGTTCTATAATCTTTCAAATAAAAATCTTTTTTTGAAGAAAGTTTCTATCAATAAAAAAATAAAAGGATTTCAGGAAAAATCTAGATCTAGTAGATATAATTTTCTATACAACTTTTCAAAAAAAAGAAATATTAAAAATATATTCTTAGGTCATCATCTTGACGATCTTAATGAAACTTTTTTTATGAGAAAAATTCAACAATCTGGCACAGCTGGGTTATCAAATATTTTTTCAGATAAATTTAAGAGCCTTAAATTGCATCGTCCATTGAGCAAATATTCTAAAAAACAAATCAAAAGCTATGCAAATAGAAATAAACTAATTTGGTTTGAGGATAGAACTAATTTAGAGTTAGTATTTACCAGAAACAAAATAAGACATTTTCTTTATTCAAATAATCATTTCTCTAAAATCAATCAAGAAAGATTAATTTTTTCAAAAACATTCTATATAAGATCTTTGTACCAGGATTTTTTCAAAAGCAAAAAAAACAAAATTTTTTATATTGAAACAGAAAAATTTAATAATTTGACTGAAAATCTAAAATTTTTAGTAGTACAATCATTTTATTACGAGAATAGATATTTATTTAGAAAACAAATTCGTGATGAAAATATTAGAAACTTTATCAAAATATTAGATAACAATATTCAAAATGGTAAAGAAAGGTCAATATTTTCAGGAAAAATAGGTGTCTTAAATAAAAAAAACTATATAAATCTTACTTAGTACTTTAAACGTAGGTAACACTAACTATATTAATAATATGAAAAACTTTTCAAAAAATATATTTGTATGGATCATTATTAGCCTTATTTTACTTGGCTTATTCAATGTATTTAAGAATTCCCAAAGGGATTACTCCTCAATCACTTATACTTATTCGACATTATTAGATAAAGCTCAAAATGGAGAAATAAAATCAGTTGAAATTCAAGGCAATAATATTTTTGGTCAAACTATGGATGGCGTTGAGTTTACAACTTATGCCCCAAGAGATCCAAACCTAATTGAAACACTTAGCGACAATGAAGTTGCTATAAATGCAAAACCCGAGCAATCTGGTATGCACCCATTACTTAGCATATTTGTATCTTGGTTTCCTATGTTACTTCTTATTGGTGTATGGATATTTTTTATGCGCCAAATGCAATCTGGAAAAGGTGGTGGCGCTCTTGGATTTGGAAGATCTAAAGCTAAATTATTGAATGAAAATAAACAAAAAGTAACATTTAATGATGTTGCAGGAATAGATGAAGCTAAACAAGAGTTGGAAGAGGTAGTTTCATTTTTAAAAGATCCTCATAAATTTCAAAGACTGGGCGCTAAAATTCCTAAGGGTGCTCTTCTAGTAGGCCCTCCTGGTACTGGTAAAACTCTTCTTGCACGAGCAATAGCCGGTGAGGCAGGCGTGCCTTTTTTCTCAATATCTGGATCAGATTTTGTTGAAATGTTTGTTGGTGTCGGAGCTAGCAGAGTAAGAGATATGTTTGAACAAGGTAAAAAGAATGCACCCTGCATTATATTTATTGATGAGATTGATGCAGTTGGTAGACACAGAGGTGCTGGATTGGGTGGCGGTAATGACGAAAGAGAACAAACTTTAAACCAACTTCTTGTTGAAATGGATGGTTTTGAGGCTAATGAAGGCGTAATAATAGTTGCAGCAACTAATAGGCCTGATGTCCTCGATCCAGCTTTATTAAGACCCGGAAGATTTGACAGACAAGTTGTGGTTCCTGCCCCAGATATTATTGGTAGAGATAAAATTTTAAAAGTTCATACAAGAAAAATTAAGATGGATAAATCCGTCAAGACTATAGCTATTGCAAGATCAACTCCCGGTTTTTCAGGTGCTGATTTGGCTAACATAGTAAATGAAGCCGCTCTTATAGCTGCCAGAAAGAATAAAAAAATTGTAACAATGGATGATTTTGAAGATGCTAAAGATAAAGTTATGCTTGGTACACAAAATAAATCAAAAATAATATCTGATGGTGAGAAAGAAGTAATTGCTTACCATGAAGCAGGCCATGCCTTAGCTAATCTGCATTGCAAACATGCAGATCCAATATATAAATCTTCAATTATACCTACAGGTAGAGCGCTCGGTTTTGTTATGAGTGTTCCAGAGCAAGATAAGGTAATTCATCGTAAAGATGAATATCTGGATAAATTAGTCGTTACAGTTGCTGCTAGAATAGCTGAAGAGTTAATATTCGGACCTGAAAAAATAGGTTCCGGAGCTGCTGGTGATATTCAACAAGTAACAAACTTAGCCAGAGCTATGGTAACTCAAATGGGCTATAGTGATAAACTTGGAAGAGTTAGATACACAGGGAATCAAGAAGAAGTTTTTTTAGGACACTCCGTGACACAATCTAAAAATATTTCAGAAGAAACAGCAAGAATCATTGACCAAGAAGTTATTCGTCTTGTTGAAGAGGCTGAATCAAAAGCAAGAAAGATACTAAACGAAAATATTAAGGACCTTCACACCATTGCTAAAGGGCTTTTAGAGTATGAAACATTAACTGGTGAGGAGATACAAAACTTAATTAAGGGCATTAAACCTAAAAGAGACGACGATTTATCCTCTGATAGCTCAGATGACAACACAAAAAATAAAAAAGAAACCCCAAATAAGGGCCCTTTACCTTCTTTTACAAAAGATCAAAATTTTCCCCTTCCAAATTAACACTTATTCCAATATTAAATATCTCTTATGAGATTATTTGGCACTGATGGAATAAGAGGCGAGGTTGGAAAATACCCTTTAACTGCCGAAAACGTACTTAAACTAGCTAAAGCATCATCAATTGTTTTAAGAAAAAAAAATTCAATTTCAAGAGTTATTATTAACAAAGACACAAGATTGTCTGGGTACATATTCGAACCAGCTTTAGCATCAGGTTTTATATCTATGGGAATAGACGTAGTTTTTGTGGGGCCTTTACCTACACCTGCTTTAACAGTACTAGGTAAGTCACTCAGAGCAGACTTTTCTGTTATGATTACGGCTTCACATAATCCATATAAAGATAATGGATTGAAATTCTTTTCTGGTCAAGGTCTTAAAATTTCTCCTGAAGATGAAAATAAAATAGAAGATTTATTTTTTAATTATGACTTTGATAATTATAAAATAAAACAATCAAATTATGGTAAAGCAATAAGACTCAAAAATGCTTTAGGGAGATATTCAGAGGCTCTTAAACAGAGCGCTGATAGCAATCTTAATTACAGCAAATTGAAAGTAACTTTAGATTGTGCAAATGGAGCTTCATATAAAGTAGCACCAGAAGTTTTATTTGAATTAGGTCTAGACCTTCACACTATTGGAAATAACCCTTCTGGAACAAATATCAATCAAAACTGCGGTTCTTTATTTCCACAAAAAGCATCAAGTTTAGTAAAGAAAAAAAAATGTGATATTGGAATTTGTTTAGATGGAGATGGTGACAGAGTAATAATTATTGATGAAAAGGCTAAGGTAATAAGTGGAGAGGAATTAATTTATATTTTTGCTAAATATTATTTATCTGAAAATAAAATTAAAAAAGGCTCTGTTATTGTAACTAATGAAATTGCAAATCATGGTCTTGATATCTCTCTTAAAAAATTGAGATTAAAATTAAAAAGAGTAAAAGTAGGTGATAAAAATATTCTTAAAGAAATAATTGATAATAAATACTTTTTTGGTGGTGAGCCATCTGGACATTTTATATTTAAAGATGACATACTAATAGGTGATGGTATGACGACAGCTATTAGACTATTAACTCTAATTCTTAAAGAAAACAAAAAGTTATCAGTACTAAGAAAAGGTATTGATTTACTTGAGGTGATGAATATAAATCAAAAAATAGATCAAGAAAAATTTTTTTTATCTCAAGAAAGTATTTATCAAAAACTAAATAAGTTATGTAAAAATTTAGATATTTTTTACAATATTCGTCCTTCAGGCACTGAGCCACTTTTAAGAGTGAACTTGCAATATGACAAAAGAAATATAAAAGTAAATACTCTGAATAAATTAAAAACACAAATTATTAAAGTAATCTCAGATGCTTGTTAACTCTTTTGACACAAAATATGCTAAAACGGCTTCAAAATATGAAAGCCTAGATAACTCTTTTACCAAAATTCTTAGCTCGTATAGTAAGTTTTCAAGAATTTTTACATCTGTAATTGAAAATAAATCTTTAAAATCACTCTCTGAGGCTACTCTTCGATCAGATATTACAGGTCAAGTGATTAATACAATTTTGACACATGACTCAAAATCTAAGCACTACCTTTACTACATGGGAGATGTTTTTAAAAAAAATAAAATTAATAATAATATTAAACAATTTAGACAACATGGTGTTGAAATTATTAACTTACCTAAAAATAAATCTTTTAAAGAGGTTTTAGAAATTCTAGACAACATTTTGAAAAATATTCTAAAAAAAAACTATACTTATGTTTTTACTGATCCAAAAATTAGTAAGAATTTTAGCTATCTTTTAGATCATAATGGTCATAAAGATAAAATTTCAAAATTTATAAATATTTTTAAAAAAAATATTAAAGCTCCCTATGAATTAAATTTGGAAAAAGATTTTTTCTCTCAAGATTATCATCAAGATATTTTTTTTTATGTTTATTCAAATATTTCCAAAAAAATAATTGCTCAAGGTGGAGGGTATCAATATAAAAAAAATACAAAAAAAGTTGAGGGATTTGGTTTCTCATGTAATGTCGATTACATAGCTGAATTAATATAATGAATAAAGCAGTTATTGGACTTCAGTGGGGTGATGAAGGTAAGGGTAAAATAGTTGATTATCTCTCTGAAGATTTTGATTTAGTAGTAAGATACCAAGGTGGTAACAATGCTGGACATACAGTAATAGTTGATGATACCGTATATAAATTAAATCTTATTCCCTCAGGTATTATTCGAGGAAAAATTTGTTTTTTAGGTCAAGGTGTGGTGCTTGATCCTAATCATTTTTCTAATGAGTATGATCAAATTAAAAAAAAAATTAATAATCCCAAGATATATCTTTCATCAAATATTTCTTTAATCTTAGACTATCACAAACAACTTGATAAAATAAATGAGTCAATTTTAAATACTGAAAAAAAAATTGGTACTACTTCAAAGGGTATTGGTCCAGCATATCAAGATAAAGTTGGAAGAAAAAGTATCAAACTTTATGACTTAAAATCTAAAAAAATTATTGAAGAAAAAATGTATTCGATAAAGAAGTTTTATGACCCTATCCTAGAAAGTTTTAATGAGAGTAAAATTAATATAGAACAAACAATTCAAGATTTACTTAGTTTTTATGATATAGTCAATGATTTAATAGTTGATAATTCTCAAATAAAAAAAGAATTTAAAAATAAAAAAATATTATTTGAGGGTGCTCAGGGTGCATTACTTGACTTAGATCATGGATCATATCCTTTTGTGACTTCATCAAATACTGTTTCATCAAATATTGTCATTGGTTCAGCATTACAAGTTGATTATCAAACAGTTGGAATATTTAAAGCTTACGCTACTAGAGTTGGAAATGGTCCATTTCCATCTGAATTATTTGATGGTATTGGTGATTATATAGCTGAAAAAGGTGTTGAGATTGGAACAGTAACAAAAAGAAAAAGAAGGTGCGGTTGGCTTGACCTAGTATCTTTAAAATATAGCTGTGAAATAAACCGTGTAAATGAACTTTGCATGACTAAAGCTGATGTTTTAAATAATCTTTCAGAAATTAAAGTATGCAAAAGCTATAATTCAAAAAAATATGAGGATGTAAATTTTAGTGAAAGTGATATTTTAGAGTCATTGTCCTTAGAAAATAGTGATTTTGAAGTATTCTCAACTTGGGGTGAGATTGAAGATTTAAGTAACTTCGAAACACTCCCGGACAATCTAAAAAAATTCATTTCGTATATTGAGAATTATTTGAATGTCCCCATTAAAATTATTTCACTGGGCCCTGAAAGAAATCAAACAATTATTAGATAACTCAAGTTTCTGGTAAAAGTTTTTGGTCAGAGATTATTTTAATCTCATCTTGAAGTTTTTTTATGGCCTTATTTTCTATTTGCCTGACTCTTTCCCTACTAATTGAATATTTCTGGCTCAAGTCCTCTAATGTTTTTGGCTCTTCATCTAGTCGTCTTGCAGTTAATATTTCTATTTCTCTAGGTTCGAGCTTTGTAACTGCTTGTTTATATAGGGCTTTTCTTTTTTTTAATTCGTCACCTTGTTCAACTTTTGATACAGTATCTATTGTTTCATCTTCTACTTGATCTATCCACTCTGAGTCATTTTCATCATTTAAAGGAGTGTTTAATGAAAAATCTTGATTAAAGACCCTACCTTCCATTTGCTTTACTTCTTCCTGCGTTACTCCAAGATCATCCGATATAGATTTAATTTGATCATTAGTAAGGTACCCTTCTTCATATTTTTTAAGTTGATTTCTAAGACGTCGAAGATTGAAAAAAAGCTTTTTTTGAGCTGCTGTGGTTCCTATTTTTACAAGAGACCAGCTGTGTAAAACATACTCTTGAATAGAGGCTCTAATCCACCATATAGCATATGTTGCTAGTCTAAACCCCTTTTCAGGATCAAATTTTCTTATAGCTTGAATAAGACCCAAATTACCCTCTGAAATTAAATCAAATAAAGGTAAGCCATATCCTTTATAACCCATGGCTATTTTTGCAACTAGTCGCAAATGGCTAGTCACAAGTTTTTGAGCAGCTTTTGTATCTCCATTTTTAAGCCAATCTATAGCAAGTCTTTTTTCTTCTTCATCAGTCAAAATAGGAAACTGATTTATTTTTTTTAAATAAGGATAAACATCATTTTCAGAGGTAATAACAGGTAGTAAATTTTTATTTTCTATATTCATTGCAAGTTATTGTTTAAATCTCTCATGTCATTAGGTAAATCACAAGTAATTATAATGTGTTTTTCTAAAATTGGATGATCAAATTCTATCTTGTGTGAGTGTAATGCTTGTCTTGGAAATAATGAAACTAAATTTCTAAGATTATCAGCCATATTATTCAAACGAAATTTTTGCTCTTTATTAAAGCTATAATCTTTATCCCCAACAATAGGAAGACCTAAGCTTAAAAGGTGAACTCTAATTTGATGGGTTCTACCTGTAATAATTTCACAATCTAAAAGACTAATTGAGCCGTGAAATGTCTTAATATTTGAGACTTTAGTAATTGCATTTTTTCCAAGATTATCAGAAATATTGAATTTGGTTCTCTGAACTTTATTTCTTGTAATATTTTTATTTATCTCAATGTTATTTTGGTTAAGAACACCATATGCAAAAGCTAAGTAATTTTTTTTTATATTTCTTTTTTTAAACATTTCTCTAAATTTATTTTTAGAAATAAGATTTTTTGTGATAACTATAATTCCGCTTGTATCTTTATCTAGACGATGAACAATACCTTCTTTGAAGTTTTCATCATCATTTATTATAAATTGATCTTTCAAACTATCTTGCAAGCTTGGGCTCTCATCAAATTCATTTTTTCTGTGCGTAAGAAGTCCTGAGGGTTTATTTAATATTGCTATATCACTATCCTCGTATAATATTTCTATTCTAAAATCTTTATAGTTATATGATTTATTCATAGGGTATATGTTAAAAAAAAAACTTTTATTAAGTCTCGTTATAATTCAAGGTTTATTAATAATTGCAGGAATAATAGCAATTATTTTTGGCGTTTTCTATAAAATGAGCAATAACAATAATTCTACAATTATAACTAATAAAAATATTGATTTAAATGATGTTTACTTAATTAATGAAAATCAATATCAGCAAAAGTTTATACATGATAACAAAGCAATTTTTCAAATTAAAGACATTGAAACTAATAAAGTTTTGAAAGAAATAGTTATTGAAAAAAATTAAATTTATCATAATCGCAGGTTCATCGGCAGGTCATATTCTACCTGCAATAAAATATCTTAATAATTTAAGTGATATAAAAGCACCAAATGAAATACTATTTATAACAAACGAAATAGGAAAAAATTATTTAGAAAAAATTAAAAACGATAAAATAAATAAACTTACAGTAAGCTCTAAAAATAAATTTTCTTTTATATTAAAGATATTTTTAAATGTATCACTGTTATTTCTATTCAATAGAAAGTTAATCTTGATAGGTTTTGGTGGCTTTATTACAACACCTATATTGTTAATTTCAAAATTATTTAATATTATTTTCTTTTCTTCTAATAAAATTTATATTCATGAGCAAAATTTTATATATGGTTTAGCTAATAAAATAAATTATTTCATTGCTAAAAATGCATTCATTTCCTTTCCAAAAGTTAATATGCGCAGTAAAGAAATATTTGTTGGTAATTTTTTCTTAGATACAAATAAACCAAGAGAAAAACTTGATGGTAAGTTTGTAAATGTTTTATTAATGGGAGGTAGTGCAGGCTCATTAGAATTAAATAATAAATTGTTAGAGGAAATAAAGCTTTTAGATAGGAAATATTTAGATAAAATTAAATTTTTCATTCAAATACCAAGTTCTCATATAAATATTTATAAAAAAAAATATGAGGATCTTTTGGATAATGATAATTGCTCATTTTTTATCTTTAAAAACAATCTTAATTTTAAAGAATATGATCTTATATTATCCAGATCAGGTTCAGGCTCTATTAGTGAAATTTTATATCATACTAATAATGTCTTCTTTAAGCCTCACTTAATATCTAGAGATCATCACCAAAAATTTAATTTAAGTTATTTCTTTTCTCAAAACATGAGTTTAAAAAAATTTCATATACCTAATAAAAAAAATACTATTAGCCAATTTTATTTTAATTCACTCATTAACCCTTATTCAATTGAAAAAATTATTTGTTACACCACTAGATGAAATTTTTAGAGTTAGCATCAAATAAAGTACATATTATTGGAATTAACGGTATTGGTATGAGCGCTTTGGCTATTTATTTAAAAAAAAATAACATAAATGTTACTGGAAGTGATATTGCACACAATGCTAATACTGTAATTTTAGAAAAATATAAAATCCCAGTATTCATAGGTCATAAATCTTCAAATATTAAAGATAGGGATATAGTATTTTATTCTTCAGCAATTAAAAATAATCCTGAAATTAAAGAAGCAAAAAAAAATAAAATTCCCTGTTACAACAGATCTAAACTTCTTCAGCTAATATGCAAAGATAAATTCACGATTGTTGTAACTGGTTCACATGGAAAAACTTCAACTACCTCTATTTTGGGACATTTGTTAGTTCGTGCAGGTCTAAACCCTACTATTATTTCCGGCGGTATTATGCAGAATTTTGGACAAAATATATATCTTACTGACAGTAATTATGTAGTCGTAGAAGCCGATGAGAGTGATGGGACAGTATTTAAATTAAGTCCAAAATATTTATTATTTTTAAACGTTGATAGAGAGCATATTGATTTTTATAAATCCTACTCTAACTTTAAATCCAAAATTAAAAACTATATACTAAGTCAAATTAAAAAAGATGTAAAAATTTTCATAAACAATGATGATAATTTTCTTTTTTCGTTAAAAAAATATTCTAAAAATTTAAAAACATTTGGCTCAAATTCAAAAGCAAACTATAACTATAAATTAATAGAGTTATCTGATAAAAAATCTTCATTTAAAATTTATAAAGGTAATAAAATTATATCAAAGAGTTTAACTACAAATTTATTAGGTGAGCACAATGTACAAAATCTAACTGCAGTTTTATCTATTATAGATGACTTAGGATATGAAATAAAAAAATCTCATATCCTTGATTTTAAAGGAACTAAAAGAAGAATGAATATTCTTGGTAAAATAAAAAAAACTACTTTTATCGATGATTATGCACATCATCCAACAGAAATAGAAAAATTAATCAATATTATATCATTATATAAAAAGAAAATTGTTATTTTAATAATTGAACCTCATAGATACTCTAGATTAAATGATTTATATAAAGAATATTTGTATGTATTAAGTAATACTAATAACCTGATTATTTTAAAAACCTATGAAGCAGGCGAGAGTTATAAACAAGGTATGAAAAATTCTAAAAACTTGGTGAATGATTTGAATGTTTCAAATAATCAAAAAACTAGATACATTGATAATTATAGTGATTTATTTGATTTATTAGACCAATTTATATTAAATAAAAGTGAAAGCATAGTTATCACGGCAGGAGCGGGAGATATTTCAAATCAAATTCGTTTTTTTTATGACTCAAGAAAATAAAAATTTAGTTACTAACTATCCATCAGCTAAATATTCTTGGTTAAAATCTGGTGGAAAAATTAGCAATCTATATAAAATTTATAACCAAATCGACTTAAGTAACTTATTCAATAATAATGATAACAAAGCTAAATCATTACTAGTGATAGGAAATCTTTCAAATACATTAATCAAAGATGAGGGTTTCAAAGGAATAGGTATAAAACTTTTAGGTGATTTTACTAATATTCAAATAAATTCTGACCATATGTTAGTTGGAGCAGCAGTCTTAGATAATTACTTATCAAAATTTTGCTACCAAAATGCTATTTCAGGTTACGAGTTCCTATACACAATTCCGGGTTCAATTGGAGGAAATATATTTATGAATGCTGGTTGCTATAATCAGGAAATAAAAGACAAACTAATAAGTATCATTTATTTTGATATCAACGAAAATAAGATTTATGAAAAAACAATTAGTAAATTAAAATTTGAATACCGAAAAGGATTTCAAAAAAAAAATACAATAATCTTATATGGAAAATTCAAAATTATTCATACTGATCAGAGTTATATAAAAGATTTAATGCAAGAATATGAAAGAATTAGAAATCAATCTCAGCCTCAAAAAGTAAATTGTTGTGGTAGTATTTTTAAGAATCCTAAAAATCATAGTGCTTGGAAACTAATCAAGTCGTCTATAGACGATAGCTTTTATAATGGTCCAATAAAATTATCAAAAACACACTCAAATTTTTTTGAAAATGAACCTAATATAAGTGCTAACAGCATAGATTTATTTATTTCTAAAATTCAAAAAAGAGTCAAAGATAAATACAAAATTGTGCTTGAAAAAGAATTAAGAATCATAGATTGATAGATAAAAATATTAAATTATTGAAAATACTAGTAGTAGCAGGTGGATGGTCAGATGAAAGAGAAGTTTCTCTAATGTCAGGAAAAAATGTTTTTTCTACTCTCAAAAGAGACAAATTCAATGTAATATTTTTAGATATTAAAAAAAATAATATTGATCAAATTTTAATATCTAAGCCAGATATAATATTTAATTCTCTTCATGGCGAGTTTGGAGAAGATGGTGGAATAAATTCATATGCCCAAAAAAATAATATATTAATTACCCATTCTGGGGCCATTTCATCAGCTCTGTGCTTTAACAAAAGACTATTAAAATATTTTCTAAAAAAAGAACTTAATATTTTATCACCAAAAGAGATTGCATATAAAAACAAAATTAAATTTCCAGTAATTTCTAAGCCAAATTGGGGAGGATCCTCTAAAGGTATTAAGTTTTTAAATAATATGAAAGAGCTTACAAAGACAATTAATAATCATCAAAATTTAATTGAAGAAATAATTTATGGAAAAGAATTAACTGTTACTGTCATTGAAAATAATAATAAAATTATATCCCTTGGCGTTACAGAAATTGAGTTCGAAAATCAACATTATGACTATATAGCTAAATATACAAAAAATAAGAGCTATCATTTTCTACCAGCTAGAATATCTAAATTACAATATGATTTTTTGATGAAAACATCAAAAAAAATATTTCACGTTTGTGGATGTAAAGGAATAGGAAGATTAGATTATATAATGAACCAAAAAAATGGAAAAATATATTTTTTAGAAATGAATACTCATCCAGGATTAACAAAATTATCGCTAGCTCCTGAACAAGCTAATTACCAAAGTATATCTTATTTAAATTTATTGAAAAAAATATTACGTTCATCTCTATGAAACTAGGATATAGAGAAAATGCAATATACTTTTCATCAATCTTAGTTTTAGTATTATTTATTAATTTTTCTGTCAATTATATAACTAAAAAACCATTAGAAATAATTAATTTCATTCAATCAGACATACACGAAGATTTTGAAATAGAAATTACAAATAATTTAAATGACATAAATAATTATTTAAAAGAATATTTATTTATTGAAAATCATCTGATAAAACGTAATGACAACGAAATTAATATTCAAATAAACCTTAAAAAACCTTTTGCACTAAATAATTTAACAAAAGAAGTAATATTTTATGATAACACCACAGCTTCATCATATTATTTTAAAAAAAACTATTTAGATAAAATAAATCTCATTGATATTTCTAAAAAGAGTCTTCACATTAATAATTACCTAAATGAAAATTCTCAAATTTTATTCTCTTTGTTTAATATTATCCAAATAGAATATATCGACGACAGGAGATACAATTTAGTTTTAAGTAATGGTAGAATCGTTATGCTTCCTAAAGTAATTGATTCCAAATTGATAAATTTTATTAAAAATAATATTAATCTAATTGATAAAAGCACCAATTATCAGCAGTTTCTGGATTTAAGAAATTTTCATAATAAAACAATAAGATTAAGATAATTGGATAGTTATAAAACATTAATTGAAATTGGGTCTTTTTCTGTAAAGACAATTATATACTCCGAACTTAATCTTGAATTTTCAATTATTGGAACAGGTAAGACTAGATCAAAAGGCTATAATGGAGAAGAGATAGAAAATTTTGATGATTTTATTGACTGTATTAAAAATTCTATAGTTCAAGCTGAAAAACAAGCTAATTATATTATTAAGGATGCTTACATTCTTGTTACAAATCAAAGTGTTCAAATTAAGAAAACACAAAAAGATCTTAATCTTAATGGTGCAATTGTTGAAAAAAATGATTTAAGAAAAATTTCTAAAATCAAAATTCCCAAAGATGAGAATTATCTTTATAATATTTATACTTCACACTATAAAATCGACGATAAACTAATTACAGATAATCCTGTTGGATTGAATTGCAATAAACTATCTATAATTTCATTAGTTTCAATGATTGATATTAAGCAAATTAATCTTTTAGATAATATATTTCAAAAACTACAAATTAAAATTCTAAATTATTTAGACTCTACGACTTCATATTATTACTATTTAAAAAATAGACCTAAAACTAAAACTAATGTAGTGCTTATAGATTATGGTTTTAATTACATAAATATTATCGTGATTAAAAATAAAGTTTTACATTTTATAAAAAAAATACCACAAGGTTGTAAAAAAATTTCTGATGATTTAGTGAATATTCATAATATTAGTTTTGATTTTGCTGAAAAACTTAAAATTTCTACAATTGATTTATCTGATACAAGAAATTCAACTGTTGAAATTCCTATTTGGGAAGAATTTGGTGATAATAAGAAAAAAAATGTTGGACACGATAATTTAAAAGAGATTACTTTAGATCGTTTAGATGAGACTTTTGAATTAGTTTTAAAATCTCTACCAAAAGATAAGAGTTTTTATTCATATGTATTTACAGGAGGAGGCTCAAAGATAAAAAATTTTTACAATTACTTTAGAACAAAACATGGTTATGACATTCAGTTTTTGGAGCCACCAAAGTCTTGCGGTATTCCTAAGGTTTTAAATGATGCTAGTATAATGTCTCTTTATTCAAGTTTTTGGCTTTTAACAAATAAAAGCTCAGAAAATAATGACTTTACTCAAAAAATTGATTCTTTTTCAAGCAAAATATGGTACAAAAGATTCGTAGACCTACTATAGGTTGATTTGCGGGGAAAAAAATGACACTAGATATAGAACCAGTAGTTGATCAAAAAAACTTAAAACCATCTTTAACGGTCATGGGGGTTGGCGGCGCAGGAAGCAATGCTGTAAATAACATGATTCAATCAAATTTAAATAATGTTGATTTCATTGTTGCAAATACTGATGCCCAAGCACTTGAAAATTCTCTTTGTTATAATCGTATCCAACTAGGATTAGAAAAAACTAAAGGTTTAGGCGCAGGTGCAGATCCAATTATTGGAAAAGATGCAGCTGAAGAGAGTATTGATTTAATTTCAGAAGAATTAAGAAATACTAATATGTTATTTTTAACGGCTGGTTTAGGTGGAGGAACAGGAACAGGTGCTCTACCAGTTATTGCAAGTATTGCAAAAAAATTAGGTATTGTAACTGTCGCAATAGTTTCAACCCCATTTAACTTTGAAGGTACAAAAAGAATGAACCTAGCATTACAAGGACTTGAAGAAGTTAAAAATAATGTAGATACATTGCTGATAATACCAAATCAAAATTTATTTAAAGTATCTAATGAACAGACTTCTTTTGCAGAAGCTTTTAAAAAAGCAGATAATGTTCTTTTTGATGGAGTAAAAGGATTAACTGATTTAATTACACAGCCAGGTCTTATTAATTTAGATTTTGCTGATGTAAGAACTGTTATAAAAGAAATGGGATTTGCAATGATGGGAACTGCTGTTGCAGAGGGTGATAATAAAGCGGTAGAGGCATCAAACTTAGCTTTAACCAATCCATTAATTGAGAATATAGACATGAACACTGCTAAAGGAGTAATTGTCAATATTTCTGGAGGAAGCGATATGACTTTACTAGAAGTAGATCATGCTGCTAATATTATTAGACAGAGTGTTAACCCAGAGGCAAATATTATTTTTGGTTCTTTGATTGATGAAACTCTACAAGGTAAATTAAAAATTAGTATTTTTGCTACTGGCATAGAGGCATCAGGAAAAAAAATTCTTTACTACCCTGAGTCTGAAAATAATTCTGGTTTTAGTTCTATTCAACATAAAATAGATGAAAGTTTGTCTTACGATGGTTCAGACATTAAAACTAATGAGGACATTTCTAGTGTAGTTGAAGAAAAACCAGTTACTTCTGAAAATGAAGAATTTAATTTGACTAATGAGGTAGATCAAAATATAGAAAATAGAGAAGAAATAATTGAAAAAACCAATGAAAATAGTGTCAATTACGGAAATCTTGAAGAAAAAAAGAAGACAGGTTTTTTTAGTATGCTTTCTAATTTGATGACCTCTGATAAAAAAATAACTGAAGTTAAAGATGAAAATCCTGAAAAAAAGCAAAAAAAAACAAAGACAGATCCAAATCTATTTTTATTTAGTGATGTTGTCGATGAAAAGGGTAATCAAGCTAAACAAAGCAAAGAAAATAATGAAATTTCTGAAATTTCAGATATTTCTGAATTGAGCGAAGAAAATGATGACATGAATGAGGATATAGACACCCCATCATATCTTCGAAAAGGTTCTAATCAATAAATCTAACAAATACATAGTTTTACAATTATAAAGTAATACTTTTTGGGTATTTTCTTAATATTACCTTAATGAAGTGTTTTACCCTCAAAGAATCCATCACATTAGATGGAATTGGTTTACATACTGGAGTTAAAACAAATATAACCCTTAATCCAGCTCCACTAAATTCTGGTATCTTTTTCAATAGAATAGATAAATCTGTCATTATTCCTGCTAAATGGGATAGCGTAATATCTACAAAATTTTCAACTAACATTGCTTCAAATGGAATTGAAGTTAAGACAGTCGAGCACTTATTGAGTGCACTTGCTGGTCTTCATATTAACAATTGTGAGGTTTTAATCGACAACATTGAAGTGCCTATTCTTGATGGTAGTTCTAAAGTCTACGTTGAAAACATTTTAAAAACAGGAGTAAAAGAGCAGGATTCTGAACAAAATATTTTGGAAATAATTAAGCCTGTAAAATTCCTATGTGATTATGGATATGCTGAATTAGTACCAAACTCATCAAGAGACCAAGGTTTAAATATAAATTTAGAGTCTAGTTTTGATGGAAAGTATGATGATCAAGACATTAAGATTAGAAATTTAAATGGTAACTATGTCGAGTCTATTTCAAAAGCTAGGACTTTTGGTTTTTTTCAAGAAATAGAATATCTTAAGTCACAAAATTTAATTAAAGGCGGCTCTCTTGATAATGCTATAGTTATTAAAGATAAGAAACCACTCAATAAAGATGGATTAAGATATGAGAATGAATTAATGCGCCATAAAGTTTTAGATGTAGTGGGAGATCTCTACTTGTCAGGCTATCCTATTATTGGAACTTACAAAGGTTTTAAAACAGGTCACTTTATTACAAATAACTTACTTAAAGAGTTATTTAAATCAGTAGAAAATTATAAGATACATAAAATTAACTAAACCATTTTCTTTGGATCAGTATATTTTTTAAAATCCTTTTCAGATAAATCAGTTAACTCTAAACAAGATTGCATTAGTGAAATATTTTTGTTGTAAGCGTTTAGTGCAACTTTAGATGCAAGATCATAGCCAATTATTTTTGTTAAGGGAGTCACTAACATTAAAGAACGATTTAATAGCTCATTTATTCTTTTTTTATTTATCTTTAATCCTTTCAAACAATTTGCTCTAAATGAGGCCATTGCTTCACCGATTAAACGAATAGCATCAAGAGTATTATGAATAATTAATGGATTATATACATTCAATTGGAAATGACCTTGGGTACATGCGAATGTTACAGAATTTCGTAGACCAATTACATGTGCGCATACCATTGATAAGGCTTCACACTGAGTAGGATTAATTTTTCCTGGCATAATAGATGAGCCGGGTTCATTAGCTGGTAGGATTATTTCAGAAATCCCACTTCTTGGCCCAGAAGCTAATACTCTGATATCATTTGACATTTTAAATAACGCACTAGTTAAAATTTCAACACCTGACATAACTTCAATAAATACATCATGAGATGCAAGAGACTCATACTTATTGGGAGCAGATTTGAATGGAAGCTTTGTTTCTTGTTTTAAATATTTAATAAATTTTTTAGAAAAACTATCAGGTGCGTTTATACCCGAGCCTACAGCTGTACCCCCTTGAGCTAGTTCATAAAGCTTATTTAAACTTTTCTTAATAACACTTTCAGCATAAGAAATTTGATCATAGAAAGCTAAAAATTCATTTGAAATTTTTATTGGTGTTGCATCTTGAGTATGTGTCCTACCAATTTTTATAATTCCTTTGAATTCAGAAATTTTCTTCTTTAAAGATTTTTTAAAAGATACTATTTCTGGAAATAAATGTCTGTGTATTGATAATACTGTAGCAATATGCATTGCAGTAGGAATACTATCATTTGAAGATTGTGATTTATTTATATCATCATTTGGGTGAAGAGGATGGTTAGTTGGAAGTTTTTTTCCTAATAATTGATTACTTTTGTTAGCAATAACTTCATTTAGGTTCATATTGATTTGGGTTCCAGATCCAGTTTGCCATACAACAAGAGGAAAATGATCATTTAATTTTCCTGAAATAATTAAATCACAAACTTTTCCAACAACTTTTGTATGATTTTTTGATAATAGTTTAAATTCTGAATTTGCTAAAGCACATGATTTTTTTTGTAAAGCTAGAGCTTCTATAAAAATATTTTGAAAATGAAATTTACCAATACCTATTTGAAAGTTCTCTATTGACCTTTGTGTTTGTGCCCCCCATAGTTTTGAGCTATCAACTTTGATTTCCCCTAAGCTATCTTTTTCAATACGAAATTTGACCATGTATGATTAATAATATATATCAAATTAAATGAAAAATATTTTATTAATTCGACATGGGCAAAGTGAGTGGAATAAATTAAATCTTTTTACTGGCTTCAAAAATATTGAATTATCTGAACAAGGTATAGACGAAGCAAACAAAGCCGGACAAAATTTCAAAAATTTAAATATTAAATTCGATATTGTATTCACTAGTGAGTTAAAAAGAGCGCAAGAAACAGCTAAAATAATTCTCAAAAATCTTGATCAATGGGATCATTTATACGGAGAGGGAAAAATAATAACAGATATTAAGTTAAATGAGAGAGATTATGGTGATCTTACTGGTCTAAATAAAAAAGAAACAGCTGACAAATTTGGAGAAGAGCAAGTTCACAAATGGAGAAGAGGTTATTCAGATCAACCTCCTAATGGAGAGAGTTTGGAGGATGTAGTCAGAAGAGTAAAAATATATTTTGAAGAGTCAATCAACCCTGCTATCCAGAGCGCAGATAACAATAATATATTGATAGCAGCACATGGAAATTCTTTAAGGGCCTTACTAATTGTAATGAATATTTATGACTCCAGTAATATTAATTCTGTTGAACTTTCAACAGGAGTGCCAATACATGTTATTATGGAAAATAATAAATTTACAATAAAAAATTAACTTATTGATCGACGCAGCATTAATCATTGCAATTGTATCTTACTACACAGTTATGTTTATAACACCTGGGCCGAATAACGCCATGCTTACTATTTCAGGTCTAAAATTTGGTTTTAAAAGATCTTTACCACACATATCTGGTATATCTCTTGGTCATGCATTGCAAGTTTCTTTAATTTGTACAGGATTAGGTTTTATTTTAATTCAAAATCCTAAGTTTCAAATTGTCTTAAAATGGATGTGTTTTTTTTACCTCATTTATTTAGCTTATAAAATGATTGGTTCAATTAAGGATTATAAAAAAGAAAAAGGAAGACCACTAAAAATATATGAAGCAGCTTTATTTCAGTGGATTAATCCAAAAGCATGGACGATAGCTATAACAGCTGCATCTGGCTTTATGCCACTAGAGGAAGACTTATGGGTTGCAGTTATATTTACAGGGTTAATGTCTTCGTTAGTAAGTTTTCCGTGTATCAGTTTATGGGCTTTATTTGGAAGCTTAATTAAAAATCTTATATCAAATACTTTATTAAAAAAAATATTTGAATACTTTTTTGCCATACTACTTATTTCAACTGGTGTTTATTTAATTTTAAATTAGGTAGTCAATTAAATTCAAGTAACGATAATTTAAAAATCCTTTCTTAGATATAAAATAACTCTCTACACTATCGTTATTTATCGAATTTAAAATTTTTGGTAGTTGTTTTTTTAACTTATTACTAAAATAAACAGAGGATTCTAAAGGTAAAGCACTAGGTAGGTTGTCTACTGCCATAACATCCACTCCCTTGTATTTATAGTAAGGAGATTTCAAAGAGGTTGTTTTTATTGTCGTTGGAATAGATCCATTGATATCACATGTTATATCTCCTATTATTTTGAAAAAACCATTGTCTATGTCTTTAATAGTGAATAGTTTTGGAAATTTCTTATCCCAATAATGACAAGAAATTAAAATATCGTATTTTCCAATATACTGCTTAAAATTCGACCTATAAGAACCTTTTCGAAGAATGAGATCTTTATCAGAAAATTTTCTATCAATTCTTTGATAGTAATCTTTTGGTTCTAAAACACTAAAATAGGGTTGATTAGTTTTTTTATTTCTTTTTATTCCAATCCTATTAAGAAAAAATTGAGCCCCCTTTGATACTAATCCATTCCCTGTGATAAGAATTTTAGTATTGCCAAAATCTTTATTTTTAAAAGACCCAATTATTTCTTTTATCGTGAAAGTTATATTTTTATTTTTTTTTATTTTCAAAAATTTACTTAGGGTTAGATAGGCACCCATAATTCCAGCATGCCAACCAAAGCCTATGCTTCTTAAACCATAAGTATTTCTTAAAAGCTCATAGTCTATTAGTGAGCAATTATTTTTGAGTATTTTCTTTAGCAATGGCATATTATATTTTTGACCTTTAATTGTGTGAGAAAACATCATGTAATTTTGATTTTTTTTTATTGAAGCTAAATTAATCTCTTTGATTGATAAAAATAAATCAATCTTTTGTGAATTATATTTTTTACAACCAACAGAAAAATATTGCCTATCTTTTATTACTCTTTGATTAGAGGGCTCTATAAAGAATTTTAATTTAGAATTATTCTTTATGAGTTCCTCAATATCTTTAGGTACTAAGGGTACTCTATATTCATTCTTCCTTGACTCTTTGAGTATACAAATATTCATATTTCTTTTATTTTAATACCAAAGTTATTTAGTTTATCTAAAATAAAATCAACTCTGTTAATTTCATTAAATATTCTACTAATACCTGGTTTTATATTATTTTTGATTAAACACTCTATTACTGACACCATTGTTAAAGATACACATTGAGACATAGCAGAGTTTTCTATATTTCTCGACTCATCAATATAAAGTGTTTTATCATAAACAATTTTATTTTGATATTTTGCAAAAAATCTAACAAATAGAAGAATTCTATCTTTTTCATTAGTTTGATATTTATTTTTGTACCACAGCTCTGAGGATATTTTTTCTAAATTAGAGTTTTCATCTAATTTTAAAAAAATTTTATTCCATTCTTTAGACCATCCTTTTAATCTAATAGTGCCTCTTTGAAAGTTTTTAACTTTATCAATATACTCTTTTGATAAATATTCTTCTAAATACGGGGTAGAGTCCCTATTTGGGTAAATTTCAAATTCCTCTCCATTAAAATTCATTCTAGATATTTGTCTAAATGCTTTATCTGATGTCTCTTCTTTATAGTTTTTTATAAATTTACAAGGTGTATTCAATGCTCTTAAAACACCTAGTGGGGACCAACTAAACTTATACTTAAATTTATTAGGAATAAGAGGGAACCCACCACACATACTTAATATTGATATTTCATCAACTAATGGAGGTGAGATACTTTTTTTAAATTGATGAAATAGTTTGTGTGATAAAAGATGATCTATCCCTGGGTCTAATCCAGTTTCGTTTAAAAAAAGACAATTATTTTTTATGAATTGTGTCTCTAATTCAGCGTATTTGTTATCAAAGTAACTAGATGTGATTAAATGACATTTCTTATAAATAGCAAGTTTAGCTACATCATAGTGCATGCTAGCTGGTAACATTGAAACTATAATGTCGTTAGCTTTCAAATCTTTTTTTAAATCATCAAAGTTAAGATGATTAATTATTAATCTATTATTTAAAAGTTTACTGGCTTTATCAACAGATCGATTCCATACCTCTAGATCATGTCCTTTTTCATGAAGATATAATACCCCTGGTGGAGAAGATAAGCCTACACCAAGCCAATGAATTTTATTAAAGATCATTTTTAAGAATTTAGAATAATTCTGGATAAATTTGTATAAAATTACAAGATGAAATTAATTCCTGAGTGGAAGGACCATGAGAAGTGCCTTATTGCTTGGCCATGTAATAAAGATTTATACGGGCCTGTTATTGAAGATGCTAGGTTAGAAATAGCTAATTTTGCAAATCAAATTTCAGATGATGAACAGGTTGAAATTTATTGTAATTCTTCTGACTTTAAGGAATGCCTACAAATCATATCAAATTCAAAAATTAATATCACTCAAACCAATTTAGATGACTCCTGGATGAGAGATATTGCACCAATTTTTTATAAAAATAATGGAAGATTAGAGAGTTATTCTTTTAATTTTAATGGTTACGGTAAATACCCTAATTATGAAAATGATAATAAGTTATCAGAATTTATTTCAAGTCAATTAAAGCTCCCAATTAAAAAAATTGATTTAACATTAGAAGGTGGCGCAATAACATATGATGAAAATGGTAATTTATTTACAACTGAAAGCGTGCTTTTGAATCCAAATAGGTCCAACCCTAAAAAAAATATTATTGAGGAAAAACTTACAACATTATTTGATTTGAACTCGATAATTTGGCTTCCAACGGGGCTGGAGGGTGATGATACTGATGGCCATATAGATAATATTTTTTGTCCAATAGGTGATCAGAGATATCTTATCGCAAAAAGTAATGAACAAACGACATTTGATTATAAATCTCTAACTGAAGCAAATTTAATTTTAAATAGTAAGCTATCATTGACAGTAAATAATTTAAAAATTATTGAGATACCACTACCTTCAAATAAAATTATACATAATAAAAAACTCGTTGCATCATATATAAATTTCTATTCTACTAAAAATACAATATTCATTCCAAAATTTAATGTAAAAGAAGATGAGGAGGTTTATGATATCTTTAAATCATTATTTAATAACAAAAAAATTGAAATGATAGAGTCAGCAAATATTAATTACGGTGGTGGAAATTTACACTGCATTACCATGAATGTTCCAAAATTATGAATGTAAACGTTGCAGTATCCCAATTTAAGTCAATAAAAGAAGACAAAGAAGCTAATATCAATAAAGCACTTTATTTGGCTGGTGAGGCATCAAAACAAAAAGTTAATATTTTTCTCTTACAGGAGTTATTTCAAAGTGAGTATTTTTGTTCAACACAAGATGAAAAGTTTTTTGATTATGCTATTGAATTTCCAAATAATAAATTATTTGAAACATTCTCAAATTTTTGCAAAAGCCACAATATGGTAATACCAGTTAGTTTCTTTGAGAAAAAAGATAGAAATTTTTTTAATTCTTTGGTCTTAATTAACTCTGATGGAAAATTAAGTGAGCTTTACCGTAAGTCTCATATACCTGAAGGACCTGGATACAATGAAAAATTTTACTTTGAACCTGGAGATACAGGTTTTAAGGTTTTTAAAACTAAGTTTGGAAATATTGGCTGTGGAATATGTTGGGATCAATGGTTTCCAGAGTGTGCTAGGTCAATGACTTTATCTGGTGCAGATATTTTATTATTTCCTACTGCGATTGGTTCTGAACCTCAGGACCCTTTATTAGACTCAAAAGATCACTGGCAAAATGTTATGAGGGGACATGCAGCTGCAAATCAAATTCCTGTTATTGCATCTAATAGAATTGGCACAGAGGTAGAGGGTTCAATTTCCGTTACTTTTTATGGCAGTTCTTTTATTGCTAATCATTTGGGTAATATTGAAATTGAAATGAATAAAGAAGAGGAAGGTTTTGTATTTAAAAATTTTAATTTTTCTGAGATAACTAAATATCGCCAATCTTGGGGTAATTTTAGAGACCGAAGACCAGACCTATACAAAAATATTTGTGATTTTTAACTAAAACTATCATATTATTTTATTACTACTTAAATGAAGAGGAGAGGTAATATGAATAAATTTCTAACAACTCTTTTAGTCTTAATGCTTCCTATGAGTTTAAGCGCTAAAGAAGAGTTATTTATATATAATTGGTCAGATTATATAGCAGAAGATACCATTGCAAACTTTGAGGAAGAAACTGGTATTGATGTAACTTACGATGTTTTTGACTCTAATGAAGTTTTAGAAGCTAAGCTTTTAGCTGGAGGAAGTGGCTATGACTTGGTCGTTCCCTCAGGATCTTTTATGGAAAATCAGATTAAAGCTGGAGTTTTTCAAAAACTAGATAAAAGTATGATTCCAAATCTTAAAAATTTAGATCCAAGTGTTTTAGAAAAAACAGATGCTCATGACCCCGGTGGTGATTACTCTGTAAATTATATGTATGGAACAACTGGTATTGGTTATAACGTTGCCGCTGTTGAAGAAAGAGGTGGAGATGTTGAGTCCTGGGATATCATATTTGATGTAAATGAAATTTCTAAATATGAGGACTGCGGTGTTGCTTTTTTAGATGCACCAAGTGAGATTGTAGAAATTGCACTCAATTATCTAGGTCATGATCCAAATACAGAAAATACTAAAGCTAATCAAGAAGCTTTAGACTTATTAAATCAAATTAGACCATATATTAAGTACTTTGACTCATCTCAATACATAGATGATTTAGCCAACGGTGAAATATGTTTAGCAATTGGTTGGTCAGGTGATGTTTTCATAGCAGCATATGAAGAAATTGAAGAAGTTTGGTATTCAATTCCTAACGAGGGGACTGTTATTTGGTTTGATATGATGGGAATACCAGCAGATGCTAAAAATGTAGAAAATGCTCATAAATTCATTGACTATATTTTAAGACCAGAAGTTGTTGCCGAAATTACTAATTATGTTTGGTACTCCAATCCTAATTTAGTTGCCAACACAACCGAAGGACTGATAGACCCTGAAATTCTCTCAGATCCAGCAATTTATCCTACAGAGGAAACTTTAACTAAATTATTTGCAGATACCGCAGACTCACCTCAAAAGTCCAGAATATCTTCAAGAGTATTTAATAGCTTTAAAGCTACTCAATAAATTAATTTTAAGGCGCAACTTGGTGTCAAGTTGCGCCTTAAACTAACTTTCATGTCAAATTCTTTCTTAGAAATAATAGATGTAACTAAAAGATTTGGTGATATCTTGGCATTAGATAGAGTTAATCTAAAAATAGAAAAATCTGAAATATTTAGTCTGCTTGGTTCATCAGGTTGTGGAAAATCGACCCTTTTAAGAATTATTGCTGGTTTTGAAAAACCTGATCAGGGAAAAATATTACTTGAAGGAAATGATATTACTAACCTTCCTCCATACATAAGACCACTAAATATAATGTTTCAAAATTATGCTTTATTCCCTCATCTTAATGTAACTAATAACATCAAATTTGGACTAAAAGAGGAAAGTTTTTCAAAGCAAGAAATCAATAATCGTGTCAATGAAATTTTAAATTTATTAGAGTTAAACGGCCTAGAGGAAAGAAAAGTGAATGAAATATCTGGTGGCCAACAACAACGTGTTGCATTAGCAAGGTGTTTAGTTAAAAAACCAAAATTACTTTTATTAGATGAACCACTTGCTGCGCTAGACAAACAACTAAGAATTCAAACGCAATTCGAGTTAGTTAACTTGCAGAATAAATTAGGTATTACATTTATTATTGTTACACATGACCAGGAGGAGGCAATTTCATTATCTGACAGAATGGCTATTATGCAAAATGGCGAAATTCTCCAAGTTGGAAACCCTGTTGAAATTTATGAAAAACCTAAGAATACATATATTGCAAATTTTATAGGTACAGCAAATATATTTCATATTCTAAACAAAGATAATCAAATAATAATTGAAGAGTTAAATTATGAAATTAAAAATATTAATAATAATAAAAATTTTCATAAATGTTTAATACGACCTGAAAAAATTAATATTAAAAAAATTGAAAATCAATCTGATAACTCAAATGTTGGTATTGTAAAAGAGGTAGCTTATCTGGGTAGTTATACTAAATACTTGATTGAAGTAAATGGAATTCAATTTTACTCATTTATGCAAAATAGTTTAGTTTCAGATAATCTACAAATTAAGTGGGATGATAAAGTTGAATTTAAATTCAATGATTCATCAATATTTTTGTTTAATGATTAGATACTTAAAAAAACAAAATTTTTGGTTCGTTTTTACCCCTTATTTTTGGCTTGTTTTATTCTTCTTTATCCCCTTAGCTTTAATTTTTAAAATTTCAATATCTGTATCTGAATGGGGCATGCCACCTTATAGAGATCTTTTTTCCTTATCTGAAGAGGGATTTAAAATTGACTCAACACTTAGTAATTACCTTTTTATTTTTTCAGATCCTTTTTATATCAGATCTTACTTAAATTCATTGTCCTTAGCTTTTACATCAACAATATTATGTTTATTAATTGGCTATCCGATAGCTTTTTATGTCGCTAAATCTCAAGCAAATATAAGGATCATTCTTTTAGTTTTGCTTATCATTCCATTTTGGACTTCATTTCTTTTAAGAGTATATGCTTGGAAAGTTTTGCTTCAAGGTTCTGGTATTATTAATTCCATTCTCATACATTTAGGTTTTATAACTGAGCCTATATCAATGCTACATAACCACTATGCGGTAATTTTAGGAGTAGTTTACACATATCTACCATTCATGATTTTGCCACTATATGGATATTTAGTTAAGTTTGATTTAAACTTGATTGATGCTGCTAATGATTTAGGAGCAAAACCTATAAATACATTTTTAAAAGTAATCCTACCTTTATCATTACCAGGTATCATTGCGGGCAGTATGTTAGTTTTTATACCAGTGGTTGGAGAATTTGTAATTCCAGAGATGTTAGGGGGTAGTGATAAACTTTATTTTGGAAAAATAATTTGGGATGAATTTTTTGTTAATAGAGATTGGCCTGTTGCTAGCGCACTTGCAATGTCAGGAATTGTAATTCTAGTTTTTCCAATAGTTATTTTTCAATTAATGTATGCAAAATACAATTTTAAGAATGAATAAACTTTTTTTCAAAATACTTACTTTAACTATAGGTTTCTCTTTTCTCTACTTCCCCATTTTAACTCTTATTGCCTATTCATTTAATGACAATAAAAGAGTAATGGTTTGGAAGGGATTTTCATTTAGATGGTATAAAGAACTTTTCCAAAATGAACAAATATTAGAGGCTTTTTATACAAGTATAAAAATAGCTTCTTTATCTGCAACTTTTGCAACAATTATGGGGGTGATGATAGGTTTTTCATTAACAAGAATATCAAAAATACCAGCTAGGCCCTTTTTTATTTTCTTAAGTTCTTCTCCTTTAGTTATGCCAGAGATAATCTTAGGTCTGTCTTTATTATTATTTTTTATATCATCTAATCATATAATTGGCTTTCCTTCTTCAAAAGGACAGCTCACAGTTTTAATTTCACATATAACATTCTCAGTAGCTTTTGTAGCAGTCATAATTCAATCTAGATTAAGTAGTTATGATAAAAATATTGAAGAGGCCGCTCAAGATTTAGGAACAATTCCTAATATGATTTTTTGGAAAATTACAGCACCTGTTATACTACCCTCTATTATATCTGGCTGGCTGCTTGCATTTACACTTTCCTTGGATGATTTAGTTGTTGCTAGTTTTACTACTGGACCTGGCGCTAATACTTTACCTATTGTGGTTTTCTCTAAAGTCAGATTAGGTTTAAGCCCTGAGGTAAATGCTCTATCAGCAATTATAATGTTGATTGTTGTATTAGCTGCAATTAGTGTTTATTTTATTAATCGATCACACATTAAGAAGTAAATATTCTCTCTCCCAAGCTGTAATTATTTTATTATATGCATTAACTTCTAAGTCTTTAATTGAACAAAATAATTCTATGAAAGTTTCACCAAATATTTCTTTAGCTTCTTTTGATCTAGAAAAAGTATCAATTGATTGATAGATACTCTCTGTTAATGATACATTGACATTATAAGCTGCTTTTTTTGTTTCTGGTGTAGCTTTTAATTTTTTTTTAATACCCAAGTATCCTGCAGATAAAGTAGCAGCTATTGCTAAATATGGATTAACGTCTGAGCCACATAATCTATTTTCAATCCTTGCTTGATTAGCAGAGTTATAATTTGGAACTCTAAAGCCACAAGTACGGTTTTCAAAACCCCAATTTAAATTAAAAGGAGTTCCTTCTTCCCAATAACCTCTTAATCTCTTAAATGAATTAACGTTAGGAGCAAAGAGAGGTAAAAAAGACTTAGAATATTTTTGCAATCCTCCTAAATAGTTATCAAAAAGTTTTGTTGTTTTGAGATTTTTATCAACGAATATTGGTTTGCCTTTTTTTAAAATTGATTGGTGTATATGCATGGAGTTACCAGGGCTGTCTTCCATTGGTTTAGCCATAAAAGTTGCATATAAATTATGTTTTAAAGCAGTTTGTCTTAGAGTTCTTTTAAATAGAAAAACCTGATCTGCTAAATCAAGAGGATTTCCATGCTTGAAGTTAATTTCCATCTGCGCAGGCCCATCTTCATGGTTTATATTTTCGACATCTAATTCCTGAGCTTCACAATAATCATATAAGTCCTCAAAAATATGGTCAAACTCATTAACTGCATCGATCCCATAAGACTGGTTTCCTTTTTCTATTCTTCCTGATTGCCCACTTGGTGTCTCCAATGGGTTATCAGGATCATTATTTTTTTTTACTAAATAAAATTCAATTTCAGGAGCAACAATGGGCTCTAGTCCCATTTTTTCATAAAGACTTATAACTTTTTTTAAAATACCTCTCGAATGAACTTCTATAACATTATCATTATTATCAACAGCATCACATATTACTTGAGCAGTTGGTTCATCGTACCATGGCACAGTTCTAAGAGTGCTAAAATCAGGTTTTAAAATAAAATCACCATCAGTAGGATTAAGAATTTGGTCATCTATTGAATAAGTTACATCTCTTGATACTGCTAATTTAAATAGGGCAAGAGGTAACCTCAAGCCACCAGAGTCAATTGAACTTAAAAATTTTTTTGTAGGTAGTATCTTACCTCTTGGAATACCTGAATTATCAGGGATCATACACTCAACCTCAGTAATTTTATTTTTCTTTAACCAATCAACATAATCATTCATAGCTATAACTAACCTTTAAAATTTGATACTTATGTATCTGATGGATTACTCAGATAATTATTATGTAAGAACAAAATCATTCAATCTTAATACTAACAAATTAAGTGAGAGCTTACAATGTGATGTTTGTATCATTGGAGCAGGATTATCAGGGATTTCTTCAGCATTGTATCTATCTAAGATTAACCCTAGTTTGAATATATTCATTTTAGAAAAAAATAAAGTAGGTTGGGGGGCATCTGGAAGAAATGGTGGACAGTTATTACATAGCTTTTCAGGTGAAAATTATTCTGGTCAAAAACATACGCAAGAGGAAATTAAGACATTATGGCAATTCACATTAGAGGCCGTTAGAGAAGTAAAAAAAAATATTAAAGATTTAAATATACAGTGTGATTTAATTGAAGGTTATATTCAAGCTGCAGTTAATAAATCTCATGACGAAGAACTAAAAAAATATGTTGACCAGTTGCAAACCGAATACAATTATGAGTCAGCAACATATCTTTCTAAATCTCAAATGGAGCAGTATTTTGACAGTCCATACTATAAATCTGCAATGTATGACTCAGAATGTGGCCAAATTCATCCTCTAAACTATTGTTTAGGATTAGCAAAAGAGCTATTAAAAAATAAAAATTGTAAAATATTTGAAGATACAGGAGTGATCTCATATAACTCTCAAAATAAAGTAACAATAAATACTGAAAAAAATATTAATATAAAAGCAGATAAGTTAATTATCTGTTGTAATGCTTATATTGGTGACTTGAATAAGAGTTTAAGAAGAAAGATAATGCCTGTCAAAACTTATGTATCTGCATTTACACAAATTCCAAAAAAAGAATTAGATAAGTATTTTCGAAAACCTATAACAGTTGGTGATATGTTATTTGTATTAAATTATTTTAGATTAGACTCGAATAATAATTTGATTTTTGGTGGAGGTGTAAGCTACTCAAATATAGATCCAATTAATTTAGAACTATCTTTAAAAAAAAATATTAGAAAAATCTTACCTGGATTAGAAAAATTTAAAGCCTGGTGTACTTGGAGTGGACATGTTGCTATAACTGTAAATAGATTTCCTCACATTGGAAGTATTGATAATAATATCTTCTTTGCTCAAGGCTATTCAGGTCATGGTTTAGCTATAACAACTATGGTTGGAAAAATGCTTGCCGAAGTTATCTCTAATCAAAATAACAATTTGAGTTTATTTGAAAAATTTAAACATAAAAATTTTCCAGGATTTGGAATCATAGATAAACCATTGCTAGTTTTAGCGATGAGCTATTTTAAATTAAAAGATCATTTAAGCCTTAAATAGCTTATTTTTTCCTAATTTAAAATCAGGATCCAAATGTTTCTTTAATTTTTTTAAAAATATGTAATTTTTATTTGGTTTATATTTTTTTAAAAGATTATTCTTTTTTAAACCTAGTCCATGCTCTGCAGCAACACTTCCTTGATTTTTTATTGTTAGTTCGTAAATAAATTTCGATAAATTAGAACAGTTTTTTTTTGTAAAGGGATTAACTTTGAAATTACAATGTAAATTACCATCACCTAAATGCCCAAAAAAATAAGGTGTGAACTCTTTATTATTTTTGGTAAATGTGTTTATTTTATTTATAAATGTTGACCATTTGTCTAAAGGTAAGGAAATGTCAAATTTTTCTGTAAAATTATATTTTATTTGATTGTAAACTAATATTTCTCTTTTTTTCCATATCCATGATTTTGCTTTATTATCCTCTCTCTTATTAATAACTAAATTCATTGAACTAAAATATTTTTTTAATTCATTTTTATAATTTTTATTATCATTTGATTGTATTTCTATAATTAAATTATAATTATTTTTATTTTCATTAAACAATAAAGAACTTGGTATTGGAAAGATTATTTCAAAACTTGTCAGATTATCAAAATACTTATTTCTTAAATATTTTAATAATCGAATAGATTTATTTAGACTATTAATTTGAATTAAATAAGTAGATTTATAATCTTTTTTAGGAATTAGCTTTAAGCTTGCTCTTGTAATAATTCCAAAAACACCCTCAGAGCCACAAAATAATTTCCATAATTTAGGTCCAAAATTATCTTTTTTAAGTTTATTTAAAAAATTTAAAATTGTCCCATCACTTAGAACTACTTCTAGACCATTTACATGATCTTCTATGTTTCCATACCTTAGAGTTTGAAGTCCTCCAACATTAGTTGAAATATTCCCCCCCAATTGTACATTTATCATTTGGAGCAATATTAACAGGAAATAGTAGCTTCTTACTATTTGCAGACTTTTGTATGGTTTTTAACAAAGTACCACCTTGAGCAGTTATTATAAAATTATTTGTATCTACTTCTTCAATATGATTCATTTTTTTAAAATCTATCAAAATTGTTTTCTCGAATTGCGGTTTTGTTCCATCGACCCTATTTGTTTCCCCACCAATGGGTAAAATATGATATTTAATTTTCTTAGCAAATTTTAAGAGTTTTGATACTTCCAGTGTATTTTTAGGCAAGGCAACAATTTGATTATTTCTTTTAATAGTTTTTATTGGAAATTTCATTTAGATGCTCTTAGTAACCTATCATTTATAGCCAAACCTATTTTTTTATATGGAATAGGTGCAATGCTTATGTTCTCGTACAAATCATTATTATCTGCCAAATAGATAAAATGATAGAGATTTTGGGCTGCTTCTCTAAGGTTTCCTATTCTACTTAAATTTTTAAATTGGCCTTTTTTATCCATTCCAAAGTTAATAAAAGCTGATTTTTTTTTTAACTGTTTAACATTTAAATATATTTTTTTCTTTGGAGAATAATGTTTTTTTGAAGTCCCAGAAAAATTTAAATTTTTACCTCTCTTGCTAATAAGCATATAGGGTAAAATTTTTTTTATATTCTCTAATGAAATTAGTCCTGGTCTGATGATTTTAAGTTTATGGTTAGATATTTTGATCAGAGTTGACTCTATACCAACTTTACATTTTCCATCATCAATAATTAATAAATTCGTATCAATAAATTGTTTAAAAACCATTTCACTATTTATGGGGCTTAATTGTTTAAATTTATTTGCAGACGGCATTACAAGTGGCTTACCTAATTTATCTATCAAATTAAGTGTAAATTTATTATTAGGAATTCTTACAGCACATTCATTATTTAAGGTCAATGATAAGGGTATTTCTTTTGACCTTCTTTTTAAGACAAGTGTCAGTGGTCCAGGCCAAAATTTTTTACCTAAAATTGAATTTTCATCATCCAACTTGAAGAATTTATTAACCATCTTTAAATTTGAACAATGAAATATTAGTTTTTTATTTAAGGGTCTTTTTTTTAATAAATAAATCTTTTTGGCTGATTTTACACTAGTTCCTAAACCAGCTAATCCATATACAGTCTCTGTAGGCAAAACAACTAAATCATATCTGAGTAGTTTAGTCTTTATGAAACGAGTAAGTTCCTCTGATGAGTCTCTTTTTATTACTATGGGCATAATTTACATAATTAGATATATTTTTAGTATTCTGTTAAGATTAATTAATATTATTTTACAACTTTATGAATATTTGCGCCATTATTCTTTCTGCTGGAAAAAGCAAAAGGTTTAAATCATCTAAACCAAAATTTTTACATGAAATTTCTGGTAAAGCGTTAATACAATTTAATATAGATGCACTCAAAAAAATCAAACAAGTAAAAAAAACATTTATTGTGTCAAGTAAAGCTAATAAACAATATTTTAATAATAATATATTTATTCAAAATCCTATTGATGGCACAGGTGGAGCTTTAAAGCAGTTTTACAAGCATAACAAAAAATTTGATTTCTATTTATTAACATTAGCTGACACACCTATTTTTGATTATAAGATACTCTCTAAATTTCTCTCTAAAGGTGTTAAGTCAAATGTCGATTTATCAGTTCTCACACAAAATGTAGATAATCCAAAAGGATACGGAAGGATCATTAGGGAAAACAAATCATTTATTAAAATTACCGAAGAAAATGATTGTTCAAAAGACGAGAAATCAATCAATGAAATAAATACTGGTATATTTCTTATTTCAAAAAAAGCTTTAAGAAATTTAGAATTAATAAAAAAAAATAAAATTAAGAATGAATTTTATGTAACAGATTTAGTAAATATTTGTGTAAACAAAAATCTCAAAATAAGTGCTTTTTTGAATGAATCTAATGAGATATCAGGAGCCAATACATTAAAAGAATTAAACCAACTAGAAATACAATCTCAAAATTTTATAAAGAAAAATTTATTAGATAGCGGTGTAAGAATTATTCATCCTGAGACGGTTTATATAGAGAGTAATGTAAACATATCCCCAGGAGTAGTAATTGAACCAAATGTAGTCATTAAAAAAAATGTAAATATCAAAAGTGAAACTATTATCAAATCATTCTCCTATATTGAAAACTCATCAATAGGTAGAAATTGTTCCATTGGACCTTATGCAAGAATAAGACCCGAAGCAGACATAGCAGATAACGTAAAAATAGGTAATTTTGTTGAGATTAAAAAATCAAAATTATCCAAAGGGGTAAAAGTAAATCACTTAAGCTATATAGGAGACACAACTGTTGGAGGAAATAGTAATATTGGAGCCGGTACTATTACATGTAATTATGATGGAAAAAATAAACTTAAATGCAAAATAGGTGATAACACATTTATTGGTTCAAATACCACTATTATTGCCCCAGTCAAAATAGGAAGTAAAGCTTACATCGCAGCAGGCTCTGTAATAACTAAAACTATACCAAGTAATCACTTTTCTATCGCAAGATCAAAACAGAAAAATAAAATCAACATAAATAAATAATGTGTGGCATAGTCGGTATCTTAAATTCAACTTCTTTAAAGAATAATTCAATAGATATTTTAAAAAAGTTGGAATATCGAGGATATGACTCTGCTGGTATTTCTTTATTCTCAAAAGATCGAATTAAAACAATAAAAAGTGTTGGAAAAATATCTGCACTAAAAAATAAATCTCAAAATGTATCAGATAAAAATTTCTATGGAGTTATAGGCCATACCAGATGGGCAACACATGGCGTTGTTAGCAAAAATAATGCCCATCCATTTGCAAATGATGATCTTACTTTAGTTTGCAATGGTATAATTGAAAATTACAGAAAAATTCAAAATAGATTTGTTGAAATTCCAAAAAATCTTCAATCAGATACTGAAATCAGTTTTTATTTTCTTACATACTTGGTAAATAAATACAAAAATCCAGATGAGGCAATAAGAGTTTTTAGATCTGTGATTAAAGGAAACTTTGCTTTTGTTATTTTTATCAAAAAAAATAATTGTTTTTACTTATTAAAAAATGGAAGCCCAATTGCTCTTTCTCATAATAAAGGCTCATCTTTTATCTGTTCAGACTCCTCAATCTTGACAGAATATAGTAACAAAATTTACCATCTTAAAGATGGAGACATTATTAAAATACAACAGTCTAAAATATCGAGCTTAAATAAAGCTAAAATTATTTTTGAAAAAAATGAAATTAAACAAAATCCTTATGATAAAGGAAAATACCAACATTACATGCTTAAGGAGATACACGAGCAGCCAGAGGTTTTAAAAACAACACAAAAAAATTATTCAGAGGAATTCTTTCATGACTTTGAAAGTAAATATAAAAATTTATTTTTAAATAAAAAAGTCATTTTTGTAGGTTGTGGTACAGCATATCATGCATGCCTAGTTGGAGAGTATTATTTCAATAAATTTACTAATTTAGATACTTCATCAGAATTAGCCTCTGAACTTCGATATAAAAAAATTAATAAAGAAGATAAAATATTATTTATTTTTATATCTCAATCTGGAGAAACTATGGATACTTTGATGGCTTTGAAATATGTAAAAAAAAATAAACACTCTTCTATAGTAATTACTAATTCCTTACAAAGTAGTATGGTAAGAGAGGCCGATGTAACTATTCCTACATATGCCTTGAAAGAAGTTGGTGTAGCTTCTACAAAGGCATTTACTTGTCAAATTTTAAGCTTAGCTAACCTATCTATTGAAATTGGAAAAATGACTAATGCTATTACTATTAGAGATTACAATAAAAATATAAAAATTTTAAAATTACTACCCTCTAAACTTAAGAAATTAGTAAAAGATTTTACATCTGACGCAAAAAAAATTTCAAAAAAATTGAGTCAATCTGATACATGCTACTTTATAGGCAGAAATATTGTATATCCTATTGCATTAGAAGGATCTCTAAAATTGAAAGAAATATCTTATATGCACAGCGAGGGCTTTCCTGGAGGGGAGATGAAACATGGTCCAATCGCGTTAATTGATAAAAAATCATTAACGATATGTTTATCACCAGACAATGAACTATATGAAAAATCTATTTCTAATGCTGAGGAAATAGTTGCAAGAAATGGAAAAGTTATAATTTTATCGAGTGTAGATAATTCTGATAAATCAACAAATACTCATCATGTGATTCTTCCAAAAGAAAACTTTATTGACACACCTTTCATTTATACTATTCCTCTTCAACTCATTTCATACTATTTTGCTCTTAATGAAGGTACTGATATTGATCAACCTAGGAATTTGGCTAAATCAGTTACTGTTGAGTAATCAAAAAAATATTAATTATGCAAATTGAAGTTGATAATGAAATATTAGCAGCTCTTATAGACGCACACTTTGGTGTTAAACATAAAATTTCATTAAATTCAGAAAAAAAAAATATCACTGAGGGTATTTTTATACCTCAGGATAAGTGCAATTCAAAAATATTGAACTCAGTAACTTTAGATACATACGGCATTATTAATAAATCAAAGTTATTTACTAGAGAACCCATAACTGGGGAGCAAATAATATATCTAATTAATGATATTAGTTACCCCTCTAAAAGTAACAATCCTGATATAAAAATTGAAACAACAGATTACAGAAACTTTTATAAATTTGAAATTAAAGACATTAAACATAAATACTGCTCATCCATTTTTACAAATTTAAAATACAAAAAAATTAATATTGTTTTTCCTAATGACAGTACAATACATTTTTTTTCTGAAAATTTATCACTTATAAAAAAATATGTTAAGAAGATTACTAATAAAAAAATTCAAGAGAGTGATCTTATTAAAATTAAAGTTCCAACTAATCTATCAATACTTTATGCAAATGAGAATTCTAAAGGTATTTTTATTAAAAATAAATCCTATTTAGGTATGTGTTTTGAACTTGTTAATCTTTTAAGCTTAAATATGTTAGATGAAAAATCTATATACAATTCTAGTAATAACAATAATTATTATATTAATATTCTTTTCTTTAATTTTTATAACTTTTTTCCAAAATTTATATCGTTAATAATATTTAAATTTTTATTAAGATTTAATAAATGTTACATATTTTCAAATCAAGTATTAGAAATTAATAATAATTTTAATAAACAAAATAATTATTTTTCTAATATTATAGATGACAATCAATACCCGAGTTATTTATCAAAAGGTACTTTTTTTCCAAATATTAAACTAAATAATAAAAAGCATATTCATGATCTTCTTAAGAACGATGATACTTATATTCTCTCTGATAAATACAAGCTTAAAAACACAATAAATGTCATTTTACTTTCAGAGATTTCAAACAAAAATACCCATCAAATTAGCAAAAGTTCATATGATTATTTAAATTTAGATAAATGTTATTATATCGTTGATAATCACGGTCTAATTACAACTGTTGATATAGTTGACAATATTGGAATAACTAATGTTTCTGATAGTAATTTAAAGTACTCAGATAATAAACAATCAAGTATTGATAATTTTTATGCCACTGGTTATGAGCCATCATTGCCTAAATTAAAGTTACCCAAAATTTGGCCTTTTAAATCGAAAATCTAATAATCTCTTTTATTTGATATATATAACAATATAATCTCTGCCTCATGAAATGGACCAAAGATAGTTGGAAGAAATTTGAAGCTAAGCAAATGCCTGCTTACGCTGATCAAAACAAATTAGACTCCGTGATAAATGAATTATCATCTATGCCTCCCTTAATATTTGCTGGTGAGACTAGATCTTTAAAATCTCAAATCCATCAAGTTCAAAAAGGTGAGTCTTTTTATTTACAAGGTGGTGACTGTGCTGAAAGTTTCCAAGAATTAAATCCTAATACAATTAGAGATAATTTTAAATTACTTCTACAAATGTCCGTAGTTTTAACTTTTGCAACTAATAAACCAGTTGTTAAATTAGGAAGAATGGGCGGTCAATTCGCAAAGCCTAGAAGTTCGGATTTTGAAGAAAAAAATGGTCAGAAATTGCCTAGCTATAGAGGAGATATCATCAATTCATTTGAGTTTAATGAGTCCTCTAGAGAACCAGACCCTAAGAGAATGATTAGAGCTTATAATCACTCAGCATCAACTTTAAATTTATTAAGAGCTTTTGCTCAAGGTGGTTTTGCTAGCTTGACACAATTAAATAAATGGAATTTAGACTTTGCTGATAATTTTGACACAACAAAAAAATTTAAAGAATTATCTGAAAAAATTGCAGACAGTATTAAATTCATGAACGCATGTGGTGTAAATGAAAAAAATACAAGAGAACTAAGAGAAACAGATTTTTATACCAGTCATGAGGCTCTTCTTTTGCCTTATGAACAGGCTTTTACTAGAATAGATAGTACAACAGGGGAATGGTACAATGTTAATTCTCATTTTTTGTGGGTAGGAGACAGAACTAGAGATCCTGACGGGGCACATATACATTATTTAAGTGGTATCAAGAACCCTCTTGGTTTAAAAGTAGGACCATCCACAACAGTTGATGATCTAAAAAGAAATATTGAAATACTTAACCCTGAAAACGAAGGCGGTAGACTAACACTTATTATTAGAATGGGAGCAGAAAAAATTAACGCAAACTTCCCTAATTTATTGAAAGAAATTAATAAACTTGGAGTGAACCTTACTTGGATATGCGATCCTATGCATGGTAATACATCTACAAGCAAATCAGGTTATAAGACAAGAGCCACTGAGAATATATTTAGAGAAATTCAATCTTTTTTTGAAATTCATAAATCAGAAGGCACAGTCGCAGGAGGTGTACACTTAGAATTAACTGGTTTAAATGTAACTGAATGTGTCGGAGGACCTGATGATATTAAAGATGAAAACTTAGGGGATAGATACCATACTTTTTGTGACCCAAGGTTAAATGTAAATCAATCATTAGAACTCTCATTTTTACTAGCTGACTTATTATCAAACGGTGAAATGAATTAGTTTTCTTATTCATTATGAATAAAAAAACAAATTCAGACTTAATTAATAATTACACCGATAATTATTTTTTAAAAACAAAAAAAATTATTCAAAAGTATGGAGACATAAACGTTACTTATGCCATCTTTATTCGTAGACCAGGTATCATAGCATTAAAATTAGCTATCAATTGGATAAAACAAATATCTGAAGATAGAGGTATAAAAGTTAAAACTTCAAGTCCCTTTAAAGAGGGAGATCACTTTGGAGCTGGCGAACCAATACTTTATATCAGAGGTTCGTTTAAACATATTGTGGATCTAGAGACTTTACTCCTCCAAAAAATTGGTCCTGCTTGTATAGCAGCTGCAAACGCATATCAAATGTGTTTTGACCTACCTAAAACCTCTTTTATAGCAATGGATGCAAGACATTGTGCAGGCTCAGAGATGTCAGAATTAATGTCCTATGCAGCATCAGTTGGCTCTAAATCAGCAAAAAAAAAGAAAGCAAAAGGTTTTATTGGAACTTCTATTGAAGCAACTTCACATTTTTTTCAATCTAACAAAGCATTAGGGACAATGCCTCACGCTCTAATAGGATATGCCGGATCTACTCTTGAGGCAGTAAAAATGTTTCATCAAACATTTCCCAAAAATGATTTAGTTGTTTTACCAGATTATTTTGGCAAAGAAATTACTGACTCAATACAAGTATGCAATTACTTTGATAAGCTGTCTAAAGCAGGAAAAGTAATGATTAGATTGGATACACCAAGTGGAAGATTTATTGAGAATCTAGATACTTCAAAATCTTATGAAGTCTTAGAAAAACATGCGCCTGGATCAATAAAAGATTATAGATCTGATAAAGAGTTAAGACACTTAGTTGGCCCAGGAGTTTCAGCTGCTTCATTGTGGTATTTAAGAGCTCAACTTGATAATTTTGGCTTTAAAAAGGTTAAAATTATTGCCTCAAGTGGATTTACTAACGAAAAATGTAAAGCAATGTCGCTAGCAAAGGCCCCAATAGATATAATAGGAACGGGCAGTTACCTTCCAGAAAAATGGTCAGAAACTTATGCAACAGCTGATATTATAAAATATGGTAATACCTCTAGAGTAAAAGTTTCAAGAGAATACCTACTTAAAAAAAGTTAAATGATAGTTACGCGTTTTGCACCAAGCCCAACAGGTCACTTACACCTTGGAAATATGAGATCTTGTTTCTTAAATTGGGCATATTCAAAAAAAAATAATGGTAAATTTATTTTAAGATATGATGACACTGACCAAGAGAGAAGTAAAGATGAGTATGTAAAATCTATTGCTTCTGATTTAGAATGGCTAAAAATTAACTATGATGAAATTTTTTATCAAAGTAAAAGAATTGATAGATACAATGAACTTTTTGATCATTTAATTTCTTTGAAATTAGTTTACCCATGTTTTGAGTCTTCGGAAGATTTAGAAATTAAAAAAAAGTTATTACTAAAGGCTGGTAAACCCCCAATCTATGATAGATCATCTTTGAATTTATCTAAAGATGACATAGAGAATAAAATTTCAAACGGTAATCAGCCCTATTGGAGATTTAAGCTCTCACAAAGTAAAGTTAAATGGAATGATTTGGTAAAAGGAGAAACAGAGGTAGACTTAGCTTCGCAATCCGATCCAGTTTTAAGAAGGGCAGATGGTAGTTACCTTTATCACTTTCCCAGTGTAGTTGATGATATAGATATGAATATATCTCATATTATAAGAGGTGAAGACCATCTTACTAATTCAGCTATTCATCTAGAATTATTCAAAAGTTTAAATTCTGATTTACCTTCACTTGGACATAATCCATTAATGCTTAATGAAGATGGAACAAAACTAAGTAAAAGAAATTTAGACTCAATTTCACTAAATCAATTTAAAAAAAAAGGTTACACAGTCAATAGCATACTATCTTATTTATATTCTCTTGGTCTTAATTCTGATCATGATTTTGAAAGTATATTAGTTGATAATTTTAAAGATTTTAACTTAGAAAATATTTCTAAAAATTTACCTAAAATTGATATTCATAAAATCAATTTTTTCCAAAAAAATTCATTAAGATCAATGAGCCTCGAAAACTTAAATAAAGAATTTCCTGAACTAAAAAAGCTAGTCTTAACGGAAATAGAGTGGGAACTAATTAAACATAATGTTGACAAATATGAGGATATTGTAAATTTGTGGAATATTATTAATAGAAGAGAAATCAAAGTTAAACCTTCAGAAGATTTTATAAAAATTTTAATTAAGAATTTAAATGGATTTTCAAATTTAAGTTTTGACGAATATGTAAATCATATAATGAATATCGACAAAAACTTTTCAAAAAAAGATATTTTTACTAATACACGTTATATATTAACAGGTAACCAAAATGGCCCATCTGTAAAAGATCTATATAATTATTTTGGGCTTGAAGGATTAAGAAAAATTCTAGATGAATATTAATCTTTACAATACCTTAACTAAAAAAAAAGAAAAATTTATACCTATAAACTCATCATCAGTTAAGATGTATGCTTGTGGACCTACGCTTTATAGTAATCCACATATAGGTAACTTTAGACCAATTATAATTTTTGATATTTTATTTAGAGTTTTAAGACTTACTTTTGGAGAAGATAAAGTATGTTATGTCAGAAATATCACAGATATAGATGATAAAATTATAGATAAAGCAAACGAGCTTAATATAACGACAGATGAGTTGGTTGAGCTTACTCAAAAAACATATCATCAAAATCTAAATTCTTTATCAATTTTATCTCCAACTCATGAACCAAAAGCTACAAATTATATTTCAAAAATGATCGAAATGATTACATCGCTCATTGACAAAAAATTCGCTTATATTTCGAATGGACATGTATTATTTGAAGCAAAAAAATATAAAGATTATGGCTCTCTTTCTAAGTTTTCATTAAAAGATATTATTAGTGGAGCAAGAGTTGAAGTTGCTGAATACAAAAAAAATCCTGAAGATTTTGTTCTTTGGAAACCATCAAAGACAAATGAACCCTCTTGGGATAGCCCTTGGGGGAGTGGAAGACCTGGATGGCATATAGAGTGTTCAGCTATGATTTCTGAATTACTTGGAGAAACTATTGACATTCACGCTGGAGGTATTGATTTAATATTCCCCCACCACGAAAATGAAATAGCTCAATCAACATGTTGTCATGATAAAAAAATGTCAAACTTTTGGCTCCACAATGGTTTTATCAACTTCAAGGGAGAAAAAATGTCTAAATCTTTAGGTAATACAACAATTGTTAATGATTTGTTAGCTAAACATGACCCAACTGTTTTAAAATATTCTCTCTTAACTACCCATTATCGGCAACCAATAGATTTTTCAAATGATCTATTAAGTTATAGTCAAAACATTATAAATAAGTGGGAAAACTATATACAAGAGGTTAAAAGTCCAGAATTAGACACTGAATTTGTCAGTGCACTTTTAGATGATTTAAATACCCCAAAAGCACTAATGAGATTGCAGCAAATTATAGCTAATTTGAAAAAAGATAGTAATAATGAGGTTTTATTGGCTCATTTTAATAATGGCTTAAGTATATTGGGCTTAAATCCTAGTTTTCTAAAAAAAGATTTAGACCTTGATAAAGAATATATTGAAAATATGATATCTCGCCGACAAATAGCTAAAAGCAATAAAAACTTTGAACTTGCTGATAAAATTAGGGATGAGTTATTTAAACAAGGAATTGTTTTAGAAGACACAAAAAACGAGACGACATGGAAGAAAAACTAGAAAATAAAATTTATTTTTTTGATACAACATTAAGAGATGGGCAACAAACAACTGGTGTTGACTTTAGTGTTGATGATAAAATCAAATTTTCTAAAGCTCTTGATGATCTTGGTTTAGATTATATCGAAGGTGGTTGGCCAGGTTCTAATCCAACTGATGATAGTTTTTTTAATTCCTCTAATAAATTCGAAAGATCAAATTTAGTAGCCTTTGGAATGACTAGAAGACCTACTACTAGTGTTTCAAATGATCCTGGTTTAAATACTTTAACTAATACTAATGTAAAACATATATGCATTGTAGGAAAATCATCCTCTTACCAAGTTGAAAAAGCTCTGGGTATTTCAAAATCAGATAATTTAAAAATGATTGGTGAGAGCATAGCTCATATTAATGAAAAAGGTATTGAGGCTATGTATGATGCTGAACATTTTTTTGACGGTTACAAATCAGACCCAAAATTTGCTATAGACTGTTTAACTGAGGCTCTCAGAAATGGAGCAAGGTGGATCGTTTTATGTGATACTAATGGTGGCACCCTTCCTCATGAGGTAGAAACTATAGTCAAAGAAGTTACAAAAAGCATACCTGGTGAAAAATTAGGTATTCACGCCCATAATGATACAGAAAATGCAGTTGCTAATTCACTTGCTGCTGTTCGAGCAGGTGTTAGACAAATTCAGGGTACAATTAATGGACTGGGAGAAAGGTGTGGAAATGCTAATTTAGTATCTCTAATTCCTTCAATAATTCTGAAAACGGACTTTGATACTAGTATCCCCAAGAAAAAACTATCAGCCTTAAAGAAAACCTCATTACTTTTAGATGAAATTTTAAACCGCATGCCAAATACTCAGCAAGCCTATGTTGGTGAAAATGCTTTTTCACATAAAGGTGGTTTACATGTTTCTGCCATTAACAAAGATCCTAAAACTTATGAACATGTAGATCCAGAAATAGTAGGTAATACTAGAAAGATAGTTATATCTGATCAGTCTGGTCGATCTAATATCATTTCTCTTCTAAATACTGTTGGTATTAATCCAGATGATCATTCTGACAAACTAGACTTTCTTCTACAGAAAGTTAAAGAGAGAGAATTTAAAGGTTATGCATATGATCAGGCGATTGCTAGTTTTGAAATACTTGCAAGACAGACTCTATTTGGTATTCCAGAATACTTTGAGTTGAAAAGATTTAAAGTCATAGACGATAGAAGGTGGAATGCAAAAGGGGAATTAGTAACTGAGTCTGAAGCAACTGTAAGAATAGAAGTGGAAAAAAAGGAATATATGAATGTGGAGGTTGGTAATGGACCTGTAAATGCTTTAGACAAAGCATTAAGAAAATCATTAATGGGTTTTTATCCTTCTTTAGAAGATTTAGAACTAACAGATTTTAAGGTAAGAATTTTATCATCAGAAAAAGGAACAGATGCAATAGTTCGTGTTCTCATCGAGACTAAAGACCAAAAAGGATCTATTTGGACAACAGTAGGTGTTTCCACTAACATAATTGATGCTTCTTATAATGCCTTAAGAGAGAGTTTAATTTATAAATTAATTAAGTCCTCTTGAAAAAAAAAATTCAATTTATACTAAATAAACCTCAATTATCTGAAAATGTTGGAATGTCTTTGAGATCTATAGGATGCTTTGGTTTTGAAAACTTATCATTAATCAATCCCAGAAAAATTTGGCCTAATGATAAAGGTCTAAAATCTGCTAAACATTTTTCATCTTTATCAAAAAAAGTAAAAACTTATAAATCAATACCTGAAGCAATGAAAGACAGTGATATTTTAATAGCAACTACTGTTAGAAAAAGAGATTTCCATATACCTTCAATAAAATTGCAAGATATATCTAAATTAAATCCAAACAAAATATCAATTTTGTTTGGTCAAGAAAATAACGGTCTAACAAATAAAGAGATATCTCATGCTAATTATATCATATCTATTCCTACCAAAAGCAATAGTTCTCTAAATTTATCCCATACAGTGGCTTTAATTGCTTATGAATTGAGCCAAATGTCTTTTTCTAAAATTAGTTCATCAAAGATTGTCACTCCAGCTAGTGCAAAAGATATTGAGAAGTTTTTGTCATTTCTAATGAAAATACTAGAGAAGAGAAAATTTACCTCTATTTCTTCAAAAAGAGATAATTTAGAAATATCTTTAAGAAATTTTTTAAAAACATCAAAAATTGACCAAAAACAAATAAAAACGGTATATGGAGTAATGAAATTTATAACAAAATAAATTGACTTAAAATGCTAAATCTATATAAATCACCAATTCATGACTAAAAGACTATCGTCAAAACATAAAATTGATAGAAGACTTGGCTTAAACTTATGGGGTAGGCCAAAAAGTCCTTTTAATAGAAGGCCTTATGGTCCTGGCCAACATGGACAAGCTAGAAGAAGAAAGCCCTCTGACTTTGGAATTCAATTAGCGGCCAAACAAAAGCTCAAAAAATATTACGGCGATATTACCGAAAAACAATTCTTAAAAATATATCAAGCAGCATCTAGAAAAAAAGGGGATACTAGTCAAATTTTGATCGAGCTATTAGAGCGAAGACTTGACGCTGTTGTATTTAGATTAAAATTCGCCCCAACAGTATTTTCTGCAAGACAACTGGTAAACCATGGACATGTTTTAGTTAATGGAAAAGTTGTTAATAAAAAATCTTATCGGGTTATGGATGGAGATGAAATATCTCTTCAGCAAACTAGCCAAAATATTCCAATGATTATTCAAACATTAAGCTCTAATGAAAGAGATGTACCTGAGTATTTGCAATTAGAAATTTCAAAATGCCTAGGTAAGTTTGTTAGAGGACCCCAACTAACAGATGTTCCATATCCTGTTCAAATGGAACCCAATCTCGTTGTTGAGTTCTATTCAAGATAATTATTAATTTACCAAATTAATCTAATAACATTTAAATTTCGAATGGATAGTTATGAATATTAAAATATTAACAGTTATATTTTCTTTGTTTTTCTCTAATCTTTATGCTGCTGGCACTGACTCTGGTGATAGTGCTAAAACTAATTACGGAAAAGATTATAAGTCAGCCATAAAGCTTATAAGAAGTAAAGATTATGATAAAGCAATAAGAAAGCTTAAGACCCTTACAACTGCTAGTTCGACAGATTTTACTCGTGCAGATGTATACAATGAGCTAGGTTTTGCGTACCGAAAAAGTGATGATTTTGATAATGCAGCAAAATACTACAAAAAAGCACTTGAACTTGATCCAGAGCATCTAGGTGCCATTGAATATCAAGGTGAAATGTATGTCGATCTCGGACAAAAAGACGATGCTTTAAGCAATCTAGAATTACTCAAAACATTAGTGGGTGAAAATAATTCTTACTATAAAGAATTAAATAATTATATTTCTAATAACTAACAAGAGGGGCTAGAATTACTTGCCCCTTTTTTTAACTTACTTCAGTTTTTATTCCTTTGGTGTTAAGCAGTTCTAATAATTCCCCAGACTCAGCCATTTCTTTCATAATATCGCAGCCGCCAACAAACTCATTTTTAATGTATAGTTGAGGTATCGTAGGCCAATTTGAAAAGGTTTTAATACCTTCCCTAATATTATTATCATCAAGCACATTACAATGACCAAATTCAACTCCAGTTTTTTTTAAAATTGCACTTGCAACAGATGAGAAACCGCACATAGGGAAATCAGGGTTCCCTTTCATAAAAAGGAATACCTCATTATCACCAATCATTTTTTCAATTTGTTCTTTTGTGCTACTTTCTAATTCCATTATTTAGTTCCTTTCGTTTTTAATTGCATAGCGTGAAGCTCTTTATCCATCAACCCATCTAATGATTTGTAGACTAATTGATGCTGTTGTATACGAGATAACCCATTAAATATATCACTTTCAATTTGAACTGAATAATGATCGTTATCACCAGCAAGATCTTCTATTGTAATTATAGAATTTGGAAACTTATCTTTAATAAGATCTTCAAGTTTTTTTTGTTCTATAGGCATCTAATTGATAATTTTTTCAAAATTATTATGATAATTATTTATAATATCAAAATAGTCAAATTTTTTAGAGTTTATTTCTATATTTTCTTTAATTATCTCTCCAATTTCGAAGTATCCAACAGCATTTTTGCTTAGAAAGGATGATACATTTTTTAGATCTTCGTTCCTAATTTCAATTACATACCCAGCACTGTACTCACAAAAAAGATCAATTGGATCAGGTATATTCACTTTAAAGCCCATATCTTTATATTGCATTTTTAATAAAGATAAAAAGACACCACCTCTTGAAATATCATTACAGGACATAATATATTTCAAATCTGACATCTTCAAAACACAATCAGCTATTTTTTTCTCATAATCCAAATCTAATTCCTCTAAATCATTATATTCATTTATATTTGAGGTAAGATTTTGATCCTGCAATAGATAAGGACTTAAATTTTTTTCTAATTGTTTTCCTAGAATAAGGATCTTATTGCCAATATTACAAAATTTATTAGAATTTATTTTTTTCAAATCCTGATTTGAGCCTACCATTCCAATAACAGGTGTAGGCTTAATAGGTATTTCATTTGTCTGGTTATATAAAGACACATTGCCTGAAACAATAGGGGTATTGAATTTTTCTGCTGCTGTTTTTAAACCATCAATAGACAATACTAATTCTCCCATGATATTTGGGTCTAAAGGACTAGCAAAATTCAGATTATTTGTGATAGCTAAGGGATTTATGTTACATGCAATTAAATTCCTGTAAGACTCAGCAACTGTATATTTCATACCCTCGTAAGGATTAATTCTAATATATAAAGGATTACAGTCTGTGGTAGCACCAATAACTTTTTGTGTTCCATGAATTTTAACTATACCAGATGATTGACCGGGTTCTTTGACAGTATCTCCCATAACAGTTGAATCATATTGATTAAAAACCCAACTTTTATCCAAATAATTCAAATTAGATAATAAAGAATTAATTATATCTTCTAATTTAATGTTAGAAAAATCAAAATCTTTGCCTTTTCTTTTTCTTGGCATATAAAATTCTCTGTCGTATTCAGGTGCATCATCAACAATTATATCTACGGGTAGGTCTACCACTTTCTTATTATTTGACTCAAACACAACTCGTTTACTATTAGTTATTTCTCCGATAACTTCATAATCTATTTGCCACTTTTGAAGAATTTCTTTCACCTTAAGATTATTTTTTTCATCAATGACTGCCAACATTCTTTCTTGGCTTTCGGATAGAAGTATCTCATATGCGCTTAATGGTTGTCTCAATGGGACTTTATCAAGATTAATTAATACACCCACATTACCCTTCGAAGCCATTTCTACGCTTGAGGAGGTAATTCCTGCAGCTCCCATATCTTGCATAGACTCTATCAATCCTAATGACATTAATTCTAAACAACCTTCCATTAAAAGTTTCTCCATAAAAGGATCACCGACTTGTACCGAAGGTCTTTTATCATCCTCGTCGTCTTCTGAAAAAACATCTGAAGCCATACTGGCGCCATGAATTCCATCTTTTCCAGTCTTAGAACCAATATAAACAATTAAACCCCCAATAGACTTAGGCTTTGAGTAAAAAATTTTATCTTTTTGAACTTGACCTACAGCCATAGCATTAACCAAATTATTAAAACCATAAGTTGACTCAAACTCGCACTCACCACCAATATTAGGAATTCCTATACAGTTGCCGTAGTGGCCAATCCCATGAACCACACCGTTTAATAAATATTTTGTTTTTTCACTTTCTATCAAACCAAATCTAATTGAGTCAAGAGTAGCTATTGGTCTCGCCCCCATCGTAAAAATATCTCTTAGTATTCCTCCAACACCAGTAGCAGATCCATTAAAAGGTTCGATGTAACTAGGGTGGTTATGACTTTCAATTTTAAAAGCAATTCCGTCATTATCTTGTATGTCAATTATTCCAGCATTTTCTCCTGGCCCCTGAATAACTATTTCATTTTCTGTAGGAAGTTTTTTTAACCATTTTTTTGATGTCTTATAACAACAGTGTTCATTCCACATTGCTGAAAAAATTCCTAACTCTTCCATAGTTAAGTCTCTATTTAAATAGTTCTTGATGATCTTGAATTCATCTAAAGTTAAGCCGTGCTGAAGTATTAAATCTTCGTTCATGTTATTAATGACTCTATGATTAGCTTACCATCTTGTGAAGGGTGAAAGTCAGAATAGGCTCTTTCAGGGTGAGGCATCATACCAAGAATATTTTTCTTTTTGTTTGTGATGCCCGCAATAGCTTCTATTGAGCCGTTAATATTTTCTTCACTATTTGAGAATTCACCTTTGCAGTATTCAAATGCAATTTGTTCATTATCTTTAAGTGATTTTAAAGTTTCATTATCGCAATAAAAATTTCCCTCATTGTGGGCCACAGGTATTTGAAGCACTTGATCTTCTTTAATGGATAAATTGAAATTATTTTTAAATTTTTTTTTAATAAAACAGTTTTTGCCCAAAAATTTAAGGTTTTTGTTTTGTATCAAGGCTCCTTCAAGGAGCCCAATTTCAGTTAAAATTTGAAAACCGTTACAAATACCTAATAAATATCTATCATCATTTGCATGTTTTATAACATCATTGATTATTTTACTCTTTGATGCCATGGCCCCCGATCTTAAATAGTCACCAAAACTAAAACCTCCAGGTAATATAACCAAATCAACTTGTGGCAAAGATGCTTCCTCATGCCAAATATTATAAACAACACCTTTTGTTAAATCTTGTAAGTAACATAAGGCGTCTCTATCACAATTAGATCCCGGAAATGTAATGACAGCAGACTTAAAACTCATCCAAGTACTTCGTACTCTTCAATAATATCATTCACTAAAAGCTTTTTGCATGCAGAGTCTATTTTTTGGTCTTTTTCTTCTTTACTTAAATTATCTGGTAGGTCTAACTCGATGAGCTTACCTTGCCTGATATTATTAAATTCATTAAATCCTAAATTATTCAACGATTGTTCAATAACTTTACCTTGAGGTTCTAAAATTTGACTCTTAAGTCTTATTAAAATTTTTACACGCATTAAATCTTTAAGTTTAATCTATCAAGCACCTCTGCATATGCCTCTTCAACATTACCCAAATCTCTTCGAAAGCGATCTTTATCAAGTTTTTTATTTGTTTTTAAATCCCATAATCGACAAGTATCTGGAGATATTTCATCAGCTAAAACAAGTTCATTGGTTTTCTTACATATTCCAAATTCTAACTTAAAATCAATTAAATTAATTCCGATAGAAAAAAATGTAGACCTTAAGACATCGTTAATTCTCAAAGAATATTCATCTATTAATTCTAATTCATCAAAGTCGCATAACCCTAAATTAAGAATATGCTCAGAACTTATATGTGGATCGCCAAGTTCATCCGATTTTAAACAGTACTCTATAAGTGTATCGGATAATGGAGTGCCCTCTTTAATGCCAAATTTCTTTGACAAAGATCCAGCAAAGAGATTTCTAATTAAAACTTCAATTGGTATAATGTCTACTTTTTTTAAAAGCTGAGATTTTTTGTCAATTTTTTTAATAAAGTGTGTTGGGATATCACAGTGATTCAAAATTTGAAATAAATAACTTGAGATAGCGTTATTAATAGCACCCTTATTTTTAATTGAACCTTTTTTTAAATTATTAAAAGCAGTAGCGTCATTTTTATATGTAGCTATTACTTGGTTACTATTTTTTGCATATATAATTTTGGCTTTTCCCTCATATAGTTTTTTTAATTTTGTTGCCATCAGCTAACTCTTTTAAATATCTTGTCTACATTTGTAAAAAGACTTTTATTATTGAAGATATTATCGATTTTACTTGATATCTTAAATTTGGCTAAACTTGGATGGCTTAAGAGATTATCTTTAAAAGACAAATTACCCTCCCACGTTTTTAAAGCACAATCTTGGACAATTTTATAAGCATCCTCTCTCAGAACTTTATTATCAATTAGAAAAATTAAGACGTTTTGTGAGTAAGGTAGGCCTTTTAAAAGGTTTAAATTTTTAATCATATTTTTTTTATGTATTATTAGATTATCAAGTACGGCAACCATTCTTTGAACTGCAAAGTCAAGAGTAATGGTTGCATTAGGAGCGTTTATTCTCTCAACACTAGAATGACTAATATCTCTTTCATGCCATGATGTTATATTTTCTAAAGCAGGGATGGTTAAAGACCTTACTACTCTTGCTAGTCCTGTTAAATTTTCTGATAAAATTGGATTTTTTTTATGAGGCATTGCTGAACTACCTTTTTGACCTTTTCCAAATCCCTCTTCAACTTCCAAAACTTCAGTTCTCTGTAAATGTCTAATTTCTGTTGATAAACGTTCAAGAGAACTTGCTATTATAGAAAAGGAACAAAAAAGATCTGCATGTCTATCTCTTGGTATAATTTGTGTGGAAACTGGCTCGATTGAGAATTTTAATTTTTTAGCAATCATTTGTTCAACCCTTGTATCAATATTAGAGTATGTTCCTACAGGACCGGACATTTGGATTGTTTGTATTTGTTTTATTGAATTTTTAAGACGATTTATGTTTCTATTGTTTTCAACTAGATAACCAAGAATTTTTAATCCAAAAGTTGTTGTCTCAGCGTGAATACCATGGCTTCTGCCTATACATAAAGTGTATTTATGTTTTTTTGCAATACGAAGAAGAGATTTGCTTAATTTTTCTAAACCCCCAAGGATTACATTGCTTGATTGGTTGAGTTGGATTGAAAAAGAAGTATCTAAAATATCACTAGATGTAAGTCCTTTATGAATATACCTAGACTCAGCACCTACATACTTTGCTACATTAGTCAAAAAAGCAATTACGTCATGTTTAGTTTTTTCTTCAATTTTTTCTATTTCTTTTACTTTAAACTTTGCTTTTTTTTTAATCCTATTTGAGGTTCCCTTGGGTATCTGGCCTAATTTTTCCATTGCCTCGCAAGCAAGTATTTCGAGATCAAGCCATATTTGAAATTTATTATTATCTTCCCAGATTTCTTTAAGAATTTTTCTAGAGTATCTCGGTATCAATTATAAAAAGCCTTATTTGGAGACTCTGTTAGAATCTCAACATTATCACCATTAATATATATCGTATGTTCGTACTGAGCGCTAAGTGTTTTATCTTTAGTTACAGCTGTCCAACCATCACTTAGTATTTTAGATTGATATTTTCCAGCATTGATCATGGGTTCAATCGTAAAAATCATTCCATCTATAAATTTAATATTATCATATTCGCTATCGTAGTAATGCAAAATACTTGGATTTTCATGAAATTTCAAACCAACTCCATGTCCACAAAAATCTCTAACAACACTAAAATTATTTGATGTGGCGATATCTTCAATTTTTTTTCCAATAAGACTTATCGGCTCACCAACTTTTATTACATCAATACTTTCTATCAAACAATCATGAGTAACTTTACATAGGTTGTTTGCTTTTATAGAAATATCACCTACCTTATACATTCTTGATGAGTCTCCATGCCAACCATCAATTATTGTTGTGACATCTACATTCAAAATATCACCGTTTTGAAGATTTCGATTATGATTTGGAATTCCATGACAAATTACATGATTTAAAGAGGTACATGTAGATTTTGGAAATCCTCTATAAAACAAAGGGGCAGGAGTGCCACCTAATTCTTGAATTCTAGTTAAACAAAATTCATCAATCTCAGAAGTTGAAATACCCTCTTTAATTATACTATTGAGCTCGTCTAAAATAGTTGCAGTTATTTTACCTGCCTTTCTGCAAGAATCTACTGCAGCATTTGAATATGATTTAATCTTCATCAATTTTTATCTCATTAATAATATTTATACCTTTTAAAGAAACATTACATTTAAATGCTCTAAATTTTACTCCACTTTTTTTGGCAATAAGAGAATTTTCATAATACTCATTATCTAAATCTTTAGCTATCGAAAATCTATTCACATCATTTCGTTGAATTAGATATATCAGAAAACAGTTACTACCTTTTTTTGACATATTACTTAATTCTATTAAATGTTTTGATCCTCTTGAGGTAATAGCATCTGGAAATTCTGCTAAATTTTTTTCTCTTGATAATGTTACTGATTTAACTTCAATATAACTATCACCTTTTGGGTGACTAGCATAAATATCAACTCTAGAATTTTTTCCATATTTTACCTCTTTTTTTAAATCACCTTTAATTTCATGAAGAATTTTATTTTCTTTTATGGCATTAAAAACAATATCGTTTGGTAGCGATGTGTTTATACCAACAAATGTTTTGAAGTATTTGATTGCTTCTAATCTATATTTTAATTTAGCACTGGGATTTTCTACTTTCGCAACTAAGACTTTTGAACCCTCGTTCAATAGACCTAACAGAGAACCTGTGTTTGGACAGTAAGCCGTGACAAATTTAGCACCAATCTTTATATCAACAAAAAATCGTTTATAGCGTTTTATAAAAAAACCCTCTAAAATTTCATCTTTATAATTCATCTATGGCAACTAAAAAAAATATACAATCAGCTTGTCTTATAATCATCGGCAATGAGATATTATCAGGTAGGACACAAGATAAAAATATAAATCATATAGCCAAAGAGCTATTTTTATGTGGTGTATCTTTACAGTTGGTTATCGTAATACCTGACTCAAAAAAAATTATTATTTCTCAGATCAGAAAATTAAAAACTAGATATGACTACATCATTACTACTGGCGGTATAGGCCCGACACATGATGATATAACATCTGAGTCAATTAGTTTAGCGGTTAAAAAAAAATACAAGTTACATAAAGGTGCATTTAGTGAATTGAAAAAATATTATAGGAAAGTTAAATCTGAATTAACTGATGCTAGAAAAAAAATGGCATACATGCCCGAGGGATCTAAATTGATTTTAAATAAAGTTAGTGGCGCACCAGGTTTTAAAATTGAGAATATTTACGTTTTTGCAGGAATACCATCGATAGTACAAGCAATGATGAAAGAATTTAAAAAAATGATTAAAATTAAAAATAAATTTTATTCAACATCTATAACTACAAAACTTTATGAGAGTAAAATAGCTCAGATTCTTGTTGATGCAGAAAAAAAATATCAATTTATCTCCATAGGTAGCTATCCAATTTTTGATGGAAAGCCAAGAGGTGTAGAGATTGTCATAAATTCACAAGTTAACAAGCTAGGCGTTAACAATGCAAAAAAATTCATTCTTAAAGAGATAAACAAAATTATTTAAGAATAGGTTAATTTAATATAAAACAATATTTCATTTTGGCGGAGTAGCTCAGTTGGTTAGAGCGGTGGAATCATAATCCATGTGTCGGGGGTTCAAATCCCTCCTCCGCTACCAAGAATAATCATTGTAATTATTGATATTTTAACATATCTTTCGTTTTCTGATCGCGGGGTAGAGCAGCTTGGTAGCTCGTCAGGCTCATAACCTGAAGGTCGTAGGTTCAAATCCTACCCCCGCAACCAATACCTAAATAAATTCATTCTTTTCAAGGGTTTTTTTTTATTTTTTTTATTGAAATGCATTTGACAATGCTTCGATAAAGTGTAGATATAGTCTACTTTTTATTCGATTCATTGGGCCATTTATTGTGCACCAGTGATTCTTGCTCTTTATTTTTAGTTAATATGAAATGAATAGACGGTGGGTTTATAACGTCAAATTTCGATCAAGCTTTCATTCGATAAGAATGTTAGCTCGTTATTTTGGCGTCTAACCTACGTCAATTTAAAACTTTGTTTTTTATGAGTAGGTAATTCAACTTAAGAGTTTGATTATGGCTCAGAACGAACGCTTGCTGCATGCTTTATACATGCAAGTCGAACGAAGGCCCTAGCTTGCTAGGTGTCCTTAGTGGCGCACGGGTGAGTAACACGTGGGAACATACCTTATAGTACGGAATAACTGCGGGAAACTGTAGCTAATACCGTATATTCCAGTAATGGGAAAGATTTATCGCTATAAGATTGGCCCGCGCAAGATTAGCTTGTTGGTGAGGTAAAAGCTCACCAAGGCTTCGATCTTTAGCTGGTTTGAGAGGATGATCAGCCACACTGGGACTGAGACACGGCCCAGACTCCTACGGGAGGCAGCAGTAGGGAATATTGGACAATGGGGGCAACCCTGATCCAGCAATGCAGCGTGAGTGACGAAGGCCTTAGGGTTGTAAAACTCTTTCATCGGTGAGGATAATGACAGTAGCCGAAGAAGAAGGACCGGCTAATTCCGTGCCAGCAGCCGCGGTAATACGGAAGGTCCTAGCGTTGTTCGGAATTACTGGGCGTAAAGCGCATGTAGGCGGAACAGAAAGTTAGAAGTGAAATCCCTGGGCTCAACCTAGGAATTGCTTTTAAAACTTCTGTTCTGGAATTCAGGAGAGGAAAATGGAATTTCCAGTGTAGAGGTGAAATTCGTAGATATTGGAAGGAACACCAGTGGCGAAGGCGATTTTCTGGACTGATATTGACGCTGAGATGCGAAGGCATGGGTAGCAAACGGGATTAGATACCCCGGTAGTCCATGCAGTAAACGATGGGTGCTAGTCGTCGGACTTTTGTTCGGTGTCGTAGCTAACGCGTTAAGCACCCCGCCTGGGGAGTACGGTCGCAAGATTAAAACTCAAATAAATTGACGGGGACCCGCACAAGCAGTGGAGCATGTGGTTTAATTCGACGCAACGCGAAGAACCTTACCAGCGTTTGACATGGAAAGTACCGGTTACAGAATGGTAACCTTCAGTTCGGCTGGCTTTCGCACAGGTGCTGCATGGCTGTCGTCAGCTCGTGTCGTGAGATGTTGGGTTAAGTCCCGCAACGAGCGCAACCCTTATCGTTAGTTACTAACAGTTCGGCTGAGGACTCTAGCGAAACTGCCGGTGATAAGCCGGAGGAAGGTGGGGATGACGTCAAGTCCTCATGGCCCTTACACGCTGGGCTACACACGTGCTACAATGGTAACTACAACGGGACGCAATACCGCGAGGTGGAGCAAATCCCCAAAAGTTATCTCAGTTCGGATTGCACTCTGCAACTCGAGTGCATGAAGTTGGAATTGCTAGTAATCGCGGATCAGCATGCCGCGGTGAATACGTTCCCGGGTCTTGTACACACCGCCCGTCACACCATGAGAGTTGGTTTTATCTTAAGTCAGTGCGCTAACCTTCGGGAGGCAGCTGCCCACGGTACGGCCAGCGATTGGGGTGAAGTCGTAACAAGGTAGCCGTAGGGGAACCTGCGGCTGGATCACCTCCTTTCTAAAGGAAAAAAAACTTTGAACTAAGTGTACGTTTAAAGTAACCACCGTCTATTTGTTTTGCTTTTTTCAACTAACGTTGATAAAGGGCATTGATTGGGCGTGTAGCTCAGTTGGTTAGAGCGCGCGCTTGATAAGCGTGAGGTCGGAGGTTCAAGTCCTCCCTCGCCCACCAACACTGTTGGGGGATTAGCTCAGCTGGGAGAGCGCCTGATTTGCATTCAGGAGGTCAGCGGTTCGATCCCGCTATCCTCCACCAACTTTTTAAAATCGTAAATATGTAAGCTGATAACACAGACGAATAACTTGCACGAGTTGTTCGTCAATTAAACAACTAATATAACAACAAATAACTACAAAAAGTTATTAACAACAAACTTTTCACTGTGTGTTAATAATTCAAGCGCGTAAGAGCATTTGGTGGATGCCTTGGCATAAAGAGGCGACGAAGGACGTGACAGACTGCGATAAGCTCGGACTTGCTGTCAATAAGCTTAATCCGAGATCTCCGAATGGGGAAACCCAATAACTTATAAGTGAATTCATAGCTTATAAGGGCGAACCTAGGGAACTGAAACATCTAAGTACCTAGAGGAAAAGATATTCCGTTAGTAGTGGCGAGCGAAAGCGGATCAGGCCAGTGCTACTTTTTACTAAACCAGAACTGTATGGAAAGGCAGGCCATAGTGAGTGATAGCCTCGTATGGGTAGATAGTAAAAAATAGACATGAGTAGGGCGGGACACGTGAAATCCTGTCTGAATATAGGAAGACCACTTCCTAAGCCTAAATACTACTTTATGACCGATAGTGAACCAGTACCGTGAGGGAAAGGCGAAAAGAACCCCTAGCAGGGGAGTGAAATAGACCCTGAAACCGGATGCTTACAAGCAGTTGGAGCCTCTTTATGAGGTGACAGCGTACCTTTTGTATAATGGGTCAGCGACTTAATCTCATTAGCAAGCTTAAGCCATATAGGTGTAGGCGAAGCGAAAGCGAGTCTGAATAGGGCGATTTAGTTAATGGGATTAGACTCGAAACCGGGTGATCTAGTCATGAGCAGGTTGAAAGTGAAGTAAAATTCACCGGAGGACCGAACCCACTAGCGTTGAAAAGCTACGGGATGACTTGTGATTAGGGGTGAAAGGCCAACCAAACTCGGAAATAGCTAGTTCTCCGCGAAAACTATTTAGGTAGTGCGTCGTGTGAATCTTATTGGGGGTAGAGCACTGAATGGGCTAGGGGGAAGCAATTCCTACCAAACCTAATCAAACTCCGAATACCAGTAAGTCTGCACGGCAGACAGTCCATGGGTGCTAAGGTCCTTGGACGAGAGGGAAACAGCCCAGATCAACAGCTAAGGTCCCCAAATAATGATTAAGTGTGAAAGGGAGTGGGAACTCCAAGACAGCCAGGAGGTTGGCTTAGAAGCAGCCATCCTTTAAAGAAAGCGTAACAGCTCACTGGTCTAATTAAGAGATCCTGCACCGAAAATGTAACGGGGCTCAAATCATTTACCGAAGCTTTGACAATTACTTTTAGTAATTGGGTAGCGGAGCGTTCTGTAAGCCTGTAAAGGTGATGCGTAAGCATTGCTGGAGGTATCAGAAGTGCGAATGCTGACATGAGTAACGATAAGAAATGTGAAAGACATTTCCGCCGAAATCCTAAGGTTTCCTGCGTAAAGCTAATCTGCGCAGGGTTAGTCGGCCCCTAAGGCGAGGGCGAAAGCCGTAGTCGATGGGAAGCAGGTTAATATTCCTGCACCAGCTGGTAGTGACGGATGAAGTAAATTGTGAGTTCTTACTGGATTGAACTTGCAGTGAATTTGTCCCTGGAAATAGCTCCAGCATTAGACCGTACCAAAACCGACACAGGTAGGAGGGTAGAGAATACCAAGGCGCTTGAGAGAACTATGTTGAAGGAACTCGGCAAATTACACTTGTAACTTCGGGATAAAAGTGACCTGCTATTGGGCAACCAGTAGGAGGTGGCACAGAAGAGGGGGTAGCGACTGTTTACTAAAAACATAGCACTATGCAAAGTCGAAAGACGACGTATATGGTGTGACGCCTGCCCGGTGCCGGAAGGTTAATAGGAGGGGTGCAAGCCCTGAATTGAAGCCCCGGTGAACGGCGGCCGTAACTATAACGGTCCTAAGGTAGCGAAATTCCTTGTCGGGTAAGTTCCGACCTGCACGAATGGCGTAACGATTTCCCCACTGTCTCCAACATAGACTCAGTGAAATTGAATTCTCGGTTAAGATGCCGAGTAACCGTGGTTAGACGGAAAGACCCCGTGCACCTTTACTGCAGCTTTGTATTGGTATTAGGGAACAGATGTGTAGCATAGGTGGGAGACTTTGAAGGAGTGGCGCTAGCCATTCTGGAGTCACTAGTGAAATACCACTCTTCTGTTCCTTGATGCCTAACCATACACCGTCATCCGGTGTTGGGACCATGCATGGTGGGCAGTTTGACTGGGGCGGTCGCCTCCCAAAGAGTAACGGAGGCGCGCGATGGTAGGCTCAGAACGCTTGGAAACCGTTCGTCGAGTGCAATGGCATAAGCCTGCCTGACTGCGAGACCCACAAGTCGAGCAGAGACGAAAGTCGGTCATAGTGATCCGGTGGCACTTCGTGGAAGGGCCATCGCTCAACGGATAAAAGGTACGCCGGGGATAACAGGCTGATCTCTCCCAAGAGTCCATATCGACGGGGAGGTTTGGCACCTCGATGTCGGCTCATCGCATCCTGGGGCTGAAGCAGGTCCCAAGGGTTTGGCTGTTCGCCAATTAAAGCGGTACGCGAGCTGGGTTTAGAACGTCGTGAGACAGTTCGGTCCCTATCTGCCATGGTTGTGGAAGCTTGAGAGGATCTGCCCTTAGTACGAGAGGACCGGGGTGGACGTACCTCTGGTGTACCTATTGTAGCGCCAGCTGCATCGTAGGGTAGCTATGTACGGAATGGATAACCGCTGAAAGCATCTAAGCGGGAAGCCAACCTCAAAACTAGGCTTCGTTATAGGATCGTGGAAGACTACCACGTTGATAGGCTAGGTGTGGAAGTGTGGTAACACATGAAGCTAACTAGTACTAATAATCCAATGCTTGAATTATAATACACAGCGAAAAGTTTTAACTACATGTTATAAAAAGTTTGTGGCGGTCATAGCGGAGTGAAAAAACCCGATCCCATTTCGAACTCGGTCGTGAAGGCCTCCAGCGCCGATGGTACTTAGTCTTAAGGCTTGGGAGAGTAGGACGCCGCCTATTTAATTTATCATCTTATGTATTTTTTTATTTACTCTATTATCTAATAAATTCTATTCTTTATATATACATGAATCTGGAAGAATACAAAAATTATTGTGAAGTCACTGACTATATAATTGATCAAAGTAATAATTATTATGTAAATTCAATTACTTCACTTAACCCAGTGAGGCCTAGTAAAAA
>CACDYZ010000005.1 GCA_902557145.1 uncultured Alphaproteobacteria bacterium | reverse complement strand
ATATGAAAATTAAGAGTAAGTAATCAAGATTTAGAAAATATGAAAATAATACTGTTATAACTAGTAATAAACCAATTAAAAATCTATTATTACTAAAGACCAAACTTTCTCTCTAATGAATAATATTTTTTTATTATTTTTTCTAGGTCATTTTTATTTAGATCTGGCCACATTTTTTTGCTAAAAAAGAATTCAGTAAAAGAAGTCTGGTAAATTAGAAAGTCACTCAATCTTGTAAAGCCACCAGTCCTTATAAGTAAGTCTGGATTTGGTAGATCTTTAGTTAAAAGAAAATTTTCAAATTTCAATATTTTTTTTTTTTTAATACTTAAATGGTAATTATGTGCTGCTTGTTGTATGTCAGACTTACCACTGTAATTTATAAATATTATAAGAAGTTTTTTACTATTTTTATTTAAATTTTCTAATCTATCTATTTTTTTATTTAATTCAGAATTTAAAAATTTTCTATCTCCAATAAATTTTATATTAAAGTTTAAATTGATATCTTCATTAATTATTTTATCGACAAATTCTAAAAGTAGATTTTTTAATAAGGAAATTAGAGTCTTGGATCTATTAAGATTATTTTTTGATAAAGCAAAAGCTGAAACATAAGATGATTTTGTATTTTTAAAAATAAAATCTGTTAACTTTATTAAATTATTTGCACCTTTTTTGTAACTACTATATTTATCTTGATTATTTTTTTTTGACCACCTGTTATTTCCATCCATTATAAAAGTTATATGTTTAATTTTATTACTCAAAATTAAACTTTTAAAATTTCAGATTCTTTTGAAATTGTTATATTTTCAACATTTTTAATTGATGTATCAGTTATTTTTTGCACATCATCTTGGTGTTTTTTACTTTCATCTAAAGAAAGTAACTTTTCTTTTTCAAGATCCTTTATTTCATCAATAAATTTTCTTCTTATACCCCTTATTGAAATTTTAAATTTTTCAGCTATTTCATATATAATTTTTGCTAATTCTTTTCTTCTTTCAGCTGAAAGTTCAGGAAATTTTAATAAAATATTATTACCATCACCCTGTGGGGTTACACCTAAATTTGAGTCTAAGATTGATTTTTCAATAACTTTAACCAAAGATGAGTCCCATACATTTATACTCAAAGTCATATTATCAATATTATTTATATTTGAGAGTTGAGTTAATGGTGTTTTTGAACCATAGCTTTCTACAACTATAGATTTTAGAATATCAGGAGAAACTCTACCTGTTCTAATGTTTTTTAATTCTTTTTCAAAAGCTGTTATACTTAGTTTCATCTCAGATGAGCAATTATCTTTATTAAACATTTATCAATTTATAATAGAATAAGATCCTTTGCCTTCAACAATATCTAATATGTTTGAGCTTTTTAATATTGAAAAAATAATAATTGGCAATGATCTATCCTTTGCTAAACTTATGGCAGTTGCATCCATAACTTTAATATCTTTATTTAAATAATCAGAATATGAAATATTAGATATTTTTTTTGCTCCAGAATTGTTAATTGGGTCTTTGTCGTAAATACCATCAACCTTAGTACCTTTAAAAATAATATCTGATTTCATTTCAGAAGCCCTTAATACAGCAGCAGTGTCTGTTGAAAAAAAAGGATTTCCAGTCCCAGAAGCAAATATAACCACTCTATTTTTCTCTAAATGGCTAGAGGCTTTATTTTTTATGTATGGTTCTGCAACTCTATTAATACTAATTGCAGTCATAACCCTTGACTCAACACCTACTTTTTTAAGATTTGATTGTAAAGCTAGAGAATTTATTACAGTACCTAACATACCCATATAATCAGAAGTAACTCTATCAACTACTCCATTAGAAAAAGAAGAGCCTCTGATAAAGTTTCCACCTCCCAAAACAATAGAAACTTTTAAATTTTTAGATAAAAGTTTTTTTATACTATTTGCTAGATCGTTCAAAATATCAAAATCAAAACCTTGTTCATTAGATCCTGCTAAAGACTCACCTGATATCTTTAACATGATATTTTTATACATCTTATTAAATAGTATATAAATCCATAGATGCAATGTTAAGAGTAATATTATTATTTTTAGAAATTTCAGTCAAAAAAGTACTAACACTTTTCTTTGGATCTGTTATTAATGCTTGACCTAAAAGAGTATTTTCTTTTAAAAATTTATTTAATTTTCCCTGAATAATTTGTTCTTTTTTGTCATCAGGGACATTAGTCATTTGTTTTAAGATTATATCTTTTTCATATTCTAAAGTTTGTGGATTGATTGAATTTTCATCAACGCCCATTGGTTTCATTGCTGAAATTTGCATTGCGATAACTTTTAAATCATTGACAAGTTTTAATGCAGAGTTTTTGTTATCCGTTGAAATTTCTACAACTGATCCTATTTTAGAGCAGTTAGAATTATATTTATTATGAAGATAAGTTATAAAAATAGAGTTTTCTGAATTATATTTTTTATATGATACAACTTGGATGTTTTCACCAATTTTTGATATTAGATCTGTGAGACAATCATTAAAAATTTTATCATTTATTATTAATTCAAGTAAATTTTCATCAGTTCCATGATTTTTTATATTTTTGTTTTCATGTATAGCTTTTGATAGAGTTTTAGCAAAACCTAAAAAATCATCATTCTTTGCTACAAAATCAGTTTCGCATTTAATTTTACAAACAGTGAAGTCTGTATTTGATTCATTATTATAAAAAGAAACAACACCTTCATTTGTAACTCTATCTTGTTTTTTTTGTGCTTTGAGAATACCTTTTTCTCTAAGCCATTTTACTGCTGCATCAATATCATTATTATTTTCTAATAATGCTTTTTTACAATCAACAATTCCACTACCAGTGGCATCTCTTAATTTTTTAATTAATTCCATACTACTCATTTTTAGTTGTACTTTCTTCTGATGAGGAATCTTGATTGGAAATTAATACTTTTTTAAAATTATCTAGAATAAATTGAACAGATTTAACTCCATCGTCGTTCGCGGGAATAGGGTAATCAATAATGTCTGGATCACAATTAGTGTCTACAATGCCAATAATTGGTATACCTAATTTTTTTGCTTCTAAAACAGCTATATGTTCTCTATTTGTATCAATTATGAAAATTACATCAGGTATTGTTTTCATTTCGACTATACCACCTAGTGTTTTATCTAATCTAATCTTTTTCTTTTCTATATCAGATAATTCTTTTTTAGTAAAAACAGTATCATCAGAATTTAAAATATTTTCATAGCTATTTAGGGTATTGATAGAATTCTTAACAGTATTCCAATTAGTAATCATACCTCCCAACCATCTAAAATTTACATAGTAATTATTAGTTTCTTGTGCAATATTCTCGACAATTTCACTATGTTGTTTTTTTGTTGAAACAAACAAAAATTTTTTTTTGTTCTTTGATGATTCATATGCAAATTTTAAAGCATTTTCAATTAAAGGAAGAGATTTTCTTAAATCTAATATGTGTGTACCGTTTTTTTCACCATAGATATATTTATCCATTTTTGGGTTCCATCTTTTTTTATTGTGGCCAAAGTGAGAACCATTTTTTAGTAAATCCTCTAGTGATATTTCTATATTCATTTTGCCTCCGGTTAAGCTTTAGTTAACAGAAAGGAAACCATTAGGCACCGGATGTCTGTTAACCTGTTTTTTTGATGTTTTAAAGGATTAAAACCAATAATCAAGGGTTAATTAAGAGAAATATTTAATATTTTATTATCATTATAGACCCGAATATTATTGAAATTAACTGTTTTATCCAAATCCAAAAGCTCTTGGTAGGAAACGTGTCTGATTTGTTTAATTAAATCATCATCTTCTACAATTAATAAATTTTCAACGTTAATATTGTAAAAATCATTTTTTATAACCGATTTGATCTTAGCTTTTATATATTTTGTGTGTAAGGATCTAATATCAAAATTATCATTAAATAGTCTTAAATCAAAAAAACCACTTTCATTAATTACATTCAAAAGAATATATCTTTTACCATTCTTAGTTGTTTTGTACTGGGCTTTTACAACATAGAAATAAAAATCTTCTAAAAATTCAAGCTTAGTATCAATTTTTTTTTTAAAAGAAGAATTATTAAGATTATTTAATATCTTTGTTTGCTTTTTTTGAGAATAAAGAAAACCATAGCTCTCAAATTCTGCTTTAATTTGGTCAATTGCAATATAATCTTTTTTTAGAAAAAATTGGCTATCTGAGACGTCATTAAATAATGTTGCATCAGATTTCTTTTGAATAATATTTTCTACGTTTGCAAACAACTTTGAAATATCTAAATGAAGAGTATTTAAAGAATTTGATAATATTAGCTTTTCTATTTGTCTTTTGTTAAGAACAGATCTAGAAAGCCTACTATTAAAATCAGATAGAGATTTAAATTTACCATTAGCATTTCTTTCAGTAACTAATTCTTTCATAGACTCCTCCCCCACTCCCTTTAATGCAGCTAATCCATAAATAATTTTATCTTCATGAACAATGAATTTATAATCTGAGTAATTTATATCTGGGGGTAATATTTTTAAATCTTGTTCGTTAATTTCATTAAGTATTACAAAAATTTTATCAGGATTATTTAATGAATTATTTAAAAGTTCGCAATAAAACTCTTTTGGGAAATGAGCTTTTAAATAAGCGGTATAATAAGTAATAAATGCATATGCAGCTGCATGACTTTTATTAAATCCATATTCTGCAAATTTCTCAATTAAAGAAAATAGTTTTTCTGCATCTTTAGCTCTTATTTTTTTATTTACAGCACCTTTTATAAAATTATCTTTTTGACTCATTAATTCTGATTTAATTTTTTTTCCAATTGCTCTTCTCAATAAGTCTGCCTGTCCAAGCGTGTATCCAGATATTACTTGGGCTATTTTCATTATTTGCTCCTGATAAACAATAATTCCATATGTTTCTTTCAGAATTGGTTCTAGTAAAGGATGGTCATAAATGATTTTTTCTTCTCCTTTTTTTCTTTTGATGAAACTATCTATGAATTGCATTGGACCAGGTCTATTCAAAGCTAATACAGCTATAATTTCCTCTAAATTAGTAGGTTTTAGTTTAATAAGAGTGTCGACCATCGCAGCACTCTCAACTTGAAATACACCACATGTATAGCCCTTACTTAAAAGCTTAAATGTTTTTTCATCATCAAAAGGAATTTCAGTGAGATCAATAGAGACATTATTTATTTTTTTGATTAATTTGAGAGTTTCATCGATGATAGTAAGATTAGCCAATCCAAGAAAATCAAATTTTAATAAACCTGCTTTTTCACAGTCTTTCATGTTAAATTGTGTAGCCATAATTTCAGAGTCATCGTCTTTGAAAAGAGGAATATTACCGTAAAGTTTATCGGAAGAAATAATTATACCAGCTGCGTGTGTTGATACATTTCTTAATGCACCTTCCATAGACTCGGCTTTGTCCATCATTGGTGAGTCAGCTAAATCTCCCAATTGATCAGTATGATTGGCCTTTAATTCGCTAATACTTAAAGGGTGAACAGGATTATAGGGAATTTTATTTACCATTCTTTCAACTTCAGAATATGGAACTCCCTCAACCCTACCTATATCTTTTAGTATTCCTCTTGAGATCATGGATCCAAAAGTAATTATTTGAGCAACATTTTGAAAACCATATTTCTTTTGAACATACTCAATAACTTCATCTCTTCTAGATTTACAAAAATCAATATCAAAGTCAGGCATAGAAACTCTATCTGGGTTTAAAAATCTTTCAAAAAGAAGTCCAAATTGAATTGGATCAACATCTGTGATTAACAAAGACCAAGCAACAATAGAACCAGCCCCAGAGCCTCTACCCGGTCCTACAGGAATTGAATTAGATTTGGCCCATCTGATAAAATCACTTACAATTAAGAAATAGCCAGAAAACTTCATTTTAACTATCACATTTAATTCATATTCAAGTCTATCTCTATATATTTTAGATTGATGATTAAATTCCTCAATTGATTTATTTGAAAGTATTTTTTTTAATCTTAAATCAAGGCCACTTCTAGATTGCTTGATAATTTCTTTATCTTCGTCAGAGTCTAAGTCTGATTTAAAATTAGGAAGAGTTATATTTTTTTCCTCTATTAAAAAATTTATTTTATTTGAAATTAAATTTGAATTTTGAATTAATTGACTAAATTTATCAATATTTTGATGAGATTGAGTCAAAGAATAATTATTTTTTAATTTAAATGATGTATTTTGAAGATACTCACCATTTTTTAAACAATGTAAAATTTTAATTGCATCAAAGTCTTTTTTTTGTTTATAAAAGCTAAATGACGAAAGAAAGCAATTAACATTATATTTTTGAGATATTTCATTTAATAAATTATTGTCAAGATTTTCATCATACTCAAAAAAAATATCATTATTAAACATTTTCTTTAATGTATTAATTTCATCTAAAATTAATTTGAAATTATTTTTATTAATATTTAAATCCTCAAAATAACTATGTAGACCTCCCAAAATTAAAATATTTCCATCTGAGAAGTCTTTGATATTATTTAAAGATAATTGAAAATCATTTTCTGTATTTATTTTTGTAGATAAAATATTTAAATTTTTAAAACCATTTTCATTTTTAGAAAGAATAGTAAGACGAGAGTAATTTTTTAATATTGATAAATAATCAACATCTAAACCTATAATTGGTTGAATACCTTTTTTTTGACATTTTATTGAAAATTCTAATACACCCGATAATAATTTATAGTCTGTTAATGCTATAGCTGGTAATTTTTCTTTTTCTGCAAAGTTTACAAGATCATCAATTTTTATATTTGACTCACAAATAGAATAATTAGAGTAATTTCTTAGAGGTATCAGCATTCTTTAATAGATTTATTATCTAATGTATATGATTTATCAAACAGTGGTCTAAATGAAATATCATGACTGGCAATAATTGTTGATAAATTGAACTTTTTAGAACTATTCAATATGAGATCTATTACTAATTTTGCATTCTCTTTATCTAGGTAGCTTGTTGGTTCATCTGCTATTAAAAGCTTCGGATTATTTACTAAAGATCGAGCAACACAAACTCTTTGTTTTTGACCATTTGATAATTGATTTGGATACTTAAGTTTAAAATCAGTCATTTCAAAGTAATCTAAAATATTTTCAATTTTAGTAACGTCCTTACTTTTAAGTTTAATATTATCGAAAATATTAAGCTCAGAAATTAAATAGTGATCTTGAAAAATTATACCAATATCATCTTTAAGTAACTCAAAATGATTTTTAATTAAATTTCCATTAAAATAAATTTCACCTTTATCTGAATTGTCTAAGCCTGAGATTAAATTTAATAATGTTGATTTTCCGCATCCAGAAGGACCAAATAAAAATATATTTTGGTTATGTTCTACTGACAAATTTAATTTATCAATTACTTGAAAACTCCCTACCTTTGATATGTAAGATTTTGAAATATTTTTTAGCTCTAATAAACTCATCTTAAAATTAAATTTGGTTTTATTTTAAAAATTCTCAATATTGGAACATAAGATGCAATTAAACTTGAAAAAAGAGAGATACTCACAATAAACACAATATCGTTTACTCTAATGCTATAGGGCATTGATGTTAGATATCTAATTTCGTTATTCCATAGTTCAAAATTTAATAAATACGATAAAAAGCTTTCAACAGAGTCAATATTTGTAGATAGCAATAATCCCAAACAGGTACCTAAAATGATTGAAAAAAAGGAAATAAAAAATGAATTTAAAAAAAATAAAAAACAAATTTTAGATTGTCGTATACCTAGTGCTTTTAACAAAATAATATCTTTATATTTCTCTTTAATAAAAAAAATCTGGTTGGAGATAATTGTAAAAGAAGAAATTATGATAATAAAAAATAGTATGACAAACATAACATTTTTTTCAGTTGATAATGCTTGTGCTAAGGTTTGATTTTGATCCTCCCAAGTAGAATAATTTACACCATCTAAATCACTGTAATCAAAGTCATTACTATTTAAATATATATCTATGACTGAACTATTTATATTTGTATTAAATTGTTCTATATTGCTAAATATATAATATTTATCAAAATCGTATACACCTGTATTAAATGTACCTTTAATTATTAGTTCTTTTGTATTTAGAACTGGTCCTAGTATTGTCATAGACTTTCCTGGAATATTAATTTGAAATGGCATACCAACTTTTAGATTCAAAGATCTTGCTAGTTCAATTCCAATAAAGACCCAGTTGTCAATTTCTCTTTCAATTTCAAATATATTTTGATTAATTTTAGGTATCTTATAAAGATCCTCTTTATAAAGAGATTTCATTAATAAGCCCTCTATTCCTTTTTCATTACTTGCTATCACCCTACTTTGAACATTTTGAACTAGAGATATTGAGGGATTTTTTTCTTTAATTTGTTCAATCTTATCTTCATTAGCATCATAAATTGTAATATCACCGTTTACTCCACTAAGTGAATCTACTAATTGTTCTCTAAAACCATTCATTACAGACATAACTGTTATTAATATTGAAATACCAAGTATTAAAGCCAGGGAAGATAAAATTGTTGATACTGAAAAAGCTTTATCTTTTCTAAAATTAAAAATGTATGCAAAAGATAGTTTATGGAGTGTATTGTTCAAATTCAAAGTTCTCAATTTCTTGTTTGCTTAAAAATACCTTATCTCCATCAGATCTCCTAATAACTTCAATTTGACCTTTTTCTTTATAGTTGTTTCCAATAATCAATGTCCAAGGTATTCCGATTAATTCAGAATCTTTAATTTTTCTTCCAATGCCTAAATCTCTATCATCAAGACTAATATTGTTGTATTTAGAAGTTAAAGTATTGTATATGCCCTCAATCTCTTCATTCAAATCAGAGTTTGATTGAATTATAATATTTATCTTGAAAGGAGAAATGTTAATAGGCCATTTGATACCTCTCTCATCATGAAATGCTTCTATTATGGCTGCTGTTAATCTTGAAACACCGATTCCGTAAGATCCCATATATGGGTTTATCCTCTTTCCATCTTTATTTAATAAATAGCATTCTAATGGTTTAGTATATTTTGTGCCAAAGTTAAATATATGACCTACTTCAATACCTCTTCCAACTATCACATCAGATTTAGATTTATCAATCATTTCATCTGAAGCAGAATACATTGATGTAATTTCTTCATAACTTTTTTCAAATAAATTAGAGTCAACCAATTTTGAGTCATAGGCAAGTTCACTTTCACCTGTACTAGCTAATATTTGAAACTCATGAGATAGATCTCCTCCAATAGCTCCTGTGGCTGCCTTAACTGGTATTGGTTGTAAGCCTAAATCTAAAAAAGTTTTTAAGTAACTTCTAAAAAAAATTTTATAAGTTTCAAAAGCACTTTCCTCTGTTAAATCGAAACTATATGCATCCTTCATCAAAAATTCCCTACCTCGCATTACACCAAATCGAGGTCTAATTTCGTCTCTAAATTTCCATTGAATATGATAAAGATATTTTGGAAGAGCTTTATAGGAATTCACATAATCTGAAAATAAATCTGTTATTACTTCTTCATTCGTTGGTCCATATAATAATTCATTTTCATGTCTGTCTGTAATTCTTAACATCTCTTTTCCATAATCTGTATATCTTCCACTTTTTTTCCACAATTCCGAAGATTGGATAGTAGACATTAACATTTCGTTACAACCAATTACGTCTTGATTGTGCCTAATAATATTTTCAATATTTTTTAAAACTTTAAAACCCAATGGTAGCCAAGTATAGATGCCTGATGTGTGCTGTCTAATCATTGAAGAGCGCAGCATTAATTGATGGGATAAAATTTTAGCTTCTTTAGGTGGCTCTTTTAGTGAATTAAATAAAAGGTTAGATAATTTCATTTAAAGTATTCAAATATATTATTTTCATATTTTATTATAAAAAAGGATACAATCATTGACAAAGCAAATGAAATTAAAAATTTAGCACCTAAATATGACTTTCTAGGCATACCCTCTTCAAATTCAGATCTTTTAATAGGTAATATTGTCATGAAAATAACCCACCAAATAATAAAAAGTAAGAATAAAAACTTCATATCAATGATATGTGTATCAACAACTCAGGCTTTAAAGAGAAATTTCTATTAAAAGTTTTTTTAGAAACTTCCTCTACTAATTCACTCAGAGAGGTTTCATCGATTTCATCCTTAATAAATAATATTTTATTTAATAAAATATCTTTGATCTCATTTTGAATAATTTCCTTATTGTAAGGAAATGGAAAGCCTTTATCAAAAAGTTGAAATTTAATGATATCAAATTTTTTATTTAAAATTAAATTTATACTTATTACTCCATTATGAAGAATTTTTCCTCTTTCATTTATAAAATTATCTTCTTCTATAATTAGGTTTTGAACAACAGGGAGTTTTTTTATAATAAATTGATCAATGAGCTTATGGTTTTTGTTGATTAAATCTAATTGACACAAATCTCCACTTAAAAGAAGATTAGTCTTCTCAATTTTTAAACTTTTAGCTATTTCAAGATGTTTTTTCAAATGAAGATATTCTCCATGCATAGGAATTAAAGATTTAGGTTGAATAAAAGAATAAAACTCTTTAATTTCATTTTTTCCTGGATGTCCTGAAACATGAACAAATTCATCAGTATCTGTAATGATATTTAAACCCAAGTAACTAAAAGAGTTTTTTAGATAAGATATTGATTTTTCATTACCTGGAATTTCTTTAGATGAGAAAATTATATTGTCTTTTGAGCTTAATTTAATTTGATTATGTGTATTGTTTGCAATCTTCCAAAGAGCAGAATTTTTTTCCCCTTGGCTTCCAGTACATATCAATAATACTTTATCTTTATTATAGTCTTGAAATTTTTTCTCATTATGAATTTCAAAATTTTCAATTAATTTTTCTTCAATGGCAGTATTAATAGCTCTTTTAATACTTCTTCCTACAACAAATATTTTTTTATCCTGCTTAATAGCATTTGAAATTATTGTTTTCAGTCTTGCAATATTTGATGAAAAACATGTTACTACGATTCTTCCGTTAAGCTTTTTAAACAGTTTATCAAATGAAGGATCTAATTCAGACTCTGAACGAGAAATTTCGTTTACACCGGCATTTGTTGAGTCACCAATTAGTAAATCAATTTTTTCATCCTTTAGTAACTGATAATTTTGGTAATCAAATGGAGAACCAGTTACTGGATTTTTGTCTATTTTCCAATCACCTGTATGATATATGTTGCCCTCTAATGTTTTAAAAAAAATACCTGTAGGATCAGGTATGGAGTGAGTCGTAGGAATTAATTGGAAAGAGAAATTTTCAAATTCAATTTCTTGAAAATCATCAATTATAATAAATTTCTTTTCATATCCAGCTATTTTATTAAATTTATGTTTAATATATGAAAATGTAAATTGGTTACAATAAATAGGAAAATCTATTTTATCAAAGTAATACTCCAACCCTCCAACATGATCTTCATGAGCATGAGTTAAGATCATAGCTTTAGGTTTAATGTTTGAATTTAAAAAAATATAAGGATCAGGAATAGTGATATCTACGCCTGGAAGACTATCATCAGCAAATGATATACCCCCATCAACGATAACTTGTTCCCCTTTAAAAGAATATAAATAATTATTGCCACCTATTTCACCTATTCCACCAATTGACAAAAAATAGGTGTTCTTTTTATTATTTAATAATTCAATGTTTTTCATTTAAAAAGTTTTGGTAAAAAGAAGTACCTAAAAGAGTTAAATCTTCTCTATAAATAAATTTTGTCTTTTTATTAATAATAGTGCTAGCATATCCACCAGTAAAAATCACTTTAAAATTTCTTTTATAAGTAGTTTTAATTAGTTTTAAATAAGATTCTATCATGAGCTTGTAGCCTATATTAAAACCTGACATTAAGGCTTGGTTTGTATTTTTTCCTAAAATATTAGTATCATTAGAAAATTTCATATTTTTTATACCTGAGGCTAATGATATTAGATTTTCATATGAGGTAGTACGTCCAGGTAAAATGACACCACCAAAATATTTATAATTAATTACAATATCTAAAGTGGTTGCAGTACCTAAATCAATTATTATGAAAGATTTAGATTTAGGATACATTTTGATTGCAGATAATACATTGATTATTCTATCATTTCCGAGTTGACTTAAATTTACTCGGCGATGAACTAAGGAAGTTAATTTTTTCTTATTAATAAATATTAAATCTTTTCTATAGATTTTTAAATTTTCTTTAATAATCTTGTCTATTTCTGAGACAACTGAGCAAATATAAATTATTTTATGTGTTTTAAATTGGTTTTTTAAAAATTTAATAATAAATGTAGGTTTTTTTTTTGAATATTTTAATTGGCGTACTTTTTTTATACCAATATCAGTAGTTGATGAATACTTTAGAGATGTGTTACCAATATCGACAACTAAATTCACACAAGCTCTCCAAAAAAGATTTTTTTATTTTCATCTTCAATTTTAATATTTAATGAAAAATCTTCATTAACATTTATTATTTCAACAATATTTTTTCCAAAAGTTGGATGATTTAGTTTAAAATTTTTTAGCATATATTTATTAAGATACCCCACTAATATCTGATTGGATATTTCTTTTGATAAATTATATTCAATAAAATCAATAATTTTATTTGATAAGTTTATTATATTTGATTTTTTTTTTAAAATACGTGACAAAGAATTAGACTTAATTAAAGGTGTGTTATTTATATTTATTCCTATACCAGTTTTTAAGTATGAGTTGTTTCCTAAAATAGTTGATTTGACTACTACACCAACTATTTTTTTATTTTGGTAAAATAAATCATTTGGCCATTTATATTCTAAGTCGATATCGTGAATCCTCTTAAAAAATTTATGAATCAAATAACAAATATAAAAATTATTTTTAAGAGCAATAGTAGCTTTTAATTTTTGATTGATTGTTAAGTAAATATTACCTTTAGGGCTTATCCACTTTTTTTTACCTCTTCCGGTACCTTTTTCTTGTTTTAATGATTGAACATAAAGATTGTTATTATTTAAGACTTTTTTATATCGATCAAAGTTTATTATCTCATTTTGAGTTGAGGCAATGGTATCATAAATAACTTTGTACAATTTTTATTTAAAAAGGCTATCTACTAAATTGATTAATGGATCTGGATAAAAGAAAAATAAAGTTATTATTAATCCAAAACTTATAAATATTACTTTACCTATTTTATTGTTGTCATCTAATGGCTCTATTTCTGATTTATTGAAAAACATATTTTTTATAATCGTTAAATAATAGAATGCTGCAATTACAGAACTCAAAACAGCTACTATTGATAAAAAGAAAAAACCATCAGTTATTGAGGCTGAAAGAATAAAAAATTTAGCAAAGAAACCAGCAAAAGGTGGTATTCCCGCAAGTGAAAAGAAAAACACTAGCATACTGATAGATTTAGAGTTCGATGTAAATCTTAAACCATTAAGTTGAGATATTTTGGTGAATTCACCTTCCACAGTTCTTAAATTAAGTAAAACAGCAAAAATCCCAAAAGTAGTAATTAAATAAATAATTAAATAGAAAAATAATGTTCCCTCAGACATAAATTGATAACTCATGATTCCAAGTAACATAAAACCTATGTGATTAATTGAGCTAAAAGCTAATAATCTTTTGATAACTTTTTGTGTAATTGCTCCGTAAACTCCAACAAGTAGCGATATGGCGCAAACAATTTGAAAAATATAATTTAGAGACTGAATGCCTGAAATGTTAAGATCTTGATAAACTCTAAATAAAAATATTAGTGAGGCAAACTTAGGTAAACTAGCAAAAAAAAGTGTAGATATAGTCGGTGATCCTTCATATACATCTGGTGTCCAAATATGAAATGGAGCTGCAGAGACCTTAAAAAATAAAGAAATAAGGACTAAAGATAAGCCTATTTCACTTATGGTTGTAAAATTATTTAGGTTTTGCATATAAAAAGAACCGGTATCGTAATAAATCATTGAGATACCAAATAAGAGAAAACCAGATGATAAAGCACCAAGAGAAAAATATTTAATCCCCGCTTCATTTGATTTTAAATTTTTGGTATTAAAGGCAGCCATTAAATATAATGACAAAGATTGAAGTTCTAACCCAATAAAAGCTGTTAAAAAATTATCACTTGAAATAAGAACGAAAGACCCAAGAATAGCAAATAATATGAATAGGATATATTCATATCTATACAAATTTTCATTTTTTAACGGTCTCTTTGAGAGTAAAATAAAAACAATAGAACCAATTGAAAGTATTATCTTTGATAATACAAATAAGTTAATTGTATTTAATGAAAGATCAGTGGAAATATAAAAGTCTTTTCCAAAATTTATAAGTATTAGGGTTAATATGAAAAAACCTATAGTGTTAATTGCGATAGACCTATCCTTATTAAGTAATCCAAAACATAATGTAATTAAAATTAAAGCAAGTATAAAAATTTCTGGGATTAATTGATAAAAATTGATCATTAAAGAATACTCATAGAAATACTCTTATTAATCATTTCAAATAACAGTTTAGGATATATACCTAGAAGCATTGTGAGAAAGGCTAAACAAGAAAAGTAAAAAATTTCTATATTTGATAAATCTGCTAATTGTTTTATATCAGACTTTAAGTCTCCAAAATTTACATTTTTATATAATAAAAGCATATAAGATGCTCCTAAGATTACCCCAATAGCAGTAAAAAATGTAAGGTATACGCTTACACTTATAGTAGACATAATAACTAGAAACTCTCCAACGAAACCACTAGTTCCAGGTAAACCTACAGATGAAAGCATAAAAATCATGAAAAAAAATGAATATTTAGGCATTACATTCGTGACTCCACTATAATCTGAAATCATTCTTGTATGATGTCTTTCGTAAACAACTCCAACTATTAAAAATAGTGCAGCTGAAACTATTCCATGACTTATCATTTGAAAATATGCACCATTTATACCATCTTGTGTAAGAGTAAAAATACCTATTGTAACAAAACCCATGTGAGCCACAGAAGAATAAGCAATCATTTTTTTCATATCTAATTGTCTTAAAGCAACAATTGATGTGTAAACAATTGCTACACAGCTTAGTGCAAAAATCATTGGCTGAAAATATATTGATGCATACTCAAAGAATGGCAAAGATAGTCTAATAAAACCATAAGCTCCTAACTTAAGTAGTACGCCAGCTAATATAACTGACCCACTCGTAGGTGCTTGAACATGAGCATCAGGTAACCACGTATGAAAAGGAAACATTGGAACTTTTACAGCAAAAGATGCGAAGAAACATAAAAATAGAATTAATTCTATTTGTTGATCAAAGGTAAAATCTGAGATTAATTCAATATTACCTGATTTAACTTTAGAGATAATGTATATAATAGCTAAAAGCATTAAAACAGATCCTGCAAGCGTATATAGGAAAAATTTAAAAGTAGCATAAAGCCTATTTTCTCCTCCCCAAATTCCAATGATTAAAAACATAGGAATTAAAACTGCCTCAAAGAAGACGTAAAAAATTACCAAATCAATACTTACAAAAACTCCAATGATAAAGCTTTCAAGCAAAAGAAAATAAATTACAAATTCTTTAGCTCTATTTTGGATTGAATTTAAAGAGCACAACAAACAAATAGGAACTAAAAAAGTAGTTAAAAGGATTAATGGAATAGATACACCATCTACACCAACGTAGTAATTAATATCAAACTTATCAAACCATGTGTGGTACTCTGTAAACTGATAACCATTTTTAGTTTTATCGTAAAATATTGGTAAGAGTAAACTTAGAAGAAATTCACCTGTAGTGATCCATAAACCAGATAAAAAAATTGTCTTATTTTTTAATTGAGCACTACTTGATAATGAAAGTGTTAATGCTCCTATTATAGGAGTTAGAATTAAAAGTGATAATATGGGGAAGCTCATTTTATGTAATAGATATATAAAAAATGATACTTATAAAAAGTGTGAAACCTGAGATTATTATAAATGTATAATCAAATATATATCCTGTTTGAATTCTTTTAAACGCTTTTGAAATTGTAGATACTATAGAAGCACTTCCATTAGGGAGGTATTTATCAATAAACCCTTGGTCTATTCTGGTCCATAAAAATTTTCCTAAACTATACAAAGGTAAAACAAAAATCTTATTATATAATTCATCAAAGTACCATTTGTTCAAAACAAAATTGTAAATTGAGTAAAACCTTTTTTTCAAGTCAGCAAGTTTATTTAAATTAAATCCATAGTAATAAACCGCAAAAGCAACTCCTATAGCAACTAAGGATTTAGATAATATTGGAAAAAAAGAAGAGTAATAATGTTTATCTTGGTTTAAAAATATTATGTCATTCCAAAAATTTTTTGAATTATAACCAGCGAGTAAATCATTTAAAAAGTAGCCTACAGAAATTGCTCCTAATGATAAAAGCAATAAAGGAACCAACATAAATGGTCCTGATTCATGAATTTTTTCATAATCGTAAGATCCATTATATTTACCATGAAACACCTTAAATATTAATCTGAATGAGTAGAAAGCAGTCATTGCAGATACTATTGCTAAAATGAAATAAACTAAAGGACCAAAACTGTTCAAATTAAAAGATGAACTTAAAATTAAATCTTTTGAAAAATAACCAGATGAATATGGAAAGCCAATTATAGCAAGAGTGCCTATCCACATCATTAATGCTGTAATTTTCATCTTTGGAAAAAGATTACCCATTTTATCCATATCTTGTTCATCATGAACTCCGTGAATAACTGACCCTGATGATAAAAAGAGTAAAGCTTTAAAATAACCATGTGTTATTAAATGAAATATGGCAATGTTGAATGCACCTAGTCCACAAGCTACAAACATGAAACCTAATTGACTACAAGTAGAGTATGCAATTACCTTTTTTATATCTTTTTGAAAAAATCCAACTGATGCTGCAAAGAATGCTGTAAGTAGTCCTATAATAAGAACAAAAGTCATAATAAAATCAGACATGACCATTAATTCTGAAAATCTAACAGTCAAAAAAACACCAGCTGTTACCATTGTAGCTGCATGAATTAATGCTGAAACAGGAGTTGGTCCCTCCATAGCATCAGGTAACCAAGTATGAAAACCAAATTGAGCAGATTTTCCCATGGCACCTATAAAAAGAAAAAAACATGAAAAAACTAACGCATTAATATTAAAGCCTAAAAAATTAATATCATAATTTAATAATTTTTCTTTACCTGATATTATTTCATTAATGGATAATGTATCTAAAAATATGTAAAGAGTAGCGATACCAATAAGAAAGCCAAAATCTGCAACCCTATTTACTAAAAAAGCTTTCATAGCTGCTAAATTTGCAGATTTCTTGTGGTGCCAAAAACCTATCAGTAAATAAGAGGCTAGTCCGACACACTCCCATCCAAAAAATAATTGAATTAAATTGTCACTTACAACTAAAGCTACCATACAAAATGTAAATAAACTCAAGTAAGTCATAAATCTTACTTTTGAATTGTCATGTGCCATGTATTCAATTGAATATATATGGACTAAAGCAGATACAGTAAGAACAAGTGTTAACATTAAAAGTGTTAGAGAGTTAACTGAAATTCCCCAATTAAAAAACTGACCCGAAACAAAAAACCACTCTAATACAGGAATGATAATTTCTGAAGAGGGAGACATTGAAAAACTAATAAACAAAAACCAGCTTAAAATAGCTGCAATAGATATTAGCGTTGATGAAAAATATTGAGCAGTTTTATCACCTAGTAGTACCCCAAAAGGATATGTAAAAATTGTTGAAATTAATGGAAGAAAGAAAAGTAATTTATAGCTAAACATCAGTCTTTTAATTGATTAATTTGGGTTATATCAATCTCTCCTTTATTTCTAAAATAAATAACCAGTATGGCTAAACCAATTGCTGCCTCAGCAGCAGCGATTGTTAAAATAAAAATTGAGAATACTTGTCCATTAATATCATTTAAGAAAACTGATGCCGATACGAAATTAATATTTGCTGCTAATAATATAATTTCAATACACATTAAAATTAAAATCATATTTCTTCTATTTAAAAATAATCCAAAGCATCCGATAATAAAGACTATTAAAGAAAGAATAAAAAAATGATTGTATGTAAGACTAGTCATCTTTTATACCTTCACCCGGTTTAATTTTTAGTAGCTTAACTCTATCTTTAGCTGTCGTAGAATTTTGACTATCAATGTTTTGTCTTTTAATTGTTGGTCTATAGACATGAGTTAAAACAATTGCTCCAATCATAGCAAGTAACAAAACAATCCCACTTAATTGGAAATCAATAAAATACTTTGTATAAAGCACATCTCCAATTTGTTCAGTATTATTTTTAGATCTAATAAATGTATCTATGTTAACTTTAGAAGTTTTAAATACAGTTAAATAGATTATCTCAGCTAGAATGATGCCAGCAAAAAGTAAAGCGAGAGGTACATATTTTTTAATATTATACATTAAGGTTGTAATTTGTATATCGAGCATCATTACAACAAAAAGAAAAAGGATTGCTACTGCACCAATATAAACAATAGCAAGGATGATGCCGACAAACTCTGCTCCAATTAGGATGAACAGAAAAGTGGAATTAAGAAAAGCTAATACTAGGAATAAGACAGAATTAACAGGATTTTTTGAAAAAATAACAAAAATGCATGTTGTTATTAAAAATGCTGCAAACAAAAAAAAAGAGCCAACTAAAAACATTATCTGTATTTGCTGTCCCTTTTAAGATTTTCACTAATTTGTTTTTCCCATATATCTCCGTTTCGTAAAAGTTTTTCTTTATCGTAAAGTAATTCTTCTCTTGTTTCAGTGGCGTATTCAAAATTTGGACCCTCTACGATAGCATCTACTGGACAAGCCTCTTCACATAAGCCACAATAAATACATTTAGTCATATCAATGTCATATCGACTGGTTCTTCTGCTGCCATCAGGCTTTGGCTCGGCTTCAATAGTTATAGCTTGAGCAGGACAGACAGCTTCACATAATTTACAAGCAATACACCTTTCCTCACCATTTGGGTATCTTCTCAAAGCATGTTCCCCTCTAAAACGAGGACTAATAGGCCCTTTTTGATTAGGATAGTTTAAAGTAACCTTAGGTTTAAAAAAATAAGTTATTGTTAACTTTAAACCTTTCATTAATTCAAAAAGAGTAAAAGATTTTATGTATTTAATAAGTGTTGTCATAATTAGTTAGGCAATAATCCAAAGTAAAATAAAAAAGCTGATGTAATAACTACCCAAATTAGTGTTAAAGGTAAGAAAATTTTCCATCCGAGTCTCATAAGTTGGTCATATCTATACCTTGGGAAAGTTGCCCTGACCCAGAGAAATACAAAAAGGATTAGAAAAACTTTAATTACAAACCAAAAAATTCCAGGTATTGCATTTAAAGGGAATATATCTATTGGAGGGTACCAGCCTCCTAGGAATAAAATGACCGTCAAAGAACTCATCAAAATCATATTTGCGTATTCCGCTAAGAAAAATAAACCAAATGATATTGATGAATATTCAGTAAAGAATCCTGCAACTAACGTAGCTTCGTCCTCAGGTAAGTCAAAAGGCAATCTATTTGTTTCAGCAAGTGCTGATATTATAAATACGACGAACATGGGTAAAAGAGGTATAGCGAACCACATATTTTTTTGACTTTCAACAATGTCGATCAAATTTAAAGAACCTACACAAATTAGAACTGTGATAATCACAAAGCCTATTGAAACTTCATAAGAAATCATTTGAGCAGCTGATCTTAGAGCTCCTAAAAAAGGATATTTAGAATTACTTGCCCAACCAGCTATTATTACTCCATAAACACCAAATGATGACACAGCAAATAAATATAAAATTCCTATGTTAATGTTAGCAATTACGTAAGTTGAACTAATTGGTATAACTGCCCAAGCTATTAAACTTAAAATTAAAGTTAGCATAGGTGCAAAGATAAAAAGAAATTTATTAGAACTTGAAGGTAGTAAGTTCTCTTTGGTAAGTAGTTTTAAAACATCTGCAAAGCTTTGTAGTATACCAAAGGGCCCTACAACGTTTGGTCCCTTTCTTAATTGAACAGCTCCGAGAACTTTTCTTTCTAAATATACTAATAAAGCAACAGAAACCAATACAGGCACAACAAAGCTAAATATTTTTAAAATACCTATTGTTATTTCAAGAGAAAGACTTGTCATTAAGCTGACTTCTCTAATAAAGATGGGGTCGAAGTTATCTCTTCAACACATTTAGCCATTGTTACAGAATTTTTAGAAATAATATCAGACATATAAAAGTTATTTATTGGATACTGTGTTTTACAGTCTTCAAATTCAATATCAGTTATAATTGGAGAAGCATTATCATTACTCAAAATTTCATGAAAAATAGATAATTTTGTATGTTTTTTTAATAATTCAGATCTTAATTGTTCAAAGGTATTTGGTTCGAAAACAAAGGAAAACTCATCAGATAATTTTTTAATTATCGACCACTCTTCTTTTGCAGATCCAATAGGATTATGACATTTTTTAGCCTCTTGCGGTCTTCCTTCAATATTTACAAATATACCATTCTTCTCAGTGTAAAGAGGTGTTGGTAAAATAATATCTGATTTCATAGCACCTTCATCTCCATGATGACCAAAGTAGACCCTGAAACAATTATCAAATTGTTCACTGGCAATGTGTTCTGAACCAAATGAAAGAACAATTTCAAATTTTTCTTTTTTTAATTTTGAAAATGGTTCGCAGAGGTTTTTGGTAGTATTACCTAATATTAATTGGCCCACACGAGAGGCATATGGATTTAAAAAGTTTAAGTTATTTTTATCTTTTGTAATGACATTATATTTATCAGCAAAAGAAAAAATAGATTTTAATGTTTTTATATTTTTTATTTTACTTAAAAAAGCTGAACCTATTATAATTAAAGGATTAGAGGATTTTTTAAGAGCTTTAATTAATTTTTCATTATTTAAATTTGATAACTTGTCTCCTAAATACTCTGTCTGATAGTTCAAAGATATATTTTCACCAATGTTAAATATTCTTGAATTATTATTGTAAGCTTTAAAAATCTTATGGTTGATTATTGGTGTTTCAATTTTCGGGTTTGTACCTAAAAGTACTATTAAATCAGAATTTTCTATTTCGTTTAAAGGTGTATTAAAACGATAACTATCTAAATTTTCAAGGATAGCTTGATTGTCAGTACGACATTCTACATTGTCTTTACCAAAGTTTGACATGAATTTATTAATTGCGTATCCGGTTTCTAAATCAACATGCTCTCCAACCAAAGCTAAAGGCTTTAAAGATTTCAATTTATTTTTTAAAATTTTTAAGGATTCTTCCCAACTTGAACTGGATAATTTTTGATTTTTTTTAATGTAAGGTATGTCTATTCTCTGTTGGTAGTAACCATCATAATTAAATCTTACTTTGTCAGATATCCACTCCTCGTTAATGAATTCATTTGTTCTCGGTGTGACTCTTAAAATTTCCTCTGCTCTGCTATCAACCCTGATATTGGAGCCAACACTATCAAAAATATCAATTGAGTCTGTTCTTTTTAGTTCCCAGGGACGGGCTTTAAATTGATATGGTTTGCTTGTAAGTGCACCAACAGGGCATAAATCAATAACGTTACCAGAAAGCTCTGAGGTGATTGATTGTTCAAGATAGGTGGTAATTTCTGCGTTCTCACCTCTGCCCAACATACCTAATTCTGGTACCCCTGCTACTTCGGTTGCAAATCTTACGCATCTTGTACAATGAATACATCTGGTCATTATGGTGTTTACCAAAGGGCCCATGTTTTTATTATCAACGGCTCTTTTATTTTCTTTGTATCTAGACTTATCAAAGCCGTAGTACATAGCCTGATCTTGTAAATCACATTCTCCGCCTTGATCACATATTGGGCAATCTAAAGGATGATTAATTAATAAAAATTCCATCACACCTTTTCTACCTGCATTTACTTTTTCTGAATTAGTGATTATAGACATGCCTTCCATTAAGGGCATTGTGCAGGAAGAAACAAGTTTTGGAGCCTTTTCTATTTCAACCAAACACATTCTACAATTTCCAGCTATAGACAGTTTGTCGTGATAACAAAATCTTGGTATTTCTTCACCTGCAATTTCACATGCTTGCATGACAGTGAGATTTTTATCAACTTGAATTTCTTTTTGATTAATTTTTATGTTTACTAGATTTTCACTCATGAAGCTTTTAACTTTTTATTATATTTGCTAATCAACTCTGATTTAAAGTTCTTAATAAGTCCTTGAATAGGCCACGCCGCTGCATCTCCTAAGGCACATATAGTGTGTCCTTCTACTTGCTTTGTTACATTCTCTAAAAGTTCTATTTGCTCAGGAGATATTTCTCCTCTTACTAGTCTTTGCATCATTCTGTGCATCCAACCTGTTCCTTCTCTGCACGGTGTGCATTGACCACAGCTTTCATGTTTATAAAAGTGTGCAAATCGTTCAATTACTTCTGCAATATCATTATTCTTGTTAACAACAATCACTCCCGCTGTACCTAAGCCAGAACCATTAGCTTTTAAATCATCAAAGTTCATAAGAACTGACTCACAAATATTTTTAGGGAGCATTGGAGTGCTTGACCCTCCTGGAACTATTGCTTTTAAGTTGTCCCATCCGCCCTCAACTCCATGACAATGCTTTTCAACTAATTCCTTTAATGGTATCCCCATTTCTTCTTCAACCGTGCAAGGCTTGTTGACACTTCCAGATATACAAAAAATTTTTGTACCTGTGTTATTCTCAGAACCAATTGATTTAAACCAATCTGGACCTCTTCTTAATATAGTAGGAACTACAGCAATTGACTCAACGTTATTAATAGTTGTGGGCATGCCGTATAAACCGACACCTGCAGGAAAAGGGGGTTTTAGTCGTGGTTGACCTTTTTTTCCTTCTAAACTCTCTAAAAGAGCGGTTTCTTCTCCACATATATACGCTCCAGCACCCCTATGAACATAAAGATCGAAATCAAATCCACTACCACAGGCATTTTTTCCTATATAGCCTCGGTTATAAGCTTCTTCGATCGCCTTTTCTAATTGAACGTACTCATAGTGGTATTCACCTCTAATATATATATAGCACTTTGATGCTTGAATAGCATATGATGCAATCAAACAACCTTCAACAAGGGTATGAGGATCGTTTCTTATAATTTCTCTGTCTTTACAAGTTCCAGGTTCGGACTCATCCGCGTTAACAACTAAATAATGTTGCTTGCCTGTATCTTTCGGCATAAATGACCATTTAAGACCAGTAGAAAAACCTGCACCACCTCTTCCTCTGAGCTGACTTGATTTCACTAATTCAATAATATCATTTTGATTTTTGGACAAAATTTCTTTTGTGTTAGACCAAGAACCTCTTTCTAAGGCTCCTTCAATAAAAGGTTCTTGAAAACCATGAAGGTTTTGAAAAACTTTATCTTTAGCATTAAGCATTTTCTGAGCTTCTCCTACCTTTTTGAGAACCAATAATATTCGGTTTTCCTTCTTTAATATTGTCTATAATTTTCTTTGTAGAGTCTTCATCTAAGTCTTCAAAAAAATCATTATTAATTTGTATCATAGGTCCATTAGAACAAGCACCAAGGCACTCCACTTCAACAACTGTAAATTTATTATCTTCGCTTGTATCGTTAATTTCACATTTTGTTTCTTTACAAATCGTATTTGTAATTTTATTTGAGCCTCTGAGCCAACAAGGAGATGTTCTACAAATCTGAACTAGGTTCTCACCAACTGGTCTTGTATTATACATTGAATAAAATGAAGCTACTTCTGTAACTCTTATCTTAGGCATAGATAAAGTCTCAGCAATTGTTTCTATGCATTCAATACTTATCCAATTATGATTTTGTTCTTGTGCCAAATAAAGGAGAGGCATTACAGCGCTTTGCTCCCTACCTTTTGGATATTTAGAAATAATATTTTTAATTGATTTGAGATTATCTTTAGACCATGAAAATTTCACACCTGATCTTGAAAAATTATTTGATAAACCTGGATGATTACCACTCATCTGTCAACCTCACCAAATACAATGTCTAAACTTCCTAAGATTGATGGTAGGTCTGCAAGTTGGTGGCCTTTAGATAAAAAATGTAATGCCTGTAAATGAACAAAGCCTGGAGCTCTCAATTTACAACGATAAGGTTTTGAGCTTCCATCAGCTACTAAAACAACTCCAAATTCTCCTTTTGGTGCCTCTACACTTTTGTATGTAATTCCCTCAGGAACCCTATATCCCTCTGTAAATAACTTAAAATGATGAATTATAGCTTCCATTGAATTTTTCATTTCTGATCTTTTAGGTGGTGTAATTTTATTATTTTCAACCATTACAGGTCCTTGTGGAATATTGTCAATACACTGCAAAATAATTTTAACAGACTCTCTCATCTCTTCCATTCTTACTAAATATCTGTCATAGGTATCACCTGTTTTTCCAACAGGAATGTCAAAATCTATATCTGAATATACATCATAAGGTTGAGATTTTCTTAGATCCCAAGCTACGCCACTCGCACGAAGAACCGGGCCACTACAACTAAGTCTTATTGCGTCATCTTTTTTTAATATTCCTATATCTACTGAGCGTTGCTTAAATATTCTATTCTCAGTAAGTAATTCTTCAAGGGTATCAATAAACTTAGGAAAATTTGAAAAATAGTTTTTCATTTTTTCTAGGAGATTTTCGGGTAAGTCCTGATGAACACCACCAGGTCGAAAATAAGCTGCATGAAATCTTGCTCCAGAAACAGCTTCATGAAATTCCAACATTTTTTCTCTCTCTTCGAAAGCCCATAGCATTGGAGTAGCTGCACCTATGTCCATTGCAAAAGCAGGAATGTTAAGCAAATGATTCAATATTCTGGTAACTTCTGCAAACATAACTCTGATATATTGAGCTCTTTTAGGTGCCTCAATGTTCAACAAATTCTCAACTGCTAAAGCGAATGCATGTTCTTGGCACATTGGCGATACATAATCAAGACGATCAAAATATGGTATAGCTTGGGTATAAGTTTTTTGTTCAATTAATTTTTCAGTGCCTCTATGTAAAAGTCCAATATGTGGTTCTGCTTTGTTTACTACCTCTCCCTCCAATTGCACTAGCAGTCTAAGCACTCCGTGTGCAGCTGGATGTTGAGGTCCAAAATTAAGTGTGACAGGTTTAAAGTTCTCGGACATATATTTATTTACCTAGTTCCTCTTTAATTGTTTCTTTCATTCCCTCCCAAGGGCTCTCATTATCAAAGTCTCTAAATTCTTGCTTTAAGGTAACAGGCTCATAAACAACTTTTTTTATGTTTTCGTCATAACGAACTTCCTCATATCCAGTTAAAGGAAAATCTTTTCTTAGTGGATGACCTTGAAAGGTATAATCATTCATTATTCTCTGAAGATTAGGGTGATTTATGAAGTTTATACCAAAAAGATCATAACACTCCCTTTCAAACCAGTCAGCAGACTCAAAAATTTGAGTTATAGAATTAATATTTAAATTATCTTCAGAAATATTGGCGAAAATAAACAATCTTTTATTAAATTTTAAGCTCAAAAAAGAGTATATGAGTGTAAATCTTTCTTGAGCATAACTTGATTTAGATAACATGTTATCTGTGACCGTAATATCAATTAACTGGTCATAGAGTAAATCTTCATCTTCTTTAATTTTTTGAGTAACATCTAAAATTGAGTCCTTGTTTACTAAAATATTGTCAATGCCGGCCTTGATTGGGAAATGAAAACTTCCAGTTGAATATTTTTGTAAAATATTAGGGGACAAATAATTTACCTATAAATTTTCTTTTTCTTTTTAATTTTATCTTGAAGTTGCATGATGCCATACAAAAGAGCTTCAGCAGTTGGTGGGCAACCTGGGACATAAATATCTACAGGTACTATTCTATCGCATCCTCTAACAACGGAGTAAGAGTAATGATAATAACCTCCACCATTAGCGCAAGAACCCATAGAGATTACCCATCTTGGTTCAGGCATTTGATCATAAACCTTCCGTAAAGCAGGTGCCATTTTGTTTGTAAGAGTTCCAGCAACAATCATCACATCAGATTGTCTTGGTGATCCTCTAGGTATTACACCTAAACGATCTAAATCATATCTGCTCATATAAGAATGCATCATCTCAACTCCACAGCAAGCCAAACCAAATGTCATAGGCCATAAAGAACCAGAGCGTGCCCAATTAATCAAATTTTCAAATGAAGCTGTAATGAAACCTTTTTTTTCAAAGACTTCATCTATATTAAGAGAATTATTATGTTCTATATTTACTCCCAATCTAATGCTCCATTTTTCCATTCATAAATAAATCCAACTGTGAGGATAAATAAAAAAAACATCATTGAATAAAAACCTAAGGCACCAATATTGCTTAGACTTACAGCCCAAGGAAATAAAAACGCAATCTCTAAATCAAAAATTATAAATAGTATTGATACTAAATAAAACTTAACGTCAAATTTTGATCGAGCATCATCAAAGGCTTCGAATCCACATTCATATGCTGACAATTTTTCGCTATCAGGTGAACTTGGTGATAAAATTTTTGAAAGCAAATACATGGCAATAGCCATGCCTGCACCAATTAAGATGAAAATTAAAATAAATATATAATCCAAGTTGTACATAAAATATAAAGGTTTTTTGTAGTGTATTATAAAAAACTAAAGCAAATAATTAATAATAAAAGTGACGCAAGTAAGAGTAATTATGGCGGGAGCGACGGGACTCGAACCCGCGACCTCCTGCGTGACAGGCAGGCGTTCTAACCAAACTGAACTACACCCCCGACTATTGTCGAATGGTGGGCGATGACGGACTCGAACCGCCGACCCTCTCGGTGTAAACGAGATGCTCTACCAACTGAGCTAATCGCCCTATCTAATTTGCAAAAAATTAGACTGTGGACTTTATTAGTTCTTTAAGCTGTTTTCCAGCAAGAAATTTTGGCTTTTTTGATGCAGGAATTTGGATTGACTCACCCGTTCTTGGGTTCCTTCCAGTTTTAGCCTTAGTGTCTGCTACCTTGAAAGTACCAAAACCGGCAATCTTAACATCGCCTCCAGCCTTTAAAGTAGATGTAATAATATCAAATAAACTTTCTACAGCCTTAGTTGCATCTGATTTTCCAACACCATTTTTCGTACTATATTCAGCAATGAGTTCATTTTTATTCATACCGAACCTCCTTAGTGATTCTATTAGTTAATTGTAGTAAGAAAAAGATAACAAAATCAACAACAATATACTAGTTAACGAATGTTTTTTCTTGATTTTGTTGATTTTTAGGCTTCATAGACTCTGTAACTAAGTGTCTCCAGTCTAATTTTTTGTTGATTTTACTGATTTTTCCATCGAGAGCTAAGTCCAGCACCTCTTTAGCAAACTCAACTTTTTTTATAACAAGTTTATTTTGAATATCCTTTTGTATTTCAGCCAAGTCCTTCTCATTCTCTTTAGGAATGATAACAGTTTTTATACCATACCTTATCGCAGCAAGAAGTTTTTCCTTTAAACCGCCAATTGGGAGGACTCTACCCTTTAAAGTAATTTCACCAGTCATCGCTATATCTCTTTTGATTTTAATTTCAGTAAGTGATGAAATTAGTGATGTAAATATAGTTATACCGGCACTCGGACCATCTTTTGGAATAGCTCCCTCTGGGACATGAAGGTGTATGTCTACTTTATCAAAAACCTTTGGATTAACACCAAATTCAACAGAATTAGATTTAATATAACCAAGAGCTGCAGTAATAGACTCTTTCATAACATCACCGAGTTTACCAGTGGCGTTAATCATTCCCTTTCCTGAGGATAAGTTGACTTCAATATTTAAGATATCGCCACCTACCTGTGTCCATGCTAATCCATTTGTAATACCAACTAAATTTTTCTTTTCGAGAACACTGTCTTTAAATTTCTCTGCACCTAAGAAATTCTTGATAGCTTTATCATCAAAAATAAAAGGTTTTTTTGATCTTGATTTATTTTTTTCCAATTGAAAAACAAGTTTTCTAAAAAGTTTATCAAAAACTTTTTCAAGGCCTCTAACTCCTGACTCTCTGGTATAGTGTCTAACTATTTTAGTGATAGAGGATTTATCGAGTTTAAATTCATTATTTTTCAAAATATTTTTATTCATTTTTCTTGGAATTAGATATTTCCTTGCAATTTCAACTTTTTCTTTCTCTGTGTAACCAGAGACTTCTATAACTTCTAATCTGTCAAGCAAAGGACCTGGGATGTTATAAGTATTTCCAGTACATATAAACATTACGTTTGAAAGGTCATAATCAACTTCTAAATAGTGATCGTTAAATTGATTATTTTGCTCAGGATCAAGAACCTCTAATAGAGCTGAAGAAGGGTCGCCTCTCCAATCACTGCCCACCTTATCAATTTCATCAAGTAGGATAATTGGATTCGATGTTTTAGTTTTTTTCATAGCCTGAATAAAACGACCTGGCATTGAACCAATATAAGTTCTCCTATGACCTCTTATCTCTGCCTCGTCTCGAATTCCCCCAAGGGAAATTTTAGCGAATTCTCTACCAGTAGCTCTTGCAATAGATTTACCCAAGGATGTTTTACCAACGCCAGGAGGTCCTACAAAACAAAGTATTGTTCCAGATGCTTTTTTTGACCTTTTCTTTACTGCCAAAAACTCGAGAATTCTCTCTTTTACTTTTTCAAGACCATAATGATCATCATTTAATATCTTCTCAGACCCCTTGATATCAATGACTTCTTTGGAGAATTTTTCCCATGGAATATCTAAAATCCATTCTAAATAATTGCGAATAACAGATGCCTCAGCAGACATAGGGCTCATAGACTTTAGCTTTTTAAATTCGTTTAAGGCTTTTTCCTTTGCTTCTTTTGATAGTTTTACTTCATTAATTTTTTTCTCAATTTCAGAATACTCGTTAGAACCGTCCTCACCATCACCGAGTTCTTTTTGAATAGCTTTCATTTGTTCATTTAAGTAATATTCTCTTTGAGTTTTTTCCATTTGTCTTTTAACTCTATTTTTGATTTTTTTCTCAAGAGCGGAAAAATTTAATTCTTTTGAAAAGAAATTTAGTAAGTTTTGAATTTTTTTATTGATATCAATAATTTCTAAGTTTTTTTGTTTTTCATCAATACCTACATTTAGATTATAATAAATGTTATCAATAAATTGATATGGATCTTCTATGTTTAAAAGACCCTCAAGAATGTCATTATTATTACCAATATTTTGGATATAATTTTGAAATTCATTTTTCAAAACTCTTAATGAAGCTTTTAACTCAGCTGAATTTTTTTTATTAATAACTACTGGCTCTAGCTTGGCAGTAAGAAAGTTATTGCTAGCTTTAACAGCTGATTTTATTTTAACAATTTCTAAACCTTCAGTAAGAACCTTATAAGTGTTATCTGGTAACTTGAGGAATTGAATAATTTTGGATTTTACTCCATAAGAGTAGACATCTTTTACTTGAGGATCATCGGTGGTTGGCTCCTTTTGGGTAAATAGATAAATAATTTTGTTGTTATTGTTCATTGCAAAATTAATTGCATCTATCGATTTGGCTCGGCCAACAAATAAAGGTGATGTTATTGAGGGATAAACCACTAAATCCCTTAAAGGTAGAATAGGTCCGATGATTTGATTTTCCATACTATTAAGATAGTGAGGAATTTTTAATTTTCACCCACTTTTTTTTTTATTTTAGCTTTTTCTTTGTATACGATTATTGGATTATTTGAGATTACTGACTCTTTGCTCAAAACGACCTTATCCACAGAATCTTTATCCGGGATATCGAACATACAATCTAGAAGTAACTTTTCCATGATTGACCTAAGTCCTCTAGCTCCAATTTTTTTCTCTACTGCTAATTGAGCTATTTGCTCCCTTCCATCCTCAGTTATTTCAAATTCCACACCTTCAAAAGAAAAAAGTGCTTTGTATTGCTTAGAAATAGCATTTTTTGGTTTGGTAAGTATTTCTTTTAAATCCTCTAAAGATAACTCGTTAAGGCTGGCGCTAACAGGAAGTCGTCCAACCAATTCGGGAATAAGTCCAAATTTAATTAAATCATCGTTTTCAAGTTGAGCTGTCATTGGCTGGTCCTGATTAACTGATTTATTAAAGCCTATAGACTTTTTATTAACACGATTTTTTATAATTTTATCTACACCCTCAAAGGCACCGCCACAAACAAACAATATATTTTTAGTATCAACTTGAAGAAACTCTTGTTGTGGGTGTTTCCTTCCACCTTGCGGAGGCACACTTGCAGTAGTGCCTTCAATAATTTTTAAAAGAGCTTGCTGAACACCCTCTCCGGAAACATCTCTAGTTATTGAGGGATTCTCACTTTTTCTTCCAACTTTATCAATTTCATCGATGTAGACGATACCTTTTTGCGCTAAAGACACATCATAATCACATTGTTGAAGTAATCTTAAAATAATATTTTCAACATCTTCACCAACATATCCAGCCTCAGTAAGAGTAGTAGCGTCTGCAATTGTAAAAGGAACATTTAAAAATTTTGCTAAAGTTTGTGCAAGAAGAGTTTTACCACATCCTGTAGGTCCAATTAATAATATGTTTGATTTAGATATTTCAATGTCCTTTGAAGGATTTTGAACTCTTTTGTAGTGATTGTATACAGAGACAGACAATATTTTCTTTGCATGATCTTGACCAATTATATGATCATCAAGATAATCATAAATCTCACTAGGTTTTGGTATTTCAAATTTTTTCTTTGTATCGATTTTATCGTCTTCAACAAGTATATCCTTACATAGGACTACACATTCATTACAAATATAAACATTGGGTCCAGCTATTAGTTTTTTTACTTCTTCTTGGCTTTTACCACAAAAAGAACATGATATTTTTTTATCAGAGCTATTAGCAGAAGTTATTTTTTCATCAGACATATTTATTTTTCAATTCTAGTAGTTATAACTTTATCAATCAAACCAAATTTTTGAGCCTCCTCTGGGTCAAAGAATCTATCTCTCTCCATTGCCTTCTCGATTTCACTAATACTAATATTGGTGTGTTTTTGGTAAATTTCGTTGAGTCTTTTTTTTGTTTTTAAAATTTCTTCAGCGTGAATTTTAATATCACTAGCTTGCCCTGAAAAACCACCTGATGGTTGATGGATCATAATTTTAGCATGAGGCAAGGCATATCTATTTCCCTCTTTACCAGCCGCAAGTATCAGTGAACCCGCAGAAGCAGCTTGTCCTATACAAACTGTATGAACGGGGCATTTAATATATTGCATTGTGTCATACATGGCTAAGCCAGCCGTAACCAGTCCACCAGGTGAATTTATATATAAATTAATAGGTTCCTCTGGATTTTCAGACTCTAGAAATAATAGTTGAGCACATATTAATGAGGCAGTTTCATCATTAATTGGGCCTGTAAGAAAGATTATTCTTTCTCTAAGTAGTCTGGAGAAAATATCAAATGATCTTTCTCCTTTCCCAGATTGTTCAATGACTATGGGTACCAGATTCATGATTTTGAGATCCTTTTTTCATTAACTGTTCTAAACTTAACTTAGTTTCTTTGATTTTGAAAGTTTTCATAGACTCATCTGCTATTTTATTTCTTAATAGAGTTCCGTAAGCAGTCTCAGCTGTTCTCTGATCAATTTTTTCACCATAGTATTTTTGAATATATTGTTGTAATTCATTTTGATCAACTTTCACATTTAAGAATTTAACCAATTCTGAAAATAATACATCTTTTTGTATATTCTCACTTGTAAGTTTTTTTAAACTTTCAATTCTCTCTTTGTGTTCATCTTTCATTGAAGATAGGTCAATTTGATATTTTCTTTTGAGTTCTAAATTTACAACTTCATCATTAATATCTATCTTTTTTTTCTCAGATAAAACTTTAAGGAGGTTTTCAATAAAAAATTCCTTTTGAAGATAATTCATATCCTCTTTTAATTTATTATCGATTTTATCATTTAATTCTTGAGTAGAATTTAATTTTAAAATTTTTATTAATTCTTCATCATTTTTTGGATAAATCTTTTTATTAATATCTTTTATTTTCGCCTCTATTTTTGTTCCCTTTGCAGTAAAACTAAAATCAGATTTGTTTTTAATTTTTAATAGAGCTTTCTTTAAATCTATAAATATTTCTTCTTTTGTTTGGGTATTTAAATCAACCCTTACCTCTTTTTGAGTAAATAATTTCTTTTGTTCTTCCTCAAAGTTTAGTATTTCAAAATCAACTACAGAATTATCATCTGATATATCTATGCTCTCCAAAGAATAATATTCTTTTCTGACCTTTTCTCTAAAATCATCAATATCTTTTTTAGTTACTTCTGATGTAACTTTTTCAATTTCACTTTCTTTTAACTCATCCAATTTAATTTCTGGTTTCAAATAAAAGGCTAAAGAAAAATTGTAAGAGTCTTTAAAACTCACATCGGGCTGAACTAGAGATTGAATTTTTTCCTTTTCACTGATTGTGTTAATTTTTTTTGAAATTTCATCGTTTAGTACTTCATTTTCAATTTGAGGGCCGATCTTAGATTTTATTATATTAATAGGCACCTTTCCCTTTCTAAAACCTGCTATTTCAAAAGTGGGTTGCTTATCTAAAATCTTTTGATCGATAATTTTACTTATTGCGTCTTGATCTAGAGACACCTCAAAGGAGGATTTGTAACTATTTTTTTCTATATTTTTATAATCCATTTTTTTCTTGTTTCTTGGTGCGCCAGGAGGGACTCGAACCCCCACGGTTGCCCACTGGTTCCTAAGACCAGCGCGTCTACCATTCCGCCACTGGCGCACAAATTGGGGCGAGTAAGGGGACTTGAACCCCCGACCTCCGGTACCACAAACCGGCGCTCTAACCAACTGAGCTACACCCGCCAAAAATTGAATTAATTTATAGTATAGATATTATGCAAATTAAACATTATATTTGGATCGCTAAATATGAAAAAAATTGAAGCTATAATTAAACCTTTTAAATTAGAGGATGTTAAAGATGCTCTTGGCGAAATTGGTCTAAGTGGATTAACCGTATCTGAAGTAAAAGGGTTTGGTAGACAAAAAGGTCATACTGAGCTTTATAGAGGAGCTGAGTATATAGTAGACTTTCTACCAAAGGTTAAAATTGAATTAGTAGTCGATGACAAAAAATATAAAGAAGCTATGGAAGTTATTATCAAGCACTCCAACACAGGTAAAATTGGTGACGGAAAAATTTTTGTATACGAAGTTTCAGAGGCTATTAGAATTCGCACAGGCGAAAAAGGTAAAGACGCTATATAATTTTTATTTTACCAAGTTAACAATTTAGGAGGATATTAAATGGACAAAAAATCATTACAAAAAATGATCGATGAGAATGGAATTAAGTATATTGATTTCAGATTTACCGATCCACTAGGTACTTGGCATCACTTTTCAAATCACATAAATACTTTTGAAATGGATGTTTTTGAAGAAGGCATCGGTTTCGACGGCTCATCTATAAGATGTTTTCAGTCAATTGAAGCAAGTGATATGATATTAATTCCAGATATAGAAACTGCATTTGTAGATCCATTCTTTACAGATCCTACACTCGTTCTAATTTGTGATATTCAAGATCCAATCACAGGTCAAAAATATGATAAAGATCCAAGATATGTCGCAAAAAAAGCAGAGGAGTTTGTAAAAAGCTCTGGTATTGGTGATAGTATATTTTTTGGTGCAGAAGCAGAATTTTTTCTTTTTAATGACGTAAGAATATCAACCGATCCAAGTAACTCATTTTTCTCAGTAGACTCAGGAGAAGCTATTTGGAATAAAGGCTCCGATGAAAGACCTAACTTAGGTTATCATGTAAGAAATAAGGGTGGTTACTTCCCCTGTCCTCCTCATGACACTATGCAAGATGTAAGGTCCGAAATGGTTAATCATATGGTATCAATTGGAATGAATGTGGAAGCTCAACATCATGAAGTTGCTACCGCTGGACAGCAAGAAATTGATTTAAGGTTTGATACATTACTCTCCCATGCTGATGATCTTCAAAAATATAAATATGTTGTAAGAAACACTGCAAAAAGTAATGGTCTGAGTGCAACTTTTATGCCTAAACCGCTATCAAACGATAATGGCTCAGGTATGCACTGTCACCAAAGTATTTGGTCAAATGGTAAGCCAATATTTTATGCAGATAGCGGGTATGCTAACTTAAGTGATGAAGCTAAGTTTTATATTGGTGGATTACTAAAACATGCACCCTCATTATTAGCATTTACAAATCCAACAATAAATTCATTTAAAAGACTAGTCCCAGGTTATGAGGCTCCAGTAAAACTTGCTTACTCAAATAGAAACAGAAGTGCTATTTGTAGAATTCCCGCTTACTCTCCCTCACCTAAAGCTAAAAGAGTAGAATTTAGATGTCCAGACGCAACAGCTAACCCATACTTAGCTTTTTCAGCTATGGTAATGGCAGGGCTAGATGGTATCAAAAATCGAATAGACCCAGGTGAGCCAATGGATAAAAATCTTTATGACCTACCTGCAGAAGAACAAGCTAAAGTAAAAGAAGTTCCTGCAACTCTTGAAGAAGCGATTAATAATTTGGAGGCAAACCACGAGTATTTACTTGATGGTAATGTTTTTACTAAAGACTTAATCGAGTCATATATTGAATACAAGAGAGAAGAAGAAATAGAGCCGAATAAACTAGTAGTTACTCCAAAAGAGTACGATTTATATTACGACTATTAATTTAATTTTAAGAGTAGCTCATCTAAATATTGCTTATTATTAATATTAGATGGGCTACCAGTTAATTCATTAATCATAAGTAACTCTCTAAGTTTCATAATCTTATCAATACATAAAAATTTTTTTTTATTGATATAGCATAAGTCCTCAAAAATTTTATAAATTTGAAAAAGATCTTTGGTATTTTGTATGGGATTTTTGATATCTATAATTTTTAGAAGATAGTCTTCATCTATCTTAGAGAAATTAGTAATAATTTTTCTTTTCATTTTATTGAAATATTTAGCCAATGTAAGATTATTTGTTAATGGATATATTTTTAAAAAAGATAATTTATGAAATGGCTCGATAGTAGTTTCATAAAAAGAAAAAAAAATCTCTATATTAATAACCTGATCTGAGTCTCTATCAAAAGGTTTATTCCTATCATCTATGATTAATATATTTGAATCGATATATTGCTTAATAATAGAGTAAAATCTTCTAACTATTTTTATGTTATCTAAATGATTATTTTCCTTTGATTGGTATATAAAAAAAATGTCTAAATCTGAGAAATTAGTAGCTTTTTTAATACCATAACTTCCAAATAAAATTGGGGTTAGGTCTGAGATAATATTGCCTCTACTAGATAAATAATCATTTTTTACAAGTTCGAATATATAAAAAATAAACTTTCTTACAGCTATGTTTCTTTTATTAAGAAAATCACTATTTGAAATTTTCTTTGAAAGTAACAAATAGTCTAAAAGAAATAAAATTTCATAAATATCTTGTATTGATTTTTTTAAATCTAAATCAAAATTATCTGAGTATTCTTTTAATTTAAATTTGGGTATGCCATAGTTAAAAAAATATACTAAAGACTCTATTAAAAAATTATTTTTGTATATTAGATTTGTTAATTTTGGGGAATTTTCAAAAATAAAAATTAATTCTGGAAATAACTTATTATTGTATTTATATAAAGCAGTTAAATGAACTCCTGATTTATAATAATTAATTAAGTAATCAAATTTTAAAATCAAATCATCACGCTTATTGTGTTTTGATAAGATATTAATTAGTCTTGAAATGGACTCTAAATAATCGTTTTTTACAGTTTCAGAACTGTTAATCTTTTCTGCACGCTTGATGAGGTTCGTAATTGTTTTTTGACTTGATAAGCTAAATTTATCAGGATTAAATTTTTCTATATTAATTTTTGGAAAAAATAAACGTTGATAAATTTTTTGAATATTTAACTTATGTCTCTCTATTGTTATTAAATAATTACCTAAAATTGCCTTTAAATAGTTCTCTTCAGAACCTAATAAGTTTTGAAATGTATTTTGTTTAATATGTAGATAGTTCTCAATCTTACGAAAATAATAATAAGCGTCACTGATACTTTTCAAATCATCATAGGAGATTATATTCTCATGAGATTGAAGATTAATAAATAATTTATGTATATTGCTTTCTTTTAAAGAATTTATCTTACCTGACCATATAAGTTGATTAAAATGGATAATATTTTCACATGATCTTATAAATCCATAAGATTTTTTTATGTCGAGTTTCTTTTGGTCATTGGAAGAAGCAAAAAGTTTCTTAATTTCATCTATGGCGTAGTAATCAAAAGATCTCCGAAATAAAAAACTTTTTATAGCGTCTTTAAATAAAAAATATTTTTGAACATCTCCACACAAAAAATTAGATCTATGAAAAGCAAGTCTTTCCCAATTTCTCCCAACAGAAGTGTAATAATCAATTGCCTGGTCTATATCAGAAACAATCAAGGAATTGCCAAAATCTGGTCTTAATCTCAGGTCAATTTTATGAAAAAATTTATCTGATACATTTGAAATATCACTAATTAATCTCTTTATAGATTTATTAAATTCTTCAATTTTAACTGGACTATTTTTAGAATCATAAAATATAATTAAATCAATATCAGAAGCAAAATTTAAATCTTTTACTCCTATTTTTCCCATTCCTAAAATGAAATAATATTTTTTTAAACCTACATTAAAAGATTTTGAGATGTGAGAATTAATAATCCTACTTAAAATATTTTTACATAATAAAGACCATAATCTTGAGCCAACTGATTGGGAAATTAAATCAGAGTGAATAGAAATAAAAATTAAATATATTAATTCATTTTTTAAAATATTTATATTAAGTGAGTGAGAAGATTGAGAGATATAATATTTTTGAATATTATTTTTGTAGTGATTTAAAATTTGTTTTAAATCAATATTGCTAACTTCATAAGATTTATTTAGATAATTGTATTTAGATAAAAAAGAAGAGTATTTATATAAATTCTCTAAGTCCAAATAATTTTCCTTTCAATGTAATTAAGTAGATCTTTTGTGTTGTCTATTATAGAAATATCTTTTTTTATACCTTTAGAATTTGATATGTTATTAATTAATGTGAACAAACTTTTTTTAAGTAAATTAATATTTAAATACTTATAGTTATCTAATTCTTTAATTGAATCTAAAACTAAAGAGGTCTTATCATTGATTTTTTCAAGTTTTAACTTTTCTAAAAAAAGTGCATCTTTAGCAAACTGCCTACCAATCATGTATTTATTAATATTTTTTGATTTGAAAGAGTTAAAAGTTTCTAAATCATTTACCTCACCATTAGGAATTAGCTCCATTTCAGGAAATTTTTTTGAACACTCCAAAAATAATTCATAGTTAATTTGTGGAATTGTTCTATTTTTCTTTGTATCTAAATTTAAAACACCATTTCTACAATGAATAAAAACTTTTTTAATTCCTATATCTTTAAAAAGATTTAGATAACTGAAAATATAATTCTTATCTTCATTCATTCCTAATCCCAATCTACATTTTACTGACACTTCATGTTTGTAGTTGATTAATTCAAATAAGCATTTTTTTACCAAGTCGTAATTTTGAGTTAATGCAAGACCTAGCATATTTTCTTGCACTCTTGAACTTGGGCATCCTAAATTGAAATTGACGTGTTTTATGATATCTATCCGATTTAAAATATTTATTGTTCTTTTAATTTCTTGAGGATCTGAACCAGCAATTTGTATAGCGCTTTTATTTTTTTCTAAAAAATGCTTACTAATTGTTTTAATCTCATTATGAATAATTGCTTTATCAACAATCATTTCAGAGAAAGTAAGAACACGATTTCCATAAATATTTTCTATTAAACTTCTGAAATAGCAGTCGGTGTATCCCATCATTGGTGCTAAATAATAATTCATCGAAAAAATTCTTTTATTCATTGAAAAATACTTTAATAAAAGTAAAAATCATTAAAAATCAAGACATTGGAAAATTTCAACATAAATCAACTAGTTTTTAATTCTGATGGGCTAATACCTACAATAGCTCAAGAGAAATCGACAAATGAAATTCTTATGTTGGCTTATTCAAATCAAAATTCAATTCAAATGACAATTGAAACTAAAAAAGCTCACTTTTGGAGCAGAAGTAAAAAAAAATTATGGCAAAAAGGTGAAACCTCCGGTAACAAACTCAATATAATTAATATTTATACAGATTGTGATAGCGATACTCTAATTTTTGAAGTAGAGCTTGAAGGAGACGGTGCCTGTCATACAGGTTCAAAAAGTTGTTTCTATAAAAAGTTAGAATTATGAGTGAAGTAGTAGCATATAAAGACTCAAATAATAATTATTGGGATACTGAAGTCGAAAATAGTACTCCTATAAAACATAAATCTGAGGATGCTTTAAACATTATGCGTCACGATATGGCTCATATTTTAGCAGAAGCTGTCATATCTCTTTTCCCGAATGCAAAACCAACTATTGGTCCGTTTATAAAAAATGGTTTTTATTATGATTTTGATATGGAGAGTACATTATCAGATGATGATTTAGAAAATATTGAAAAAAAAATGAGAGAAATACTCTTAGAAGGAAGAGATTTTTTAAAAAAAGCTGTTTCCAAAAAAGAAGCCTTAGAAATTTTTAAAGATAATAAATATAAGTTAGAACTTATCAATAATTTGGATAACTCTGATGAAATAACTCTTTATGAACAGAATAATTTTACAGATCTTTGCAAAGGACCTCATCATAAAAGCACAAAGGATTATAATGCTAGCTTTAAGATAACCAGTGTTTCAGGAGCTTATTGGAGAGGCATAAGCACCAATAAAATGCTTCAAAGAATTTATGCAACTGCTTGGTATTCAGAAAAAGAGCTTAGAGTATATTTAAAAAATTTAGAAGAAGCCAAAGAAAGAAATCATAGAAGATTGGGAACAGATATGGGTTTATTCCTACTCACTGATTTATCCGCAGGTAATGTATTTTGGAAAGATAAAGGTTTAACTTTGTATCAAAATATAGAGAAATACATACGCTCTGAGCAGCAAAAATTAAACTATTTTGAAGTAAAAACACCTGAGTTAGTTTCAAATGAACTCTGGATAAAATCTGGTCACTGGGACAATTTTAAAGAAAATATGTTTACGTCCGAAACAGATAACAAGACATTTGCTTTAAAGCCCATGAATTGTCCCTGTCATATAGTGTTATTTAATTCTCAACTCATAACTTATAAAGATTTGCCACTGAGATATTCTGAATTTGGTAAATGTCACAGATATGAACCCTCAGGGGCTCTGAATGGATTATTTAGAGTGAGAGGATTTACCCAAGATGATGCACATATATTTTGCTCTGGCGATCAAATTTATGATGTGTGCAATGAGACTACTCAATTAATTGAGAGAGTTTATAAGAAGTTTGGGTTTGAAAAGATTAAATATAATATTTCTACTCGTCCAGAAAAGAGTATTGGCACTCAAGAAAATTGGGATAATGCGGAAAATCAATTAAAAAAAGTTTTAAAAGATAATAACAAGGAATTTAATATATTAGAGGGAGAAGGTGCATTTTACGGACCAAAAATAGAATATACATTAGAAGACTCTCTTGGACGTGAATGGCAATGTGGCACAATTCAAATTGACTTTAATCTACCAGATAGATTAGGAGCTAAATACAAAGACAAGGATGACAAAAATCAAGTTCCTATAATGATACATCGTGCTGTAGTTGGTTCATTAGAGAGGTTCATAGCGATCATTTTAGAAAATACAAATGGCTGGCTTCCATTATTTGTTACACCTATTCAACTTGCAATACTGCCAGTATCTGAAAAATTTGTTGACCATAGCAATCAAATAAAAGAAAAGCTTCAACAACTTGGTGTAAGGACGATTGTTGATAGCTCAGATAATAAATTAGGATACAAGATTAGGAACTCTGTTTCCAAAAAAATACCTTACTCATTAGTAATGGGTGAAAAAGAAATTGAGTCAAAATCATTCACTCTGAGAAGTAATGAGGGGAAGAATACCTCATTTGATGACATCAAATTATTGTCAAATTTCTTTGTAAGCAATTAACTATTAATAACTTCATTTATAAAATAAGTTAATCTCGTAAATGAGTGAACATATTAAGGCAGTAATAATAGTTGTTTTAAGTGGTTTAATATGGAGTTTTGGTCCACTAGTTGTAAAAAATATGATAGATCCACATATCTATCAACTCCCCTATCTTATCATTAGAGGACTGACAGTAGCAGTAATTATAGCTACGTATCTTATAATCAAAGAACAAAATAAATTTATTCTTAATATAATAAAAATAGATAAAGTTTCTATAATCGGTGGTCTTTGTTTAACCACAGCTATGATTGGTTTTATTTATTCAATTAGCAATACAACTGCTGCTGTCACTCTTTTTATGTTAGCCTTAATGCCCTTTTTAGCTTCATTAATTGCATTAGTATTTATTAATGAAAAAATTTCAAAACAAAATTTTATGAGTATGATTATTGCATTTATAGGTGCTTTAATAATGATATATGCTAGTGCATTTAGTGGTTCATTATATGGATTGATCATGGGTTTTGTATCTAGTCTAGGATTTGCAGCATTTACCGTTGCCCTAAGAAGTAAAAGTGATTACAAAAAGTTTTATATTTTGATTTATGCAGGAATATTTTGCGCAACTATTTCTTGCTGTTTGATGATAATAAATAGTCAGGAAATCTATTTACCCTTCAGAAATATTTTATTAAGTATTACGCATGGCTTAATAGTTGCAAGTGGGTTAATTCTTTTTAGTGTTGGATCAAAACACCTTCTCTCAGGTGAGTTGACAATGTTATCTTTATTAGAAGTAGTTGGAGGAATATTTTGGGCATGGTTACCTGTACTTGGTATTAATGAAATTCCAAGCACTAATACAATAGTAGGAGGTGTAGTGATTTGTTTAGCTATTGCTATGAATTCATATCGTTTTGATAAAAAAAGACTTCAGAATTTAATTAGATAGTTAGCCCTATAACTCCAATAAAAGTTAAGGAAATACCCAAAGTTTGAATTTTAGATATTTTTTCTTTTAAAACCATTCTGGCTAATAAAACAGTTACAAGACCAAAGCCTGAGGAAATCACTACTGCAATACTCACTTTATCAAAAGTATACGCCGAAACTAAACAGAAATAACCAGTAGTCTCTAATATTCCCTGAAAAAATAAAATGGGTGCTGCTTTTTTTGTCATTGTTATCTTAGACTTTGTAAATAACAATAAGATTGCAATACCCAATAAACTAAAAAATCTAACATATATAACAGCTTCGATTGGATCCAAGGTGTTAGAGGCTTCTTGTGAAAAAATAAGACCTAAAGCTAACATTCCACTTGCCATAAATGATACAATTAAAGACTCTTTTATATGTTTTTTTGATAAACCAAGGCTTTCTTTGAAACTGTCCGCACTAATTGACACAAATACTGCTCCTGAAATTACTATCAAAGTCGCAATCCATTGAGTGAGTGTAGGCTCACTTCCTAAAAAAAATCTTATAACAAAAACGAAAAAAGGATTAGTTGCTGCTATTGAGGCAACAATTGATACAGGCCCCATTTGAAGACCCTTATATAAGCATAACAGTCCAAACATTATTAAGATTCCTGATAGAAAGCTATTGCTCAAACCTATGGTATTTGGAGATAACCCACTTCCAAAGAAATAAAATAAAAATAAATAAAATATTGAGCCAACAACTAACATCCAAAAAAGTGAGTTCTTAAAACCAACTTCTTGTGATGAAAATCTTGCTAAAAAATCTCCTACTCCAAAGCTAACCGCTGAGAGAATACCTAAAAGAATAGCCATGAACTAATAAAAACTAAACGTGAAAACTTTCGCCGCAACCGCACTCACTAGTTTGATTGGGATTTTTGAAAACAAATCTTTCTCCATACTCTTCTTTTATAAAGTCCATTTCTGTACCAATAACATACATTACAGCTTTATTATCAATATAAAGAGGAAATTTATAATCATTAACTAGTTCACATCCTTGTATGTCACTTTCATTGACATATTCCATTGTATAGCTAAGACCAGCACAACCTTTTGTACTTAAACCAATTTTTAATCCAATTGCGTTATTGTTATCTACTAACAATTTAGAAATTTGTTCTTGAGCCATTTTAGATAATGTAAATAAGGGATTAGACATTTAAAAACCTAGAGCTAATTTTGCGTCTTCACTCATCATATCTTTATTCCAAGGAGGTTGAAAGGTTAGATTAACACTAACTTGTCCTGTATTTGGAAGTTCGTGAACTTTTTTTGCAACATCTAATGGAAAACTATCCGCAACTGGACAATTAACAGTTGTTAGCGTCATTATAATTTTAATATTGTTGAATTTATCAATTGATAGGTCATAAATTAATCCAAGATCATATATATTTATATCTAGTTCTGGATCTTTTATTTTTGTAAGAACCTCTATAATTATATCATTTGTCAAGTTTACTGACTCTGATGTTGATACATCTCCAAAGGAAATATCCCCTTCAGAATTAACTTTAGGCATAAAGTCAGAAAGTGTCTTATCGTCCATATCTTATTGTAATAATTTTAAAGTTTTTTTCATAGAGTCAACAAAGTGGTCTATATCATTAATGTCATTATAAATCCCAAAAGAAACTCGGCAGGAGCCTGGTATACCTAATTTTTTCATAAAAGGTTGACAACAATGGTGACCTCCTCTGATCATTATTCCATATTGGTCGAGAAAAGTGGCTATATCATTAAAATTTTGGTTTTTGATGTTAAAAGAAACAATTGAGGTGGCATTTCCATTGTCGTTTGAGCCATATATTTCTATTTCTTCAAAGTCATTAAGAGCTGAAATTAATGTAGATCTAAGTTTTTTTTCTTTTGAAAAATAATCTTGGTAATTAATACTATTTAGATACTCCATGGCAGCTTTAAAACCAATGGCGGCCTCAATAGAGGGTGTTCCTGGTTCAAATTTATTTGGCAACATGGCGTAAGAAAAATCGTTTGAAGATACCTCATTGATCATCCCCCCTCCTAATGTTGGAGGGTTAAGTTGGTTAAGTATATCTTCTTTACCATACATAATTCCAATACCAGATGGACCGTAAAGTTTGTGAGAAGAGAAAGAGTAAAAATCGCAGTCTAAATCTTTGACATCAATATTAAGGTGTGCAATTGACTGGCATCCATCAACAGCTACATAAATATCTTTATTAATTTCTTGTTTAATTTTTTTTAAATCAAGTATTTGACCAGTAACATTTGACATATGTGTTAAGGAAAGAACCTTAGTAGTATCATCACAATTATTTATAATTTCTTCTTCAGATAGAATGCCTTCTTTAGAAATTGGGATAATTTTTAATTCTAATTCTAATTTTTTACATAAATGCATCCATGGTAAGTAATTAGAGTGATGTTCTAATTCTGTCACAACAATCTTATCACCCTTATTTAAATGCTCTGCTAGTGAATTGGCAATAATATTTATAGAGTCGGTAGCTCCTCTTGTAAAAATTATTTCGTTTGTAGAATTTGCATTAATAAACGATTTAGCTACTTCTCTAGATTTTTCATATAAATCTGTAGCATCGATACTAAGCGAGTTCATCCCTCTATGGACGTTTTCATATGAGTTTTCAAGAAACTCAGAAATTGAGTGTATAACTTGTTTTGGTTTCTGGGTACTTGCAGCAGAATCAAGATAAGTAATGGTTTTATCTCTTATCTTTTTATCTAAAATTGGAAAATCTAATTTTACATTATTCATGTTAATAAACTTTCAATTATATTATTGGAATAATCTCGTAAATTATCATCTTTAATAGACTCAATAATCTCTGCAATAAATGCTTTTTTTAGTATTTTTTTAGCCATTTCACTGTCAATACCTCTAGATTTAAAATAATAAATTTGATCCTCATCTAATTTAGAAACAGTAGAACCATGACTACATTTTACATCATCAGCATAAATTTCAAGTTCAGGTTTATTATTTGCCTTTGAAATATCGTCTAAAAGTAAAGATCTACTCATTTGATATCCATCAGTTTTCTGAGCTATAGAGTCGACATATATCTTCCCTTGAAAATTAGTTATAGCACCTTTCTCAACTATAGATTTAAAAATTTCTCTGCTTGATGAGGAGGGTTTCAGGTGCTGAATAAATGAATAATTATCATTTACTCCGTAGTTATTAATATTCAAACCAAATAAATCAAAATTACACTCAAGATTTAAAGAGGCATAAAACTCATTTCTGGTATGAATATTATCAGACTGAAAAGAAACAAAGTTTAAATGTGAGTTATCTTGAAGATTTGACTCAAAATATAAAAAAGATTTATAATTTGATATATTAAAGTGAATTACATTTAAATTTGAATCATTAGATATGTCAAAGAATATAGATTTGGGGTATTCGTCATTTGATTTACTATTCATGATAATAAGATTAATTACATTTTTTGAAGATTTAAAAAAATGAATATTCTCGTTTATTTGTGAAATATCTAAAAATAAATTCTTATCGTCTATTAAATCTAAATTTATAGAACTTGTATCTCTTTTTAATAAAGAGGAAACTCTAAAGAAACTGTCATCATTTTTGTATTTCCATAAATTTAAATCAGAAGCTAAATCAACTGGATTTGAAGTGAGAGAGGAAATATTTTTAGAGATTCTTAATAATTCAGATATGTCTATATCTCTTAGTAAAGTTTCAGATTTTATATCCCTATGAAGTTGAGCATACTTATAGTTTTCAATTTTAAAATTTTTATAAGGATTTTGTTTATCTAATATAGTTTTTGCATATTTTGATACATTATCAGATTGTATCTTGTCTAAATTTAATGTCAGTTCCATTAGGCAGATTTAGATATTTCTTCATATCCTTTTTCTTCTAACTCTAGAGCTAAGGAGTAATCTCCTGATTTCACAATTCTACCATCTGCAATAATGTGAACAAAATCAGGCTTTATATAGTTTAAAAGCCTTTGATAGTGAGTGATTACTAAAAAGGAATTTTCTTTGCTTCTTAGTTTATTGACACCCTCGGAGACAATTCTTAAAGCATCTATGTCTAGACCAGAGTCTGTCTCATCTAAGATAGCCATCTTGGGGCTTAACATTGACATTTGTAAAATTTCTTGTTTCTTTTTTTCACCACCTGAATAATTTACATTCAAGTCTCTTTTGAGCATTTCATTATTGATATTTAATTCTTCAGCTTTTGACTTCATTAATTTAGCAAATTCCAGGGCATCCATTTCACTATGTCCTAAATATTTTCTCTTTGAGTTGATTGCTGTTTTTAAAAAAAAAGAAGTTTGTACGCCAGGTATCTCCATTGGATATTGAAATGCCAGAAATAAACCCTCGTTTGCTCTTTCATCTACATCCAATTCTAGTAAATTTTTTTCGTTATACTCTATTGTTCCGTCATCTATTTCATATTTGTCTTTCCCAGATAATACATAAGAAAGTGTGCTCTTCCCTGAACCATTTGGGCCCATGAGAGCATGAACCTCACCCTTGTTTATCGACAAATTTAAACCTTTGATAATTTTCTTTTCTTCAATGGAAACATGAAGGTTTTTAATTTCTAACATTATCCAACACTACCTTCTAAGCTAATTGCTACTAATTTCTGGGCTTCTACAGCAAACTCCATTGGCAAATGTTGTAATACCTCTTTACAAAAACCATTGACAATTAAACCTACCGCATCTTCACTATTCAATCCTCTTTGCTGACAATAAAATAATTGGTCCTCATTAATTTTTGATGTGGTTGCTTCATGTTCAACCATTGAGTCTGAGTTACTTGACTCTATGTACGGAACAGTGTGAGCACCACATTTATTACCAATTAATAATGAGTCACATTGAGTAAAATTTCTTGCATTTTTAGCTTTTGACAAAATATTTACTAAACCCCTATAGGTGTTATTAGCTTTTCCAGCCGATATACCTTTTGATATTATCTTAGAGGATGTATTTTTACCGATATGTATCATTTTTGTGCCTGTATCGGCTTGTTGCATATTATTAGTTATTGCTACTGAATAAAATTCTCCTTTAGAGTTATCTCCTTGCAAAATACAGCTTGGGTATTTCCATGTTATTGCGGATCCTGTCTCAACTTGGGTCCAAGATATTTTAGAATTTTTACCTCTGCAGGCACCTCTTTTTGTTACAAAGTTATAGATACCCCCCTTACCTTCTTTATCACCAGGGTACCAATTTTGAACTGTTGAATACTTTATTTCTGCATTATCCAGAGCAACTAACTCAACATTAGCAGCGTGAAGCTGGTTTTCATCTCTCATTGGTGCGGTACAGCCCTCTAAATAACTTACATAACTATCTTTATCTGCAATTATAAGAGTCCTCTCAAACTGACCAGTGTTCATTGCATTAATTCTAAAGTATGTTGATAACTCTACAGGACACCTAACTCCCTCAGGAATATAAATAAAAGATCCATCAGTAAACACTGCTGAGTTTAGAGCAGCAAAAGAGTGATCAGATACGGGTATAACACTTCCTAAATATTTCTTTACTAAATCAGGGTGAGTTTTTACTGCCTCAGAGATTGAGCAAAATACAATACCCAGATCACTCAATTGTTTTTTATATGTAGTGGCAACTGATACGGAGTCAAAAACGGCATCTACTGCAATACCAGATAACATTTTTTGTTCTTTTAATGGAATACCAAGTTTTTCATAAGTTTTGATTATTTCTGGATCGATTTCATCCAAAGACTTAGGTTTATCTTTGAGACTTTTAGGAATTGAGTAGTAATAACAATCTTGGTAATCAATTTCTGGAATATTCAACTTAGCCCATTCAGGCTTCGGTAGCTTATTAAATACTTTGAAGGCATTGAGCCTCCAATCAAGCATCCACTCTGGCTCATCTTTTTGGGCAGATATAAATTTTATTATATCTTCATTTAAACCTTTAGGAGGGCGTATTTCATCTAGTTCAGTAGAAAAACCATACTTATAATCAGTATCTCCTAAAGTATTTACTTGTTTAATTGTTTGTTCTGTAGCTGCCATAGATTTCGATATATATGATAAATAAGGATTTTTACAAGAAAATACGAGTAAACTCTTTATTTAGTTCAGTTTCTGCTTAATTATCCCACCGCCTAAAACCCTATCATTATCGTATAAAACACAAGCTTGGCCTCTAGTTATAGCCTCTGCAGGTTCATCAAATTCAAAAGAATAAGATGTAGATTGTTTGATAAGTTTTCCTTTTTTAGGATCAGATAAAGATCTAATTTTGGCACTACAGGGAATTTCAACAATATTTTTTGATAAGTCATATTCTGGCATAATAAAATTTAAATCACCCAGTAAAAGAGAACTTCCTAAAAGGTCTTTTTTATCTCCAACAATGATTTGATTTTTATCTTTAATAATATCAATCACATAAAGAGGGTCTTCATTAGATATTCCCAAACCTCTTCTTTGTCCAACTGTAAAATTTTGAATACCATCATGAGAGGATAATACATTTCCAGAGAGATCAATTATTTCTCCCTTTTTTTTATTTGATTTAATAAATTTTTTATAATCTCCGTCTGGAATAAAACATATATCTTGACTATCTTTCTTGTCGTAAACAATTAGACCTAGATCCTCAGCTATTTTTCTAGTTTCTGCTTTAGATATTTCACCTAATGGAAATCGCAAATAGTCTAATTGATTTTGAGTTGTGGCAAATAAAAAATAACTTTGATCTTTTGATTTATCTTCAGCTCTATACATATGAGCATCTTTGATTTCACCTTTTCTTCTGATGTAATGGCCTGTAGCCATACAGTCAGCATCTAATTTTTTTGCAAAGTTCATTAAGTCTCTGAATTTAACAGTTTCATTACATTTGACACATGGAATAGGAGTCTCACCATTTTCATAAGATTTAATAAAATAATCTATAACATCTGATTTAAACGTTTTTTCATAATTGAAAACGTAATGTGGTATATCTAATTTTTGAGCGACTCTTCTCGCATCGTAAATATCAAGGCCAGAGCAACAAGAACCCTTTTTGGCTGAGTTGTTAGAGCTATAAAGTTGCAAAGTGATACCTACAACGTTGTATCCCTCTTTTTTTAATAGTCCCGCCGTAACAGAACTGTCAACTCCACCAGACATAGCGACTACTACAGTTGTACTAGCTGGATCTTTATTAAAACCTAATGAATTCATTTATAACTTGCTTTTTTTATCAAAAGTAATCTATGATCTCTTCTTTAATTATGCCAGAAGTATTTATACAAGGTGGTGAAGGTAAACTTCAAGCCAAATACTCACCTAGTGAGCAAGAAAAACCTAATATCGCTATAATTTTACATCCAAACCCAAAACATGGTGGAACGATGGATACAAAGGTTAATTATGCTGCTTTTAAAGTAATGAAGGATGCTGGTTTTTCAACTCTTAGAATTAACTTTCGAGGTGTTGGAAAAAGTGACGGTGCTTTTACTGAAGGAGAAGGTGAATTGAATGATGCTAGTGTTTCACTGGATTGGTTACAAAAAAAGAATGAAGACTTTCGATCTTGTTGGATTGTAGGATTCTCTTTTGGAGCTTGGATTGGATTTCAAACACTAATGAGAAGACCAGAAGTTGATGGGTTAATTTTAATAGCGCCTCCAGTAAACATGTATGATTTTAACTTTTTATCTCCCTGTCCTATTAAAACATTAATAGTGCGTGCTGAACAAGACGAAATAGTTAAAAAAGATAACCTTAAAGAATTTTTTGAAACTTTTAAGAAGCAGAAAAATGCAGATGTTTCCATGGAAACTATCTCCAAATCTAATCATCTTTTTGAAGGTAAGCTAGAACCTCTTATGGGGACATTAAACAAATATATTCAAAAGCACAAAAGCTAACAACGTTCTCCTAAATATATATTTTTTAGTACTTTTGTAGTTGAGTAATAAGTTGAATGTTTCTTTAATAAATACCTTATACCTAAATAAGCCATTCCTTGAGACTCAATGAAATCACCATTCATATTGTAAAAATCTATTAAAGATACATCTTCAAAATATTTTTTAAATATTTTTTGAAGTGTGAGGTTTTTTCTACCACCGCCCATTAAGATTATCTTATAGTCTGATGGAGATGAAATTAATTCTCTAATAGCATAGGGTATAATCTCTAATAAAGTAAAAATAGTATTATTTAAATTATCGTGTTGAAAAAAATATTTTTTATATTTATGAAAATAATTTCTATCTAAAGATTTTGGTAACTTTTTATCAAAAAATTGATCAGTAAGAATTTTATTAAATAAGGTCTCAATTTTTTTTCCCTTCTCAGATAAAGATCCATCTATATCAAAATTTTGACCAATTCTTTCGTAGATTAAATCATTAATAATAGCGTTACCAAATGAGCTATCTCCTGCATTAATATCCTCGTTGTTTATTAGAGTTATATTGGTTACTCCACCTATATTTACAAAGATTACTTTTTTTAAATCTAATTGCATTGCTATCATTTTGTGAAATTCTGGCATTATTGGTGCTCCATTACCTCCATTTAGCAGATCGTTTTTTCTAAAATTGCAAATAACCGGTGAATTAGAATCAAAACTTAAACTTTTATCAAAAAGCTGTATTGATATTTTAGTCTTTTGATCGTGAAAGATAGTTTGACCGTGCATAGCAATTAAGTCAATTTTTACATTATTATTTTTAATAAATTGATTGATAGCTTTCTTGTATTCCTCGTTTAGTAAGGTTAATACACTTGGGTCATTCAAATATTCTTGGCTAATTGTATTAAGTAATTTTTTTTGTAATTCTTCGCTATATGGGATGAATTCATTTGAAATTTCATTTGCGAAAGAAAGTCCATCTGATTTAATGAGACTACAATCAATACCATCTAATGATGTTCCTGACATGCATCCAAGGGCCATATATTCCATTTGATATCTATAAAATTATGTTAATTATTATATATGATTGATTATATACAGTTATTTAAAGATAGACATCTATTCAATCAGTGCACAAATGAAATTGAACTAAATACATTATTAAATAAGAAAAAAATAATTTTTTATATTGGCTTTGATGCAACAGCTGATGCTTTACATGTTGGAAGTCTGGTACAATTAAGAGCTATAAAGACACTTATCAAGCACGGTCATCAAGCAATAGTGCTACTGGGTGGAGGTACCACAAAAGTAGGAGATCCATCAGGTAAAGATACAGCGAGACAAATTTTAAGTTACGACAATATTCAAAAAAATATTGATAATTTCAAAAGAATTTTCGAACATTATTTTAGAGATTTTAAAGAAAATATAACCTTCATTAATAATGATCAATGGTTAGATAAATTAAATTATATCGAATTGTTAAGAGATGTAGGTAGTCATGTTTCAATTAATAGAATGCTAACTTTTGAAAGTGTTAAAGAAAGACTTAAAAGAGAACAATCATTATCTTTTTTAGAATTTAATTACATGATACTCCAAAGTTATGACTTTCTTTATTTAAATAAAAATGAAAAATGTGATTTACAAATTGGTGGATCTGACCAATGGGGAAATATAGTTTTAGGAATGGAAATCATATCTAAAATAAATAAAAAAGGCGCTTTTGGACTTACCACACCTTTGTTAACAACTTCAACTGGGAAAAAGATGGGCAAAACTGAGCAAGGAGCGGTATGGATAGATGAAAATAAGTATAACTCATATGATTTTTATCAATATTGGCGAAATGTAGATGATAACGATGTAGAAAAGCTATTACTTATATTTAGTGACTTAGATAAGAGTGAAATAAAAAATATCATCTCAGAAAATATCAATGAAGCAAAAAAGAAACTTGCTTTTTTAGTAACCTCAGATTGCCACTCACAAAAATCTGCAGAGGATGCTGAAAAAAAAGCTATTTCTATATTTGAAAATAATTCAGATGAAAATTTAGACGAGATTTTACTAGATAAAAATTTAGATATTAAAATTATAGATGCACTCATAAGTCACAACTTAGTTAGTTCAAAATCAGAAGCTAAAAGACTAATTGAAGGTGGGGGTATTAAGATAGATGACAGCACCGTAAATGACTTTAATACTGTTCTGAATAATAAAAATGATAATCAAGTTTTAAAAATTGGTAAAAAGAAACTTTTTAAACTAAAATTTAATTAACTAGTATCTCGCTAATAGCTTTATTAATAAAATCAAGGTCTTCTTTAGATTTACCCGCACCGGCGTAATGGCCATAGTCTGAGGGAATGATTCTTAATTCTCCATTGGGAATATCTTTTAATTCAATTTCATTATCCTCTGGTGGAAAATACAAATCATTATGACCTGGCATAAGGATTGTTTTTGCAGATATTGAATTTAAAGCTTTAGAAAAGTCGTTTTGGTATAATTCATTGTTACTAATATCATGCTCCTGCCAAGTTCTAATCATAGCTAAAAGATCATTCGCATCACGCTGATAATAAATTTTGTTCCATAATTTATCTAATACCTCTTTTGGATTTTTAAAACCATTACTTAAATAATGTTTTTCTCTGAACCAGTTTTGACCATGGGCCCATCCCGCCCATACTCTTGCCATTGTAGTTTTCCCTTGGTTTGGTTGGCTTTCATAATTGCCTTTATTCCAATTAGGGTCAGATATCAAAGCAGCATATACACCCTCAAGAAAAACATAAGTATGACCCGTGGTCTTGGCATGACCACACATTGAAATGGCACTTTCTATCGAGTCAGGGAAGTATGAAGCCCATTGAAGTGCTTGTTGCCCTCCCATTGACCACCCTATTACAAGTTTAATTTTTTCAATATCTAATGTTTTTTCTAATAAAATTTTTTGAGCTTTAACATTATCGTAGATTGTGATTAACGGAAAATTTGGTCCCTTTATTTCTCCATTTACATTGCTTGGTGAAGAAGATACTCCATTGCAAAACATGTTAGGTATAATGATGAAGTAATCATTGGGGTTAATAGGAAAATTATCATTAATTATATTTCCTTGCTCTAAGTGAGTTCCTGCATACCTAGTTGGGTACAAAATAACATTTGATTTGTCTTCGTTAAGATTACCAAATGCTAAGTATTTCAAATCTAAATCGATTGTTGTTCCTGATTTGAGTTTGAAATTTTTTAGTTCAAAATTTTTTAATTCTTGTTTATTTATCAATTAAAATAACTTTAAATATTCTTTAATTTCCCAATCTGTAGTTGTGGTATGATACCTCGACCACTCGTCGTATTTATATCCCACAAAATTATTGATCATGGCCTCTGAAAACACCTCTTTAGTTAAAGGGTCTGCTGCGAAAGCATCAACTGCCTCTAGTAAGTTTCTTGGAAGACTGGTTACTTGTTTTTTTTCTTTTTCTGTTAAATCATACAGACTTTTATTAGTGGCTTTAGGTGGTGTCATCTTCTTATCAATGCCCTCAGTAGCCGCGGCAGCCAATAATGAGAAAGTAAGGTATGGATTTTGAGTTAAATCTGAAGCTCTATCTTCTATACAATATCTGTTTTGAGGTAACCTTATCATGGCAGATCTATTATTATTTCCATAAGTCATATGAGTTGGAGCCCAGGTATGCATTCCACCATCTAAGCCCTCAACAGTAGGTACAAAACCATTATAAGAATTAACCGTAGGGCAAGCTAAAGCTGTGATAGCAGCACCATGTTTAAGTATTCCTGCAACAGCGTTATATGCTTTATCTGAAAATTTATCTCCATCTTTATAAATATTTTTATTTTTCTTTTTTATAGAAGCTACACTGTGGTTGATATGAGCTCCAGATCGCCAGTCACTAATTGTAGTTTTTGGCATAAAAGATACAAAATAACCATATTTTTTTGCTATCTCTTTTAGAAGAACTCGCAAAAAGACAAATCTATCAGCCATTGAAAGAATATCTGTATATCCAAAATCTAATTCATATTGACCGTAAGCACCCTCAGCTACGACATCATGTAAGTCCCATTTCAGATCATTATTTAAAATATCAATAATCTCTTTTAAGAAATTCATTCCATCTATTGAATATTCAGCGTCATATCCAAAAGCTTGTCTTCTCAAAGGAATGGGATCTCTATCAATAGCTTTTACAGGTTTATCACCATCCCATTTCATTAAAAAAAATTCTGGTTCTATACCAACAAAAAATTTTAAATCAGATTTTTCACATTTTTTAATTTGCCTTTTTAGAGTCATTCTTGGACAAACATCGTAGGGTTTGTCGTTCCAGTAAAGATCTGCAAAAACCCAAGCACATGTTTTATCCCAGGGACAAATAACAAGACTATCAAGATCAGGTACGGGTATCTGATCATTATCAGCTGGTGTTAACTCAGGGACAAAAGATACTGAATGAACTGCAAATTGGGGACCTTTTCCAGCACATAAATCTTCAAAATCTGAAATAGGCATTGGTTTCGTTTTAGGACTTCCTAAAAAATCAATCCAATTGGAATAAATATATTTAACTCCTTTTGACTCTAAGTCTTTTTTAATTTTTTTTACTCTTTTAGGATCAGGTAGAGCATCTTTTATATTTTGATGATAATTACTCACATATTCCTCCAATTAAATTAATAGATTTATAAGTATATTTTCATAATATAGAAAATACCAATACATAATGAACTTTAGCTACTTTAAAAAATCATGGATAAGATATTATAAAAGAGGGTTTTTATCTGGATTACTCATAATGAGTTTTATACTAGTTGTTGATCAATTTTTAACTAATCCATTATTTTTTAGTAAAATAACTAGCCTAGATATTTTTTTCTTTATCCTTTCGACTATTTTTTTTGGATCTGTTTTTTGTGGAATTTTATCACTTTTCTTTCTTTTTGTTGTAATGATAGTAACAAAAGAAGATAACTAATTAAGATCTCTAAGCCAATTTTCAATTTCTAATTTTCTATTATATTTATCCTCTTTCTCTAATATCTCTAATTTATTTAAAAGATTATTAAAATTAAACTCATCCATAATTTTGAGATAATTTTTTTTCCAGTATTTCATTAAACTACCTATGAAATTATAGGGTAACTCTGGGTGATATTGTGTACAAAAAATATTTTTACTTTTATGACTTATAGATTGGATAGAAAGATTATTTTGAGAAATAATTTCAAATTCCGAATTTATACTCTCTAAATGATCGTAATGATGACCTGGTGCGGTAAAGTAATTAATTTTATCTTTATAGGATTTATGATTTTTGATGATTTCAATTTTTTCGGAGTATCCAAATTCAGGTTTTTTGCTTTTTTTTATTACATCACCATAACAGTAGGCAATAACTTGAAGCCCCCAGCAACTCCCCCAAAGAGGCTTGTCTAATTTTAAAATTTTCTCACATATTTCAATTTGATTTTTATTATGACTATTAGTCTCGTAAATACTTCCTAGACCGCCTGTCCAAAGAAAAGCATCATACTTATTTAAATCATCTATTTTATTTTTATATGTATTATATACAGAAATATTAGCATCTTCCCTTTCAGAAATTATGATATCTCTAAAATATTGATGCTGAAAGAAACACTCAGCACTTGCATGTTCAATGTCATGGCTCTCATCCATGCCACTTATGATTAAAAAATTCAAATTTATTTATTAGATCTTGTAAATTTATGAAGGATATAGTCGTTATCTTTTTTTGCTATTTTTCTGAGAATGAAATACATGAAGACTATCCATAATACAGCAGCGATTAATCTATTTTCTAGTACAAGACTTACTAGATTTTGGAAAAAATAATTTGTTGTGTTGTAATCCATAACAGTTTAAATGGCGGGGTAAATCCCCGCCATAATAATAAAGTATTTATTTAGTTTTGTTAGCAGTATCTGACTCGTGTCTTGCTGCAAGCATTGTAACAAGTATTAACAAGGCTATTACAAGAAGGGTCCAGAATATTAATGTACCTTCACTATTGGCAGAGGTGAAATAAGCATCTACACCTTCCCAACTGTTTTCAGGTCCTGGCCATGAATTCATAATTTATCCTTTCCTTATTACCTTTATTGATATGCTTTCAGCCCTAGTTCAGCTTGGTCAATACCCGCTTTTTGCACTGCATCTGGTACACGCAACCATCCCATCGCCTTCATGATGAATGATATTCCGTATCCAGGCACAAAGCCTACTAAGAACATAACTATACAGCCAACTAATTGACCACCAAAGCTAGTTGGAGGAATGTCTCCAGAGGCAGGATATCCTGAAGCAAATAAACCCATTGCAACAACACCCCAAATACCAGCTACACCGTGCACTGAAATAGCACCAACAGGATCATCGATTTTGAAGGTATTATGCAACCAATTATTCGCAGGAATAATTATTACACCACCCACAAATCCGAGGACAAAAGCTAATCCTGGATACCAGACATCAAGACCAGAGGCACAGGAGAATATACCTGCAAGACCACCAGACATCATCCAGAAAGGATTACCTTTACTCATCCAGAAGGCACCAATCATACCTCCAGCTAGACCCATTAACGTATTAAATGCGAATGATGATAAAGTTGCTGGAGCACCGTAGATGTTAATCCATCCACCTAAATCAGCACCAGCCCAGATTAAACAACCACCGAGGAATCCAAAGAAACCAACAATAATCATTAGAAGACCTACGAAAGAAAATCTCAAATCATGACCTTCAATTTCATTCGCTGTGCCATCAGCGTTATATTTACCAACTCTTGGACCTAAGTTCAGGACAACACCAAATGCAAACCAACCAGCTATCATGTGTACAACACCTGCAGCTCCTACATCGTGGTAACCAAATTGTGTTACTAACCATCCGTCAGGATGCCAACCCCAAGCTGCGCCCAAAATCCAAGCAACAGAACCTAAGATTACAGCTAAGAAAACAAATGCACTAATTCTTATTCTTTCCAAAACAGCTCCTGAAAAAACAGATGCTGTAGTACAAGCAAAAAGTGTAAATGCTGCCCAGAAAACACCAGTAGCCTGGTCGCTTAACATTGGTCCCATTGAAACATTCCATGGGGTTCCATATCCCTCTAGGTCAATCGGAGTGAAACCTCCAGGGAACGCCAAGTAAATGTACCAACCAAATAACCAAAAGGTGGGTATCATAAAGGCGAACGCTAAAAGATTTTTTACTGCTGAGGAAACGGCATTCTTGAAACGTGAAGCTCCAACCTCATACATTAAAAAACCTACGTGAATTGCGATCATCAACGCTGTACACCACCAATAGTATGCTTCCATACTTACGTTGGCTTGCGTCGTCACAAACACTTCAAGTTCTTCAAGTGTCATATTAATGACCTCCTTATTTATTTTTATAAAAATAAAAAGAAAAAAAACTCATCTCCTACATAATGAGAATCATTTTTAATATCCTTTTAAGTATTTTACTTTTTAATTAGTTAATTATAAAATCAAAATAGTTTGAAATTCAGTTAAAAATTGAATGTTATCAATGTGTTTTAATCATATGCAACATTTGCATATGCAAATATGAAAGAGGAGAAAATTAATGGGCACTAACCTTCATCAATTCGCTAAAAAAAATGGAGTGAAATATTTTTTTGTAAGTTTTGTAGATTTATTTGGAGTTCTAAGATCGAAACTAGTACCTGCAACAGCTATAGATGAAATTCAATCTGAAGGAGCTGGTTTTGCAGGTTTTGCAACGTGGCTAGATATGTCTCCAGCTGACTCAGATATGTTTGGAATGCCTGATGGTGATAGCGTTATACAACTTCCGTGGAATAAGGAAATAGCTTGGGTCGCATCTGATTTATACATGGATGGAAAGCCAGTAGAAACATCTCCAAGAATTGCTTTAAAAAGACAAATTGAAAAAGCGGCTAAAAAAAATCTTTATATGAAATCTGGTGTTGAATGTGAGTTTTTTTTAGTCAATGCAGATGGAACTTCTTTGTCAGATGAAAGAGATACACAAGCAAAACCTTGTTATGACTCTTCTGCATTAATGAGAAGATACGATGTTATTACTGAAATTTGTGACTCAATGATTTCACTTGGCTGGAAACCCTATCAAAATGATCATGAAGATGCGAATGGGCAATTTGAAATGAACTGGGATTTTTCAGATTGTTTAGTTACTGCTGACAGACATGCCTTTTTTAAATTTATGGTAAAATCAATAGCTGAAAAACATTCATTAAGAGCAACCTTCATGCCAAAACCCTTTACTAATTTAACAGGCAATGGGTGTCATTGTCATATATCAATATGGGATAAGGCTGGCAAAAAAAATATGTTTTTAGATAAAAAAGATGAATTAGGTTTATCAAAAACTGGTTATAATTTCTTGGGGGGCATAATGGAAAGTGCAGACAAAATGGCTGCAGTTTTTAATCCTACTGTAAACTCATATAAAAGAATTAATGGAAGTGTCACTACATCAGGTGCAACATGGTCGCCAAGTTCCATTACATGGGCTGGCAACAACAGAACACACATGGTTAGAGTTCCTGGAGCTGGTAGATTTGAATTAAGACTTATGGATGGTGCTACAAATCCGTATTTACTTCAAGCAGGTATTCTCCTTTTAGGATTAGATGGTTTCAATAATAAAAGAGATCCAGGGAAACGATTAGATATAAATATGTACACAGAAGGTCACAAAGCTGGAAAGGTAAAAAAACTTCCTTTAAACCTTCTTGATGCTATTCGTGATTTTGATAAATCAAAAATTATAAGAGCAGGATTTGGTGATGATTTAGTTAATAGTTATGTAAAACTTAAAAATCAAGATTGGGGTACCTTTAACAAACACCTTTCTAGTTGGGAGAGAGAGACCACTCTAGACTGTTAAACGAATGACTCCAGAGGTATTACAAGAAAAATTTCTTGATTGGCAATGTCAATCAAGAATTCAAGCATTTAGGACACAAAGTGGTAGACCCAATTCTTCTATGGCACCGATATTACTTGATAAGAAAGGTAATGAACTCCTAAGAATTATTGTTGTAATATCTGAAAATGATCCAGTAAACACTACAAAACTTTTTGAACATACTTTTAAACGAACATACGATCCTGCTGACAGATTTGATAAGATGAATAAATTTTTATCTTCTGAATATTTTATGGATAAAGATAAATTTTCGGACTCTTTGTTTGCTACTTTCCCCAAGAGCTCAAGTATTTCCAAAAAAGTAGTTAAAGAAGGGTCGTGTATCCTTGATTTTATTCACTTATCGACGAATTATAGATTATTATGCTCTCCCTTTATTCTCGATAAAAATGAAGAACATTGGGAAAATATTTTCTGGCATAATAAAAATTTTAATCCAGGATTGGGGAATGACATCGATGTTATAAAATTTATTCCAAACTGGAAAAAGTCAAAGCTAATTAGGATTAAAGATTAAATATTTTAGCTTTAGGGGGACTAAAGCCCCCTAATTTAATAAAACTTATTCGACTAACTTAAAGTTTTCACCTTTAGCATAGGTTCTTTTTAATTGAACCAATGGATGATTGGGTGACATTTGAAATTTAATAAGTAGCTCTCTTGCCAACATATCTCTGTCTTGTTGGTTTTTTGGAAGTTTAATTTTTTTAGGAAGAGTGATCCAAGCATTTGCGTTTCTGTCAAATACAGCGGGTGTGTCTCCCTCAAATCCCATATGAATATCTTCTAACCAGTTTAAATCATCCCATCCCATAATCTCAATATATTGTTTTAAGAAAGGAGTTAGGTGTTTGTAATCTGGAATTAAGTTTACATCATAACGATAACCGATATGTTGACCGATCATTTTTTCTCTTGATGTTTTTATTTCTTTATCTTTTAACTTAGCTCCACCTACAACTTGGTAACCTTTCGGTTTAGAAGATTTTTTAGCAGTTTTTTTTGATTTTGCTGTTGATGTTTTCTTTTTAACCATTTTTGTCTCCTAGATTGAGTGGTAGTTATCGACACCCACAGTCAGATCTGTTCCAGCTAAAGGTACTTTAGCCATTGCTGATGACTCCATTGTTAATGCTGCTAAGTCTTCTGGTTCAAGAGAGTGGATATTTGTCTTACCACATGCTCTTGCTAACATTTGACACTCAAGAGTCATTGTGCTTAATAAATTATAAACTCTCTCCGCCGCTTCAGTTGGATCCAATCTACTTCTAAGAACAGGATCTTGTGTAGCTACACCGACAGGACACCTACCAGTATGACAGTGATAGCAGTAACCTGCTTCAACACCCATTTCTTTTTCATAATCGGCTTCAGGAATATCTTTATTACAGTTCAAGGCAACTAAACCAGCTGTTCCGATAGCGATAGCATCAGCTCCTAAAGCTAAAGCTTTTGCCATGTCAGCACCATCTCTGATACCACCAGCAAAGACTAATGAAATTTCGCCAGTTTTACCCACGTCGTCTAGAGCTCTTCTTGCTTCTCGAATAGCACCGATACCTGGAATACCTGTATTTGCTGCTGCAATATGCGGACCAGCAGCTGTAGAACCTTCCATAGAGTCTAAAAATATAGAGTCAGGATCACATTTTGCTGCCATTCTAACATCGTCATAAACCCTTGAAGCACCTAACTTCAACTGAATTGGAACTTGATTGTCAGTTAACTCCCTTAATTCTTGTACTTTAAGAGCTAAGTCATCTGGACCCATCCAGTCTGGGTGTCTGGCGGGAGATCTTTGATCAATACCAGCGGGCAAGGATCTCATTTCAGCAACTTGGTCAGTAACTTTTTGGCCCATTAAGTGACCACCCATTCCAACTTTTTGACCTTGTCCTATGAAAACCTCTATAGCGTCGGCAAGTTGAGCATGATGCGGATTAAAACCGTATCTTGATTGAATACATTGGTAGTACCATTTGTGAGAATATCTTCTTTCATCAGGTATCATTCCACCTTCTCCAGAACATGTAGCACTTCCTGCCATTGATGATCCTCTAGCTAAGGCAGTTTTTGCTTCATAAGAAAGAGCACCAAAACTCATACTCGTTATGTAAACAGGAATATCAAGTTTAATAGGATTTTTTGCTCTAGGGCCTATGATAGTCTCGGTTAAACATTTCTCTCTGTAACCTTCGATAACAAATCGTGTTAATGTTCCAGGTAAAAATACTAAATCATCCCAGTGAGGTATTTTTTTCATTAAGGCCATGCCACGCATACGATAACGACCTAGTTGTGATTTGATATGAATATCATCCATTACCTCTGGGGTAAAGATTGAGTTTTGTCCTAATAATTGTGTATTACGTTTTGCCATTAGCCTAATATTCCTTTCTTTTCTGCTGGCTCTAGATTGTCATAATTCCAAAGCATTCTACCTGCAACGTATTTTTTAAATTTAGATGCTGGAACCTTACAATCAATCTCAGCGTTTTTGATTTTTTGTTCTAGCCATCTAACCTCATGTTCATTCATTTCTCCAGGAACACAGTCAGTTCCTAAGGAATGAGGTTCTCCTCCAACAAAAATGATACCATCGTACATAGAGTCACCCATGTTTGCATTTACATTACCACAAACAATAATTCTACCTCTTTGCATCATAAATCCAGTGTAAGCACCGGCATTACCACCAATTAAAATGGTGCCGCCTTTCATATCAATTCCAGTTCTTGCGCCAGCGTCACCTTTAACAATTAAGTCTCCGCCTCTTAAAGCGGCTCCAAAACAAGATCCAGCGTTATTTTCAACAACAACTTTTCCTGACATCATATTTTCTGCACAAGACCATCCAACTCTTCCGTTAACTCTAACAGTTGGGCCATCAATGCATCCAATACCGAAGTAGCCTAAGCTTCCTTCAAAAATTAAGTTAAGCTTATTTAGTATCCCTACTCCTAGAGAGTGTTTAGCTCCTGGATTTTTAATTACTATAGATCCATATCCTTTTCGAATTGAGTCTCTAATTTTTTGATTTAATTCGTGTGCGTTAATCCCTTCACAGTCAATAGAAGTTCTCTTATTAAAATCAACCTCGTGGTTTCCGTAATAGGTATAATTCTCCTCTTCGGTTACCTCAAAAAAGAGTTTTTGGGATCTACCTGATAAATTTTCATCATCAAAAGCAGATGTTTTTTTTGTTAAGCCTGCCATACTTTCACCTCCGCTTCATAAGGGTCATAAGTTTTAATTTCATGAGGAAAGATATTCCTAATAGCAACTTCCTCTGATGCACATGCTACGATATCTTTGCTTTCATAGATTACCATTGGCTTTGCAGCCATGTGATCTTTGGCCATTCCAAGTTGATCTTTCGTAGCTACAACGTATGTAAAGACTCCATCTAGTTCGTCTAAACTGTCATGCATCGCTTTTTCAAGTTCAATACCATTGGCCATTTTGTCAGCTATATAAACTGCAATTATCTCAGAGTCACAGTTTGAATTAAACCTATAACCTTTTCTTTCAAGTACTCTTCTGTTACCCCAATAATTTGTCAATTGGCCGTTATGAACAACTGACACATCTTCAAATGGAAAAGCCCAGTAAGGGTGAGCAGATTTTATGTCAACATCAGACTCTGTGGCCATCCTTGTATGACCAATGCCATGGGTACCCATAAATTTATTTAGACCGTACTGGTCTGAAACAGTTGTGGCATCCCCTAGGTCTTTTATAAGTTCAAGACCTTTACCAATTGATAATATCTCTGTTTTTTCGACTGTCTCAATTTCTGTTGCTAAATCTGTGAGATCACCTTTAAAATCAAATATATATCGAAAAGCGTATGGGGTGCTGGAGCTTTGCTTTGTTACTTTTGCACCATGTTTTTTTAAAATAGCATCGACAGCGTTTTTTCTATTTTTTAAATCAACGGGTGAGTCAACGTTAGCATTAACTTTTTCAGCTTCATTTTCAGATATTTTAAATCTCATAACAAAACCTTTTTTAAGTGGTGTTCCATACATAGCATAACCAGTTGAGTCAGGTCCTCTATGTTTAAGTCCTTGTAACATTAGGCCCATTTGCTCTCCAACGTTTACTGTTTTCTTTTTATTAATTACTCCAGCTATTCCACACATACTTTTCTCCTTATATTTTACTTTATGGTAGGCAATCCAAATATTTATCAAGGTCCCACTGAGTTGGAGTTGCTAGGAATTCTTCCCATTCATCTCTTTTATATTCAGTGAATACTCTTAACATGTCGCCCGGTAGTGCATCTTGGATTAGTTTGTCTTTATCTAATTTGTCAAGTGCCTCTCCAAGAGTCATTGGTAGTTTTTCTTTTCCTGCATTTGCTTCATACATATTTTGCTGTTCTGGTTTTCCTGGATCCATTTTCTCATCGATACCATGACCAAAGGCAGCTAATAAACCAGAACCCATTAAGTAAGGGTTGTGAGCTGAGTCAACTGATCGGTACTCAAATCTTCCAGGTGCAGAAACTCTAAGGCCACAAGTTCTATTTTGGTAACCCCAGTCAGCGTAAACAGGAGCCCAAAAACCAGCATCCCAAAGTCTTCTATATGAATTCACTGTTGAAGAACCAAGAGCAGTCAGAGCAGGAAGATGTTCCATAACACCGCCAATTGCGTTAAGACCAACCTTACCTGGGATTTTTCTGTCATCAGTATCTGGCATGAATACGTTTTCTCCACCTCTTCTGTGATGGTAGACTTGGTTCATTCCTGGAAGTGCTTTAGTATCATTTCCACAAGGAATGAGTTGATCCTCTCCATCTTTCCAAAGAGAAATATTAGTGTGACAACCAGAAGCTGAGACGCCAACAAATGGCTTTGACAAGAAGCATGCTATTAAATTAAATTCTCTAGCAACTTGAGCGCAAATCTGTCTGTAGGTTGATAATCTATCAGCGTTTCTTAATACATCGTCGTAATTGAAGTTTAACTCTAACTGACCTGGAGCATCTTCATGGTCACCTTGAATAATATCAAGACCCATAAATCTAGAGTACTCAATAACCTTCATATAAACAGGTCTTAAAGATTCAAACTGATCAATGTGGTAACAATAAGGTTTTGAGAAACCAGAGCCTGTAGGCGTACCATCTTCGTTCTTGGTTAACCACATCATTTCTGGTTCAGTACCTGCTCTTAATTCTAAGCCATGTTTTTCTTTAAATTCTTTATGCTGCCTTTTAAGATTTCCTCTACAATCTGATGTTAAAAAACCACCTGGGTCTTCGACTTCTTCTCTATTTCTGAAGCAAGTACAGAAAACTCTAGCTATTCTTTTATCCCAAGGAAGTTGAACAAAGGTTTCAGGATCTGGAATACCGACTAATTCGTGGGCCTCTGGTCCATAACCAATGTAATCACCATTTCTATTTGTAAATAAGTTAGCGGTTGATCCATAAACTAACTGGAAGCCTTTTTGTGCAACTGTTTCCCAGTGATCAGCGGGGTAACCTTTACCGACTATTCTACCTGTAACTGAAATAAATTGATAATAAATATATTCAATACCAAGTTCATCGATCTTTTTTCTTACTTTTTTTACGTTTTCGTTTCTTTCTTTTTCCGCAACGTAAGTTTCTAATGCCGTCATTTTATTCCTCCTCTACATCAGCTCCAAGGGAATGGGCTCTTTGAAACCGGATGTAATTTCCCTTCTTCATAACGTGAAAATCTGAAAGGTTCTAGAATTTCAGACTTTCCTCCAAGCAATTCATCGGATACTAAATCACCAACACCAGCCATTTTATATCCGTGGTTTGCGTCTGCTATAATATACACGTTTTCTCTATATTGGTCGAATACAGGAAAACGATCAGGAGTCACACATCCAATACCGCCGGCATTTTGCCTTTTATATTTACTGTGACATCCATCAAATTGCTTCTGACAAAAAGCCAGAGCAGAAGTCCATTTATCCTCAAAAGATGCTCTTGGTTGAAATTCAAGAGAGTCATGTCCATAAGGATCAAGTTTAATATCATTTGCAGGTTTGGTTACATCATATGGAGATGAACCTCCCTGAATACCATTTCTGTATACATCTGGTTTATAATAAAAACCCCACATTACATTTTCATGAATTACATCACCTGTTTTGTTTGAGACAAGCGTTGACTCAGTATCAACATGAATTACAGGGTACTCAGTTCCCTTTGCTGTTTTATAACTTCGTGGATCAACTTCAAGCTCACCTTCTTCAAGAGCCATGTATGACCACATAGGTATTTCATCAGTGAAAGACCCGTCAGGTTTTTTAATTTTTACAGAGTTTGGTAACTCTAAAATTTCCCAAAACTTTCTAACCCAAGGACCAGCAGCTACAACTAGTTGTGTGCACTCAATTGTTCCCTCAGATGTTTCTACTGCTGTTACGGCACCACTACCGTTTGAGGAGATTAGATTATTTGCTTCAACACCCTCAATTACTTTTGCACCAGATGAAATGGCTAATTTATGAAATCCTTCAATCGCTCCCCTGTTGGCTCCGTAGCCAGTCTTTTTTTCATGTAAGACAGAAGTTATTCCTTGAGCTTGCCAATCTGGAAGCATGTCTTTCATGTACTTTTCGCAGTCACTGGCTCCTTCAATAAATTCTGAGTCAAAGCCAATTTCTTTTTGTTGATGGTAAACTTCTGACATGCCTTCATGCATTAATTGTGAATTGATTTGCATGTAACCAACTGGTTTATATGTTAATGCCTCAGCATTTTCATTCCATACATCTACAGAGTGAGCCATTAAACTTCTCATTGCAGGTTGATAGTAGTTATTTCTTACAATTCCACATGCCACACCACTCGCGCCATTTGCAACCTTTGTTTTTTCAATAACAACTACTGAATTTTCTTTTAATTGTCCTTTACTAGATAACTTTTTACATAAATGCCAAGCTGTACTTAAGCCATGTATTCCAGCACCGATTATTAAATATTCACATTTAGACGGTAGACTCATTTTAATTTAATCCTCCAAGATTAGTTTTATTTTGGATTTAGATACCAAAAAAAACACATTTTGTTTCAAATTATGAAACAAAATTTCATCAGAAAAGGCTTAATTATCAACAATTAATCTAGAAATTTTAATAGAAGCGTCTTGCAACAAATTAATGTAATTATCCATTGTCTTTGGATTAAGAATATTTTTGCTTCCAGATAAAGCGATTCCAGCAAAGGATCTTTTATCTTTATCTAAAATTGCTACACCAATACCATAAGAATTTTCAAAAGCCTCACCATGATTTAAGGCGTAACCACTACCTCTAATCTTTGTTAGTTGTTTTCTTAAATCATTTAAGTTGATTATTGTATTATTTGTATGAGGGTAAAAATTATAACTTCTATAGATTGTTGAAATCTCATTTTCAGGTCTATAAGCAAGCATTACTTTTCCTAGAGCACAACAATGTGCGTCTAGCCTCATTCTAAAAGTTCTTATCGTTGCGTCATCAGTATTATTTGAAATTTTATCAGAGTGAACAATTTGAGATCCCTCTAACATGGCTAAGTATGTAATCAAATTTGTTTGACTCGATATATCTTTTAAAATCTCTCTTGATGTTTCTGAAATAGACTGGAGATAATCAGAAGTTTCACCAAATTGAAATGCTTTGTGTCCCATTGTATAAGTATTCGAACTTAAATTTTTATGAATATACCCAAGATCACTGAGAACAGATAGTAATCTAAAAGTTGTCGTTCTTGAAAGAGTCGCCTTGCGAGAGATATTAGAAGCTTTAAGAGGAAAAATTGATTTAGAGAGTATCTCTAAAATTTTAAATGATTTTTCTAAAGATTTATTTATGTACTTTAAATCCTGCCCCATTTAAGGTTTCTCCTTGTTTCAAATTATGAAACAATAAAATAACAGTACTGTTATATTATCACAACATAATTTTTTCTATTTGGTAGTTATTTTTTCTATGGCTATGTATATAAAATCTGCATATTGTGCATTTTTAGAAATAAGTAAATTATTTAAAACTTTGATCCCGGGATCCATCCGGTACCAGCTAATGGCACTCTAGCCATTGCGGCAGCCTCAACAGTTAGAGCACACAAGTCTTCTGGTTCTAAATTATGTAAGCTGTTTTTACCACAAGCTCTTGCAATTGTTTGGGCTTCTAGTGTCATTACCTTCAAATAATTTGATAGACGTTTACCCGCTTTAACAGGGTCTAATCTTTTCATTAATTTAGGATCTTGGGTATTAATTCCAGAAGGGTCTTTTCCTTCGTGCCAGTCATCATAAGCACCAGCAGTTGTACCTAATTTTTTGTAGTCACTCTCCCATTTTGGATCATTATCTCCAAGTGCTATTAAAGCAGATGAACCAATTGAAACAGCATCAGCGCCTAGGGCCATAGCCTTCGCAACATCTGCGCCATTTCTAATGCCACCTGATACTATTAACTGAACTTTTCTATGCATATCTAAATCTAAAAGTGCATCAACAGCAGGCCTAATACATGCTAAAGTGGGTTGACCAACATTTTCAATGAAAACTTCTTGTGTTGCAGCAGTTCCACCCTGCATTCCATCTAGAACAACAACATCTGCTCCAGCTTTTACAGCAAGAGCTGTATCATAGTATGGTCTAGCTCCTGCAAGTTTAACAAAAATAGGAACCTTCCAACCAGTAATTTCTCTTATCTCAAGAATTTTAATTTCTAAATCATCAGGGCCTGTCCAATCTGGGTGACGGCATGCGGATCTTTGATCAATTCCCTTTGGAAGGGTACGCATTTCAGCAACCCGATCACTAATTTTTTGACCAAGTAACATTCCTCCACCACCAGGTTTTGCACCTTGTCCAATCACTACCTCTATAGCATCTGCTTTTCTTAAATCTTCTGGGTTCATTCCATATCTTGATGGAAGTAATTGGTAGACTAAATGTTTAGATTGTCCTCTTTCTTCTGGGGTCATCCCCCCATCACCTGTCGTAGTTGAGGTACCTGAAATACTAGCGCCTCTACCAAGTGCTTCTTTTGCAGGACCAGATAAAGCTCCAAAGCTCATACCTGCGATCGTTATAGGTATATCAAGCTCTAATGGTTTTTTTGCATGTCTAGTCCCTAGAGTAACGTTTGTTGAACATTTCTCTCTATAACCCTCGAGTGGGTATCTAGACATAGACGCTCCTAAAAATAATAAATCATCAAAATGAGGTAGTCTTTTTTTGGAACCACCTCCTCGTATGTCATAAATTCCAGTTTCTGCTGCTCTTCTTATTTCTGAGTTCGTGTAATCATCAAAGGTCCATGATTTTCTGGGAACGGTTTTAAATTTTTCAGACATTAATACTCCGATACATTATCTATATTAAAATTATAAAGCTTTCTTGCTGAGCCATACATTTTAAAATGTGTTAATTGATTTTCATCAATACTTGCTTTTTTCAAAAGAGATTTTAGAAGGTCTTGATCTTTTTTATTCATATTTTTTTTTTCACAATCAGCTCCTAAGGATTTAGGTTCACCTTTAATAAAAATTTTTGCTTCATAAATACTATCTCCTAACGCATCACCAGCATCTCCACAAATTACTAAGTTCCCTGACTGTGCCATAAATGCAGACATATGACCAACTGAGCCTTTTACAATAATATCTATACCCTTCATAGAAATTCCACAACGAGAACTTGTATCTCCATCAACAATTAATGTTCCACCATGGGCAGTAGCACCAGCCGACTGAGAAGCATTACCTTTTACGTGAACAGATCCTGACATCATATTCTCAGCTACGCCTGTTCCTACATTACCATTAACTGTCACATCGGCTTTCATGTTCATCCCTGCACAGTAATAACCAACATGACCTTCAATGGTTACATCCATTTCATCTTTTAAACCCGCACAAATAGCATGATTACCATCTGGATTGATTATTTTGAAACTTCTATCATTTGATTTTTGGTCAAGATTTTGAAGTAACTCGTTAACTTTTCTCAAAGAGTCTTTTTTAAGATTTAATTTAATCATTTTCCCCAGCTGTATACTAAACCAGGTTCAGGTTCAAAAATTTTTGCTTTGTTAACATTAGGTAAATGAGCCATTGCTTGAAACTCTGAAGCTATAGCAACGTAATCCTTTGTTTCTGCCACAACAGCAGGCTTACAAGCAATTTCATCTCTTACTATTGCTAAACCATTTTTGGTACCAGAAATAAAAGTATAAAAACCATCTAAGTCTTTTAATCCATCAATTAATGTCTCTTTTAAAGATTTCTTATTTGATAAACCATTTGAAATGTAACCAGCAGCTACCTCTGTGTCGTTTTGAGATTTAATTTCTATTCCCTTTTTTTTTAGTGTTCTTCTTAAATTGTTATGATTTGACAGTGAGCCGTTGTGAACTAGGCACTCATCCTCTCCTGTTGAATAAGGATGTGATCCATCTGTTGTAATTGCACTTTCTGTAGCCATTCTTGTATGCCCAATAGCATGAGTACCAGAAAAATTTTTAAGTGAAAAATTATTTACAACATCTCTTGGATTTCCAACCTGTTTAAATATTTCTATTGAACTTCCATAGCCAACTAAATTTAAATTATTATAACCCTTGATAATACTTATTACTTTTACAGGTTTTAATGATGTCTCTAAGACAAAATGATCAGATATTATTTTTATTTTTGCATCTTTAATTTCTTTACTAAGTTTTTTTTTAATTTCTTTGATATTGTTTTTGTTATAGCAAATAGAATATTTGTATTTCTTTTTTCTTTCAGTTGAATAGATTGCAAAACCTGCGCTGTCAGGTCCTCGAGTAGACATATTATTCATCATTCCGGTTAAAAATTTACCAAGATCTTTATTGTATTTTTTATTCTTTAGGTAAAGACCGACTATTCCACACATCTTTGTTATATGGCTTCATAACCATACTCTAAACATGAGTCAGTTATACTATGATAAAAAGAGCCTCCAAAACTTCTGAGGGCAAAAAGATTAAAGCAGTCTGGTTCTTCACTAATAAAATCAATAATAATATTAATTCCATTATAAGTTGTGTTAGCACAATTATTCGGTTTAAACATATCGTCGTTAAAGTTTAACGGTGAACCTTTTTTTAATACGTCCTTTGACTTTGAGCCACTGATTTCAATGACTGCTCTTGATTGAGAGATGTCAGTAACAGCAAAATCATTTTCATTAAAAATACTATGAATATCCTCAATGAGTTTTTTATCTTTAGATATAATCAACCATGTATCAGGACCTACCCATAAAATCCTAACAATATTATCTGAAGTAACTGTTAGACTTTTAGTTGGTAATTTTAAATTATTAAAAGTTATTTGATTTATATCAACGCTACTTTTTTTAAATTTAGCAATTTGAAAAATAGATAATTCTTTTACTTCAGTTAATTTAAGTATGTCCTCTTTATTTTCATAGTCCCCATAAAAACCAAGTTTATGATCAAAGTGAAGTGGTGAAATATTCTCCATAACAAGCATATTAAGATCTAACTCTCTCGCCATCTGGATCAACGTAATGAGAAGAAACAACCTCAACTGGAATTGAAATATCTTTTAAAGGGGATACAGCAAAAAGATTTTTTCCTATTTTATTTTTTCCATCTTTTATTATTGCTATAGAAAATGGGTTATTATATTCCACACTCCAACAAGATGAAGATACATGACCTAGTTTTGGTACAGGAGATGCTACTTTATCATTCTCAACAATATGAGAACCTTCAGGAATTTTAGTTCTTTTATCAAGTGGAACTAATCCAACAATAGTTTGTCTGTCTTCTGATGTGAACGCTTCTTTAGATAGAGATCTTTTACCAATGAAATCTTTTTTCTTACTTACCATTCCATTTAAACCCACGTCAAAAGGAACTGCTCTTCCATCTAACTCAGCACCAGCAACGTGACCCATTTCAATTCTAAGTGTGGACAATGCTTCTGTACCATAAGGCTCTATATTAAAAGCTTTACCCTCATCCATAATCTTCTTCCACATATGAAGACCAAAATTAGACTCAACGTTTACTTCATAAGCTAACTCTCCGGAGAAAGATATTCGATAAATTCTAGCAAAAATACCATCAATGTTGGTGTCAACTAATCCCATAAACGGCAATCCTTCATTAGATAAATCTATATTGGGAAATAATTTTGATAAAAGTTCTCTGGACTTTGGTCCCGCAACAGCAATACCTGACCACTGCTCAGTTGTTGATAAAACATTAACATCTAATTCCGGCCAGACCACTTGGAGATAATATTCTAAGTGAGAGAGAACATTCGCTGCTTGTGCTGTGGTAGTCGTCATATGAAAATGATTTTCTGATAGTCTTGAAGTAGTCCCATCATCAAAAACCATGCCATCTTCTCTAAGCATCACACCGTATCTAGCTTTACCTACAGGTAATTTTAACCAAGCATTTGTGTAAACTCTGTTTAAAAACTCAGGAGCATCTGGGCCTTTAATATCTATTTTTCCAAGCGTTGTTACATCACATATTCCAACATTTTTTCTTACGTTTGCAGCTTCCCTATTAACTGCATCATTCATGTTCTCTGACTCTTTAGGATAATATCTAGGTCTTTGCCATAACCCTGCTGCAACAAAAACAGCATTATTTTCTTCATGCCAATTATGAATTGGAGATTTCCTAGTCGGTAAGTAATGGTTGCCAACTTCTCTACCTACAATTGCTCCAATAGTTACAGGAGTATAAGGTGGTCGAAATGTTGTATGACCAACCTCAGGGACAATTTTCTTTTCAATATTTGAGACATACTGAAGACCGTTTAGATTACTGGTTTTACCTTGATCTCCAGCCATTCCTAAAGTTGTATATCTTTTGACGTGTTCAATAGATCTAAAGCCCTCTCTGATAGCTAATTCAACATCGGACACAGCAACATCATTTTGAAAATCGATGAAACGTTTTGGTTTTTTACCCTGTGGTAAAGGCATACACCATAATCTTTCATGTTTTTCGTATTTTGGTTCTTTTGAATTTGGTGTGTTAGTTTCAATATTATTATCTGTAAACTTATTTGATAGATCAAATCCAACTTGAAAACCTTCAGCTAAAGATTGGTTTAGTGTAAATGATCCATTAGCTGCTCCCACTGCACTTTCTCTTTGTCTTTTTTTGTCAGGAACAAAAGCATCTATTTCTTCATTAAATTTTAATTTATTGCCAGCTTGAGATGATAAATGAACTGTTGGAGTCCAACCACCAGACATACAAATGCAATCACAGTCTATACTCTCCAAGCTAGTGAAGTTTTCTTTGTCTTTATCTAATTCACCAATGACTGCAGATTTAATTTTTAAATGACCTTTTGTGTCAGCAATACCAGAATTAAATCTAATATTGACCCCTTTTTGTTTAACTTCCTTAACCAACTCGCCGTTGGAATTATTTCTAGTATCTAAAATTACTGGGACAATGTCGTTTTTTAAAAATTCTAGGGCAGTTGAATAAGCAGTATCATTGTTCGTAAAAATAATAGGTTTTTTACCAACCAACGTTTCGTAAACTTTCATATATTCCTTAGCCGCAGATGCTAACAAAATCCCTGGTCTGTCATTATTACCAAAAGAAATTGGTCTTTCTATAGAGCCCGTCGATACAATTACCTCACCTGCTCTAATATAATGTAATCTTTGTCTTGGGGTATATTTTGATGGGTTTTCTTGGTGATCGCTGACCCTTTCGATCATTACAGTCATATTATGATCATAATATCCAAAAACCTGAGATCTTTTTTTCATTATTACATTCGGTAAACTTTTTAATTGGGCTACAGTATCGTTCGCCCATTCTTTACCTGACATATTTCCAATTGTAACTTCATCTGTAAGAAGTGATCCTCCGAAGTTAGCTTTATCTTCAGCAAGAATAACCCTAGCACCGTTTTTTGCAGCTGCTAATGCACTGGCTAAACCAGAGGGGCCAGAACCAACAACAAGAACATCACAGTGTTCGTAATTATGTTCATATCTATCGGGATCAGGTTGAAGTGGAGCCACTCCCATCCCTGCGGCTTTTCTTATAAAAGGTTCATATATTTTCATCCAGAAGCTCTTTGGCCACATGAAGGTTTTGTAATAAAAACCTGCTGGGAAAAAACGATTAAGTAAATTATTAACTTCGCCTATATCAAATTGAACTGACGGCCAACAATTTTGACTTTTTGCTTTAAGACCTTCAACAAGTTCTACTTCCGTTGCCATAATATTGGGTTCTGACTTGTTACCTTCATGTAGTTGAACCATTGCGTTTGGTTCTTCTACTCCAACTCCTAAAAAGCCTCTTGGTCGGTGATATTTAAAACTTCTTCCAATTAAATGAATACCATTTGATATTAAAGCAGATGCGAGAGTGTCTCCTTCGTATCCATGATAAGTGTGGCCATTAAAAGAGAAATTAATTTTTTTATTTTTATTTATTAAGCCAGTTGAATTTTTTGTTCTATAGGCATTACTCATTGAAAGCCTCGTTCATTTTACATGTATCAAAGATTTCATGAGTAGCAGTGTCTCTGGAAGCCTTGAACCATTGTCTACAACCTGAAACATGATGCCATAGTTCTGTATGTTTACCTCTGGGGTTGTCTCTAAAATATACAAAGTTGTCCCAATCTTCTGTTGAGATTTCTTCCCCTAGCGTAGGACGTTTGACAGTAGCGTCACCACCATAAGAGAATTCATTTTGAGATCGTTTGCCACAATAGGGGCATTTTATTTCTAACATTAATTAACCGATCCAGGGCTTAGGGCCGACACCTTTTTCATCAATAATTTTACCGGTATGAAAACGTTCTAAATTAAAGTCGGAATTTAATTCATGCACCTTGTCTTGAGCAATTGTGTGAGCAAAAACCCACCCTGAACAAGGAGTTGCTTTGAACCCTCCGTAGCACCAGCCACAATTTAGATAGACACCGTCTATATGCGTTTTATCTATTATAGGAGAGCCATCCATGGACATATCCATAATTCCACCCCAAGTTCTAAGCATTTTCAGTCTACTAAAGTTTGGGAATACTGCTAATCCCCCTGTGAGAACATGCTGAATCATAGGCATATTACCTCTTTGGGCATAACTATTATAACCGTCTAGGTCGCCGCCCATAACCATTTCACCTTTATCAGACTGACTACAATAAAAGTGTCCTGCTCCAAAAGTTACAACTTGATGTAGTAATGGTTTTACCGGTTCAGAGACACAAGCTTGTAAAACATGAGCTTCGATTGGTAATCTCATATTTAACATGTCAGCAAGAAGAGTTGTACTACCTGCAACACATAGTCCAACTTTTTTTGTTTTAATACTTCCTCTTGATGTTTGAACACCTTCAATTTTTCCATTATTAACATCAAAGCCTGTGACTTCACAATTTTGAATTATATCAACACCCATTGAGTCCGCTTGTCTTGCATAACCCCAAGCAACAGCATCGTGTCTTGCTGTTCCCCCTCGAGGTTGCATCAGTCCACCATGTATTGGAAAACGACAAGTTTCAGAAAAATCTGCAAATGGGATCATTTGTTTAATTTCATCCCTACCAAGTAGAATTGCATCAATACCATTAAGCCTCATTGAATTCCCTCTTCTTGCATAAGCATTCATTTGTGCATCAGAGTGAGCTAGATTAATAATTCCTCTTGGTGAATACATGACATTATAATTAAGTTCTTGACTAAGTGTTTCCCATAATTTCATTCCAAATTCATAAAAATGGGCATTCGAGTCAAACATGTAATTCGATCGAAGGATCGTTGTATTTCTTCCAACATTACCTCCACCTATCCAGCCTTTCTCTAAAATAGCAACATTAGTTATGCCGTGCTCTTTTGCGAGATAGTATGCAGTTGCTAGACCGTGACCACCGCCACCTATAATAATTACATCATACTCTTTTTTAGGTTCGGGGTCTTTCCAAGCTACTTCCCAATCTTGGTGGTTAGTGAAAGCATTTTTAACTAAGCTGAAGACAGAATATTTTTGCATGATTCAAATTTACCTATTCGAAAATATATATATAAATTAATTGCTTCAATAATGACGTTCCATAATATGAAACAATATTTTATTTATCCTTTATTCTGTTACCTTAATGACTAAAAAATGGATTGGAAATTTATTTATTATATTTAATATATTGGCTATTCAGGGGAGAATATTATGACAAAAGTAGCTTTAATTGGTACCGGTCCATGTGGTTTATCATTTCTTAGATCCTTATATCAAGCCAAAAAAAAAGGTGAAGATATACCGGAAGTAGTAGCATTTGATAAACAGTCTGACTGGGGTGGACTTTGGAATTATAGTTGGAGAACAGGATCTGATGAGTTTGGTGATCCGATTCCTAATAGTATGTACAGGTATCTATGGTCTAATGGTCCAAAGGAGTGCTTAGAGTTTGCAGATTATTCTTTTGATGAGCATTTTAATAAGCCAATACCCTCCTTCCCACCTAGAGAAGTTTTAAAAGATTATATAATTGGTAGAGCAGAAAAATCAGAATTAAAAAAAAATGTAAAGTTTAATACTACTGTCACTAGTGTTACCAGTGATGGAGATTCATTTAATGTTTCTTACAAGGATAAGGTTGAAGATAAGATTAGTACTGAAAGTTTTGATAACGTTGTTGTAGCAACAGGTCACTTTTCAGTTCCTTATATACCTGAATATAAAGGCATGAGTTCTTTTCCTGGAAGGATTATGCACTCACATGATTTCAGAGATGCAGAAGAGTTTCGAAATAAAAACGTTGTAGTTTTAGGTAGTAGTTATTCTGCAGAGGATGTTGCCTTACAGTGTCATAAATATGGAGCTAAGTCTGTAACTATTGGTTATAGAAATAATCCTATGGGATTTCATTGGCCAGAGGGAATGAAGGAAGTTCATTATATGGATAGGATTGAAGGCAATAAGGCAATATTTAAAGATGGGACTGTTCAAGAGATGGATGCTCTAATTTTGTGTACTGGTTACCTTCATCACTTTCCTTTTTTATCTGAAGAATTAAAATTAAAAACTCATAATAGATTATACCCTCCTAAACTTTACAAAGGGGTTGCTTGGCAAGATAATCCAAATTTGTTTTATTTAGGTATGCAGGACCAATTTCATACTTTTAATATGTTTGACGCTCAAGCTTGGTATGTAAGAGACATCATCATGAATAAAATTTCGCTTCCTTCCAATGATGAAATGGAAAAGGATATTAAAAACTGGGTTAGTAAAGAGGAAGCATTAGAAGATGCCCATCAGATGATAGATTTTCAAACAGATTACTGCGTTGATCTTTGCTCATCTATTGACTATCCCAAGATTGATTTTGAGTTAATTCGTAAAAATTTTTATGAGTGGGAGGATCACAAGGAGGAAAATATTCTGACTTACAGAGATAAATCCTTTCCCTCACCCGTCACTGGAACAGTTGGGCCTTCACACCACACCACATGGTTAGAGGCAATGGACGACTCTATGCAAACATACTTAAAGACTAAATAACTAGACAAATGTCCAATAAAACCCTCAATTTTATTGGTTGGATTTTGTTTATAATATCTGCAGTTGGATTTATTATTTCCAGTATTGGAAGTTTTTGGGCGATGTTTGGTAGTTTATTTTTCTTCGTTGCGTGCTTTATTTTTTTAATTCCCTTCTTTAGAAAGGATAAAAATAAAGATTAGGGAATATTTTTGTCTAAGCCCTTGGGAATTAATTTTTCTTTATCATAGAAAGGTAAATCTACTATTTCACACTCTAATAGATTACCGTTAACATTTTCAACCTTCACCTCGTGCTCTTTCCAATTATTAGCGTGATCAAATCTTACATAACCAACAAATTTATTTAAAGTGGGTGACCAAGTGCAAGCACTTAAATAGCCAACTTTTTGAGTTTGAGTTAGATATACATTTGATCGATGAACGATTGGTTTTTCAGAAGTTATTCCATATAGTTTTTTCTCATTTTTTTTTTCAAAAGCTTCTAGTGCTTTTTTGCCAATAAAATCATCTTTGCTCAAATCTACTAAAGAACCAAGACCAGCATCGTATGGGTTCATAGATTGATCAAAGTCTGTATTGTTGTCTAGTATTCCAGCTTCTATTCTTCTAATATCCATGGACTCTAATCCATCAAAAATCATACCCATTGGTTTGCCAATTTCATTAATAGTGTCCCAAATTTTTTTGTAATTTGTATCTGATCCTAAAGTATAGATTTCAAAGCCTAACTCTGAAGTCCATCCTGTTCTTGAAATATAAACACTCTGATTTGCTATTTTAAAATAACCTGAGTGATAATACTTGAAGTTATCATCTATTGAACCATTAGTTAGTTGTACGATTATATCTTTAGATATTGGCCCTTGAATTTGAATAACTCTAGAATTTGGATCTGAAATTTTTACATTATAGTTTTCTTGGTGTGCTTTTAACCATGTTTGAAGATGGCCATCTGGTTGGACGTACCAAAATTTATTTTCTTCTAATCTAAAAAAAACACCATCAATAAATATTCCACCGTCCTCATAGCACGCAATTGCATACTTTCCTCGACCTACTTTCATATCGGATATTTTTCGACTGAAGATTTTATCTAGATACTCTGGAGCTTGTGGTCCTTCAATTTGGATTGGTTTTTCAGGAACGTCATACATAACAGCTTTCCTTCTAAGGCTCCAGTAAGCTGATTCAACATTATTTCCAACAGAAATTGGAAAATAACGATCTGCATAAACACCATAGGTGTTGCCTTTTTGATGATAAAAATCAAAATATGGTCCTTTATCAAATCTATTAATGCTTATAGGCAGAGATACTGATTTATCTAAAAAAACTGAAGTCATTATTTATGAAACTAAAAATTAAGATTTTACTCTTGATTTAGTCGGGTCATAGAATGGAAAATTTACAACTTTAGCTTTTATTCTTTTTTGATGTCCATCCAACTTACCGATTTCGACTTCTGTATCAAGCTCACAATATTTAATGTTCATTCGACACAAAGCTATATTTTTATTTAAAACCGGTGACTTCATACCACTGGTAATAACACCAATTTGCTCTCTTCCATCATTTGAGGGATGAACACAATCACCGTGGCCACAGATTTCATTTCCTTCAATTTCCAATCCCACTAATTTTCTTTGTGGGTTAGCTTTTCTTTCAATTAAAGATTCTTTACCTATAAAATCATCCTCTTTTGATTTTAGGGGAACAGTAAAACCTATTCCCGCTTCAAAGGGATCAGTTTGGTCATCGAATTCATAATTTGCAAAAATTAACCCTGCTTCCACTCTGACCAAGTCGAGAGCATCTAAGCCCATTGGAGTTATATCAAATTCTTTTCCTGCCTCCATGACTGCATCCCAAACCTCTGTCGCTTTCTTAGGATGACAGAAAATTTCATACCCAAGCTCACCTGTGTAACCAGTTCTTGAAACCATCAAAGGTATACCATCTAAAGTTTTTAATCTTGCGATTGTAAATCTAAACCATTCTAAATCGTTCAGTGGGGTCTGATGAGGAGGAGTCCAAATTATTTTATTTAATATTTCTCTACTTTTAGGACCTTGAACAGAGATATTATGAAGATTGTCAGTGGAAGACTTAATCCAAACTTTTAAATTAAATTCCTTAGCTTTTGAGCGTAGCCACTCTCCACAATATTCATCTCCACAAATCCATCTAAAATTATCATCTGTCATCTTAAAAACTGTTCCATCATCCAACATACCGCCATGGTCATAACACATCGCTGTGTAAACAACTTGTCCTACAGATAATTTCCTAATATTTCTTGTACAAGTTCTTTGGAGTAATTCTTCTGCATCTGGCCCACTTACTTCAAACTTTCTGAGTGCAGATAAATCCATGATAATGGCTCTTTCTCTGCAAGCCTCATATTCTTGAAGAGCACCATGATTGTTATAATTTGAGGCTAACCAGAAACCTTTATATTCAATTATATTTTCAGTTAAATTAGAAACTCTTGGGTGAAAACCAGTCTCTTTGGTTAATTTTGGTTCTGAGTCTGCTTTCATTCTATATGCAACTCCTTTACTAAAAGGCTTATTGGGTCTGTAGACTCTAACAAAAATATCAGTAGGATTCCATCCATTAGCTGCATCAACGTCATCTGGGCAAGCTGATGAAACACAGACAAGGTTTTTCAGCGCCTTGAACAAGACATAATCACCAGGTCTGGACCAAGGTTCATCAAATATAAGAGCATTATTTGCATCAATTGCCGTATTGTAAAAAAGGTTAATCGCATTCCAACCTAACCTTTTTCTAAGAGTAAATTTATCTAATACATAATTAAAATTATCAGAACAATTTGGATGGCCAAAATATCCTAAATCATCATAAAATTTTGAAGTACACGCTGTTCCAAAAGTGTCATGGCGTCCAACCGTATCTCGATAAACTTCAATCATTGGGAATTGATTTTCATCGTAGTATTTTGAATGAAGACCTGGCAAAGGATAAGCACTTCCCATTAAATACCGACTATTAGTAGTATCAATTGCAAGCTCGTGGCCCTTTTGAAGTTTTTTTGCATCAAAAGCCATGAAGTCTGAGCACTGTCTCCCATAGACATCAATGATCTGAATATAATCACCCTCTTGAACCTCATAAGACATAGCCGTGTAGCGCTTTACAAATATTTCCTCTACTGGATCCATTAGAGGATCAGGTAATAGAAACTCTCCTTCCTGACGCTTCTTAGATCTTTGAACAATTACTCGAAGTTCGGATGAGGGATAATTCCCATGAGTGATTTCATTTTCACCAGGGGCTGAAATTATACATACAACAGAGTCATTGGAGGTAAATTCTTCAATAGAATTTGCTAAAGAGTTTTTAGAGAAAACTAAAATTGATTTATTAATTGACTCTACTTCATATCCAAGTTTTTTTAATTTTGTTCTTGCTATTTTAGCTGATTCATCGTCACTAACTAAAATTTTTTTTGTTAATTCTCCTTTGTGTTCATGTTTTAAACTAAGAGGTGATAAGTCACATAATTTTTTTGAACTAAAACATACTAACTCAGCCTGTTGTTGACCCTCTAGATTAATAATTTTAATTTTATCATCGGGCTCTAATTTTAGTGTTATTGACCCCCCTCCTGTAACTAAATAATTTTCAAGATCATCTCCTAATGCAGGTAATCCAGGTTCATAGGGATTTGTAATTCTTGGAGTGATCATTTTTAATCTAAACCTAGTGCTTTTTTTCTATCCTCAGCCCAATTTCTTACTATTACATCAACAGATATTGCGATAAGAGATACAAAAATACCAAGTGTAAGAGCAACACCTGCGCCATCTTTTGTCCTTGATAGAGCTCCAAAAATAATTTGCCCTAAATCCTCAGTTCCAATTAATGCTCCTAATATGACCATTTGTAATGAAAAAACTACCGTTTGATTTACGCCCAACATTACCGTAGGAAAAGCAATAGGTATTTCTATATTGGTCCATCTTTGAAAAGGTGAGACGCCTGACATAGTTCCAGCTTCGTGAAGTGAAAGGGGAACACTTTTTAAACCCCATACTGTATATCTGGTTGCTGGCACTGTTGCATAGATAATAGCTGCAATTAAGACTGATGTATCAGTGATATTAAATAAAAATATTACAGGAATTAAATAAACAAATGATGGAAATGTTTCAAAGAAATCACAAACAGATAAAAGAATTTGCGAACCTCTTTCAGATCTACCAAAGATAGATCCTAATACGATACCATTTAAAGATGCCATTAAGACTGCAAATGTAGCCATGTACATTGTAATTAAGGCACGATCCCAATATTCAGATAGAGCTATGAAGAGCAACATGCCCCCTACTATTAAACCAGTTCTTAATCCACCAACTATATAAGCAGCTCCCATAGCTAAAGTAAAAGTAGATATAACGGGCATACCTAAATAAGCTTTTTTCATGGGGCCTAAAACTTGAGTTAGTAAAAATTTATTAAAAGTATTTAAGGTATAAAAAAAAGTATCCCATACCCAGTCAACACCTGAGTCTATGTAATGGGCAATCGTCAAACCTTTTTCAATGGGAATTATGTAAAGATAATTTATTTTATCAAAATATCCATTAGCGATAAAAGCGATAATAGAAAAAACAAGTATGGCAGCACCAAAAATTACTAGGGATCTATGTCTTTCAAATAGAGTTAAGTTTTCAAAATAATCTACTGGCTTGTTGGCCCAAGCTTTAGTAAATCTATCTAAAATAACTGCAATGATTACTATGCATAATCCTGCTTCAGCAGCTTTTCCAATTTTTAAACTATTTAAAGCAATTTTTAAATTCAAACCTAAGCCTTTAGCTCCAACAAATGATGCAATAACAACCATCGCTAAGCATTGCATGATCACGGTATTCACTCCGTTTAAAATATCCCTTCTAGCCGTAGGTATAAGAACTTTAAATAGTAACTGAGATTTAGTACAGCCGCTCATTAATCCCGCCTCAACCACCTCCGGGGAAATTCTTTTCAAACCTAAGATAGTGTTTCTTATCATAGGAGGTGTAGCGATGATTATAGTTGCTATTGATCCTGCATGATCACCCAATCCAAAAAGAGCTATGATAGGAACCAAATAAGCAAATTGTGGCATTGTTTGCATTACGTTTAAGACTGGTTGAAGAGCTGTTTCAACTTTCTTATCTAGATAGCCCCAAATACCAAAGGATAGACCCAAAACAAAACAAATAGGAGTGGTAATCAAAACAAAAGAAAGTGTTTGAATAGAAGGCACCCAATTTCCAAATATGGCAATGTATAAAGCGCCTATTCCTCCCAATAAGCCAAGTCGAATACCATTCAGTTGATAACCTAAAATAAAAGCCCCAACAGCGCCCGCTGTCCAGGGTAAGGCTGGCCAAGATAGCCATTCGTTTTCTTTAAGCCATGCATCGCTTACAAAGACGTCAATAATTTTGTCTCCTCCTAATAATAATTCCCTTACAAATGTTATTAAAAATAATAAACCCTGAGATACAGCTTTTGTAAATTCTCGAAAGGCTGCTTTTTCCTCATACATTTCAAAGATAGGGTCCCAAACCTTTAAAGGAAACCAATCGTAGAGTGCAGAAAAAATAACGTTATTAATTGCAAGCGGAATGCCCTTAAGAAGTGAAGGTAATCTCCAAAGATAGTTACCATCATTGTGAGGGACTAAATGATATAAGGCAAAGAATAAAACTAAGAGGATACCAAACTGAGTTGGTTTTGAGTTTCTAATTGTTTCTAAATAAGTCTTATCCACCAAATAAAACTTTAATAACCTTAGAAGGATTTATAGAGCCCACTATATTATTATTTTCATCAGTGACCTTTATAATTTCTTTACTGTTTAAAATTTTCTCAGCAACTGTTTCAATAATTTCACTTTTAGAAATTGCAAAGTCACTAGAGGCATTTGGGTCTACCCCATCCATGATAGACTCAATCTTAAGTACTTTTTCTCTTGGAACATCTTCTGTAAATCTTTTGACATAATCAGTTGCGGGATTTAAGACAATGTTATCTGGTTTATCTAACTGTTCAATAATTCCATCTTTCATAATTGCTATTCTGTCAGCTAACCTAAGGGCCTCATCAAAATCATGTGTAACAAACATAATAGTTTTATTTAAAACAGATTGGAGTCTTAGAAATTCATCTTGCATCTCTTTTCTTATAAGTGGGTCTAATGCTGAGAAAGGTTCATCTAAAAACCAGATATCTGGCTCAACAGCTAGAGATCGAGCAATACCTACCCTCTGCTGCTGACCTCCTGATAGCTCCCTAGGAAAATAATTTTCTCTACCCTTTAAGCCGACAAGCTCAACCATCTCTAAAGCTTTTTGAATACTATTATCGGTAGTTACTCCTTTTACCTGAAGTGGGAATGCAATATTTTCTAAAACTGTTTTATGAGGTAAAAGAGCAAAATTTTGAAAAACCATACCCATTTTCTCTCTTCTAAGTTCAATTAACTGTTTGTTATTCATTAAACATATGTCTTCACCGTCAATTAAAATCTTTCCTGCAGTTGCCTCAGTTAATCTTGAGATACATCTTAATAAGGTTGATTTGCCAGAGCCAGAGAGACCCATAACAACCAACATTTCTCCTTTATTTACATCAAATGAGGCATCATTTACTCCCACAATACATCCTGACTCTTGAAATTTAGCAGCATCTACTCTGCCATCATTCTCTTCTAGGAGTTTGTGAGCGTTGCCACCAAATATTTTATATACAGAGGAGCAACTGATTGTTGGAGACATTAAATAATAACCCTAATTAAAATAAAATTCTTTCTATAAAAATAAACCCTCTCTAAAGCTTAGAGAGGGTTTATAAAAAATAAATATTACTTCATAAAGAGATCAATTTGATCTCTATTATTAGCAATATATGCTGTAGCTGCCTCAGCGTGAGTCATGCCACCATTATCTACGTAGTTAGCCATTTCACCAATGTTACCTGATGTAAATTCCATCTTTGTATAGAATTTGTAAGCAGATGGGTGAGTGATTGGGAACTTAATGTGAGCTGCTTTCTTTAACCAACCAACTGGAGATCCACAACCTGTAGTTTCAAGAGTTCCACCATCTTCTAATCTACATCCTTGGAAAAATGGAGGGAATTCGATGAACACGAAACCTTCAGCATCTGTAAAGTTTGGAGTCCAGTTAAAGATCACTGTTCCTCTTCCTTCTTTTTTTGCTGCTTCAAGTTCTGCCCATAATGCATCAGCACTACCTGCAAATTTAACCATCCACTTGTCATCAAGGCCAAGACCTTTAAGTCTATTAGGCATAACGTCTGTGTGCCACTCATATGGGCCCTCTAGCCATCTACCTTTTCCTTCTGAGTCAGGAGTAGCAAAGTTTGCAACACACTCATCAGATTTTAAAGCTTCCCAGTTAGGAAGTCCTGGACATAGGTTTTCATCTATAACCCACTGTGGAACACCCATATCTTCAAGTGTCGGTGCTGGATGTGAACCAGCATCAATTAGACCACCTTTATCCATAGCTTCATACATTGGTTTAGCCATTGTTGATTGCCATGTTTCATGAGCTACGTGTAATTCTCCAACTCTTACAGCTTCGTATCTAGTTGCTGACTCTGCAGGAACTAGTTCAACATCATAACCGAGCTCTTCAAAAGCTTGCTTCATAACGTGAGCTGTAACTATTTGACTTGACCAGTTTAAAACTGGAATTCTAATCGGATCTGCTGCTTTGGCTACAGTAGTTAAGCCAGCAAATAAGACTAGTGCATAAAATAATGAAATAAATTTTTTCATTTATTCCTCCTTTATCTATTATAATAGTGAGGCTAATATAAGGTAATTGCCATAAAGGTTGAAGTATATTTTTTCAGATTATGAAACACAATTTGTCCCAAATTGACAGTAAAATTAACAAAAAATTTATTTTTATAAACAAGGATAATCTCTCTTATAATTACAAGCTAATTCAAAAACATGTAAAAAAATCCAAAGTTATAAGTGTTATCAAGGGTGATGGCTATGGTCATGGCTTATTAGAATGTTGTAAGATTTTAAAAACGAGTAATTGTAATGATTTCTATGTAGCTAGATTAGACGATGCTTTAAGACTCAGGGAAAATCATAAAAATATTAATATTTATCTACTGTCAGGCATGATTAAAAAAAATGATGTCAAAGAGATAGAAAGTAAAAAAATAATACCAATAATCAATAGCCCTGAACAATTAGATATTATTGAAACATCATCGAAAAAATTAAATTACGTATTACATATTGATACCGGAATGAATAGATTAGGATTTCAAATTAAAAATTTTGAAGAAAATATAAATAATATTGACTTTAAAAGAATAAAATTTGTTATGTCACATTTTTCGTCTGCAGATGACCTAAATAAAAACGAGTGTAACAATCAATTAAAAAAACCTTTTGAAATTTAAAAGGATATTTAATAAGCCACTTAGTATTGCCAATTCAGCTGGGATATTTTTAAACAGAAAATATCACTTAGATTTTG